>JAEUWH010000116.1 GCA_016785955.1 Pseudobdellovibrionaceae bacterium | reverse complement strand
TCTCACTTTGAGACTCCAATCGCCTTCTATTAACTTTATATTTTCTATTAACCAGGCACACTTATAGCATTACTTTAACTTTGTAAGAGGTTGCAGTTGAAACCATGGGAAATTAATCCCAACAACTTTGCAACGGTATCTTTTTATGGCCCAAATCACACATCGAACGTTCTTGTCAAAAACATTTCCAAGCATATTTCCAAGCATATTTCCAAGCATATTTTCAAACAAGCCGTCTCGAGTGCTTTCTCACATGGTTTCTATTTTGTCCTCTAACCTGACGCTAAGTCTGGTGTTAGGTTTATCGCTGACAACTCAATTAAATGCACAGACCTCTGATCCATTTCAAGCAACTTTTGTGGGAACCTGGAAAAACACTCAGATCAATTGTCGCACTGTTGAGAACGGTACCGTTACCGGCCTAAGAGTATCGTCTTTGATTCCCAGCAACTCTGTATTTATGCCCGATGTAGAAATTTCTTTTAATCAAGAATCGATACGACAAAAGGACGGCACCTTTGTTCCCTCCAAGAACGTGGAAAAAGCTGTTACTCACGGAAGCTGTTTATTACCCAAACCTGAGATCTCGGCAGCGAATTCACAACAAGGTACATCCGCCAACACCGCCTATGTTTGGTCGAAAAATCGAATTCAGCTTGTTAAAGCGCAAACTCTAAACGGTGTTCAGTATTACACACTATCCGGGCAGCTTGTTGATAAGAGGATTGATTACAAAGCAATTAGAAACTGTGGCAATAACATTCAAACAGCACTGGGTGCTTGGCAGGGCATTATACCTGCCTTACTTACCTACTACCGCTATGATTTCGGCAAGAGCTACTCTGAAGTGGAAGCTAATCGAAACTACACAATTTCGGTCGTAAAAAACACTTTAAACCTTGAGTTTTTCGATACAGAGATTTGCTCTCAGCCTAACGAGCGAGTCGTTATGGTCTTCACAAAAAAATAGTCGCCTTCAACTAAGATATTATCCAGGTATTCTGTTGGCGGCGCCCGGAATAGAGCGATACTAAACACCTACCCTCTTGAGAACGTCCTTCAGGGGGTTACGTTCTTGGATTTCACGTATTTCCCTTTTTAGAAAATCAATATTATTTCTAATTTCGCCAGACGCCATAAGGCGATCCAGGCGGGCATCCATAGTGGTAAAATCTAGAGTATCAAAATGATCATAATCTGCCACATTTTTATATTTCAATTGATGACAATTCAAATATTGATCCATATTCAGTGGAAATGCAAAAAACGGCACGCCTAAAGAAATAGCTTGATACGTCGTTGACGTTCCACCATTGCAAATCAGCACATCCGCCATGCTTAGAACCAATTCTGCGGGCACAAAATCACTAAGATAAACATTCGCTCTGTTTTCTAAATCGGGATATCTATGCCCCGATGTAGAAATAAAAATACGGTACTTTTCAGGACTCAAATTTTTCACCAGTTTGGGAACCAGCTGATGATTCCCTGTACTCCCCATCGTGACATACACTGTTTTCCGAGCCGTTGTTGTTCTTGGCCAATGCGAAGGCCAAGGAGTTTCTTTATTTTTCCACAGAAATGGTCCCACAAAATGCTCGTTGCTGGTCAGCGAGGGATTATCAAACAAAGACATCATGTCGGGAAATATCTTGTAGTCACCAGCACTGTAAAACTCATAGATACTTTTAACTGCAGGAAAGTTATGCTTTTCCATGAAGTGATTAATAAAATTTGTCTGCTGTTTTAAAATCAATGGAGCAACAAAAGGAGCGACCACGTGACTAAGACGCCGTCCCCATATCGACACCGTTTTAACATAAGGCAACAGTGGTTCTCTTTTAAAGCTTGGATGCCAATGAAAATGAATAAGATTAACAAAGGGAATTCCCATTTTTTTTGCAACCACAAAGGCCGTCAACCGAAAATCACTGATGATCATGGCAGGCTTGATCTGTTTTATCAGCTCGCCATCCGCTTGCTGAAAGATTTGCAGTTCATCCCAAGTATAGGGAAATTTAACATGAAAAAGACGCTGGTTGAACGTCTCGTTTGAAATAGTAGAATGGTCATAGAGGTACACATTAGGCATATCCTTGAATATCCAGTGAAACCCTACCGGCGTGGCAATATGAAATTCAAAATCGGAGCCTTGAAGTTGACGACAAATTTCGCTCACTCGGCTGGGATGCGCCAATGAAACACCTTCCGCAAAAACAAGTATTTTTATCATATCGTCAAAGGGTAACAACAATCCCCAGTGAAAACTTTCGGTTTTGTAACTTTTAAACCTATTTTCTAAAGAAAGCTCTATAAACTGACGCCACCGTCTTTAACTTTGGGTTTATTAAAGTTAAAATAGGATGGCACTATTAAAAAATATTTTTTAAAATAACAATTGAACTGGTTCACACTGGAATAGCCTGATAAAAAAATAGATTCTGTCAACGTAGCCCCACTATTCATCTGTTTCAAGGCCTCGTATATTCTCAATTGATGACGGTACTCGACCATAGGCAAGCCAAATGTTTTTTTGAACTCGCGGGATAGATGAATTCTATGATAGCCCAACACATCAGCCATGTTTTGCAATCGCAAATCAGACCTATAATGACCATCGATATAGAGCTTCGCTTGCATCGCAATATCTGATTTTACTATTTGTGGGTCCACACAATAAAGGTGACTCGAAGACCCCAAAAATGCCTTAATCTGATGACTACTTTCAGGAAGCACGTTTTCTGCCCATGGAAAAACAAGAAGTTTTTTGGGAAAGCCTGCTGTGAGCGAAGAACTCAAGCACTGCCAAAAAAATATGCCTTCAGGAATTCGCCAATTCAAAATACTAAATTCCGGGATAAAAATACCCACCCGCCCACATAAAGAAATTTTCTGCTCTGCACAGATCAATTCAACATTTTGATCTTGCAGATCCACAAAAACAAACATCCAGTTGGGACCAAATGTTTCCGTGTGACAAAAATTTTGAAGGTAGCGATGCGTTCTGTGAGTAAGATACAGATGCGGTTCTAGTTGCTTGACCTGCGAGCGATAGTTTTTTGTAAAAATATCGATACTCATATTTTTGTTTTTGTTCACGGTCTAAGCATGCCAGAGAGAATAGTGTTTACAAATAGAAAAAACAGGTAAACACTACTCATCAAATTAAAAATCTATGAGAAATAAAATTTTAAAAAACATCTCACATGCTATTTTCACTGTGTGCCTATTTTTGTTAAACCCACTAATATCCATCGCTCATATTGATGAACTAAAAATTGGCATTAATCAGGATTTTGACACATTAAATCCCGCACTTGCGGGAACCTCGGCGGCTAAATACATGCTTTTCTTTGCGTATCGCCCCCTTGTCTTTCTTGACAGTGACAATCTGTTTAAACCTGTTGTTGTTAAAAAAATTCCTAATTTCACAGATAAATCAGCAAAAACTGTTGTGGAAAAAGGAATTAAGAAACTTGTCGCCCAGTGGGAGTTTGTCAATGGTTTCAAGTGGGGTGACGGCACACTGGTGACGTGTAAAGACTTGTACTTCAGCTGGCAGCTGGGCCTGAACACCCATGTTTCCATACCCAACCGATCGACTTACGAAGACATTGAGGCCATCAATTGGGACGAGAAATCCCCTACCAAATGCACCGTTAAATACAAAGTGGCAAAATGGAATTTCTTTTTAAACACCCCTCCTCCTTTGCCCGCACATTGGGAAGAGTCCGTATTAAAACGACATGGTCAAACCAAAGAGGACTATGACAGAAACACATGGTACCAAAAAGATCCTACAAAAAAAGGACTCTGGAATGGACCCTACGTGCTGTCTGAAGCTAAATTGGGTTCCCATTTGATTTTCACACCCAACGAACACTACTTTGGAAAAAAACCAAAGATAAAAAAAATAATCATCAGAGTTCTCTCTCATTCAGGCACTCTCGAAGCCAATTTACGATCCAAAAACATAGATAAAATTGCGCGTATGGGATTGTCATTGGATCAGGCTCTTTCCTTTGCAAAAAAAGTTTCGTCCGAGGAGTTACCCTATGAAGTCAAATTCCAAGACGGGGTTACCTATGTCCATATTGATATAAACTTGTCACATCCGATCTTAAAGGATTTATCAGTCCGTAAAGCTCTTTCTTATGGACTAGATAAAAAAGAGCTTGTGGATTCTATTTTCGAAGGAAAGGCTCATATCGCCTATCATTTGACCTCACCTATCGATAGCCTCTATACCGAAAGTAAATCCAAAATAGCCATTTATGAATCCGACAAACGAAAAGCGAAAAAATTGCTAGATAAAGCCGGATGGAGCATCGGACCTGATAATTTTCGATATAAAAATGGTGAAAAACTAGTCCTCACACTCGTAGCGGCCGGTGGAGTCAAAGTGAATGAAACCATTCAAGCTATATTACAATCCCAATGGAAATCTATCGGCGTGGATCTTCAAATAAAACTCGAGACCGGTCGTGTCTTATTTACAGAATTACTACCTAAAAGAAATTTTGATATGGCTTTGTATTCCTGGTCCAGCTTCCCTGAAGAGTCTCCAGAATCAACGCTGCTATCCAAAAATATTCCCACTAAAGAAAACACGTGGTCTGGACAAAATTTCTCTGGCTTTAACAATACTAAAATAGATAAACTAGTCGCCGGCTACGATTTTGAATTTGATTACGAAAAACGAAAAAAAGCAATGCAAGACATTCTTAAGATATATACCGATGAAATCCCGGCCATTCCTTTGTACTTTAGAATGGAAAATGCCGTTATTCCCAAAGGAATGAAAGGGTTCCAACTGACTGGTCACCTTTTTTATGAGTCGCTCAAGTCCGAGGACTGGGAACTTTGACTTTTCGTGACGTCATAGGTAGGGAAACGACACAATGACTCTTCCACTAGTACTTGATATACCAATCCATGGGGGCATTAAATCTAAAAGCTTCGGTCGTACTATTATTCATCAAAACGATCACACCATCAGAATAGTAAAGACCTGTTTGCGGTTCTCCCGTTTTGGCTGGCAAATTGGGCACCCCAAACCGATACGAAGGAATACAGAGAAAAATGCCATCTGAAATTACATAGATATTAGCAGCACAGGTTTCTCCGACGGCCCTCATTCCAAGAGTACCTGGAGGATGCGAAACTTTGACACTGGCTCCGGCATCGACGTGTGTGACTAAATCATTGAGTACACCGAAGCTGGCTACACCTGCCGCGGTATTAGAATACACCAAATGCCACTTTCCATCTTGAAGACATTGATCTTTGGAGCCCCATCCTTTGGTTGCATAGTCAGTGCAATCTTTAGAAAACAAGCCTATCGAGGGCCCGGAACTTGCAAAATTACGGCTACAACCAATAATTTTAGAAGCCGCATCCGTATCGATAAATAGAGACGTCGAGCGAGAGAAGTGACTGACCATCCCACTTGCGCCTTTATATGTAACTCTGACGGCTCCAATAAATCGATTTGTTCCCACTTTGGTCTCGACGTAAAGCTTAATAGAGGATATTTCCAAAGCACTTTGATACTTTTGTCCTTCTTTAAAAATTTCGGTGGTGCCTAACGAGGTCGGAGAGTTCATATCCTTAAAGACAACACCTGACTGAATAACACTGTCCATTACAGTTGGAACTGTTAGTCCGTTAAAATGCAAAGAACAATAATTGGGATCCGTGAGCATCCCTGAAACAAGCTGAATACTATCTTCAGCCAAATTCATATTTTTTACATGAGACATGCCATTCATAGACGTTACAACGGCATAGGTCGTACCAAGTGCAATCATGGACGAAATGCCAATTGACAACAAGACCTCTAAAATTGATAAACCTCGGTTGTTTTTCATTGCGAATCTTCTCGGCGATTACATCGCTTTCAATTAGTCTTGTTTTTAAGAAAAAAATCAACCCAGCCTGGACTTCACTTTTTTTCCTAAACACCGATTCGATGTTGAGGGTGCCGAGTTGAAACTAATCATTTTCTTTGCGTTTTTATTCCCATTGTATTCCCACGCCCAAGTCTATTGCGAAAACAACTTCCGCTATGAATATGTCTGGGATTCTAAACGCATGTTTTGCAGCGCTCGAATCAACTTAAAATACAAGTTAGCGATACAACTCACACCTGAGGGCCTAGAGATCATAAATAAAAATTCTGGGAAATCCACTCCCTATAACCTGTCACGAGCCCAAGCCAATAGAGCCAATGATATCCACTTAAAACTATTCAGTAACGGCGGCGTATTCTTACAGACTACAAATTCTAACGGTGGCACAAAAAAAACCAACCCATTGAAAGTCAATTTCTCTGAATCTAATCTCACCAGAGAAAAAATTAGATTTATGGAACATGCCTTCAGTGACACCTCGGAACCGCTCACAGATAAAGACCAACTGATCGACGTCACCACCGAAGAAGAACAACAGCAGCAGCAGCAATACGAAAAAGATCAAGCTAAAAAACCACCCTACGAAATCACCAGGACATCAGCCTCGTGCCCTCATGATCCTAAAGGCAAAGTGCAAAAACGATTTTTCATACAAAGAGCGAATCAAAAAGTTAAGTACGCCATTGATTCAGATTTCTATTTTAGACAGTCATTTCATAACATAACGAGCGCCTCGGAATGCGAAAGTAAAAACATAAAAAACTCGAAAGTAAGACCATTTCATAAAACCCAGGTCGCTCCGAAACAACCGGCAAACGTCACGAAATAAAAAATACGATTACAAAAAACCGCACAACACAGGTCTTCGTTCACCTGCATTTTGCTGCCTCTGCGTACAAAATTAAATACCAAATATATGAATGGGATTAAATTGAAATACTGATAAAATCAGCAAGATAATTTTAGTCTGGGTCGTTACTAAAATGGAAATATCGAAATTTGTAGCTGGCATACTAGCGCCAGAAACTTTGAGAATGTTTGACTTAGCAAAAGAGGAACAATGGATCATAGTTCCTTTAAGTTAGGCAAATGGAATCTCTCTTTGAACAGATGATCTTTGAGAAAAATGGGGTTTCCTTTGCCTTCCTGAACAAGGTGCTACTGTATCAATATTTGGCCTCCACTTTATAGAGCCCAAATGATTTTGTTTTGGTAAAAACCCAGGGTTATTTGACTGCGTAGCAGGTACTACCCGAATCAGAATGGCCTTGAATCAAGGTATTGATGCGGGAGCAAGAAACAATTTTGAATCCATCGTTTTGCAATTTATTAATGAGTGTCAATATTGGAACCGTCCCAAGGTCTTCTTTCTTATACGTTGTTTTAACACTTGCTTCGGCATCAATTTGGCAGATGGTTGAGAAAATTTCCACATCAACTTTATTTGATCCATAAGCGCCATTACCTGAAATCTGGGTAATTCTAGCATCTATAATACAAGACTCAGCTGCATTAGCCACCAGATCACTTAAAAATACAAAAAATAATATCAAAATTGCTTTCATTTAAAACCTCTTTTATCATTCGTTGAATGAGGACAATAAATCACGAGGGTTATTTTTCAAAGAATGAAATTTTTTATTTGTACTAAATTCTTAAGTGTCGATTTCCTAGCTACCCAAGCGATCGTAACTGGTCAGTAAGGTAATCCAGTTATTCGCATGTAGTAAATGGAATACATACAATTTGGGGCGTGACTGAGGCCTCCTGATCGCTATGTTACCCTCTTAATCCATCAATGCTTCAGTCTGAAATGGATACGTAGCCAGATGGGCCATTATAGTTTATAGACCAAGAAGCCATTAAGTCTCTACCAATTAATACTTGAAATGGTTGACCAGTTAAATTTACAGACTGCACTTGATGAAATGTTCGCCCCTGCAAATTTGTTCCAGGAAATGAAAATGCGATAAAATATTGACTGCTATTTGTTGGGCCCGCCGCTGTATGAGTAGTAGTCATCCCTCTAACTACAAGCCCTAGCTGTTGAGCTATAGATTGATCGATCGAAGTAACGGTACAACCGGTGTCTACTAATGCTTTTGCCGATATAGGAGAAGGTATAATCTGATTACCATTTTGCATGGTTTGCGCGGTGACTGCATCTACGGCAATTACCATGTCCATAACAATCCCCCCGGCAAACAAACCTTGGGGCCCTATCGTGAAGTGACTTTGAACCTGAGTAGGATTTGCCGGATCTGGTACATGTCTAACTTGGAATTTAATCTGGGTGAAAATTGCCATTAAGCAGACTACCTTTGCAGAAAAGCTGAGTTAATATAATTAACTCGATCCTCATCCGTTACTTCCTGAATAAGAAAGTCGTTATCTTGGAAGCGTTGATAGGCATCTTTCAATGCAGATTCGGCGCTAATATAAAAACTTACTATTTTCTCATCCTTAATCAAAACAAATTGACCTCGGTGAGTATTAAGAATGATCGGAAGTTCTCGTTTAAAAAATTCAAAGTTTTTATCGACCGACATAATTGAATTATATTTCATCATGTATTAAAAAGTCCAGAGGTTTTAATGGCTTATGTGACTCCATTCCCGCTTGTTTCAATTTGATTCGCTTTTTATGCTGGAGCAACGGTTTTATTATTCGAAAAATCGATCATCGAGAGTTTAAAAATACACGCCCATTTAACTCCCACCCGCGCTGGGCGCGGGCCGATTCTGAAAGTAAGTTAAATTTAGTTTAAAAATCAACCTATGGTTATAGGTATTCTAAGGATAAATTTTTTTCAAAAATTTGTTAGATGATCAATTATTTCTTTAAAATTAAAGCTGTTAAAATTATCTC
>JAEUWH010000083.1 GCA_016785955.1 Pseudobdellovibrionaceae bacterium | reverse complement strand
GGCTGATCCCGCCTGCAGAGGGCATGGATGCCCTCGTTCAAGTTTAAATAAAGCTTCCCTTTGAGTGAGGCCCTCGAATGCCCCGAAATCTTTTATTGAAAATAACTCCTTTTTAAGATTTGATGAAAAATTTGGGTCGCTCTTTCGGATAAAGCTAGCTAGATAGGTTAGTAAGGAAACAAACCTCTTTGTGAGGGATGCTAACCTATTAAAACAACTAAAGAATATTACAGAACGTACACACTCTTCAGAACTCCGCAAATAAATCAAAGATAACTAAAAGAAAATTCATCAAAGCCAGCCGAGCCAAAAAATGCACGAATCAAAAATTCATCAAAGCCAGCCGAGCCAAAAAATGCACGAATCAAAAATTCATCAAAGCCAACCGAACCAAAAATGCATGAATCAAAAAATTCATCAAAGCCAACTGAACCAAAAAATGCATGAATTTCAAATCGAGTATTTTCAGAGGGGGAGGGAGGGGAGGGCCTCTAGACAAAATCCGGCTCCGCAGGCGCAGGATGCGCGTTCCCCTGCGGTTGCCCGAGGGCCTGGATGGCCCGAGACAGGATTTTGTCTAGAGGCCCTCCCCTCCCTCCCCCTCTGAAAACTACAGATTTAGGAAGAAACTCTGGGGAGACTGAAATAAAATGTAGCCCCTTCGAAAGGTTTGCCTTCGGCGTGGCAACGTCCGCCATGAACCTCGACAATTTTGGCCACCGACGCCAGCCCAAGACCTGTTCCCGCAAATTCTGTTTGTGAATGCAGGCGACTCATGGGTTGAAATAATTTATTTGCTTTGCCGGGGTCAAAGCCGTCTCCGTTGTCCCGCACATAAAATGTATTGTATTGGTTGTCGTGTTTATGAAGACCCACATCAATTTGCGAAAGAGGTTTCTTAGAGGAATATTTAAGTGCATTGGATAACAGATTTCCCATGACGATTCGTACCAGGGGCGCGTCGGCATAGGCCATCAGATGGGGTTCAATATTAAATTGCACGGCGCGATTGGCATACTCGGGGCGTAGTACGTTTACCAACTCATTGGTAATTTTAGAAAGATCTAATTCTTGTTTGGAAATAATTCCGGAGGTTGCACGATACAATGAAAGCATTTGTTCAATTTGATTTGCGGTCTGTCGGCCGGTGTCCATGATGGCTTTTAAAAAATCATTGGATTCGGGATCAATGTGGTCACCCAAGCGAATTCGTAAAAGTTCGGCGAGTCCGGTCATGCCGGCGACGGGTGTGCGCAGATCATGTGCCATTGCATTGAGGGCAATTTCGAGTTCATTATTTCTAGATTGCAAGTCTTTACTGTAGTCATTTTGGTTTGTAAGCACCATGCGAAGTTCTAAATTTTCTAAAGCGATTGCGGTGCTGTTGGCCAGCACTTGCAAAGATTTCACTTCGTCTTCGCTGGGAATATAGCCTTGGGACCAATAGTTACCGATGGCGCCCAATGGATTTTCGATACGAATGGGAATCATGCAAAGACTTTTAACGAACGTTGGTCGGTAGGCATCGTGGGGGATACGATTGTCTTCATAGATATCGGGAATCATCACGGGTTGTTGATGGATCATACTCCAGCCACTGATACAATTTGCCATCGGAAAACGTTGTCCTTTCCACAAAGGGGAAATCGAGTTTTCATCGACGTAGTAGCACAGGTCTTTGTCTCGCAGTACGAACGTTGTGCCATCGGCACCTGAAAGGAGTCGGGCGGTTTCGGCAACGATCGAGGTGATGGACACCAAATCACTGGATAGTGATAGTTTTTCAAATGCTGTCGTTAATATCTTGGACGTGTCTTTTTTTGTTAAATTGCCTAAATTGGTTTTGGTCAAATTGGCTAAGTTTGAAAATTTTGAAAATACGCTCATACATATATGAAACGTTATTGCCTCTAAAAATTCAAATCAAGTTTTTCACACTTCGATCTGGGTAGAGGCCAGGGTAAGTATAAAATATTTTTTACAAAGCAGTGATTCATCTAAGACAGTTATCCTTATCAGCATCATGTTTGTCCTTACTTACATCAACTGTCCTTATGTCGTATCGACATATCAGTCTTAGTCAACGCTATGTCATTGCTGTCATTGCCAAATGTCATTTGTCATTACCAACTGTTATTACCAACCTATGCTGTCCTTACCAGCGCTTTAAGGTGTTTTATTTTGAGATGTTTGCTCGTCGAGACAGTAAATATGAAACATAGAGACCGACGCCAATCCAGATAAATGAAAAGGCGGCTTTCTTTGGAAGGCTAAAGTCTTCGTGGTAAATGAAAACGGCGGTCATGAGTTGCAGCGTCGGTGATAAATATTGGAAGAAACCAATGGTTGAAAATGGCAGTCTTTGTGCTGCGTACGAGAAAAAAACCAAAGGCAATCCTGTAACAATGCCGCCACAGACAAATAAAAACCAATCATGGGAGGTGTAGTTTGGCAAAGACGAATAGGGACTCCAAAAAATATAATAAATCGACGGCAGAACGAAGAACAGTCCTTCCACAAAAGAAGAAACGACGGCCGGAGTCGGCATAGATTTTTTTAGAAAGCCATAACCAAAAAAAGAGAACGCCAAACTTAAAGCCAGCCATGGCGGATGAGGGGGGTGATGATGAAGGATGGTGGGGAGAAACATCAGCAGCAAAACGCCCAGACCACAAAAACCCAAGGCCCAGCGTACTCGGGGTGGCATGAACTCATGAAAAAAAACATTACCTACGATGACCGAAATAAGCGGAGAGATATAATAAGCAAGGCTTCCTTGTAAAATTTGATCTGTGTTTACAGCGTAGATATATAGGAACCAATTGCTGGTAATCATCAGCGAGCTTAAAAATAATTTTCCCCATAATTTCGGATCAAGTTTCAGATGTGATCGAATTTTTTGTACCTTTTCGCGAGAAGAAAAATTCATAAAAAATAAAGTCAGTCCATAAAAAAGAAATGACCATAGGATTCGATGACACAAAACTTCGATGGGTGGAATATGCAAAAGTTGTTTCCAGTAGATGGGAAACAGACCCCACAGAACATAGCTAAAAATTAAAAAGAAAATCGCCAAAAGAAACCTTTATCGCGAGGGAGCCTGGTTAAACCGATGAAGAATTTCGTTTACGATCACGGGATTACCTGAAACGAGTGAACGACTGTAGGGCGTGTGAACTTCGTTTTTGTATGTGCGAACGACACCGCCGGCTTCTTCGACCAGAACTTGGCCTGCGGCTACGTCCCAGGGGCTCAGACTTTTTTCCCAAAACCCGTCAAAGACGCCTCTGGCGACTTGGCATAAATCATAGGCGGCGGCACCAGCGCGGCGAACTCCGCGACAGTCGCCGACGATAGATCCAAAAAATTTCAATTGTTCGGCAAGTTCGATTTTATCATCCGGAAAAAAACCGGTCGCTAATAGGCTTTTACTAAAGTCGGTATTTTTATTCACATGGATCGGCTTACCATTAACATAGGCCCCTTTCCCACGAACAGCCGTATAGGTTTCGTTCAACATGGGAACATCAATGACACCGACGTGTACTTGATTTTGCCATTCAAAAGCCAGGCTAATACAAAAAATAGGAAATTGGTGAATATAGTTTGTTGTGCCGTCCAGCGGGTCGCAAATCCACTTGCCTTGGCGGGCGTCTTTATCTTCTTGATTCTCAAAATAAGTTTCTTCGCCCAGAAAAAATGTACCAGGGAATTTTTCAAGCAAGTAACCCTTGATTACTTTTTCGGACTCTTTGTCGGCTTCACTGACTAAGCCGGCGTGATATTTCTCTTCTATTTTTTTAAGTTCGCCAAAATATCCAAGTAAAACCTGACGTCCTAATCGGCATGCTTTTATTGAAGAGTGCAAGATCTGATCAAAGTCCATATTTCCTCGCTGACGTCAGTCGAGTCGATATTAGAGCCCAACTCTGCATTAGTCTATGAAAATTAGTCTATGAAATAATGCCTGCGACCGTATCCATTTTGGCGGAAAAAATCGTTGCTTTCCAGTCTAGGTCTCCGTTACATCTGAGTGTACTGTGCCCAACTTTACTTAGGTCGCATTGACCCAAATAGTCGTATGCCGATATCCTAAAGAAAGATTGTAGCAGCAATTTTTAAATATTAGGCACTTTTCAGGCAATGTTTAGTCAATATTTATTTAAATTTATTTAGGATAAGGAAGAGTAAAATGGGTGCAAAGTCAGACGTCGCAGTGAAACTCGTACTGGTGTTTTTTATTTCATTGTTGTCCTTTTCGATAGGGACATACATCGGGAAAAAGTACAGTGATAATCAACACAAATTGGCTCAGCTAGAACCGGCGACGGGTCACGAGGCTAAACGGTCGGTGGCCAGCGAAAACAATGGCGGCCATGGCAAAGAACAAATGATTTCTGATGATGAAATCAAAAATTTAGCGGACGAAAAACTTAAAAAAGAAGAATTTATCGCCGATGACTCGGCTGAACATCAGCCCAGTTCTCACGCGGATTCTCAGGCGAGTTCTCATGCAGATCCCCACGCCAAAGTCGCTGTGGAAAAATCTGATGCGCATTCCAAGGTGTCGGCCCACGGTGAGAAAGAACATCGTGAACCTGCGGACACGACGTCGGCCCCTGTTCATAAAGCGCAAAAACATCGTGAAGATGCGCCACTGGAAGCCGCTAAGGAATTTTTAGAGGGCAAAGTTCCCGCGCCTAAAGCGCCGGCTAAGGTGGAAAATCGTTTGCCGTCTAGTTTGCCAAAAGATATTTCTCAATATGCCTTGGGTAAGTTCACTGTGCAAGTGGCGTCGTACGCCACTCAGGACGAGGCCGAGAAGCGGGCTCAAAAACTGAAAGAGCAGGGTTATCAAACAAACGTCATTCCTGCAAAAGTGAACGACAAACAATGGTACCGGGTTTCAATTGGTCTTTATGGAACTTCGGAAGAAGCTCAAACAGAAAGAACAAAATACTTAGAGAAATATAAAACAGAATCGGCATTGGTTCAGAAAATTAAAAATTAAGCAAAGTGAAACCATCTCGGCACGCAGCTTTGCTGTTTTTCTTGATATTTGTGACGTTCCAAGCAAACGCCGCGTCTGCGCCGAAATTGGTTATCTATCTTGTCTATGATCAATTGCGGGCTGACTTGTTAACGGTGAACAAGCCTCGTTTTTTGCCAAGCAAATCAGGAAGTCAGTTGGGTGGTTTTAACTATCTTGTTGAAAATTCATCTTATTTCCCGTTTGCGGAATATGACGTTATGTCCAGCATGACCTGTCCAGGTCATGCTATTATTGCTACGGGTTCATGGCCGATTCATACAGGTATTGCGGTCAATGATTGGTATTCACGTTCTAAAAATAGACGCGAGTATTGTGTCGATGACGATATGTTTGGAATGTCGCCTCGGAAATTAAAGACGACGACCATTTCAGATGAGTACAAAAATGCCGATTTTCCCAGTAAAGTGTATGCCATCGCGCTGAAAGATCGATCTGGAATCATGTTGGGTGGGCATCGCGCGGATGCGGCGTTTTGGTTTGATGAAAAAAAATGGTCGTGGCAATCCAGCACATACTACCCAAATGCGCGGCCTCCGTGGATGGATGAACTGAATAGTAAAGTGAGTCCCCGCGTACCGGATGTATCCTTGTTGAAACAAATTTGGGGTTCGCAAAGAACATTGGATTTAGCCGACCAGATTTTAAATAAAGAAAAGCTAGGTCAGGGCAAAGCAACGGACTTTCTGTTTATCAGTTTTTCGGCCCACGACAAAGCTGGGCATACGTATGGTCCGAATTCAGATGAAATGAAAAAGATGATTGTTGATGAGGATCGCGAACTTTCTGGGTTTTTAAATAATTTGAAAAAGAAATTCAATCTAGAGAAAGATGTTTTGATTGTGTTAACGGGTGACCATGGAATTCCACCAAGTCCTGATTATTCGATAAAGAACAAAATCAAAGCGGAATATATCGATGAAATCCAGGTGGTTCAGAAAATTTATAAAAAACTAAATGAGGTCTACGATACGTCCTCTAAAAACGAATGGTTTAAAGCGATCGAATCGATGCATTATCATGTGAATTGGGATTTGGTCTCGAAAATGAAAATCAACCGTCGTGAGTTTCTAGAGAACGTAAAATCGATAGCGAAAGAATTGGATGTGGCCGAGGAAGTTATTGTCCCGGAATTGTTTTCAAAAAATGATTTGATGAGTCCGCGTATCAAGAAACAAATCGAAAACTCTTATGTCGAAGATCAATGGGGTGATCTAATCATGATGCCCAAACCTTTTTCGTTCCCATTCGAAAAAGGTCGAAAGGCTGATCATGTGTCGGGATACTCGTACGACAAAATGGTTCCTTTGTTATTTGCAGGTGCCGCCTTTAAAAAGCAGATATTTTATTCTAAGGCTTACATCGTCGATATTCATCCGACTATGGCCGCGCTGCTGGGAATTATACCAAGCCCCAAGGTTGACGGTCGCATTTTAGACGAAATATTTAAGAAATAAAGAGGCCTGCACTAAAATGAAAAGCCGATTTTAAATCCCAGAACGGGCACGGGTTGCGGGCGATAGTCTTTGGCAAACAGCAATTTTAAATCCGCTGTTGCGTGAAAATATTTATATATGGCTTGTATTGATGCGATTCCTGAGGCGGTCATGATTTGTCCGGATTTGGTTTTTGAGGTGGCGCCGTTGAATTGATTAGTCAGGTCAATTTCGTAGGCACCGATACCAAAACCAGAAAAGAAATTTAACCATTCGTTATGTTCACCCATCTTGAATAAATGAGTGGTGTGTAATTCACGGCGATTTTCGTAAAAACCAATTAAGGGTGCGTCAGACGAGGTTTGCCAATCGAATGTTTCCAAACCAAATTGATATTTTTCAAACGTCAACGCGCCAGAAAATTTATGAATTTTAAAATTGCCAATGGTATCGCCAGAAAAATTACGAAAGGATTGATTGACCTGCTCGCGATTTTCATTTTCGGTATAGCGGTTTTCGCCCGATAAAATGAATAACGAAACGCGCATGGCTAAACTGGCGCGCGTCCAGGTCAATGCCAGGACTAAAAAGATAATCCATCTCATTGCGCACCCGTAGGTGTGAGCTTAAAGATTTTATTCTGGTCGGCTATGCAAGAAAGTGAATTTTTCTTTTGCGAGTCAGTTTCAAAAAAGTTCTTCATGAATTGGCACTCGTTTGCGGTTTTCAATTCTGTTGCCGAGAAGAACTGATACATCAAGGTGTACGGACTGGTGAGCTGAGTATGATCGGCCGCTAGAGTCACCTGAGGTAACGTCGTTGCCAAACTGTGGATAAAATCAAGGATTGTTTGATTCACCAATTTATGTGTTTCCTCGGTGCTAAGGCTGCGTTCATGCTGAATTGTTTCCGAGTATGACTTGAAAAACAGTGCGATACGTGAGCCCAGCAGATACGAGAACGCGTTGATCAGTTCCAACTTTTCTGATGTGCTGTCGGTGACTTGGTAAATGATACTTAACATTTCTGCTTCAGAAAGCAGTTGCAGGGAGTCCAGCTTCTGTGAAGAGAGGTCCAATTTTCGTGACGTGCGTGTTTGTGGTAGAGAGTGACTGATAAACGAGACGTCATTCACATAGTTCCAACCCCAATAATCCGCTAAGCCTTCGTTGAAGCCTTTCAGTAACAAGGCATAGTACCACTTGACGTTTTCTTGGCTCAGGGTGATGGGGCCAGAGACCATGCGGGTTCTCAGTTCACTTGCTTTTGACGACAGATTGATTTTTGTGACGTCGGCCAAAGTTTTTGTCATGGTGATTTTATTAATTGGCGTCGGAATTTTAAATAATTCATTGGTCTTAAGAGTTTTTAAAACAATACGTTCGAAAATTGAATGAAAGTATTCGTGGGCGAAAACCCCACCGTTCAAAGATAAAGGCAAATTTCCTTCTGAATACTTAAGAAAAATGATGGCATCTAGGTCGCCATCATAAAAAGCGTTGTTCTCATTTTGCTTAGTGTTCAGTACAGGGGTTTCTAGGACGATTTTCAAAGGAGCGGTGCGCTTGGAGTCTAATTTTAAAGACCTTTCTAAAAGCATCATGTTTTGTGAATGAAAGTATAAAGTGGTTGCCTGCAACGTCAGAAAGTTCTTGGGGATGAAGACGCCTTCTTTGTTACGCAGAAATTGTCCGCGGGGTTTGGGGCCGATGACATTATTTTCGTTGCGTGAGGCTTTGATATGAAAACGCGCGTATTGGCCCGAGATAGAAACTAAATCAAAAATCGAAAGTAATTCGACATCCGCGAAAGAATAAGGCAGGGACGACGTCGCATTTTCGACAATAGAACCGGGAGCAATAATTTGGACTTTCACGTTACCAGACGCTAGATCGGCATCGTTTTTAAACGATTTGCCACATCCCACCAAATTGAAAGCAAGAAAAATAGCGCTGAAGGTGCGTAACCCACTCATGGGGTCAGGTTATAGCTGGTTTGGATTCGAAAACCAACTTGGTATTCGTTTGAAAATCATGAAATGACAGTGGATTGGTAAAAATTATGGATTTGACTGGGTTTTAAACAGTTCATTACAATCGTTTGATGGACTCAAGCCAAATTAAAATCAAAAAGGGAACGATTCTGATCTATCGGTTGTTCGATATTGCCGAAGAAATCAATATTCCGCACGTGGAAGTCATACTCCAAGATAACCGCGGGCCTGATCGTTTTAAAGTACCTAAGTACATTGATCGAGCGATTCATTTAAAAAAACCGCCGGTCACATTTGGTTTGGGTGAGGAAGTTTTTCAGGTTCAAGATCGCACGTTCAAAGCCGATGTGGTGATTAAACTCAGAGATTTTGGTGTCGCGTCTATTGTGTATCAAATCACCATACCTCAGGGTACGTCGTGGAAAGAACTGATCGATATTGCTCAGCGATTGGAAGAGGGTTCAGAGATCGACAGTCTTGCTAAGCAACAGTGTCGGGAAATCACCAGAACTATTTTGCCGGCACTTAAAAAGACCAGCGAATGGGATGGGTTTGAAGACTATATTGTTTATTTCTTGGAAGAGTTTGAAAATAATTTTTCGGTCGAGGATTTCAAGCGCGAAGTCGATTTCACGGCGCTTATGTTTGCGGAAAACCAGGTTCGTCTTTCTAAAGAAATGAAAGCCAGTTCCAGCGAAGCGATCTATCAGTACGGCGAAAACGATCTGGCCATTATTGATTGGAACTCGGCGATTGTTATCGAGCCTGGAGGTTCTCGGGATGTACCAGATATTCTGGAGTTCGCGGCGGCCCATCTGATGGAAATGCGCTATTACGATGACCTATTGGATAGCAAGCTGAATAACTTGTATGATGACATTCAGAAAAAGCGCCATTCGGTATGGGTGTCGCAATATGATCGGCTGTACGAGGACGCCAGTTCTCGTTATATCGAATTCATCGAGTTTATCGAGCGCCTAGAAAACTCGTTAAAAGTGGTCGGGGATTTTTATCTGGCCAAAATATACCGCGGCGCCATCGTGCAATTTCGCGTGAAAGATTGGCAAGAAAGTGTCACGCGTAAGATGAATATTCTGGCTCAGGTCAGTAATCTTCTTCAAGGCGAAATGAACGTGCGTAAAAGCCATTTGCTGGAAATTATTATTGTCCTGTTGATTGCATACGAAATCGTGGCAGCTATTTTTAAATCTTAAAAACGGGAAATGGCACCTAGTGAGTGATTCTAAGGATAGAGGCTCGCTCCCTATTTTGTATATTTGAGCTCAAGTTACCTGGATTTAATTTGAATATAAAACCTTCTTTGTTGGTCAAAGCTTGATTAAAGTTTTGGTAATGATAAATATTAGCTTCAACAATCGGAGGCTTGGATGAAGGTGTTTTTATTTTTATTGTCGGTCTTATTTCAAATGTCTGCCGCGCATGCAGATGAAAAACTGAAGGGGTTTGGAGTTATCCGCGAATTTGGCGGATCTGATACCGCTGCCGTATTTGGTTTGCTGCCGACGAATGGTTCTATTCAAATCACGGGTTGTTCTGGCCCAGAATTTCTTGTTCACGTTGGCTGTCGTGTAGGGCAACTGAATGAAACTGTCATGAATCATCTATTTTTGAAATCTTCCAAACCGATGGAACAATCAGAAAAACAAAATATAGTTTCTCAATGGAATGGAGCTCAGATCATCTATCTTGAGGGATACAATGGCAATCTATGCTCAAGCGACGAGATCGAATACAACGTAACTGTATCCGGAACTATAGATGCTCAGCCCTTTACATCGACGTTTCAATTCATTGCATTGCCCAACTCAAATGGGAATTGCACATATCATAAGTTTGGAACTATAACTCGATTCTAAAACCCCTACAAATCAAGTCAGCACTTAGTCAGCGTAGCGAGCTTTATCGTGTTTAACCAACCGTGTCCTGACCAATCGATCTCTATGTCATTATCAACCGATCTAGGTCGATTTAGTTTTTCTAAACGATCTGATAGCCGTTATTAAGAGCGATGTATAAGTAAATATGTCGCTCTAAGTTTTCACTAATTTTAGTGGTACACCAGGATCTTTAATAATAGCCGCGCTTTTTAAAGTGTGTTTTGCAAGGCTCTGGTGGGGTGGGGGCAGTGCGAGCACACAACTTCGGTTCGTTATCCGAGCCATGTGCTATCACTTGGCATTCGCTTTAGGTCCACTTGCAAGGAGTGGAGTTACGTCTTATTGAACGACGATTTGCATTGTCACGGGGCAGTGGTCTGAAACATTTTTGTAATAAAATTCAAAATTCATATAGCCTGTACCGTTTTGTGCAGCCGAGCATACTGGAAACACATTGGGAATGGCAGCGACTCTCATGGTACCGCGGACATAAAATTGATCAAACTGATTGCGGAATTCAGGGTTGCGAAATGTGTACGTGTTTGGCTGGTGTGGCACGCGAACAAAACCTTTAGAGACGCTGTTTAAAGCTTTTAGAACTAAATCCATATCGTCTTCTGGTAGTTTTGTTTCGGATTTCAAAAAGGTATTAAAATCTCCCGTTAATACAACGGGACGTCCTTGAGGCAGTCGAGCTAGATCTTTAGAAATAGCCACGGCTTGTTGCAACCGCAAATTCGTTTGCTCGGGCATTGCTTTTAAATGAACGCCAATTAAAGTAAACAGATTTTTATTTGTACGTGCTTCTAAGACGTCTACGCGCATAGCTGGGCGAAGATTTGGATTGCCGGCTTGAGCTTCTTCAATCGTGTAATTGTCGTCGTAGCTTACTTTTGTCAGCTTGATGGCGGGAGAGCCACATAAGACGACTTTTTGATGAAGAGGTTGATCATGATTGTAACTGATGCATTGCCAACCTGCGGGTAGAAGCGGAATCAAATCCTCGACAACCACCACTTCTTCAAAAACGAACAAATGAGTTTGGTTTAGATAGGTGTTGATAAAAGTTTTAACGGTTTGAATGCGGAATTCTTTTTGAGAGGCATTGGGGTTACCGCCGATACCAAACCATTTTAAATTAAAGGTTGTAATGTTGACGGCCTTTTGTTGTGAAAACGCTGACCAAGGTAAAACAATCGCAATCCAGAACAACAATAAAGAACTTTTCATTCCATCCCCTCCGAGTGAAAAATAACCTTGACTGGCTATCCAAGTATTCATCCCCATTGTAAAAATAAAGTCACGAAAACAATTGTCAGAATTTGATTTTGATACAGGTGGTGACAAATGTTTTAAAAACGGGCAGATCTCAACGGACAGGTTGATCAGAGTCAGTGAAAATATTGATTTAAACAAGATGTTACAGGATCAAAATATTGAAAAGTCCATCGTTTAAGAATACATCAACATCACGATGACGCCAGAACAAACCTTGACCCAAAAATTAAATCCTCCGCAAAAAGAGGCCGTATTGCATCAAACAGGTCCGCTCTTGATATTGGCCGGCGCCGGCTCGGGCAAAACGCGAGTGCTGACCCATCGCATGGCGCATTTGGTAGCCAAAGGCTTAGCCGCACCGGATGAAATTCTGTGTATGACGTTCACCAACAAAGCGGCCCATGAAATGGAAAGCCGCATTTTTCAGCTTTTGTCCTCGCTGGATATTCCGGTTCATGGTCATTTATGGATTTCAACGTTTCACAGTTTTTGTGTTCGTATTCTTAAGCAGCACATCACTTTGCTGGATTATAAACCTTACTTCACGATTTATGACAGTTCTGACCAGCTATCGGCTGTAAAAAAGGCGGTTCAGTCGCTGGGGATTAACGATAAAATATATCCTCCCAAAACATTTCAAGCACGCATCAGTAGTGCTAAAATGAATGGCTTGACTCCTGAAAGTTTGAAAAAGGGAAGTCGGGGGATCATGGATCCCAAAACTTTGGAAGTCTACACGGCCTACGAAGCCGCCCTGAAAATGGCGAATGCATTGGATTTTGATGATCTGTTGCTGAAAACTCACGAGCTGTTTACGATGTACCCTGATTTGTTGTTAGAGTACCAAAAGAAATTCAAATTCATCATGGTGGATGAGTATCAAGATACAAATCATATTCAGTATCTTTTGGTAAAACAATTGGGGCATTTTCATCGTAATGTGTGCGTTGTGGGTGACGAAGACCAGTCGATTTACAGTTGGCGCGGAGCCGATATCCAAAATATCTTGGATTTCGAAAAAGACTTTACGGATGCTAAAACCATCAAACTAGAAGAAAATTATCGCTCCACGAATAATATTGTGCAGGCGGCCACATCGGTCATTAAAAACAATCTTCAGCGAAAAGATAAAACCTTGTTTACGAATAACAATTCGGGGGATTTGATCGACATTCGTGAAGAGCGTACAGAGTATGATGAAGCCCGCTATGTTGTTAAGACCATTCAAAATTGGATTTCTGAAGGTATTGGCGGGTACAATGATTACGCCATATTTTATCGCACGAACTCGCAGTCGCGGGTTCTGGAAGAACAGCTGCGTACGGCGACGATTCCTTATCGCATCGTGGGGGGCGTTCGGTTTTATGATCGGATGGAGATTAAGGATGTCATCTGTTATTTGAAATTGTGTTTGAATCCAGCAGATGACATTGCCGTTAAGCGTATTATCAATGTTCCAACGCGTGGGATTGGTAAAACGACGGTCGAAAAAATTGATGAAATCGTGGATAAAGACAAAATTACGTTTCTTCAGGCGGCTCAAAAGGCTGTCGAGCACAGGGTGTTCAATGCGGGAACGACCAGCAAGGTTCGACGGTTTTTGGATTTGATTGTGGAGCTGAAGACCCTGAGTCAGACATATCGTTTAGACGAATTGTACCCCTTGGTTTTAGAAAAAACGGAATATCTCAAAGCACTGAAAGCGGAAAATACGACGGAATCAGAAGCGCGTATCGACAACTTGGAAGAGCTTGATAATGCCATCATGCAGTTTTTAAAAGAGCGTGGTGACGAGGGGACATTGCAAACATTTCTCGAGGAAATGGCCTTGGCTTCGGACGCAGATCAGTTGAAGCAAGAGGTGAATTCAGTCACATTAATGACACTGCATATTTCTAAGGGGCTTGAGTTCCCCTATGTTTTTATTGTGGGTATGGAAGACGGTTTGTTTCCCAGTTTGCGATTTGAATCCGACGCGGATAATGACATGGAAGAAGAACGGCGATTGGCGTATGTCGGTATGACCCGGGCTCGTCAGCGTTTGACGTTATCTTATGCCAAGACTCGTAAAATTTGGGGGCAGGATCAGGCGCATCCACCTTCACGGTTTTTAAAAGAAATTCCTAATGATTTAGTGCAGTTTAAAACATCGGTGATGAATAATTTTTTTGATCGTTACGGTTCGTCCCGCGCGGCGGCTCCGGTCAGCAGTTTTCAGACTAAGCGACGTGCATTTGATGATTCGGACTATGATGTTCAGGCACACCCGGATGATGAGATTGCTTCATCGACACCGGCGTTTTCAAAGGGAATGAAAGTTCGTCACCCCACATTTGGGGCCGGGTCAATTTTTGATACGGAAGGTTCAGGCGAGCTGTTTAAGGTCAGCGTGCTTTTTTCAGACAACACCATTAAGAAATTTGTCGTGAAATACGCACGCCTAGAGAGAATTAAATAAACATTGACGGTTTTGTTTACAAAGTTATTATGCTTATTAGTCGATAAGCATTGTTTCAATAGCAGGAGAAAATATGACTCAGTTTTTTGTTCGTACAGTAACCGTTGTGTCGTTAGCGTTGGCATTTAGCTCCCAAGTATTCGCACAGAAAAAAACAGGGAAGTCTGCGCCCGCAAAACCAGCGGTGGCGACGACAGCACCTGTTCAACAAACATTCCATGCGGATTTTGATTATGAATTACAGACGATGTTAACGGGTGGTGGTTTAGAGAGCATGAAAAGAGGCACGGAAACCACGACGATTATTGGTGCGGAGGCGGCGGTCACGAAAGTGATCAAAAGCAATATTCAAGTGGGCGCGGAGGCTAAGTTTTACAATGAAAGTGGTGGTGGCGGTTCTAGTTACTTTCAAGTGTTGGGTATCGGTGTTTACAATTTCAACAGCAACTTGAAAGAGTCTCTGTATGGTAAAGTAGGGCTAGGTATGTTGAATGTGGTTAACGACAAATTGAAAAATGAGTCCAAGTTTGGATTTCTTGTCGGTGGTGGTAAACGCATTCCTATTATGGATAAAGTGGCTTATACTCCGGAAGTTCGTGTGATCGTGATTGATGGTGGTACGCGCTTTCAAATTCAGGCGCTTAATTTTTCGATATTCTATTAAGACTTCTTTCGGAGCCGTTTCCGAGCTTGAATCCTGATGAAAATTGCGGCAAAAGTGATCCATGAGCATCAAGCATAAAATCATGGATCTGATTGCTAAGCGAGATCACTCTGAAAAAGAGCTGAGAACCAAACTTCGCTGTCTTAAAGACTTCCAAGATAATAAGAAACCTCGTTATTCGGTTGAGGAAATCGATCAAGCGGTGACATGGGCTAAAGACAACAAATGGCTGAAACCCAGTGATCAGCTGTCTGTCACCGTTGCTCGTACCTTGCACAATAAAAGTAAGGGTATCCGTTACATTAATGCGTATTTAAAAGAGAAAGGTCTGCCTCCTCAGGTGGCAGATGAAGATCAAGAGCTAGATAAGGCGATCAAATTGCTGCGTCGGAAAATACTTAATAAAACATGGGATTCAAACTTGAAATTAAAACTGAGTCGTTTTCTAATCTCAAGAGGATTCCACGCAGACACCGTGGCCAAAGCACTTAAGGGAGTGAGCAGTGAAAAGTCATCAAGTTAGACAGTCGTTTATTGATTATTTTAAAAAACAAAATCATGCGGCCATCGCCAGTTCATCGTTGATTCCCGAAGACGACCCGACTTTGTTATTCGCCAATGCGGGGATGAATCAATTCAAGAATACATTTTTAGGTCTGGAGAAACGAAATTATTCTCGTGCGGTGACCTCACAGAAATGTGTTCGGGCGGGGGGAAAACATAATGATCTAGAAAACGTGGGATTCACGGCTCGGCACCATACGTTTTTTGAAATGTTAGGGAATTTTTCTTTCGGTGATTATTTTAAAAAAGATGCGATTCATTTTGCTTGGGAATATTTAACAAAAGATTTAGGTCTGGATAAAAATAAATTGTACGTCACTGTTTTTGAAACCGACGATGATGCGGCCGATATTTGGCACAAGCAAGAAGGTGTTCCTCGTGAGCGAATTTTTCGTTTCGGGGAGAAAGACAATTTTTGGAGAATGGGGGACACGGGGCCATGTGGGCCATGTTCCGAGATTTTCTTTGATCGTGGCGAGCAGTACGGAAAAGAAAAAGATCCGTTTAAAAGTATCGCCAGTGGGGAAGATCGCATCATCGAGATTTGGAATCTGGTGTTCATGCAATTTTTTGAAAAGGCTCCGGGGCAGCTGGAGCCTCTGCCGAAGCCGTCGGTGGACACGGGGGCGGGCTTAGAGCGTGTGGTTTCCGTCGTGCAAAATCAATTGAATAACTATGATACTGATTTATTTGCACCGATGATTCAAACGGCCATGAAAGTCAGTGGTAAAGAATACGTCAATAATCGTGATCTCTTGATGAAGAACGCGTCGCTTGCCGAGCAAACCGCAGCGTTTCGGGTTTTGGCTGATCATTGCCGGGCTTCGGGATTTTTGATCGCTGACGGAGCGATGCCCGCAAATGAAGGCCGTGGGTATGTCTTACGTCGGATCATGCGACGGGCGATTCGCTATGGTCGCAAATTATCAGATAAATCTTTGTTGGTGCCGATGGTGGACTCGTTGGTTGGTCATATGGGTGATGTCTATCCAGAGCTGAAAAGTCGTCGAGATTTTATTTTATCAACGGTCAAAGATGAAGAGACGCGGTTTTTGCAGACACTTGATACGGGTGCCGAAATCTTAGAAAATGAAATTAGAAACCTTAAAGCTAAGAATCTGAAAAAAATGCCGGGTGAGATTACATTTAAGATGTATGATACGTATGGTTTTCCGGTGGATCTAACTCGGTTGATTGCAAACGAAAAAAATATCGAAGTGGATGAATCTGAATTCGATACTTATTTGAACGAAGCGAAAACTAAATCCAAGGCCAGTTGGAAAGGTAAGAGTTTAGATTCCGATCAGGCCCATTTGATCCAATGGTCAAACGAGATTGGACAAAAAGGATCAAAAACAGTGTTCAAAGGTTACGAGACTTTGTCGGATGATGTGAACGTCATTGCTTTGTCGAATGGCCATCGGGCGGTGGATAAATTAAATACGGGGGATTCGGGATTTGTCATTTTGAATCTGACGCCATTTTATGCCGAAAGTGGTGGTCAAATAGGCGATCAAGGTATTTTGGAAGCCAGTGGCGTAAAAATTAATGTCGTTAATACAACGAAATCTAGCGATATGTTCCTGCACGAAATTTTCGTCGAAAAAGGCACGCTGTCGACAGGTGTTGCATTGAAGGCGACGGTGGATACAAAAGCGCGCAAGCTGACGGCTTCGAATCATTCGGCAACGCATTTGATGCATGCGGCATTACGAAAAATTTTAGGTGAGACGGTGACGCAGGCGGGATCCTTGGTTGATGCGCAAAAATTGCGATTTGACTACACGTTCAATCGCCCTTTGGCACCAGAGGAAATTTCTAAAATTGAAGATATGGTCAACGATCAAATTTATCGTGGAGACGTGGTTTCGACGCATCAAATGAATTACAAAAAAGCGCTAGAGTTTGGTGCGTTGGCATTGTTTGGCGAGAAGTACGGCGATGATGTGCGGGTTTTGAAGATGGGCGATTTTTCATGTGAATTGTGCGGCGGAACGCATGTTAGTAACACCGCCGAAATTCGATTATTCAAAATTGTTTCAGAGACCGGGGTCAGCAGCGGTGTTCGACGGATCGAGGCTTTGACCAATAAAAATGCACTTGATTATTTAAACAAAATTCAAAAAGAAAGCCAAATGGCCAAGGCATCGGCGTCGTTATTTGAAAAATGGGATTCCTATCTGGAAAGCACGCAATTCGAGCTGCCGACGTGGATTGAAGCACGCAAAAATGAAATCAAAGATTTGGAGAAACAAATTCGTAAGCTGAAATCGGGAGCTGTGGATATTGAAAGCACGATTGCAGCCGCGCAGACGACAGAGAAAAGTGTTCCGTTTGTGGCGCAGATATTCCCGATTGATGACCGCGAGGCTTTGGCCGATATTGCGGACAAGTTGAAAAATAAATTACAAAAAGGCATCGTGATTGTGATCGGAAAAGAACAGAACTCGTTTCCCGTGATTGTTTCAGTTTCCAAAGATCTTGCCAATCAAGTGAAGGCCGGTGATGTCGTTAAATTCTTGGCGCAGAAGTATGGTGGCAAGGGTGGAGGTCGTCCTGACTTTGCTCAGGGGTCGATGACTCAAGAGCCCACTTTGGATGAACTCAATCGTACTTTGAAAACCCAGTTCTAGTGATAACGCAGGGATTTAATTCGGTTAATTGTAGTGAGGGCAAGTCTTTCTTTAGCCAGCTCTTTCGACCAAGGCTTCCGGATTCCCTGTAATTTTTTTAATTCTGAATATTTCTTTGCCTGCCTATTGAAATGCGGTCACAAGTCAGGACTATGAAAGAAATTATTTTATCTGTAGTGTTGGTTTTTGGTCTGAGTTCGTTCGCTCAAACAATCTCGGTGGATGGCATAGAAAAAGAACCATCTTCGAAACCCAAAGCCCCGGCCGCCAGATCGTCGGCCGTTTCAGCTCCAGGCGCTAAAGCTTCAAATTTGAAAACCAAAACGAATGCGTCCAAACCGCAACCAACGCCGGCACAGAATAAAAATTTTTGGAATCAAGAAACGGCATCACCAATTTTTATTGTGCAAAATATAGCAACGGAAAAGACTCGTGTGTACAAACGCTGCCAGCAAACGACTCTGTGTGCGCATGAATTGCTTTTTGAAACGGATTCCATTGTTGGTCAAAAAACAGATAAACAGCTGGATCCTAAAGTTTACATGACTCGTCTGGGGCATTTTAAAATTGCTAAATGGACAAAATTTTTCGAAGACAAAAACAGAAAGTTCCCGGCATGGTATAAAAGCGATTATTCTGTCGTGCCCAAGGGGACATCGGCTAAAGAATGGTTGGGCCCGAAGTACTTACCTCAAGCCGAAGTCAATGCGTATCGTGGGGCTTATGGTTGGTTGACGGCCCAATTGGGACCGAATGCGGACGAGCAAGTGATTCATGGCACATACGGGTGGGCCTCTGATCAAGGTAATTTTTTGACCTATTTCCGTAATCCTCTGGTGAGCTTTATTGACGATCCTATGTCTCAGGGGGCGACACGAGTTGAAAACCAGGCCGTGGCCTATATTCGCCATCTTGCGGATTTGGGTACTGATGTGCTGCGTGTGTACGCGCTAGAGGCCTATGCCGATCCTTTGTTGGCGCGCTATGAGGCTTACAAGAATCAGAACTCCGTCTGGGAATGGGTGCTGACTATCAAGGATGCTCAAAAAGACAGTGTCAGTCTGGATAAAAACGTTCAAGTTAAACGTAACTTTGTGTACTCGGACGTTCTAGATGAAGGACGTTTCGAAGTGGATCGTTATCCCACAGGCTTAGGCTATTCGGCGACATTGTTTGGTTTAGGTGCTGGAGCGGGAACGACGGGCAATACCTATCAAATTAGTCGTAAACATTTCAAAGGTGTTTTCTTGGTGGATGAAGGGCGCTTTGTTGATTACGAACATCCGCAGGTGGGTGGTTTGTCTGTGGGTGGCTATTCCAAGCCGGTGTTGCCAGCCTACGCCCTCTCTAAAAATTCGTCGTTTATTTTGGCTGCACCAGCTAATAGCCCTCATTCGGGGCCACGCTAGTTTAAATTAAACTGCACGCTCGCGACAAGACTGGCGATCGTAATTTTCGGTTGAACGTCTGACTATCGATGTAGACGTTTGATTTACAAATGCTTAATTAACTCGTCTTCAGATTCGTGTTGTTGTTGGGCGATCGATTTAATCTCGGCGGCAGAATAGAGTTTCCCTTTGCCGATTCCAGGACAGAACGAAACAACGTCCTTCTTCCAGGCTTTCGCATTCAAGACTTCCGGCCAAAATGGCCATGTTCGACATTGAATGGGGCGTGCTTCATAGACAGAACATTTTTTGTTTTTTAAGAACATACAGTCTGGATTTTTAGGATCTTCTTTTAAATGCCAAACACCGCTGCGTTGCTCACAGTATTGAGAGGTAAATTTACGTGTCGAGATATCTAGGTATTTGGCGAAGCGACGGCGATCCTCCAAGGTCAAAAACACAAAGCCGTATTCGCCATGAGATGTGCAGCATTTGCCCGAACCTTGACACTGAAAACGCAAACCATCGTTAACTAAATTTTCATCGATTTTCATGGGTACCTGCTTTTAAGTAGGGTTCAAAGAGTGACCGAATAGACATGGGAATGGTTGTTTTTTGAAAGCTCTTTTTATCCACAAAGACATGAACGATTTCGGCTTTAAAATAGGGTGTCTGAGTTTTGGGGTACACCGCCCGGTATTGGGTAGTAAAACTGGATTGGGACATTTGGCCAACGACCATTTGAATCAGATACGGTTCTCCCGCTTTCATTGGGTTTTGGTAATCGACTTGGCAGTTTTTTATGGGAATGATCCATTCCGAGTTATTGAACCAAAACCCCCAGTCTTTTTTTAAGCTGGTGAGCCAATTTTCATAGGTTCGATGACAAAGATTGGGTACATTTCCGAAGTAAAAGATCCCGGCAGGGTCGCAGTCATTAAAATGAAAATGCGCTTCGAGGCTGAAAACTTGATTTTGTAGCATATAGGTTAAAATACCATACAACATCCACACATATTGTAAAGCCTCATAATCTATGCTAACGCTTTTAACGTATTTGATGATCTTCAGGAGCTTGATTGATATTCACGACACCCGATTTAAAAATTTACAGTTCTCAGGATTTTCCGGCCTATCTGCCTAAGTTGAACAGTCTCTATGACGATTTGTTTTCCGGAGGCAAGGGGTTTCGCTCGCAATTGGTGAAATGGATATCGCAAAGTTTGTCGATCCCAAGTGAAACGCAGAAATTATTGGCTCAGACGATCGAGTTCATACACAACGCTTCTTTGCTGCATGATGATTTGGTGGATCGATCGCATTTGCGTCGTGGTAAGCCGGCGGCATGGACAAAGTACACGCCGGAATATGCGGTCCTTGCGGGGGATTACTTGTTGGCCCGAGTGATGGTGAACTTGTCCAAATTTGGCAACATAGAATTGGTTCAATACACGGCTGAAATGATTTCCGATTTGTTAGAGGGCGAGTGGTTGCAAGATTCAGTCGTGGGTGATTTTTTTATTCAGCTAGAGCAATTGAATCGCATTCATGAATTGAAAACGGCCTCACTGTTTAAGTGGTGTTTGAAGGCGCCTTTGGTGGCTATCCAGTACCCCAATCGTAACGTGATTGGCCTTGTAGAAGAATTGGGTTCTATTTTGGGTCAATTGTTCCAGCGCAGTGATGATCTTTTGGATTATGATGTTCGCAATGGTGAAAACAAAGCCATTCTTGGTGACTTAAAATCGAAATATTTAAATTCTTTTGGAAGTTTTGTATGCCAAGGAAAATCAAAAGCGGATATCGAGCGGCTGGTACAAAGCCAAAGTTTAGGTGAATTCAAAGTGAATTTGGGCGGCGAAGCGACGTTTGAGGCTTTACTTAAAGAGTTCGACGCTATTAATTCGCAAAAAATTCAATTGTATTTTCATTTGCTGGAAAAGTTGAAAGAGCAGCTTCAGCCTTCTGAAGTGGGTATGATTGAATTCCTACGACCATTACCTGATTTACTCTATTGGCGAAGGAAATAGTTTTGGACAAATTCGTCACCGTTAAGAAAAGTTCGGCGGAGTTTCAAAAATATCTAGAGAACCGCATAACTGGGGTTCGTGCTGTACCGGTCGAGTCACAGAACATGAATACCGAGCTTGAGATGATAACCTTTGAGTTAAAGGATGAATCAGAATTCAAATCGATTTCATTCGGGCAGAAGATCGTTCCTTTGTTAAAGCTGAATAAATTTTTGTATTTTTTCTTTCCCATCTTTTATGTTGTTGTCAGTACCTGGATCCGTAATATCGATGTCGATGCATTGACATTAGTCCTTTCCTGGGTTTCGGTGACGTGTTTGTATTTGGCGGTTAATCTGCGGGCGGACTATATTGATCATATGATCGGTTTAGATCGTATATTGAAAAAGACCTCCACTCGGCCTGTCAGTTTGGGATGGGTTCGGGCTTATAAGATCAAACAGTTTTCCAACCTATTTTTTATGATGTCTTTTGTTTTAGGAGTTCCCCTGGTTATTGCTTTTCCGATCACGTTGTTGGCCATGGCGTGTGCCACGGTTATCATTTTTTGGGCGGTACTTAGACAACGACAATCATTTCGATCACACATCTTGGGTGATATGGGATGGTCTCTTTTATTGGGACCGATATTAAGTGTGGGGTTTGAGCTGTCTATTCATGGGGCCACACGTGTGGAAACGTTCTTATTCGGATTAGTGTGGTCGGTGGTGGTTTACTACCGAATCCAATTGCAAAATTTTGAAGTGATCATGGAATCTTCGGTGGCCAAAATTAAGAATGGTATTACTTGGTTGGGGTTTGATAAGGGAAAAGCCTTTATATTAATTTTGTGGGTCAGCAGTCTTTTACTTTTCGTTTTGTTTCATCTTATCTACGCGCATTGGTTATACTGGATTTCGACAGTCGTCATTTGCAGTGTCTTTACGTTTAAGGCCCGCACGACGTTTCGCAGCTTAAGCTCACCAGTCAGTTCCGAGATGGGAATTTTTGTAAAAGACTTTCATCAATTGTATGTTTTATTGACGCTTTTGTGGTGTGCCAGTTTAAGCTTCTTGTTTTTAGTTCAGCTTGTGGCGAAGATTTTGTAGTGAATGGGGAAAAAGAACGTATATTTTCTTTTCGAGGATCCTGAAAAATTTAAAAAAATATCGACGTTTTTGAATTCATTTTATTTGATTCAACAAGAGCCCCTTTTGTTTTCGTTGGATGGTCTGAAAACCAAAGATTTATACACGCAGATTGACCAGCGGTTTGAACAATTCAAATTTGATTTTTTATTGGTGCAGCATGCAGGTGGCACCGAAATGTTCGACGCGCAAAAGCGAAGAATCAAAATCGATTTCGATGCAGATAAAATGAACTATGCACGTAAAGTGATTGCGAAAGATCCATTTTTGCGGGCCATCGGCAGAGAGCGACGGCATGTTTTGGATGTGTCGACTGGGCTGGCGATTGATTCGGTTTTTTTAGCTCAGCACGGGCATGAGGTAACGGCCATAGAACGCAATCCGCTGTTGTACACATTGTTAGAAGAGGCCAGTTTGCGATCTGAAAAGCTGAAACGTTTAAAAATTCAATTCAAATTTGGCGAAGCGATTCCTATGGCGTGTGCTGAAAAATACGATTGTATATATTTTGATCCCATGTTTCCCGACAAAACCAAATCGGCATTGCCCAAACAAGAAATGGTTTTGTTCCGCCAGCTGGTGGGCGGTGATGTGGACGCGGCGGATGTTTTGGAAAAGTTACGGCAATGCGGGACTCGGGTTGTGGTGAAACGGCCTGCCTATGCCGAACCGATAGGATTTAAGCCAACGAATGCATTTGAATCCAAATTGATTCGATTTGATATTTACGAAGGAAAGTAAAATGTACGTATTTGTTATCAATATTGCGCTGGTGTTATGGTCTCTACATTTATTTGGTAAATCTTTTTCTAGCAGCCGATGGCATATGAAGCCCTTGAAGAATCAAACCTCAGAGTTTAAGGACTATTTGTGGTTGTCACTGTCGATTGGTTTTACATCGTCCAGTTGGCGAACAGATTTTTTGCGGCAGTCGCAATTGTGGCGTTCACAGATTTGGGATTATCGTCGTTTCTTGTTTAGTCAGGCGCAGATTTTGTTTAGCTTTTTTGCGCTGTTCATGTGCTTGGCTTTGTTTCTTCAGGTGAGCGGTTATTTTTTATTGCTGGTGGCATTTGCCGTTATGACGATAGGACAGGTACCCTGGGTACGTGATCGTGTTGGTTCGGACGGTTTAGGTTTTTTTGTATACTTGGGTTTATCGTTATTTTTTTTGGAGACCTGTTTTAAAAATTCGGGATTGATGATGCAGGCATTGTTGGATTCCGAGCTGGTGTTTATTACGACGGTGGATTCGCTGGTTCATTTGTTTTTATTGCTTTTTTTGTCGATATTTTTGGGTGTATTTATACCGGTGCAAGGTTGGTCATTGATCGTCACGTTTTTGTTGTATGTAAATTCCCATATGACATTTCTAGCTATGGTTTTCGTCGTCGTTGGTGAACTTTTGGGAACCTGTTTGTATCTTGCTTACCGCGCCCACGCCTGGTCCGCTTTCTATAAAAAGCGAATACAGGGGTTGTTTGTCACGGTGGCGGGTTATCTGATCGGGGTGTTGATGGCGGTGGTTATTTTTCGTTATTTCTTTAGTTTTGGGGGCATGTTTAATCAGCTGGAAACGTTGCAGTGGATTCATCTGGGCACCATGTTTTTAATTTTAGCGGGGCTCTATACCGCGGTGATGACCTGGGGGCATTTTAAGGTGGCTCGGCAAGAGCGTGATATTGTTATTTCGGATGTTACCTTGGTTGACGAACTTGTTCTGCCTAAAAAAGATGGCAAGAGTGATAGTAAGAATGATGGCCAAAATTTTCGCAGGAATGATGAATTAACAGAATTTATAATTTCACAACTTGGCCAGCGTCGAGAAAAGTTAAATCACTTTAAAAGTGAACTGCAGTTAGATCCACAAAGTCGAGGTAAAATACCTCCTTTTGTCCTTAATCAATTTGAAACAGAAATGAATATCATTGATAAGGCGATTTCGAAGACCTAAACTAGTTCAATATTATGAGCGCTGACGTTAGTGAACTATTAGAAAAAATTAGGGATCTGGAAAATCAACTTTTGGAAAAAGACGGCGAGCTTTTTAGTTATCGCAAGACGGTTTCCCAATTGAATTCAGAAATCGAGAGGCTGATTTTGAAAGTTTCTGAACAATTGCAGCTGGCCCAGCACATACAGAAATTTTTGCAGCCGACGGCTATTCCCATCATTCAGGGAATTGACTTTAGTACTAAATTTCTTGCGGGCGGTCGTTATGGTGGAAACTATTACGATATTTTTGAGCATCAAGATAAACTGAAGATATCTATTCTTCTGTCCAGTGCTTCGGGATTCAGTGTATCGTCACAGGTCCTTTCGATTTTGATTAAAATGTCGACTTTAAGGGAAATTCGTCGGGGAACCGCCAACGAGAAAATTATCGAGATGATTTATTCCGAGTTGGCCCCTATGTTGGCCGATAAAGACGGGGCGAGCTTGTTTTTGGGTACAATTGACAAAAGAACCTACCAATTCACCTACTCGCGATCCGGAAGTTTTTATGCTTATCATCAAATTCATGGTCGAGAGACTCTAACAGAATTGGCGGAAACCCAGCCATTGCTGACCAATAGATTTAATTCTGCGTTCCAATCTAGAAGTGTAACTTTAAATCAATTTGATCGTCTAGTGATTCTGACTCAGGGAATTGTCGAAAACAAAAGCAAAAATGGGAGTTCCTGGTTGGAAACTTCGCTCAAAGAGTCTATTCGCAAAGCACCCAAAAAAGGTGTCCATGAACTGCGTAATGAGATTCTTTTTCAGAACGAAAAATTTCTGGACGGAAATACTATGGACTATGATGTCACGGTCTTAGTCGCAGAGGTCAAGGATCCGGTGATAAAACTTGCGACTCCCTAGTTCCTTTGTTAACTTCATAGGAATCATTAATTTTATCCCGTTGGAAGGTAATCATGGCTACGGAAGTTCAAATTTTCGAAGGTGCTTTAGATAAAGGTTTAGAAGGAGTCGTTGCGTGTACGACGCAAGTGTCTTCAATCGTGGGCAACACTCTTAACTATCGTGGCTATACGATAGAAGATCTGGCTCAAAACTCTACATTCGAAGAGGTAGTGTATTTGCTCTGGAACAACAAGCTGCCGAACTCGTCCGAGTTGAGTGCATTCACGGATAGTCTTCATAAAGAAATGACCTTAAGCCCCGAGTATATAAAAATCTTAAAAGCGATTCCCACGGCCAATGTTCACCCCATGGCATGGTTGCGAACGGCGGTGTCATTGACAGCACACTTAGATAAAGATGCGAATGATAACTCGACCGAAGCGAATAAACGAAAAGCATTAAGTCTTACGGGTAAAATGAGTTCCATCGTGTGTGCCTTCGACGCCATTCGTTCGGGCAAAGACCCGGTGTCTCCGGTGGCGGGAAAAAGTATTGCTTGGAACTTTATGTACATGTTGGGCGGCGGGAAAGAGCCGGATGCCGAGTCCGTAAAAGTTTTTGACACGTGTTTGATTTTACATGCCGATCACGAATTGAATTGTTCGGCGTTTGCGACTCGAGTGACGGCATCGTCTTTATCCGATCTTCACTCGGCAATTGTCTCTGCTATTGGGGCCTTGAAAGGTCCTTTGCATGGCGGTGCCAATGAACAAGTGATGTTGATGCTGAAGAAAATTGGTAACATCGAAAATGCGCAAAAATTTGTTAAAGATGCATTGGATGCCAAAGAAAAAGTGATGGGTATCGGGCACCGAGTTTATAAAAATGGTGATCCACGTGCCGCAATTCTTAGAAAAATTTCTGAAAAATTGACTCAAAAAATCGGCGAACCGCAGTGGTATCAGATGTCGACGTTGATTGATGATACTATGAACAAAGAAAAAGGTTTAATGCCCAACGTAGATTTTTATTCGGCGACGGTTTATTACGCGATGAAAATTCCAACGGATATTTACACTCCTATTTTTGCCGTGTCTCGCATGGCGGGCTGGTGTGCGCACGCGTTTGAACAGTATGCGAATAACCGAATTTACCGTCCTCGCAGTAAGTGGCAGGGTAAAGAGGGTTTAACTTGGAAGCCGGCACAAAATAGATAGTGAGGTTGGACGATGGCGAGCATTTTCACAAAAATTATTAATGGTGAATTGCCTTGTTATAAAATTTTCGAAGATGACCAGACGATTTCGTTTTTGGCATTGGACCAAGTCACTCGTGGACATACTTTGGTCGTGCCAAAAGTGGAAGTGGATCACTGGACGGATGTTCCAGAAGATGTATTTCTAAAGGTTCAAGCCAATGCGTTGAAGATTGCCAAAGCTGTGCAGAAATACACAGAGGCTCCTCGAATTCTGACGGCGACGATTGGCTTTGAGGTTCCGCACTATCATTTGCATTTGGTTCCGGGAAAGAAGTTGGCGGACCTGGACTTTACCAAGGGAACACGTTTGTCCGCGGACGAGATGGAAAAAATTCAAAAAGGTATTATTTCATTCCTCAAGAGTGAGTAGAACTGTCCGAAACAAAGATAAGTGAAGTCTCATTTTTTATATCCTAGTCAATGGGTTGTTTTTAAAACCGAAACGGTCGTGTCGACTGTTTTGGGCAGTTGCGTGGCTGTTGTGTTGTTTGATCCAACCCTTAAAGTGGGGGGCATGAATCATTATCTTTTGCCTGAGCCCCTGTCCATGGATCCAGAAAATCCTCGTTATGGAACGATTGCTATTGCTCAGCTTGTTGCCGAGATGAAGCGTTCAGGTGTGCGTTTGGAATCGTTGCAGGCTAAGGTATTTGGCGGGGGCAACGTGATTGCGAGCACGATGAGTGGGCCTTCCATTGGAGATTTAAATATTGCGGTGGCCGAAAAAGCATTGGCGCAATTGCGTATCCCCATAGTGGAAAAAAATGTGGGCGGCAGCAGAGCACGGTCGATCAAGTTCAATTCCGCAACATTTGACGTTATTCATTTATTTGTGGAAAACAGCAACAAGGTTGCTTGAGAAGGTCCGGCTTAAGAAAATTCCGCATAAGAAGGTCTGCTTAAGAAAATCTTGCTTAATTTTCCAAGTCATTGTGTATTCAGCCTGAATGAAGTCATTAGAGCAGCTTAATCAGAAAACAGTGTCGGCCAGTGGATTGTCGGATGTGACCGGTGAGGTCAAAGTCGAAAGTTATTTTTCAAGTGACCAGTTTTTTTATGTCAAAGAATCAGATGTCATGACTTTGATAACGTACATTCAGCGTGCTAAAAAATCTCAGGTTAAAATTGAAAACTGGGCGGGCGATGATGTGCGCGAGCGGTTTAGTAAGATACGACAAACCGTTGTGGAAAATGCTTATCAAATCGCCGGCATCGAAGCCAGTTTCCAAGGGACGACGCGACAGTTTCAAAATCGTTGGAATGTACAGCCGATCGTGGATTTGATCGATCATCTGCTTTCGCAGATGTCTTTTTTTGATCAGTCGGCACCCAAAGGCTTAATTGGCGCAGTCACCCCGAAGTTTCAATCATTTTATGAAATAGGTTGGCGTATCTTGTACGCTCTTTTTCATAAAGATGGTTTGATCGTGAAACCGGCGACAGAAACGGCTTTAGCGGGTTACATTTGGCAAGAAATTCTAGCCGAGTGTGATCTGCCCGAAGGACTGATTTCTTTTGTGTATGGTCCTGGCGTGCGAGTGGGGAAATTTTTATTGGATCATCCAGGCGTCAAGAACATTTCTTTTTCAGGTGCGTATGAGACGCTTAAGAATAGTCCCTTGTCTTTAGAAAAAAAATATCAGTTTTTTTTCAACGGTAAAAATTCCGTATGTCTGTTGCCAGATTTTGATTTTAAAACGCACATGCAGGACATCGTCGCGCTGTTTGTTGAGCATAATGGGCGAAGCGTATTTTCTCCGACCCGGCTGTTTGTTGTGGACAGTATCGAGGCAGAATTCAAGGCGGCCTTGGCAAACTATTTGGTAACGATCCCCATTTTGAAATCAATAGATGATCAGTTTGGAATATTACCCTTGAAGTCGTTTGAACAACAGGCGTTGAATCAAACGAAACGGGCTTTTCAAAAAGAAGAAGGTAAATTAATTTTCGAAAACGAACAATTTGGTTTTTTTTCTGATTTAGCCAATTGTTCCGAATTATACCAAAACAATCTTGAATTGCCGATCTACAATTTAACCGCCGTCAAATATGTCCACGAGATGGCAAAATGGATAAATAACAATTCCTTTGGACATTCTATGGTGGTGTTTGGTCCACCAGAAAAAGCAAAAAAATTAATTTTGAAAGCAGAAGTGGGTGCGGCACTATTTAATCCGCATCCCTTGTCCTTTAAACCCATCACACCCGTCAAGATGTCCGGTTTTGGTGAGGTTGATAGGAAAATACCCAATTCATTTTTTTCGTATTGTAAAACGAGTGAGTGATGCAGAGCTACTGAGCCGTCCAGCCACCATCTAAGGTCATTGACGAGCCGGTGATGTTTTTACCTGCCGGTGAGCATAAGAATTGAACTAGTCCTGCGATGTCCGAAACGTCCGTGAATGTTTTAGACGGCTGTTTCTCTTCTAAAAGTTTTACGGTGGCTTGTTCGAAACTCATATTTTCTTTTTTGGCACGATCGCGAATTTGATTTTCTACCAGCGGCGTTTTCACCCAGCCGGGGCAGATGGCATTGCATGTGATTCCAGTGCCTGCTGTTTCCAGCGCGACCGTTTTAGTCAATCCAATCAATCCATGTTTGGCCGTCACGTATGCAGATTTGTTGACCGAAGCGACAAGTCCATGCACCGAAGAAATGTTGATGATCCGGGCGGGTGAATGAAGCGTCTGTTTTAAAAAATTTTGAATCAACATAAAGGGTACGGTTAAGTGCAATTGTAAAAGCAGGTTCCACTTCTCCAGCGGAAATTCCGCAACTGAAGCCACAAACTGAAGGCCGGCATTGTTGATAAGAATGTGATGAGTGGGAAGCTGGGAAACAAAAGCATGCCAGGCTTTGGTGTCGGAAAAATCTACTGAGTGATATTGAATATTGACCCCGGTGGTGTTTTTTAGAACTTGAATCTTGTCCTGCATTTGCTCCAGAGATTCTAAACCTTGCAAAATGAGGTTTATTCTTTGTTCCGCTAATGATTGAGCGATTCCCCAACCGATTCCACTTGAACTGCCTGTGATAAGTGCCCATTGATTTTCAAACTGATTCATGTCCCTTCTCTAACAGTAGCTAAGTGCAAAAAGCAAATGTTTTGAAAAAACGGCGAAGAAGCCTTCGCATCAAAAGTGCGTGGCTCGTCGAGACGCTTCTGAGCCGCATCATGAGGGGAGTTAATTTATTGAAACTGCCCTCCCTGAGTGGACCTAAAGCAAATGCCAAGTGCTCAGGCAGGTTCTTCAGGACGTAAAATCTAAAATACAGGGTGATTCGTTCCTCATTAAATCAGATGCTAAACCCTCGTATAAGAAAATAGCACGCGCTCTTTTCCCAGCACAAAGACATGAGATGCATATAGCCCAAGAGAACAAAGAAAAGCGAAGAGAGATGAAGTATACAAACCAAGAAAAAAAAATCTTTGATCCGATCTTTGCCTTAAATCAGAGATTTGCTAAGCTCAGGGATCATATCAAGCGCTTAACCAGAAGATCCTGGTGTACTACTAAAGTTATTGAAAACTTAGAGCGACATATTTACTTATACATCGCTCTTAATAACGGCTATCAGATTGTTTAGAAAAACTAAATCCACAAAGCTCAGCTAGGCTGAGCAGGAG
>JAEUWH010000082.1 GCA_016785955.1 Pseudobdellovibrionaceae bacterium | reverse complement strand
GGCTGATCCCGCCTGCAGAGGGCATGGATGCCCTCGTTCAAGTTTAAATAAAGCTTCCCTTTGAGTGAGGCCCTCGAATGCCCCGAAATCTTTTATTGAAAATAACTCCTTTTTAAGATTTGATGAAAAATTTGGGTCGCTTCGCTATACCAGCCTGCCCTTTGTATCTCTGGTCTGCCTCTGCGGCTTTAGGTAGAGGAGCTTAAGCTCGGCTGAGCTAGACCAGTCTAGACTATGAATTACGCTAGGACTTAATAACTGCAAATTTTTCTGGAATATTTCCACTTCTGATCGCGTCTGCGAGTTCTTTGGATTCCGAGCTGCCCAATACTTTTTGCGCTTCCTCGAATGAAATAGGGTCTGGATTCTGTATGTTGTCTTTTTTAAAGATTTGAATTTTTTTAATTCGAGCTGCCAGTTCGGCTTGATCCAAAATTCCTTTTGCTGTAGCACCCATAATGGCTTCGATAGCCTTAACCGGGGACAACGGCTCGTTACAATAGAGCAAAATATCCGATCCGGACTTCGTTGCCTGCACCGCAATTTCCTCGATTGAAAAATGTTTTCGGAGTGCGCCCATATCCAAATCATCCGTAGCTACTAGGCCTCGGAATCGACAATGTTCCTTTAAAACTTTCTGAATGAATATCTCGGAAAGACTGGCGGGATACTTAGGATCAATATGAGTAAATAAAATATGCGACATCATACACATTTCCACGCGCGCTTTAAATGCACGTTTAAAGGGAATGGTCTCAAAATCTTGTAGTCGCTTTAAATCAACATTTTCTTTCGGTAAATCATCATGAGAATCAATCAACGTATTGCCATGACCCGGAAAATGTTTAACACATGAAAGAACATCCGATTTAATATATCCACGCACGATCGCAGACACATGCTTGGCCACATGCTCGGGATCTGAACCCAGTGAACGATCACCAATCACCGCATTTTTAGGATTTGAAAGTATATCCGCACACGGTGCAAAATTAACATTAATACCAAAAGCACGCAGTTCTTGTCCCATTTTCTGACTGAACAAGAACGAAAGCGTGGGATTGTCCAGGTCCCCCAGTTTTCTGAGCGATGGCCACACCGTAAACGGCTCTTTCAAACGTTGAACTCGACCACCCTCCATATCTATTGATAAAAAGAGCGGCGTTTTATCCGGCATTTTTAAACGAAGAGACTGTATATCGTGACACAATTCATGAAACTGTTTGATATTATCGAAATTTCTTTGAAATAAAACAACGCCACCGATTTGGTTAGTGATAATAAATTTTTTTTCATCATCAGATAACGTTTTTCCTTGAATACCCATTGTGATCAGCGGACCGTACATGCTATTTCCCTTTTACTTTTTCAGTTGGATTTGGAATCGGCTTTTGAATTGTCTCGACCGTTGGTTCTGGTATTTTTGTTTGGATACCTTTTCCAGCCGGTGCGCCATACTGTTTAGATCCCGCAGGCTCCGTCACCGGCTTCAATGCATCCGCTTGTAGTTTTGCAGAAACAATATTGGTAACCCCCAGAGGAACATCACCAAATAAACTTTTTAAGACGGTCGTTGGCAAATTAAACTCTCCCACGGCCTGTGCCGGCTTGCCGACAAGTTCGGTCTCGACGCTTTGAGAGGGGTTCACTACCCCGATAACATGACCTTTGTCGGTGACGTAACTGATGAACTTTTGGTTATTGAATGTATTTTCAATCTTGTATGTTTTAACGCCCATAAAATCTTCTTCATTGCGCACAATCGCTACGCCCTCGACCAGTTTGGGTTTTTCCTCTGCGATGGCTTCGTATTGATAACGAGAGTCCGTTTGAATTCCCGATTTACTTTTCAACATCAAGTAAACCAAAAAGTAACTGAGAAATGTTCCTTTCGGCAAATCGTCGATATGTTTGGTTATCTTGCCGTTTTCATTTACGTTCGCAGTCATTTTCAAGACTTCGGTCGGGGCTGTTTCACCTTTCTTTAAAGTTTTTTGAATTTTATCACGCTCTTTTTTGGTAAGCTTGTTGAGCTTAAAACTGGCTTGAATGTTTTTGGTCACTGGTTTGTTATTTTCTGTGACCAAAGTCGTGTATTCATAAGATATAGGTACCAAGTTTTGATCACTTACGGCCTTTACACTTTCCATAACATTTCCGGCCAGAGCCCCGAATTTTACAAAGATCGTACAAAAGAATTTTTTGTCTTTCGGATCGAATTCATAACGCGTGATCGTATAACCCACATGCTGTTTGCCAATGAAAACTTTATGATACCCTTCGAACAATACATCTGGTGCTGAAAAAACTGTGGATGAAAACAATGAAATACACAGCAGTAATCGTAAAAATAGCGAGTTGTATATTTTTTTTGTTACCATCATCTGATTCGTTGTCTCGCTCGTCGTCTTTTTGATCATCTCGTTGGCCATCTCGCTTGTGGTCTCATTTTAATGTTCACCTAAATTTATGTTCACAGAATAAGAAAAACTAATCAAGTAATTGATGATCTGTTGAATGATTTCAAAAGCCTATGTACGATATTTATACATGATCTTAATTACAAGTAACAAAAGTCTGGCCACTGGAAATAAGGGACAAGTCGCCCTGTTCGTAGCCCTCATTTTTCAAGTTTTATTTTTGTTTTTCGCCATGATCGTGAATGTGGGACTAGTGGTTCATCACAAAATAAATTTGCAAAACTCTGCCGACATGGCGGCGTACTATGGTGCGATGAAACAAGCGGAATTATTAAACTCGATTGCACATATTAACTATCAAATGCGCCAAAGTTGGAAGCTAATGGCGTGGCGATACCGTGTTTTGGGAACAGCCGGGGATACCCACAGACATCCCTACAACGCCCTTGCAAAACCTCCTGATTTTCGCACAAATATGGATCGAGAGTTTTCTCAGAGTGACGATTCGACAGGAAATTTTACGAACCCTCCGTTTTGTATAACTTACAACCCATTTAACGAAAGCGTTGTTGAACCTGGCGAGAATACCTGTAAGGAGACTTTAAGCCCTTTCGTACAAAAGCAAATGATTCGATTATTCCAACCGCCTGCCATTGCCGCCGGCTTCATCGGTTTTGCAGTCGCAACGGCGGCCTTGACTCGTGCTTTAAAGGATTCGGCATTAGATAGATGCAAACTTGTAGGGCCTTATAACTATATCATCGTTGGTTCATTTTTGCTGGCGTACCAACTTGATCAATACACTCGCCGGGTGACATTGACACGAATTGCACGAAGCATGAGCCAAAACAAAGACGATTTTGATGATATCGATGGAGAATCGGTCAAAAAAGGTGCCGAGGAAACGTTCAATCGCAATTTAACATACGCAAACAAAGACGGTCGCGATCGTACGTTTGAAATGTACAACAGTCTTGCCGGCTGCGGGAACTTGCCAAGCGATCAAGAAAAATCGCCGATCTGGCTACCCGAAATTCGGGCATTCCCAGCGATTTTTTATATGGACCTACTCAGTTGTGGTAATCGCAATACCGGAGGTATCGACTACGCTCCAAAGAATTTTGATTTAAAGGTATCAAATCCTGACGATCCTCAAAATACCGTATCGATGCCCGATGTTTATCATCGTGGTATTTTAGACGATAAGCCATTTATTAAAGAAAGAATTCGCTATATAGCCCAATCTCTTTCTTTATATAACGAGCGCTATCGTTTTATCCTGGGTTACGAAAAAAATCCATGGTGCCAAGCCTATGTTGGAATTAAAGCCAGCACGAAACCAAAAATTCCTTTTGCCCCTTCTGATCTGACATTGACGGCATCGGCTTTCGCCAAGCCCTTCGGAGGAAAAATAGGCCCATGGTACTATAAGCGATGGGACCCAGGCACTCCGGAATCGACGGGATCTATCGATGATCGTGTGGATATGCAACTCTCTTTGCGTATCAAGGACGTTGCAACCCTGGGAAGCGATCCAAATATTTTCGGGAATCCACTGCGTATCGCAAATTTTTCCAAATATATCGGGGATAATTACGGGCTGACATCTTGGCGCTATTTAGGCCACCATGCGCGCACGTTATACAATTTGTCTCCGTCATCACCTTGGCGTAGTATCGCCTCTGGTACAACGACCACGGATCAAAAAATTCTGGCAACCAATGATGTCAATCCCGCTCCGCGCCTTGAAGACTGGGACCTGATCGCCCAACCTATTGAAGCAAATAAAACTAAAGATATTTTGGCCTGGAATAACTTGGAGCACAAAGACTCGGGAATGCGGCAATTAGAAATTCAAGCTTTAGCTCCCGATCAATTTGATCTCGCTTACTATTCGATTGATCCAAATTTTTACGAAAATTATTATAAAAGACTTCAAGCCGGTTTACTGCGAAAACAAAATTTAGACGATGCTTTTTTTCGCCCCGATCTGGGCGCTCGTATTGGTGATCGTAGTTTGGAAAAATTCTCGGTAAAAGATCAGATTAAAACAGTGAAAGATATCTCTCCTCCAGTTATGGATTTCAATACGAAACTGACCTACGCAGTTCTAAATCCATTTCACTTGCTGACCTCTTGGAGTAATAAATCCGTTTTCGACTATGATAAAATCGACCCCGATTACTTTGGCCATTGTGTCGCCCCAACGGCTACACGCGGACGGTATGTAGACCCTCAAGAAAGTCCCGCACTGCAAGGTGGCCAGTCGGTCCCCGGAGAATGCATTACGGGCGGACGAACAGGTTATTCTGTAAAACTAATTTCTAAAGACTATCTCTTTGCCCCTGTCAAAGTGGGTGGACCGGCCAGTGCTGAGTCCGTAATTTTAAATCCCCCAAGCGATTTTTAAATAGACTTCAAAGTATCAATTCGAGATTTGATTTACTCTGCCTGCTGCGTGTGAAAACACCCGTAAAAACAATATACAATTCCAACACGTTACTTTGTCTCAAAACGAGATTCCCTTGAGAAAAACTTTATTTATACCCGCCTTAATCCGATAATTAAGCTATTCGGGGGATGAATGAAAATTACACATTCAAAACTGCTACTAAGTTTCTTAACTTCAGCACTCATTTTAATGCCGAATCCACTTTTTGCGTTGGATGCGGCTCTTGCTGAGCCCGCTTCCGGGGCGGTGCCTGCTGTAACATCAACAGCGGCGCCGGCAGCTAATGCAGAAATGACCCTTGCTTTAGATCTTTCTACTTCTGGAAAACTACTGGTGGAATGCGCGAAAGTAAAAGCTATTGTGGCGAACATTACGCCCCCTCTATCCGTTATATCCCCTACAACCGCCACCTCAGCACAAGAAATGCTCACAGCGTGTGAGGCGCTTATGAAAGCAGATCTGTCTTGCTTTAATGTTTTCACAACCACAAAAAAATATTGCCATACGGAAGAAAATGAAAACATCGTAAGCTCGATCACTCAGATTCAAGCCCTGATGAGCGTCGCGGCTGGTGTCACGAATGCGTGTAATAATTTTGGCAAAGCAATGAACATAGCCAAAATGGCAATGTCAGCTTACACGGTTGGTTGTAGCGCCGCACAGATCGCATGTAGCTCGAAATGCAATGCCGCAATGAAGGCGTTTTCGGCATTCGAAGTCGCTGCTGACAAATTTGCCACTGCCGCAAGTACCACGTGTGTTACCGACGTCAGTATAGCCTGCGCGGAAAATGCAGCCAATTGCCCGTTAACCAGCAAATGCCCGACAGCAGAGACGGAAACAAAAGCGTTAATAGGCACCTTGCAGCCCGAGAAAGCTATTGCGGGAGCTTCGACCGCAAGTAAAGTTAAAATTTGCAAAGTCTCGATTCCGGCCCTTTTAGGTAGTGCCGTTATTAATATTGGGTCTCTTGCCATGGCTCAAGGGCAATCTGAGCAATGCAAAAAAGATGCGGAAGCCGAAAAGGCCAGAAAACTTGCAGAGGCTTCGTGCGAGAATGTCGCCAACAAAAGCCGTGCGGATTGCGCATGCTCTATCGAAGCTAATAAAAATATTTCTTATTGCTTAGAGGAAGCTGCAAAGTATGTCGATTGTGGTAAAACTGAAAATACCGACAAGCCCATTTGTATCTGTAAAGCTAATCCGCGATTGGCCGGCTGCGAAGGAATCTCGACGGCTTTAGCTACTAATTCAGTGCTTGGCTCCGGCAATGGCAGCAGCCTGGGCTCCGCTCGTGGCCCGTCAGGCACAGTGAATAACTCTCCCACACCTGCCACGGTGGGAACCAATCAGTTTCCTTTAAATAAGAGTGGCAACGGAACAGACGGAGCCGCTTCGGGCAGTGGCGGGTATGGTTCATCCGCGGGGCTTTCTGATTCGGGAGGGAGTGCAACTGGCAAAGCCGCAGCAGCCGGTGCAGGCACGGGTTCGGGCTTGAGTGCTAATATCCTCGACTCTGGTGGCGGCGGGGGCGGAGGCGGCTTCCGCAGTGGTTTTGGCGGTGGTGACTATTCCGCAAACTATCGCAGCCAACTTAAAGCTTTTGCTAATAAGAATGGTATCAGTCCCAAGCTGGCTGGGAACAGCTGGGGTGCTCAGGTGACTGGCACCGGCAGTAAATCCAATTTTGAAAAAGTAAAAGCAATCTATCAAGAAAACAAAATCACCTTACTTGGTGGAAAGTAATAGGGATCTATGAGGTCTTCTTTGATAAAAATATTAATTGGCTTTGTTTTAATTTTTTCGCAGACTCGAACATTGGCTGCAGAAGCCGATAACAGTGAACGCAGCCCCGTCGTGAGTTCTACAAGTGCAGCCCCAAGCATTCAGAACTCTGCAAATACAACACAAAAACAAAATAACTCTGCGGGAGCACTGAGTAAAATTGTTGGCGTCGTAAACATGGGTATCGGAGCCGTGAACGCCGCTTCGTGTGGACCTCAATGTGGATCTTGTTGTGCTATGGCTGTTTTGCATTTCGCAATGGGTGCTCTGTCATTTAAACAGGCCTCAAATCACTCAGGAACTTCAGGTCAATCTTCATTGACAGGTGTAGACACTTCAGCTTGGAAAGATCCTTTTGGTAATCCCAATGCCTCCGAGGTGAACCATCTTTCAACTGATGATTCAAGTAAAGACGCAGGTCTAGCGGCAGCCGTAAATACGGGAAAATTTAATGAGATCAAAAAAAATCTATTTGGCTCGGGGATTAACGGGATTAAAATGGACCCCAAAACTGGAAAAATCACAGATTCAAATTCTGGAAAAACATATGATTCTGCCGCCTTGAATAGCGCCAAAAGCATGGCCGATGCCGGTTTTTCGCCCAGTGATATAAGCACCGCCATGGACGCCGCCAGCAAAGCCGAGAAAGCGGCAATGAAAAAACTGGGTCTTACGGAAGGCATCGGCGCCGCCACTGCAGAAAATGGCTATATTGAAGGCAGCGGCGGAACAGGGGGCGCAGGAGCGATGACAGGCAGTTCTGCAGACTCAACAAACTACAGCGGTGGCCGTGGTCTCGCCAGTTCTGGTGGCGCAGTAAAAATTCCTTCGAATCAAATAGCGGGACTAACCAAGAATTTTAACGGCGAGCGCATTGGTGTTTCGGCCGAAAATATTTTTCATATGATGAACCGCCGTTATAAGACAAAAGAAAAACAAAATTCATTTCTTGATCCCTCGGAGCTTGTGAAAATGCCGCAATAGTATGCGGCATTGATCATTATTAGAAAGTGCCACTTGAGTTTGAGCAATGATCAATCTTAATATAAAGGTCTGTTCCAAACAGGGAGGACTTTTTGTATGTCTAAATTTTTTCAATTTTTCTTATACACTCTCATTATCTCTATGCTGGGGTGCCAATCCAAAACCTCGAAAGCGAACTCTCCATCTTCGTATTCACAGTTTGGTATCGAATCTGTCTCCAAAGATGATTTGAAAAAGTATGCTCCCCGTGAAATTGGCAATACGACTAAAAATAAATTGTCATTATATTTAGATATTCAATCTCCGACCTCGGCTCGATTGCATGCCAATGGACGCGATTTATTTTTTAACTGGAGAATTTCTGGGTCCCAACAAATTTGGAAAATCACCGGCGCGATGGGATATCCGGTTCAGATGACGGGCGGCAAAGACATGACCACATTGATGGATATTGCGCCCAATGGTCAATTTATCATTCTTCATCGCGACATCGACGGACAAGAAGCCCCCGGGATTTATATTCAATCCATCAATGGTGGCGAGCTTACAAAAATATTTCATGAGCCCAAAGTTCGCTCCGAGTTTCAATTTATTTCTGAAGACTCTAAAGAAATCTATTTCACTTCGAATCACGAAGACGCCCAAAGTTTTTTCATATACAAAATCAACATAGACAGCAAAAATATAGAAAAGATCCATGGCGAAAAAGGCATGTGGACCGTCATGGACCACGACGGTGATCGCCTGCTTCTTTCGTTCTTGAAAAGTTCATTCGCAAACGATGTGTATGAATATAACTTGAAAACCAAAGAAAAAAAGTGGCTTCTTGGAGAGAACAAAGAAGACCCCTTCCGTGTTCGGTTTCTTAAAACACCCGGAAAATATCTAGTACAAACGCTAGATGGGGATTTTCAAACTATCAAGCTGCTTGATCATGGTGTCCTTAAAACAATCATCAAAAGCGAAAAATTTGATGTCGATACTTTTGACGTCAGCGAAAATCGTGACTTTATGGCTTATGAACTGAATCGCAATGGTTATACGGATTTATTTCTTTTCCGTTTATCTGCCGATGGCACACTGAGCGAAATTAATTACAAAATCAGCGCACCCGCTTCGATACAAAAGACAGATCATCTTAGGATTTTGTTCAATCGTACGAACTCGGTGCCTATCCTGGCATCATCGTCCAGCCGAGAGCCCCGTGTGTTTTACAGTTTAGATCTAAATTCACGAAAGTACACACAGTGGACAAAAACAAATGCCCCGGAAGTGCAAACTAACACATTCGTGGTTGCGTCTTTAGAATATTACAAGGCCAAAGACGGCACGGCCATTCCCATGTTTGTTCGACGTCCTGAAAAGTGCAAAAAATCCCTTTGCCCCGTGGTCGTTCAATTTCACGGCGGTCCCGAATCACAAGCCTATGCAGGTTTCAATCCTTTGGGACAAATTTTCACAGAAAATGGTTTTATTTATGTCGAGCCTAATGTTCGTGGAAGCACAGGCTATGGCCGTGCTTGGATGCAATCAGACAACGGCCCCAAAAGAAAAGACGTCGTCACAGACATTCAAGACGCCGCTTTATGGATCAAGCAAAATTGGGCTGTGGGTGGCGTCGCTCCTAAAGTGGGAATTTTTGGTGGCAGTTATGGTGGCTACTCGACATTAATGGGGATGACTTATTTTGCGGGGGCATACGAAGCCGGCGTTTCCGTTGTCGGGATATCAAATTTAGTTTCGTTTTTGCAAAACACGGCCCCTTATCGTCGTCATGTCCGTGAAACTGAATATGGTTTCTTGAACAAAGACATGGCCAGTCTGACCGAACTTTCTCCTATCACTCATATTCAGAATGTGCGCGCACCACTGATGTTAATCCAAGGTGCTAATGATCCGCGCGTCCCGGTGGGCGAAGCCGTGCAAATTCAAAAAGCTTTAGAAAAAAACAAACGCCAGTCAGAGCTGATCATTTTTCCAGACGAAGGACACGGGTCTGCAAAGAAAGAAAATAAAATTCTGGAGTGGGGATATATTCTGGAGTTTTTTAAAAAACATCTTGATCGTTAATGATCATCATATTTTCAAGCTGGTCCGCATGTTTTATCTGAACGTGTGGACCAAGAATGCAGTTCTTCAATCGACATCCCTTTTTTAAAAACACATCCGCACCTATGACGTTGTAGCCACTCATCGCCGCGAAATCGCAGTTTAATTTCTTGTCTGCTAAAATAAATCGATCATTCGTATGTGTAAACTGTGTATCGGGAGCGCGCCACTGAATCAATCTCTTTAAATAATTACCCTCAAACGTATTTTGAGCCAATGTGCTTAGACATTGTTGAGTCGCCGATTTGAAATCAGTCTCGTTACCGGTTTCGAACCATAGACACGATATTGGAACAACTTGGGCCCAATGCCCACCTTGAATGGCCTGTGTCAGTCCATCATACAAAATATTAGACTCTCCGGGCTGTATGAAATTAAAAATTTTTTCGGATATGATGGCCACACCAATATAGTGATATCCCTTCTTGGCCGATGGATGTCTTTCCTTACCAAAACCCAAAATTTTATTTTCTTGATCGACCCACACACCACCAAATTTTGTTCCCACGTCTAGGTGTTCCATTACTAAAAGTGTCGCTATAGACCCACTGGCTCGATGCCTTTTTAGTGCCGACTCCATAAAATCTGGCTGTGTAGGAATGATCACCTCATCCCCATTCATCAGAATAAAGTCTCCTTCGGATTGAAAATAGCGTTTGGCATGCTCGACTCCACCACCACTACCCAAAAGTGTCTGCTCGTCAGAAAAGTGAATTGGGAAATCGTACTTAAAAGAATTTACAGCCATCTTGAGTTTTGAAGACAAGTGGAATGTATTCAACACAACTTTTTTTAGTTTGATTTCATTCAAAAAAAATAACGGGTATGCATATAAGGGTACATTCAAAAATGGGATAGCGGGCTTGGGCGTAAATTGAGTATGTGGGCGCAGACGCGTTCCTTCACCTGCCGTAAGCATCATAACGTTCATTGAGCCCCCAGTTAGCACGCTTCAAAATCTTTTTCTAATGCACCAGAATCAATGAGCAAGTTTGTAAATGTTTTATATTCCGGAAAACTCGCTAGGCTTTTAATCACACGTCTTAATGTAGGTGTTAAGTATTTTAAGTAACGTCGATCTTCCCGTTGATGAAAAAAACTGGCAAAACTGCCACAAGCTTTGAAACATCTTTGGATCGATTGCAGCTCATAAATATAATTGAAGTGACTGACATCAAAAGTTTTATTGAATTCTTTGGCGCGCTCAAAATAATAGTCCAATATTTTCTGTCCATAGCCGTCGGGGATGTCTACGTAGGAGTCTTTCACAAGACTTACCAAATCGTATTGAACAGGACCTAGACGCGCATCTTGAAAATCGATCACACACATTTTATCAAATTTGATCATCAGATTTCTAGAGTGATAATCACGATGAGAAATATATTTAGGTTCATTATGTAAAATTTCAGAAATTTTTGTGAAGATGGCGATGATCTCGGCCTCTGCTTGCGCTGACAAATTAAATCCTAAGACCCCTTTAATGAGATTGTCTTTACCATAGTTCATTTCCCATAAGAATTTTTCAGTGTTAAATTCAATATCAAACGCTGTGCATGGTTTTTTTATTACCGACGCGGAATAGTGAATTTTAATTATCTCATCGATAGCTAGTTTATAGTAAGGAAATGAATTTTCGGGTGTTTTTTGCTCCCAAAACTTTCTCTCTAAAGTCAAATCACCTAAATCTTCCAAAAGAACCAATCCATCTTTGGCCGACATATCAATGATTTTAGGAACATGAACCCCGGCCTCAGCGAAATGATTTAACACACTAATGAATGGATATTTTTCTGGTTGAAAAGGATCCCATTTCATCAGCACCAGAGATTGATTATCCACTACAACCCGATAGTATTTCCGTGTTGAAGCATCGCCGGCCAGTTGAATAATTTTAAAATCTGATTTTTTCAGTGATTGTTCTAAAAAAAGTTGCACGTTTTCATCCTTGATAAACAATTGAGTACTCCATATCCATATGAGGTCTAGATTTTAGTCCAGTGTCATCTTAGACCTTAACTACTCTATCTATTATCAAAAATAATAATCGCTAGTGTCAACTCTCGAAGAATAGAATTTCTACGGATTCCTTTAATTTAGAGTACGTTAATGGCGCCCTGTTCACTTCAAATGTTTGCTCGTTCATTACAATCAACATTTCACTTGAAATACCAGGGTGGATCGAAAGGGCTGCTAGCTCGTCCTGGGATCCAATGATAAATAATGGCTCATTACTGCTGCTCATATTTGAAACTGCTTTATATTCACAGATCAGTTGCTGCTCTTCTAAGGTCAACGCCAGTATATTTTCAACAAAAACTGTGATGTTACCCAAGCTCTTGATTCCCTCTATGGAATTAAACTCATTTTTGACATTTTCATATGGCAAAAATGCCCAACGTTTATCTATTTCATGTATTTGATGAGCAACTTTGAATACAATTTCTTTGATGCCGTTTAAATGAATCACATGGGACACAATCCTGGACTCTGCAGAGTGCTGGACCTGACGAATACCAAAATCGTCTACTGCTTCATCAAACGAAGCTTCTGCGGCTTTCAGATTATTCTCTTGTAGTGTTTGATATTGCGAATAAAATACGGGAATCAAAGTCATTTTTACTAAAGTAGAAATGGAAGAAATATTACGATCATCAATTTCCTTTGCATCAGGAACTATCGCCGTTCCCAGATAAGTCGCATCTTGAAATATAGGAATAACAAGGTCTTTGTTTTTGAAAAAGAAATCAGAGTCAGGCCCAACTGATTGTAAGTCAGTGAGCCTGCTGATTTCTAACCCCTTACCGAATCGATTTTTGATAATCGATTTTAACTTATTGATAGATGATTGATCATCTAGTCTTATCATAACATCCCCTACGCCAAATTCTGTTCGCTAAGAATTCTGACCCCAAGTTTGAGATTTCACCCAAGAAATCATCCGTTGCTTTAATATCTTTACAAGTCTTATGCCGACGATCGTCACTAAAGGTATGAAAATTATATAACTCGAAATGGTTAATTAAGTACTCTATTTTCGTAGGGATTATAGATAGAAAAAAAGTCCTGTAATCAAAGTAGTCAAAATAGGCATCGTTGGGCCACTCTGAAAATTGAAAAAATCCAGAACTAACGAGAAATTTTTCCATCTTTCATAGGCTGCCAGTTAGGCTGATATTTAGGCCGACACTTAACCGCATTTATGTATAAAAGTTAAAACCTCCGTAGACAAAAGTGTTAACAAGTCTATGGAGGTTTTAAAATTTTTTCCTAAAGAATATTACTTATGCGCGAGCAATCTTGCGTTTATCTAAACCATACTGTTGAACTTTATCAATCAAGTTCGCACGACTGATCCCAAGTTCTTTCGCCAGTTTTGATTTGTTCCAACCTGTTCTACGCAGACCTTCACGAATCATTTCACGCTCAAGCTCTTGAATAGCGTCCTTCAAGCGACCTTGTAGACGAGCACCTTGAACTTTGTTGGTCTCGGATGCTTCTAAGATTTTTGGAGACAATAATTCTGCCGTAATCTTAGTTTCTGCACCAGAAAGTACATACACACGCTCGATCTCATTTTGCAGTTCTCGAACGTTACCTGGCCATGCATAATCATAAAGTTTCTCTAACGCCCGGTTCGTTAAAACCTTAGTTACACCACCCGCATGCTTCTGTTCGGAAACCTTTTTCATAAAATAGTCCACAAGATACGGAATATCTTCTTTTCTTTCTCTCATAGGAGGCACGCGCAAATTTATGATATTTAAACGGTAATACAAATCTTCTCGGAATGTACCCGCATCAATCATTTCTTTTAAGTTCTTATTAGTTGCCGCGATGATTCGAACATCAACTTTCTTAGTTTCAGTTGAACCTACTGGCATGAATGTTCCCTCTTGAATTACCCGAAGCAATTTGACTTGCATCGATGGAGAGATATCCCCTACTTCATCCAGAAACAATGTTCCTTTATCTGCAGTTTCGAAAAGACCTTTTCTGTCCTTTACAGACCCTGTGTACGCGCCTCTCATGGCACCGAACAGTTCGGCTTCCAAAAGGTTATCATTAATCGCAGTAAAGTTTTGCGCCACAAACGCTTTATCTTTTCTGACCGAGTGATAGTGAATTGATTTTGCAATCAATTCCTTACCAGTACCGTTTTCCCCTTGAATAAGCACAGTTGTTTCAGAGCCTTTAATTTTATCCAGCAAATTGTACAGTTCTTGCATTGGTTTAGACTTACCAATCATAGAATCATAACGAAAACGTTTTCCTAATTCGTTATTTAATTCACGGATACGGTCATCACGTTTAGTGATTTCCAAATGAAGAGTCACGATCTCCTGAGCTACTAATTCACAAAGCTCGCAAAAATGATTTCTTTCATGGTCATCTAGATATTTCAATCTTGAAACCAACTTTTCGATATAATCTGCTGGCACACCAAAAGCCGCTAAACGCTCGCGAACTTCGGGCAGTCTTTGTGTTGCTTGATCATCTTTAAAATAACCAACGCCAACCACTGTACCCACACAATCATTTTCAATCATGATTGGGAAAACACCCACATCAAATCCAGTCATATCCCATTTTTTAAGCGAGTATCTATTATTAGACGTTTTTAAGTCTTCTAACGTCTTAGTGATAACTTCACTCAAACTTGATTTCCCTGATTCTTTTTCGACTAGATAGCCAACCGCAGGATTATGAAATACTGTTCTCGTATTTTCCAAACCTTTAATTTCACCACGCTCGTCAGTGAAAACCAAATCAATGTTCCACCAAGAATTTAAAATTTGCTTTAACTTTTTGATCACGTGAATGTGTTCAAATTCATTCCAGTTAATCATCGACATAACGACTCCTTCGATGGAACTTCCAGAGTTCCTGTATATTCTCAAGTCATCTATCGTCTAATTTTTAAACAAACTTTATAGGCTAATGAAAAAAAACCTATAACACGTATATTGATTTTAAAATTTACAAACTGGACCTTGGTCTGTCTGAAACATGAACATCGACCTAGATAGGTTGGTAATGACATTAGCCAATCTTCAGACATATCAGAAAAAAATACAGGCTTTTACGACTCATTTATCAGCTATTTACAGCTGTGAAGGCATCTATTTTGATGAGAATTATTCCATGGAAACACTACCTGTTAGCGAATCAATGCCAAAGAAAACTTCGTCTCTAGATACGAAAATTAATACTTTCGACCAACAACTCAGTTTTGATGATTTTTTTCAAACCCAGGACGATCGGAATCACTCGGTTAAACTGGCTCAAATTCCTTATGTTGATTACAAACTTATTAATCCTAAAAAATTCAGTTTCCCGCAAAAGCGATTTTTCGTTTTATCTGTTGTCACGCATATCATGATTCTAGTTTACGCAATCACGCTGGCCGTTGAAAAAATGCAGAAACCTGAAATCATCGAAGTTTCCTATGTTTCAAATTCAGCACTGCCACCGTCTTCACCCGGCTACACATCTGCGGAAGAGCCCATGCCCACCTCCCCCGCACCAGAGTCGAAACTGGATGTATTGCCCACAGAGACTACAACAAAAAAACGCGCCAAAACCCCTCCGCCGCCAATAGCCAAGGCAAAAAAAAGTTCGGGCACACTCGTCGCCGCCGAGCCACTAGCCACCGTCAGCGATATCGCCATTCCAAATCTGACAGAGGTGTCCGAAGAACCTGCGCCTCATCTCTCTACAAAGGAATTTGAATCAGACTTTGATAAAATTGATGACACTGACAATGAAAAAATCGCAGCCGCTGTTCAAAATGATGCCAAGCTTTTAGAGGAATCAATATCGGATCTCGAGCAAACATCAACAGCTATCAATAACGAAGAATCTAGTTTTGATAATATCGCCGCTTCTCGATTAGAAAAATTAAAAAATCAAAAAGAACAACTCAGAAGACAAGCTCAGCAAGCTGAATCAACTGCCACAGCGACTGCAGGCTCGTCACAAGGAAGTTCTGAAGCAGCCAGGAACAAATCTTTTGGTACTGGCAGCGACGAATTGACAAAATCAACATCCGGCTCCGTGCCAGGTGGTGTTGGCTCCGACAGCGAAGGCGTTGTCCGACGTCTTGAAGATTTACGGCAAAAGCCCGGCAACCCCCGACCGAATTATGATGTAACCGATCGTATGAATGGACTATCAGGCACAATTATTTTTAATGCCTATGTAACTAAAGAAGGAAACTTAACTTTGTTTAGATTGATCCAATCCACTGGACATCGCAATTTAGATCGTAAAACATTAGCAGCTTTAAAAAATTGGAGGTTTTATCCTGGACAAGAGGGCTGGGTCGAACTCCCATTTAAATGGGATCTAAAAGGTGGTGTTCAACAAAAACCCACCTTATTAAAACGAAGGTAATATTAACCAAAAAGTTCTTTATCAGTTTTAGAAGTGCCGTGATTTCTTAATTTTGCTTTTCTTTTAACGCCTTTTCTTAAAAGCTTTTTCTTTCTAATCGTTTCAGTTCTTTTTGTTTTTGAAGCCATGGTCTTCTCCCGTTATTTTTATCCGAAGCGTCTGAGTTATCAAAAAGGGATACTTAAGTCAACGGAATGCCTCACTTCAGGCTCAGATCCCGTTTCCGTTAAGTACGCATAATTCAGTTTGAATTTTGGCAGGTCAAATCCCCACCCCAAAGTACCCAAGTCTCTGTTTTCATTTAAGTTTTCTTGATATCCCATCCTGAAAATCATCCAACGATTTATGTAATTCTCGGCACCAACCATGATTTGACCGTCGCTGATTTTATAATTATTGCCCGTTACATAGTCGGCCCGCAGACGTAAAAAACCCCTATACATGTAGTGAGAACCCATCCCAATTTGGGGAGCCGTGCGTTCTCGAATCAATTCATTCGAAGCAGCCCCTATCAAGTTATACGCGACAAATCCAAACCCCAAATTGTCTCGAGGAACATAAGAAACCCCGAAATCCATATTCATACGATTCGCTGATTGCTCAGTATTTCGAAATTGATAAAAACTTCCGCTGATCCCAACGGCTATTCTTTTCCTGATTTTCTCTGCAAATGAAAGCTTGAAATTACGCTCTTGGGAATTTTGATAATAATAAACCGACGCTGGCACAACCGTTTCCGCAGTATTATCAGATATCGCATACGCCGACTCACCCGGCAAATAGCGCGAGTACAAATAATAACCACGCAAATGGGCTAAATTAGCTGGATTCAATGTGCTTACGTCACCCGGTGCAACGGCCGCACGACCAGCACCACCCAGAGCCGAAGAAACACTGCCTGTAGTTTTAGTAGTATTATCTAAGGACGCCCATAAAGATAGACTGATAAAAAAAACCACAAAGAACTTTTTCATTTAAAAATTATGGCACTAGAATTTAGGCAATGTCTACAGAAGGAAATAAGAAGTGGTGCGGTATTAACGTTTCGTACACACAGTTACGAATTCGTTACACCATTCTGTCGGCAAGTTTCCACTATCATCACGTTTATTAGCCTTCGAGGTATAAGAATTGTTAAATTGATGAAAACATGCCTTATTGATACGATTGGAAACCTTATACTTGCCATAATACGTTTCGTAATCCTCCAAAGATTGACCACTTGGCTCGGTTTCCGGGTAACAAGAAAATTTTTTGGGAACCACACAACGGTCTACCAAGTTCACTTCCCAATCACTTTCAGGAAGATGACGGCGAACCATTTCTAAAATTTGAGCATACGTTTTTCCCGCATACGCTCCGACACCAAATATTTCATTTTGTGGCGGCACACTCATCAAGGTGAGATAATTCATCTTCGGACAAAATCCCGCAATGTTTTGTCCATCTACACGCCCATAGTAATTAGCCATACTTAAAATTTTTGCTTCTTTTTGCGCAGCTTTTGATTCGGGGGCGATATTTGAATCCATTTGGATGGCTTTATCGACTGCCAAAACTACGGTGTTCCAGTCAAAGTGAGCATCTTCTTGGCGAACAATGTTAAATCTTAAACCACAATCCCAAACAGAATCGGTGATTTGCTTGTTTTCCACAAGATCATATTCTTCCACTTTCGTGACAACATTATTTGGGTGGCCCGCCCAGGTAGACGGGATCGCCGCCACGCTGGGGTTTGCAAAGCTTAACCGGTACCCTCGACCATAAGCGGCCGTCATAATATCGTTCTGTGACGTTTCCGGAGAAATCAGAACACCTTCATTTTCATATGAAAAGCCTAAGACAATCTGAGCGTCTAAATTACCTACTCTATTGAACGCATTTCGGTAATCTTCCGCCGTTTGCTCGTTCGTATTAAAGTAAAAAGCACCCTCAATTCGACTTTGCGTACTACTCGCTTCTGGAAAATAATCAGTGTACTCAATCTTAGACTTTTTAGGAAAGCTTTTACTTACTAATAAACTCGACCACGTCGAATTAGCTAAATTTCCAAGCAATGGAAGCACATCAATCCCCAGTGAAGGGGTCGAGGTCTTCGAAAAGACATTATTTAATCTTAAACTTTTATAAATAGATCGAACTGAAACCTGCGGAAGTACTTTCGAGTTCAGGCTCGACTCTGCCAGCAATCGTTGGACTTGCTCGGCCGTCACTTCAGGATTTGGATAGTCTGGTTTTAAAACTTGCGCAGCATAGTTAATGAACTCCTGGCGAATTCGAACGCCTCCTTTTGGCGAATACGACGTTGAGCCAACGACGGCGCCGGCCGTCGTTTTAGAATCATAGGCACCGATCATGTAGTTAAACGTTTTTCCTTGAGACGACGGCGAATTACATGAATTATACGTGATCATATCTGCAGCAGCTTCAAAGGCGAATGGAACACCATCTGCTGGATTTATAGATTGTAATTGAGTATCGCCAGCACTATCAAAGCCTGCTTTTCCACAATTCTGAAAGCCAATAATTAAAATGAGAGTTAAAGAAGAAAGAACCACAGCGGACACGGTAGTTTTGCTACGAAATATACGTTGAAACCAACTGAATAGCGGCATGAATTTTCCCCTACCTTTATAATAACACATTTTGTCTTTCTGTTATAATGGGATTTGTACTTGCCTCATTTTAAAACGTTTGAGATTTTGAAGGCCATGAAAAAAGTCAGAAAAGCCGTTATTCCCGCTGCCGGTCTAGGAACGAGATTTTTGCCCGCCACGAAAAGTGTCCCAAAAGAAATGCTCACGATTGTGGACGCACCGATTATTTTTTACGTCGTGGAAGAAGCCGTTAAAGCTGGTATCGAAGACATTGTATTGATCGCAGGTCGAGGAAAGCATGCCATCGAAGATTTTTTCGACACCTCGTATGAGGTAGAAGACAAATTATCTAAAGACGGGAAAATCGATATTCTGAATCGCTTGGCCCGTATTCGTGATATGGCGAACATTATTTCCATTCGCCAAAAACAAGCCTTAGGTTTGGGTCATGCGGTCTATTCGGGTCGCAGAATTATTGGCGATGAACCATTTGCCGTTTTGTTGGGTGATGAAATCACCGTGAATTTAGACAATCAAAGCTCGGCCACCGAAGACTTAGTACGTGCTTTTGAACAAACGGAACAATCTAGTTTATCGGTAATGAAAGTCGCCGAGGATCAAGTGTCTAAATACGGAATTGCCGAGGTCGACGAACCAAACAAACAAACGCTCTCTTTCAGCAGCCATCATTCTGTTGATTTTTTTCGCGTAAAAAAACTATTAGAAAAGCCTCAGCCCACAGAGACATCATCTCGCTGGGCGATCACGGGACGTTACGTTTTTGATCCGAAAATTTTTAACATTCTAGAAAATCAGAAACCGACAAAGAACAATGAAATTCAATTAACCGATGCCATTCAGGAACTGACTCGTCATAACGTTGTTAATTCTTACCCTTTACAAGGGCAACGCTATGATGCCGGAGATAAATTGGGTTATTTGATTTCCAATATTGAATTTGCATTACGCAACAAAGAACTCACCTCTGAACTGTCTGCTTACCTAAAAGCATTGGCTCAGCAAATTGAAAAAGGATCCTTCAAATGAAAATTGTTCTGACGGTTATGCTTATGGCGGGAATTGCGTTTGCCTATATTCCTCCATTGAGAATGATTTTGGAAAGAACCTCTGAAAATGCGGGGGCTGGAGTTTATGCGATCGAAACCGAGGTGCTATTAACGGACGGCGCTAACGAATCGTCTGTCAAAGAGAGCTGGTTAGTGGAAAACGAACGAACACTTCGATTGACGGTCACGGGACTAAAAGAACTTAAAGGCCTTAAGCTGACCTATCTTTATGAAAATGGTTTGAAGTGGGCCTTAAAGGCACAAAAACGAGAATCACAACCTATTCCGGAAGACTTTGTCGAGCGTTGGCATCATATTCGTAATGCCGACGCCCTTTCAAATTTTCTAATTGCTTCGCACCTGATTCCAGAATTTAAAAAAGAAAAGCAATCCCGCACGGTGTTTGAAGAGTCCCTTTTAAGGCTTTCACGTTCGCAAGGCGTTGTGAATTACGCCATCGGTGAAACCAGTAAAACGGCGTTAACTCCAAAAATTTGGATCGAGCAGGATTTTTTCGTGATTCGTAAAATTCGACTACCCTCGCAGGCAGAACTTGAATTTGATAATTATAAATCGTATTCAAAAGGCTTGTACTATCCAAAACAGAAATCGATTCGATGGAATCAAAACAAAGTTTCAATCAATACTTTGTCGGTTGTCCCTAAATCAGGAAATTTAAATGCTCAGTTTAATCCGAAAAATTTAGAGATCCAAAATCAATCAGAAATTCTTTATGGACATCCGTTAAAGACTTTACTTGAAGAATTTTACACTCGGTTTCGATGAAAAGTTTGTACGCCCAGGTGGCGGTTGTAGCTCCGATCAAGGGGTTACTCACCTATCTCGTCCCCCAAGAACTTTCCACGATAAAACCAGGGGCCATTGTTTCGGTACCTCTGGGCAAAAGAAAATCTCGCGGCTTTGTATTTGCGATCACAGAAACGCCGCCCGCGACAGAGTTTGAAATTAAATCTTTAGACAGTATTGATGCTGAGTACCCGGCCGAGATTTTTGCGCCAAAGCTGAAATGGATTCAATGGCTCGCAGAGTACTATTTTCACCCCATTGGAATGGTTGCGGATTCAGTTTTGCCTCCGCTGTCTAAACTACAGAAAAATACGACTCGTAAGCGCTCGCCCATTCCTGATTTTCCTCCCGAAGCGCCATTTCAATTGAATCCCGAGCAGCATGAGGCCTATCACGCTATCGCTGCGGACTCGGGATTTCAAACTCATCTTCTATACGGTGTCACGGGTTCGGGTAAAACCGAAGTGTATTTGCACTTGTTCGACAAAGTTTTGGCGGCCGGCAAGACTGGCCTTTTTCTGCTGCCAGAAATTTCATTGACCCCTCAGCTGGTGAATCGCTTTGCACGACGTTTTGGATCACGAATCGCGCTGCTGCATTCGCAATTAACGGATCGCGAACGCACACAGTTTTGGTGGGAGATGGTCCAAGGCGAAAAGCAAATCTTGATCGGCGCACGTTCGGCATTATTTTGTCCCGTGCCTAATTTGGGATTAATCGTGGTCGACGAAGAGCACGAGTCCAGTTTCAAACAAGAGGAAAAATTGAAATATCATGGCCGTGATGCCGCCATTATGTTGGCCAAAGAAATGAACTGCCCTATCGTGCTTGGATCGGCAACGCCCAGCTTTGAGTCCTGGCTGAATTCCGAGAAAGGCAAATTCAAACTGCATCGGCTGGTAAAGCGTGTCGGTGACGTTCAGCTTCCTGAAATGCGCATCGTAGATCTTAAAAAATCAGCGACCCGATCGAAAGAACTAGGCCTGCCCTTTTGGATGAGCGAAGCGTTGCACACCGAGCTGCAAAGTAATTTGGAAAATAATTTTCAATCCGCATTGTTTTTGAACCGTCGCGGGATGAGTCAATCCGTGATTTGCCCAGCGTGTGGCTATACCAAAGAATGCCCCAACTGCGATATCAAGCTGACTTTGCATGCTCACAATCATTTAGTTTGTCACTATTGTGATTATCATGAAAGTTACAAGTCTAAGTGTTCAGACTGTCACGAAGGTACGCTCGAGCCTTTAGGCATCGGCACCGAAAGTGTGGAGACAGAAATTAAAAAACTTTTTCCGACAGCGCGAGTATTACGAGTAGATCGGGACGAGATTCAAAATCGCATTGATTTGGAAAATGCAATCGAGCAAGTGGAAAAACACCAAGTCGATATCTTGATTGGTACGCAAATGATTGCCAAGGGTTTGGATTTCCCAAATCTAAAGTTGGTAGGACTGGTTTTGGCGGATGTCGGGTTCAACCTGCCCGATTTTCGTGCTGGCGAAAGAGCCGTGCAACTGATCTTGCAAATGAGTGGACGTGCAGGACGGCACAGAAAAGAGAATGAACCAAATGGTGTTGTTATTTTGCAAACGTTCAACCCGGACAGCGAAATTGTCCAAATGGCCAGCCAATCAGACTACGAAATTTTCTGCAAATATGATCTGAAAAATCGAGAAATTTTCAGCTATCCTCCCTATGGCAAAATGATTTCTTTTCGTATTCAGTCTCGGGATCTCGACAAATCCCAACAAACGGCGCGAATGTTATCGGAACGTTGCTTTAACTTGAAAGATAAATCCGAATCGTTTGATCAGATTCAAGTTCTTGGTCCCACCGAATCACCAATTGCTAAAATTCGTAATGAATTTCGTTTCCAAATTATACTCAAGGCAAACAATGCCTCGGTGCTGCATCGATTCGCTAAAATTGTGCTACAAAATGAAAAATGGATTCCCACCATGGTAAAGCTTTATGCCGATGTGGACCCCATGAACCTGCTTTAACCTGGATTTTGATTTCTCATATGATCCGCAAGTCTTGAGATCGCAGGCATAAATACCGAATTGAATTCAGGCGACGTATTACAAATTTCCAACGCACGCTTCATGCAAAACAGCCATTGGTCACGCTCGGATTCACCAATCGCAAACGGAAGATGACGAGCACGCAATCGCGGATGCCCATATTTCTGTACGAATAAATCTGGCCCCCCTAGCCAGCCAGATAAAAATTCATACAATTTTTGATTGGCCCGCGGAATATCGGGATGCATTTTCAAAATACCTTGAGCCTGGGGTGACTCGATCATCGTTTGGTAAAATGCATCGACTAACTTCTTAAGCGCTGCTTCGCCGCCAAGGGCGTTATATAATGTAACTTCCATATAAAGCTAAATACTCGTCGCTTTATAAAAGCGATAGCATCCTGGGATATTGCCGTTAAATTCAGACTCTAAAAGAATTTTAAAATCACGCTTTTTAGATTCTTTACTGTATGATTTCAAATTTCTAACACCAACTTTATCAATTATATGACCTGCAACTTTAAGTGTATTAGCGATAATATCCCAACGAGAATACCTTGCCTTAATTGCATTAGAGATTTTAGTTTGAAATTCGCTATCGCCTATAAACACCGCCACTTGCTTAGATTTCTGCTTTAACCTTTCCATATCCATTTTCTCCAGCTCCTCTGACAGCAAAAACATAGAATCCAGCTTAGATTCAGCAACACCCATATCTTTAGCGATTGTAATTTTTGTACCTTGCGCGCTATCGACTTTCCATTCAGGGCTCTCATAGATTAAAGCTTTTCCGTTACGAACGGTACTTAAACCCTGCCCATATGAAATATCACCTGTAACAAGTGGCGCAAAATGTGATTCCTGAATGATGGCGCTCATTACTTCATGCGGTAAGCCTTTTACGGGAATTACTTTTATCGACTTTGGAACATTTTCATACTTAACCTCTGGGAAGTCCTTCACAAATAGGACCATGTCCTTATTGGGCAACTGAACGTGAGCTAATGCATCGACGTATACCTGGATCGATTGCCAGCCCGCTGAATAGGCGATTAGTGGCAAAAAATCGCCTCTGGGTAAAACAACATTTTTTTCCTTTTTCCCCCAACTACGAATTATTTCAATACTGGCTTCGCGACTAGGGCGTGCATGGGTCAGCATAAACCCCGAAGAGTACGGACCAGAAGCAACTTCCATATGAGCGCCCCTTTTCTGCCAACCTTTGCCTGCAAAGTCTTGAATCATTTCAAAGTCACCATAATGCTCTTCCACACTCATAGAAAGTTTAGAATTTACTCTTAATACCGGAGCCGAAGAAGGATACGCCGAAAAATTTAAACTTAAATCGGCGTTTGGCAAATGTTTTGGAATTCTAATCGATAACTTTAAAAGCTCTGTATAAAATGAAAATTTTGAATTGATTTTTAAAGCCGCATGAAAATCCACAGGAACAAATAATACTTCCACGTTACCATGCATTTGAACTTCGCCCTTTTTAGTTGGATCTAAATCTGGAGCCATAATTTTAACAATCTCATCAGTTGTTGGAATGAGGGGATCAATTCGCTCGTAGGCGGTTGTTACGATTAATCTTACTTTGCGATCCGGGTAGCGAGCCTTAATCTCTGTGGCAGCCACCAAATTAGCCGCAATATCACCAAAACCGGCGTACTTGCTTGGTCCATCAATTGGCTGGGGCGCACCCGTGAATATATTAATTGTCTGAATGGAATTGGAAATCACGAATACACGATTCGTTGAGGCCGCTAACGAAGAGGAAAAACTAAATACTACGGCTGTCACACAAATTGAAAATGCATTACAAACTATTTCTTTAATATATGTATCTATTGACCGTAGAAATTGATACATGCCGTTCTCCCTTGCTGGCCGTTAGATGAAGATTTCAATTTGTTGACTTTCAAATACGTATTCACCATGTCTTTAATGTCTGGATTTTCTGCCTGCCTTAACCATGAGATTCTTTGTTCAGTCATTTTTTCAGTTTGAGAAATCAAAATTTTTGCTAAAGCCATCTCATTTTGTGAATTTCCTTTAACCCGAACCATTAAATCATCCACGAACCGCTCAATGCCTGGCACCTTAAGAAGGTCAGGATTAACCTGAAAGCCCAGTAAAATTAGATCTACACTGAGTTCATCTTTGTGCATCCAAATTTGTTGCATCCATAAAGGGGCCTTCGGATGTTTCAACCAAGAGCCTTTATGAATCAGCTGGGCGGCCCATTCATATTTTCCTTTACTTAATAAATTATCTGTTAATTTAGGGACATTTATTTTTTCAATCGAGAAAATTCCAAAATGTGGCAGGAATGACATTCCCATATCACTAGACATCAAAAAATTTTCCATACGTTGAACTTGGCCTCGATCAAGTTTATCTTTATTTGTCGCCGCGGCCAAATAGCTGGCAACAGTACGTATGTCATCATCATTAAGCACAACACCTGTTTTTACCATTTTTTCTAAACGCGACATCATCGCAACAAAGTACGATGGGCTGTACTCATGAATGATTCCTAGCAATGTGATTCTTCTAAAGAAAACACCGTGCGCACGCATAGGATCTGAAACATTTAACTCCCAAGCATGAGATAGATTTTCAATTTCACTTTTGAAATGATCTTTTGTTAAACCGGCTTCAAAAAGAGAAGCTAAGGTCCGATAGGCAGACCTATGCTCAAGTTCATAGTAGTCCAACAAGCGATCAAACTCTTTTATATTTTTCTTAAATAGACTTTTCACCAAATCAACAAAATCATTCCGCACTAACAGCGAAGGTCTATTTTTACCTATTAACTCATAAACTGCAGGTATATCAGTGTATGCCTTTAACAAAATTTGAACGTAGCCCATCACTGTGTTCCCATTAGCGCCAACTAAGGCGTCCGGTGCCCGCATATGACCCTGAAAGAATAATGGTGATGACACTAATTCTTTCCAATTATATCCAATATTTAATTTATCTAAAAAGTGCTGAGTTAATCGATGAAATTCTGCAACAGTTTTCTTATCTTCATTTGAAACAATTTTCCAAAGCTTCTCAAAATTTTCTTGATCAAGCGAGTAATGACGAAGCACTTCCTTAATACCTTCGATATTTTCTTCCCGATTTCTTAGCTCTAAAACCACCATCAAAATATCTGTACTTTTTGCTTTAGAAAAAACATGGTCTGGTGTAATTTTCATGTTTTTAATTTCAGAAGTGATTTTGGGATCAATTACATCTTGCAGTTTAATTTCCATACCTTCTGTATTTTTCTCAGGCAAATCTAAAGAGTCCTCAATATAAGGAAGCAGTTTTAAACGATCGTTTCCATCTATATAAGCAACATTCACTTTTTTAGCATTTTTTAATAACTCATCATAAACAACGGCCACTTCAGGGAAGTTAATAATGAATGGAATTTTTTCCTTCATTGGTAAAATAATTTTCTCTGCACCTAAATGTTTTAACGATGTGGCCACTGTGTGAAAAACAGCTCGTGCATCAGCACGTGAAATACCTGAACCAGAAATTGTGTTCAAATACAACGCAACTTTTCCATCAACTTTGATTCGCGTAAATTGAAAATACCCTTTGACACTACCGTCTGGTCTTAAAATCCAATAATACTCTTCTGCAGAAACTAGCGGCATAGCGAAGCAATTCGTTGTCGAGCAATCGCCAACAGAGCCCCGCGGAAATGCGTCGTATGGATGTGAACGCATGATGGACATTATGTGTGTTTTTTGTGTTGATCCCACCTTCACAAATGACAATTTTTTAAGATCTTCCTCTGCGCCTTTAATGATTTTTGCTATTGTATTTTTCGGAAGCTCCATATCTTGAAAGTCATTTACATCAATTTTCTTCAATAGCGCCTCTGCTATAGTTTGGGGTAATAACTTGCGAACTCGCAGAGTTAATTCGCTGATTGCTTTTGCTTTATGATCCGGAAGATCCTTGCTTAATTGTAACAACCACACAAGGCTATTTAGAAAATGTCTATTAGTTATCGCCTCACTGTATAGCGCCAATAGTTCAGGCCCGGAAATAACTTTTTGAGTTAACCCTAGAAATTTAGGATTAATACCTTCTATTTCCCGTAAATGTCCGACACGTTTTGTAATTTCAGCTAGTCGCTGATTGGGATCTGAAATTCTTAAAACTTCACGCAACCCCAGGGCCGGGTCTGTTTGAGCAAGTCCAGCTGTGATCGCATCAAACTTAGCTGCTTTAGCGGACGTCTGTCTGATTAGTTCTGGGATACTTTCTTGGCTTTCAAGCATACCCATTGTTGTTACAATTTTTGATCGTACAGCCTCGACATCATAAGAACGGTCAACTAACTCTTCTCCTAAATTAAAAACATCCCAAGAGTATCCATTGATTGTTTTATTCTTAAAACCAACGGCTTCAATAGCATTTTGCGCCGTCTCTAGAAATTCAAAAGCGTTATAACGAGTTATAAAATCACGATAAATATCTGGATAGTTTTGCCTTAAGTGAACCAAATATTGGATTTTTTGGGGAGCCGTTCGAAAATACTCGCCCCAAGAAAATTGAGTGAATAAAACGACGCTCGCAAATAACACTAATCGCGATAGGCTATGAAACCACAAATTTGATGGTGATCTCTTTTTTAATTTATCCTTTTTCCGCCTCAACCAATACAATCCGCTCCTCCAATATTAAGGATTATTAAGACAGCTGCAGAGTCAGTGCCATCATATCCAAAACAGCCTGTGGCTCGATATTATATATAGATAGGTAAAATATCGCAGTTCTGAGCGTAACTGTCCTACTCCCATACACCAAAAAATTGCCAATCCTGATGACGGTGTCTACGAAGTTTGTCATTTTGAGACGCCCACGCCAGCGTTAAAACAAATATAGCTAATTTCGAATGGCATATATATCGCTGTATCTGGCCTTCAGGCTATCAGATGCTAGCGATACCTAAACAAGGACGGCTATATAGTGGAACCATTTATTTTTTCTTTTCTAATCTTCATCCCCTCGACTTTACGGTTACCCACGCATAGTAGTAGCAACAGCTTACTCTTGTTCTTAGGACAACATGGACATGCTTAAATATGCTCTCTTGCTTTTATTAAGCTGTTCACTGTCACATACGGCGACGTGTGTACAATTCTATAAGGCGACAAACCATCACGGTTATGAGGCTTATTTAAGCGAGTTGTCACCCTATTCTGATCTTCAGATGAGACGAATCCAATCATCTAAAGAAGTTGAAAAAATAATTAAACCTATTTATGAAAAAATGAGCAAACTTGAACTGCGGCGCTGGAAAAGAACTCATTTTCATAAACAATCTAATCCTATTAGTCCATATGTGTCCGCTTTGGTACTCACAAAAATTAAGGCCGTTAAGACAGGAAATACTAAAGAGCATGAACTCATCAAAAAATTGATTTCTGACCTTAAAATTCCAATTCACGATACCGATTTAACTTTTTTGAATATTTCGCCCGAGCAAATTTCAAAAGATGTTGCTTCTCTTCTGAAGGGTACCGAATTTTATAGCAAATCTAAAAGTATTGCCGAAGAGTTATTTCCGCCAAAGAAAAAGCTTGAGAAAAAAGTTATCCTTCCTGACCAAACAGAAGTTTTTGTTTATTTAGAACAAACTCCTAATAAAATTGACACCCTTCACCCGGATGTTTTAGCGGGACTCAAATTACTAGACCAAGCCTATAAAGCTCAAGCAACCAATACAGTTGATGTACTGAAAGATCAGGAAAAAATGACTGGCCAGCCAACTTATTTTCTTGTCGCCAAATATCAGAATAAAATTGTAGGCCTAATGGGTATTGTACGTGGTGATCCGAAACATCCAGTTAGTGTTTCTCAGTTTGGAATCGACAACTTGGGTGATGTTCAAATTGAGTTTGGCAAGTTTTTGATTTTGCGAAAGGAAAGTGATTTATTAACCTCCATGATGCAGGTCGGACTCACTCTTATGCGCACGAAAAGTGTCGATATGGATCAGACAATTTCTTTTTGGGTTGACCTTCCGACGTGGGCACGCGCCTTGATGAGAATGGGCGCCCCACGGATCTTAACTGAGAACAAAAATATTTGGGTATTTCAAGCTACTTTTAAACAGTTTTTACAAAAATATGAGCGGACAGCCGCAAAGCCTTTCCAGGAGCAATTATGAACCGCAGAACTTTTCTTAAAAGTGTCAATTTTTTCTTGTACTCTCTGCTGATTGGCTTCCGAGCCAAAGCCAATATGGTGACAACATCATGGATTCCCTCGGGTCGCAGAATCCCTGCGATGCAAGGTTATACGGATGACACATCAACGCAGGTTATTCTTTTAGTCGCTGAAGGCGAAAAATTACATTATGCCGTTACCGACGACCGCGGAAAAACTCTAGCAATCGATTCCGTGCAACCAACAAGCTATCCCAATTCACGATATCGCTTAGATCGCCTAACATTGACGAAATTACCTAAAAGCAGCATCTTCACGCTTACAGTTTATAATTCAAAAAACGAAACGATCGACACGCGAATGTTCCAAACTTTGGATATTAGTGACGACTCGATGAAAATTGGTCTTATGTCATGCATGGATGATCGTGTAAACAATCACAAGGCAATGTGGAAATCAGTTTCAGAAAAACAGGCCGATATTTTGTTTTTCTTAGGTGATAATGTTTACGTCGATGACGAAGAAGTTCGAGTGACTCCCGACACTATATGGGAACGGCACGTTGAAACTCGTATGGCTCTTGACGTATATCAAACCGAATTACTTACTCCGATCATTGGAATTTGGGACGATCACGACTATGCAATGGATGACGGAGACACTCGTTTTACATATAAAGACGAATCACTTCGTATTTTTAAAGCTTTCTTCGGCAGCAATGATGGCACATACTTGTCCAACGGTCCCGGTGTATCGTCTTATGTGTCTTTGTTTAACCAACGTTTTGTTTTCTTGGATTCCCGCTATTATCGCGAAAAAGGCTCGCGAATGAAAGGTAAGATTTGGGGCAGTGAACAGATTGCTTGGGTACAAGCTAAACTCGACAATCAGTGTTTTAAACCGGTATGGTTTATCAATGGTTCACAATTCTACGGCGGCTATCAACGATATGAATCTGTAGAGCGTGAATCTATTAGTGAACTTAACCAAATGATTTCGATCGCCAAAAACCTAGCCGCGCCGGTTATTTTTGTAGCGGGTGATGTTCACTATAGTGAGATCAGCAATCTAGAAAAAAATATCTTAGGTTACGAGTCCGTCGAGCTGACTTCCAGCGCGATTCACAGCACCCCCGCCGATGATGTCAGCGATAACCCTCGACGAACTTATGTGACTCAAGAAAATAATTATATGATCGTAGAAACTAAGGTACACAGGTCGGCTCTAGAACTTAACATTAACATTTATGGTAGAAATCAAACCTACCATACAACTCGCCGAACAGTGGCTAAGTAAACGGCAGGAGACTTTATGAAAATCCTTTCAATTCTATTATTTCTTGGTTTCAGTGTTCAGGCCTCCGTAACTCAAGTTACAGCTAATTCTGGATGGACAAATTTGCCTTATTGCAATGGCAAGACACGTGTGACGTGTGAAACGCTAGCTGGCGGCCAACCAGATCCCAACAAGTGCAGCCTGGAAATCACTGGAACAAACTGCACCAACATGAATCTTTATACATCATCAGCATTCTACCCTTCCGTATGGACGGTCACCGAGAAGGTCAACCGTATGCGCGATAATAAATATACACTTCTGCCAAATCACTTTTCTGGTTTTGAAAAGAAGTACTTCTATGTTTTCATAACTACGGAAGGAAACAGATCGTATACAAAAATTAAATATAATTTGTATAAATAAGATATTTATTTCTATGTGAAGACAGCTAGTCTCAATAGGCAAGAACATCAAAGGAGAGCGACGACAGAAGAAAGTGATGTTGCAAAAAATTGTCACTACAATAATGTCACTTTGATTGAATGGGCGACAACAAATTATACAGCCTGTGATTAAATTGACATAGTTTTGGCATCATTCTCGCTTTAATTTGAGTGATTCGCAAGAATTGTTTAAACAAAGGTGACTTATGATTTTACGTCTATTTTCAACGATAGTGGCGTGTGTTTTGATTGCTCAAGTGACAATAGCGGAAACCCTTGCTCAGAAGTACTCTCCGGAGCAAATTTCCGATCTGCTTCGATACAATGCCGCTCGCGTACCAGAGTTTCAAAGATTGTGGGCCTGGTTAAACAGCGAAGGCCGCACAGACATTGCCTGGACAGGCAGTTCGTCTCGTGGGTTTATCCGTTGGAATCTAGATCAGTTGAAAACTCATTCTATTGAAGAAGTAAAACAGTTAACGATGCCACCACTGGTCGATTTTTTACCTCGCGGTGGTAATGATATCGAGTTTGTTTCGGTTCCCGAGGATAAAGATAAAATAATCAGCCTATTACCAAAAGAATATGAAATTGATGTTGTAAATAACGAGACTTTCAAAAAATTGATTGCCAAAGGCGGGGCAACCATCAGTAATATTACCATCCATCCCGCCATGATTACAGATCCATGGAACGGTTTGCATGACTACATGAATGGAACTTTGGGTTTTAAATCTATTGACGAAAAAATTTTCAGGAATATGGAAATCATTATCAAAGGTGACTACAGTAAAACTATTTCTGCTTTACGGTTTATTCGCTTAACTTACGATATTCCAGATCTTAAACCGTCACCGGCCGCTATCGCTGCGATTCGCGATATCGCAAAATACGAGACTGATTGGGATTGGAACTTAGCGCGTCGTGGTCATGGCGAAATGATTACTGAAAAATTTCTTAAGACTCACAAAGGTAATGTTGTAAACGCCTTGAAAGACCTCGTTTACTATAATTTATTGGGAATCCTTGCTCATGCGGGAATCAGTCTTCCGGTAGAAGGAAAAAATGTAACATCTTTGATATTGGATCGTAGTCTATCAATAGATGACTTTACAGTGAAACAACTGCGCGAAGCCGCGGAAATTGTTGGCTACAGAACAGGTTCCGCTCATTATGAATTCCTTAAATTGATCACTCCTAAAATCAAAACTACTGAGGAGTATATGGATGCTGTTCGTATTTATCGCCATACTTTTTTTGAAATGACGACGGCAACTCAGCATTGGGTATTGGATAATACGGCAGTACTAAGAGACTTAAAACCCACGAAGGCCCAACTTCTTCGAATTTTTGATGAAGCTAATTTGACATTGTCTCAGCAATCAAAATTGTCTCGCGCGGTTGGTGTTCGTTTACCAATTCGTAAACGTCTTGCGTTGGCTATGGACTCAGGAATAGAAGTCGCCCCCAGACTGCTGGATGCGATCGTTAATAGAGTAAAAACCGCGTTTGAAACCAGGTTGTTCAAACACGATGAATTTGAAAATGAGTCTGAAGAAGAAACTGTCGAAAAACCAACAACACAAGTTTCTGCTAAAGGAGCTAGTTGTTTAGGTTTCTACGGTATTTCCGCAAAATAAACACCCTCAACGAGACACTTTAAGGAAGCGCTTTATTGCTTAAAAAATGGCCGTTATGGCCATTTTTCTTTCCTATGATTCTTCTATGATTCTATTTATTAAAGACACTGCTTTCCATCCCTTCCTTGAGGGGAAGAGGATGCGGGATGCTCACGACTCTTTCAATGATCATCTCTAAAATATCTACATCTCATCGTTTTGTTTTAAATCAAATTTAATTGATGATTTAATCCGCTTTGAATCAGCACAAAATATTTTATCTTAACTTAGCCTATGACCACATTCCATCCAACTTACACTACCAAAAAATCCATGAACCACCGCTACCCTATAACCAAACAGGAAAAAAGGTGGCTTCATTTAGGCCCCAACTGCAACAATTTGCAGCTGATTGTCGAAACTTTATACATGTGTCGATTATTTTTTGTCCCTGTCAAAATTGTCATACACTATACGTTTGATTTGACAGTACGATTTTTTGTAGACAGGTGTATAAACCGTTGGCACGCATCTCGCTAGGAAGGGACATGACAAACAAACAAATTAACCGCGACCCCGGTCGCAAATCAAACCAAGGAGTTATAATGAAAAATTTATTGATTGCTCTTACTATGTTGGTAGTAAGCTCTAGCGCTTTTGCTGTTGTCTATGTTCCGTATGGACAATGGCGTTCTCTTCCATACTGCGGTGGTCAAACTCGTCTTATCTGTGACGATGTTCCTTACGCTCGTTCCACTAACTCTTGCAACATCGAATTCAGAAACAGCTATGGTTGCTCTGAAATCAAATTGTATGTAGGTCATGATTTCCACCCTACCTACAATACTTCTGTTTTCCCAATGCAAGGTTCTTTCTATGTTGATAACTCTAAAGTTAACTGGTTCTCAGACTCTTTCCGTACCTACATGAGTTCTGGTTCTGGTACATACTACGATCAAGTTGTTTACCAATTCCGTTACTAATTTTTATTAATAGTTCGATTGAGTTAATCATCATTAAAAGGCGGCCCTCGTTGGGGGCGGCCTTTTTTTATTTTTGGATCCTGACTTTCGCCACTCACCACGTCCCAATAATCCTTGATCTTATTTTTAAATCCCCTCAAAATTATTAAATGGAAAAATGTCCTCGTTGTCACTTACAGGTCACTGAACTTCATGCTATGGGGCCCGAGTTCGAAGCTCAAGTTCAAGTGATTGGCGAGAGCGTAACGGGCGCAATTTGTTTGTCGTGCCTTTCTGATTTGCGCAAGGTCCTTTCGCAAAGTCGTGGCGGCACCTTACTGGCCCAAGAACGCGCAAAGGAAGCCTATCGATTGGATTTGTGGAAAAACCGTGTCGCGCTGATCAAAAAGGCCCGCGATTTTATGAGTGGCAAAAACTATACGGCGGCGGCCGTTACGTACGAAAAATACCTAAAAGTTTTGGAAATCGTATTCGCCCTTAAAAAGGGACAGCCCTTGACACCGAAGGTATTCAAGGATTCTGCGCGCACGAGCGAGATCACAGTGGTTGCATCGGTGTATTGGGACCTGCTCAGAATCTACGACACAAACGACAAATACAACGAGCGACAACACAACGCTGGCAAACAATTAGCTTCATTTATTCAATATTCCCCCATTTATCCCGACATTATCAAACGAGCGGAGGCCTTTGTAAAATCCGCTAAAAATCCAGGCATTATCAAAACCTTTATCAAAGACGCCACTCAACAACGGCCAAAATGCTTTATTGCGACCAGTACGTATGGTGATCCGTTCGCACCGGAAGTCATCTACTTACGCCTATTTCGTGATTATTTCTTATGCAAGTACGCACTGGGACGCTTTTTCACGCGTATTTACTATGTAATTTCCCCACCCATTGCGGATGCGATTGAGCGCCGTCCTATTCTAAAAAAATGCAGTTCTTCTGTGCTCAATCACGTGATCAAATGCATTAGACATATTTATTGAGTGACAGTGTTTCTGCCTTTTCATTAGTTTATAATTTGGAGTACAAATTTGGCGAAGAGCTACATTTGTCTCTGAGGAAAGGATTTCTGAAGGTATGAGTCAACGTCATTATGATTATGTTATTGTCGGCAGCGGTTTACCAGGTTTGCTATTAGCCGCATCTTTAAGTCGGTTCACAGATAATATTGCGCTTCTAGAGGCACAAGACACCTTCGGCGGCTGTCACAAGAAAATCACCAATGCGATGGGTTCTTTTGAAAACGGTCTTCGTTTTTTTCCAGATACAGAATCATCACGTTCCGCTTTAAATTTTGCCGAAGCCGTGATGAATTTAAAAATCTATGATGAGCCCAAAGAATCGCAATCGGTATTTTTTGAAGGCGGTCAGTTCAAACCATTTTTGGGGTTTGGCGATGTACACGTGGATTTCTACGACGAACTTGCCTATTTCTTGTCATCATCAGAATTGCCACTGAAGTTTCCTGTGCATGAATGGCCAAAACGTTTGATGGAAAACTTCAAAGGCGATTTCCTGCCTAGATCCATCGTCACTAGATTTCAAAGTGAAGAAGGACGCGTAAAAAGCGTGCTCATCAATGGAACTAAAACTTTGAATGGTGATCAGTTTATTTTCTGCGGCACATTCAAGGACCTCAGTGTTTTGCTACCGACGGAATCTTTATCTGCGCGCTCAAAAAATAAATTAAATAAAACAACGTACTGGACGTCTATTTGCTTGGATATTCTTCACTCGGCACCTTTTGAAAACACAAATGCCTATCATGTGTTGAATGGAACGACTCAGGACGAGCTTGGTCCTTGCTTTGGCAAGCTCTATCCACCCACAGAAAATATGCAATTTTCGCAATGGATTTCATTCGTCGATGACGAGCTTTCGGACGATTCCGAAGTCACGGCGCACGCGTTGAAAAAGATGAAGCGACAAATAAAACGGGCCTACCCAACAGCGCTAGACAATCCAATATCGGAGCGTATTTTCGTTTATTCAAACTATGCTGGTGACGGCGTTCTCAAGGTAAATGAAAATCAAACAATTGCCGGGCTGGATAATTTATGGATTGCTTCGCCGACAATTAATCCTGGAAAAAATATGGTTGGTGCCATCAAGCAAGCTGAACTCGTTGTTTCCAGTTTAGGATTTTCAATAGAAAAACAAAATGATGGACAGACCTACGCTGAGGAAACCACAATAGAGCCATTACCGCATCCCGAGTCGACGCTGTAATCTGTTTGATTTTGGGAAATTAAATTGACTCTGAAATTTTGTTTGTTCATATCTTTGCTCAACTAAAAATTAAATAGCTACTTATGCTGTTGCTTACTCTATTATATACACTATTGTTTAATTGTTGGTTATATAGTGCTGGCTATTACTTAGTACTTAATTAATGATTTATTTGCTTAGTTATTGATTGATTACTTAGTTAAGTACTTAGTTAGTTAGTTAATTACTAGTTAGCTACTTTTATATTACTTTCAAATTACCTTTCAAATTATAGGAGAAGTTGTGAAATTTTTTACCATCTATGTTCTTGGTTTATTTATCTACCTCTCATCATCTGCCCAGTCCCTGAATAGACTTCCTAAATTAAATATAGACAAAAATAACGTGACCGTTTCCGGAGTGTCGGCGGGTGGGTTTATGGCCGTGCAGCTGCATGTTGCGCTTTCTACTGTGTTTAGGGGTGCCGCTTCGGTTGCGGGAGGTGTTTATTGGTGCTCAGAAGGAAACTCTTTGACGGCGCAAGTAAAATGCATGCAAAATCCATCGGCTTTAAAGGTCGACACCTACGTTAAAAAAGCACAGGCCGAAGCCCAAGCCGGCACGATTGAAAAGCTAGCAAATTTGAAACGCTCTAAAATCTATATTTTTGCGTCTCCCAAAGATGGTGTTATCAAGCATGAGAGCAGCGATCGTTTGTACGAATTTTATTCTCAATTTGTTCCACAAAATCAAATTGTCTACCAAAACCAAATTGCAGCCGCGCACAGCTGGGTAACTAAAGACTATGGAAATGAGTGTGATGTCCAAGCCCTACCATGGTTGAACAATTGTAAATACGATATGGCTGGCGATATTTTGAAACACCTATATGGCCCCCTGAATGCGAACCGTACCATTAGAAATGATATGCGCTCGCAGATTTATGCCTACGATCAAACCGAGTTTCAATCCCAGAATTCGGCATTATTTGACTATGGATACATTTTCATCCCCACAAACTGCGGTACACGACGAGCACTTTGTAAATTGCACGTCGCTCTTCATGGGTGCCAAATGAATCCTGATCATGTCCGGGACCAATTTGCTGTACATTCGGGTTTAAACTCTTGGGCGGAGGCGAACAATATCGTGGTGTTATATCCACAGGCGCAAAAAGTTCCGCAAGTAAATCCTTACGCCTGCTGGGATTGGTTTGGCTTTACAGGTAAAGATTTTGCCAACCGAAATGGCTCACAGATTATTGCCATTCAAAAAATGGTTTATCGTCTTATGGGCACTTTTTAAGATTTAGCAAATCACACGATTTAAATGTCGGATCCTCGGTTAAAAGAGTTAATTTCTTGTTTTTAGAGTTCAGCCCTGTGCCAGAATAGCGAGTAATCCAACCTGATTTATCTCCGATCATGTTTTCCAGTATTGGTCGCTTGTGTTCGCGTGCATACTGACGACTGTCATGTGTGTCTAGGTAGAAGCGACTTAGTTTTTCTTTATTTTCCCTTTGTGTATAGACATAAATGCTGGCATCAAACTCGCGTCCATCATGGGTGAAAAGCAATGGCACGGAAATATCGGTCGATTTATACGTCACGTGCAATGGCCGCGATTTCAAAGTGTACGCATTAGGTCGATTCATTGACATACGAATCGCTAAAAATGCAGCGCCCTTTTTCAGGTAACGCATTTGTTTCTCCTTGGGCATAGGATTAAATTTGTTTTTGGTTAACCACTGATTCAGCTCTTCACCACCATCCTCACTGAGAATTTCAATAGGTTGAACTTTGTAGTCCCCGGCAGTGACGACTTCATGAACTTTGATTCCCTTGGCTGATTTTACATTTCCAAAACCACCATCCCTGGCTTCTGCTAGTAAATTATCCTCATCTGGGGAAAAAAGCTCTTGAATTTCTTGAAAAAGCGGGCCTTCAACCTCTTGATATTTTGACGGAACGGACGGAAACGGCACAACCCAGGCAATTTCCTTCGGGTATTTCTCGGCACTCAACTCGGTTTTAAGTACCATATGGGCATTTTCACCATCGTGAAATACCAAAAATTCTTGTTTGCCTTCGCGAAGCTGTCCTCTGAAGTCTTTCGAAAAATGGAAACAGGCCCAAACTGGTGCGGAAAAAAATAAATAAGCTGCGAATAACAAATAGTTTTTCATGGAACTCCTTTGGTCATATATAACTACTACGTACGAGGGGCTGATTTCTTAATTTTAAGCAAAACTCCTTGCCTGACGCAAAAACTTCGTGTTAGCTATCTCTCCAAATACTCACTTCGAGTTAAAACCTGGTCCCTGAATTTTTAAGACTTAATTAAAAGACTAAAAACGGGGTGCTTACCTAGAGGTCTACCCCCTAGGCTCTGACTCGAAGGCGGATTAACCAGAAAAGGAGAGAACATGGCTCAAGTTACCATGAAAGAGATGCTTGACGCAGGGGTGCATTTCGGTCACCAAACTCAGCGTTGGAACCCAAAAATGAAGAATTATGTATACACAGCTCGCGGTGGTATTCACATAATCGACCTTCAAAAAACAGTCGTAAAAGCCAATAAAGCTGCCGAATTCGTCAGAGAAGTCGCTGCTAATGGTGGAAAGATTATTTTTGTGGGAACAAAAAAACAGGCTGTAGAGCCTATCCAAGAGGCGGCTTTCCGCTCTGGACAGTTCTTTGTCACTAAACGATGGTTGGGTGGCATGATGACAAACTTCGAAACAATCAAGTCATCAATTGATCGCCTTAAGCGCATTGATCAAATGAAGGAGAAAGGTGAGTTCAACTATTTCTCTAAAAAAGAACGCGCTAAAATTGAAAAAGAATACTTAAAACTTTCTGAATACCTAAATGGTATCAAAGACATGAAAGAAAAACCATCTGCTATGTTCGTGGTTGATTTACCTAAAGAACATATTGCTGTTGCCGAAGCAAAAACTTTGAAAATCCCAGTTATTGGTATCGCTGACACCAATTCTGATCCAGATTCTATCGAATTTGCAATTCCAGGTAATGACGATGCGATTCGTTCGATCAAATTATTCTCTACTTTAATCGCCGATGCTTATATCGAAGGTGCTAAAGTTTGGGAGCAAAAACTACGTACAATGACTGATAAAGGTTCTGATACTGCCGCTCCAGAAAAAGCGGAACGCAGTGAAAAAGCAGAGCGTACGCCACGCAAACCTCGCACTGGCGACAGAAAAAGCCCAGCCTCTGCAGATGCAGCTAAAAAATCTGCTGGACCAGAAGTTGTTAAAGTCCAAAAGCAAAGAAAACTGGTTGCTGCAGGACTGGCAGACGAAGTTGAAATTCAAGCTGAGCTTGAGACCCCGTCTGCTGAAGACGACAAAGACCAAGAGTAAATTCCAAGGCGGAGACGAACTCTCCGCCTTTTTTTCAAATTTTAAATTTTATTATCAGGAGTCATCATGACTATTTCTGCATCAATGGTTAAAGAATTACGTGAAAAAACAAATGCTGGTATGATGGATTGCAAAAAAGCTTTAGAAGAAGCTAAAGGTAATTTCGAAGCAGCTATCGAATGGTTACGAGTTAAAGGCCTTTCCGCGGCATCAAAAAAAGCCGATCGAATTGCAGCTGAAGGCTCTGTGTACACGGAAAAAACAGGAACAACAGGTGTTGTTGTTGAGATCAACTCTGAAACAGATTTCGTTGCTCGCAATGATGGTTTCAAAGACTTTGTAAAAAATATTGCAGCTCACGTCGCTCACACTAACGAGCAAGTGGCTATTTTAGAGCAAGTTTACCACAAAAACCCATCTCAAAAGATTGGTGACTTGTTAAAAGAAACTATCGCGAAAATCGGTGAAAACATTGTTGTTCGTCGTGGCGTTAAGTACACCGAATCGGCTAACAGCTATGTTCATACATACACTCATGGTGAAGGTAAAATCGGCGTACTAGTAGAAGTTACCGCTGAAAACCCGGCCCACGCACAAAATGCTGATGTAAAAACGTTCGCACAGGACGTTGCCCTTCACATTGCAGCGATGAACCCAATGGCTTTGTCTCAAGATCAAATTTCTCCAGAAGTTGTCGCTAAAGAAAAAGAAATTTTGAAAGCTAAAAATCTTGAGCAAGGTAAAAAGCCAGAAATGATTGAAAAAATCGTTGAAGGTCAAATTCGCAAATTTTTAGCTGAAAACTGCTTGCTAGAGCAACAATTCGTTAAAAATCCTGACTTGAAAATCGCAGACTACGCTAAAGAAACCAGCAAAAAAGCTGGATCTAATGTAACAGTTAAGCGCTTTACTCGTTACGAACTTGGCGAAGGTATCGAGAAAAAATCAACTGACTTCGCTGCGGAAGTAGCTGCTCAGGTCAAAGGACACTAATTTGAAAGAGCCTGTTTATAAGCGTATTTTGTTAAAACTTTCGGGAGAAGCTCTGGCGGGTAAAGCCGGGACCGGTATTAATACTACCGTGATCAAGCAAATTGCTGACGATGTTTCTCAAGCTTATAAAACCGGAGTCCAAATTGGTTTAGTAATTGGTGGTGGCAATATCTTTCGTGGTGTTGCCGCCAGTGCGGAAGGCATGGATCGCGCAAGCTCTGACTATATGGGAATGCTTGCCACTATGATCAATGCATTAGCGCTGCAAGATGCGCTCGAGCATGCTGGTGTTCCCACTCGTGTGCAAAGTGCAATTGCTATGGCAGAGATTGCTGAACCATATATACGTCGTCGTGCTATTCGGCATCTTGAAAAAGGTCGTTTAGTTTTGTTTGGCGCAGGAACGGGAAATCCTTATTTTACAACAGATACAGCGGCTTCGTTGCGTGCAATGGAAATCAATGCACAAATTATCATGAAGGCAACCAAGGTTGACGGTATTTATGATAAAGATCCAATGAAGAATTCTGATGCAAAAAAATATGATCGTATCAGCTATATCGATGTTCTGAATCAAGGTCTGCAAGTGATGGACTCAACTGCTATCAGTTTATGTATGGATAACAAGTTACCAATTTTAACATTCGATTTAATGAAGCCAGGAAATATCTTGAAAGCCGTCATGGGCGAAGAGATTGGCACAATAGTTCAATAACTTTTGGGAGGCTATAGTGATACAAAATGCAAAAAAAAGCGCTCAAGACAAAATGGATAAAGCCATCAAAGCATTTGATGACGAATTAAAGAAAGTCCGAACCGGTCGTGCTCAAGTTTCTATGCTAGACAACGTTCGCGTAAACTACTACGGATCTTTCGTTCCGCTATCTCAGGTGGCATCAATTTCCACTCCGGATCCCCGTTCATTTATGATCGCACCTTGGGAGACAGCGATTTTAAAAGAAATCGAACAGTCGATCGTAAAAAGTGATCTAGGCATGGCGCCAATGAATGATGGAAAAGTCATTCGCTTAAAGGTTCCTGATCTGAATGAAGAACGCCGTAAAGAGCTAGTAAAGCAGGTAAAAAAAATCGCAGAAGACATGCGTGTAGCCATCCGTATGGCACGTCGTGATGCTAACGATGAAGTGAAAAAAGCACTTAAAGATAAAACAATTTCTGAGGATGAATCTAAAAAATCAGAAACTGATATTCAAAAGATGACTGATGATTATATCAAAAAAATCGATATAGTATCTGCCGACAAAGAAAAGTCTTTGTTAACTGTCTAGGAATTTATAACTTGATGAAAATTCCGCAACATTTGGCAATTATAATGGATGGTAATGGACGATGGGCGCAAAAGCACCATCGCCCTCGTGTCTATGGTCACGTTAAAGGTACTCGTGTCGCTAAAAAAATTATTCAAGAATGTTCTCGGTTAGGCGTAAAATATTTAACTCTATACGCGTTCAGTACTGAAAACTGGTTACGGCCTCAAGCCGAAGTGGCTTTTCTGATGCAAATTTTGCGTCGTTACTTAAAGCGGGAAACGCAAAATCTAATTAAAGAAAATATTCGTTTTACAATTATTGGCGAGCTTGATCGTCTGCCTTCTGATGTTGTCGCTTCTATTAGCTCGGCTATGGAGGCTACTCAGCATTGTACCGGTTTAAATCTAGTTTTTGCAATCAGCTATGGATCTCGGCAAGAGCTTACACAAACTGTTAAAGCCATCGCGGAAAAAGTTGCTCTTGGCCATATTTCAATTGATGAAATTAATGAAGTCACCATTCAATCGAATCTATCGACAGCAACTATGCCCGAACCCGATCTGATACTACGCACCAGTGGTGAACAACGGCTAAGTAATTTTTTGTTGTGGCAAGCTGCTTATTCCGAGTTCTATTTCACAGAACAGCTATGGCCGGATTTTACGGAAGCGGATCTAAAAGATTCCTTTGAAAATTATGGCAGTCGTCAACGTCGCTTTGGAAAAATCGCTCATGAACATGAAATCGCTCTTAACTAGGGTTTTTTCGGCTCTCGTCGCTCTAGGCATTTTTATTATTTTGTTCCAGTTTCTAGGCACTAATGGCTTTAAAATAATTATCGTTTTTGGCGTACTTGTTGGCAGCTTTGAATTAATGAAGATGCTTCTTAAAGATTCTGACTCACGATCCAATAAGTTCGCATTCTATTTTCTGTTGGTGTCTATTTTCTCGCTGTGCAGCCTATACCCTAGTTTCTCGGCCCTGGTCTTTGCCTTTGTTTCGATTGTTTATCTTTTATTTAGCATTTTAATTTTGCATAAATTTGAATCCTTAGAGGAACTCCATTCATTTCAATCAAAATCCATTATGGGATTTTTTTATATGGGACTTTTACCTTCCTTCATTATGCAAATTCTGGATCTACCACATGGAATGATTTGGTTTTTAGCATTGCTAGGTATCGTTTTTGCCGGCGATATCGGTGCTTATCTAGTCGGAATGAACTTTGGAAAAAATAAAATTATGCCTTTAGTCTCACCAAAAAAAACTGTTGAAGGCTCTGTTGGTGGAGTTATCTTTTCTATTATCACGGCTGTAGTTTTATCGTTTTATTTGGAACATATTAATCCCCTAGCTCTTGTGTTATTGGCCATTCCAACATCCGTGGTAGCTCAGTTTGGCGATTTTTTTGAGTCTGTGATCAAGCGTGTTGCGGAAGTCAAAGACTCTGGAAAAATAATGCCTGGCCATGGGGGAGTATTAGATCGAATAGATGGTGTTTTATTCGCTGCACCCGTTATTCTTTTTGGCGCCCTTATTCTTGAACGCGTATCAGTATGAGTCTAAAAGGCACGACCAAAGTCCCTACCAAATTTCAAATTTCCCATTGTCTGTTTCTTATATATAATTAGGAAATGGATATAATACTTAATTACTTACATTCTGGTTTTACTCAAATTTTTTCTTTTATCGTTCTTTTAGGTGTTCTGGTTTTCGTCCACGAGCTGGGTCACTTTTTAGTTGCTCGCTGGTGCGGAGTACGTGTTGAAGTATTCAGTTTGGGTTTTGGAAAAAAAATTTTCCAATACACAAAAGACGGAACCAATTATTGTATTTCAATAATTCCGCTGGGTGGTTACGTAAAAATGTTCGGCGAGCAGCCAGGGGAAACTATTCCAGACGCTGAGAAGCCGTTTTCATTTTCGCATAAAAAAGTTAGTCAGCGTATGGCCGTCGTCTTGGCGGGACCGCTGATGAACTTGTTTTTTGCGTTCTTAATCTTTATGATTGTCAGCTCTCTTGGTGAGTTGGTTAAAGGGCCTGTGATGGGCGAAATCCAGCCCTCTTCTATTGCAGAAAAGGCTGGCTTTAAAGCTGGCGATCGTATCATCTCTGTTAACTCACAAAACATTACCACCTGGGATGGGTTTCAAAATGCACTTGATAGAAATTTAGACTCAACCGTACACGTAGTCGTCGAACGTGAACACACGAAGCAAATGGCTACGCTCGATGTTCCCGTTAAATCGAAAAAGAATCCAAATGTTGTCTCTTCAAAAAAAACAATTGGTGATGTTGAAGGTATTAATCTTTTTTCATACGCCGCTATTGTAGGAGTCATGCCAACATCGCCACTCGCAAAAGCAGGCCTCTTGACAGGCGACCGTATTGTCAAAATAAACGATATCGATGTTGTGAATTTTCGCGATGTTGAGCCCGCGCTTAACAAGCTATATAACAACCCAGACTCAACTCAGCCGACCGAACTGAAAATTAAAATTGTGCGCAACGAAATCGATTCAAAAAATAAAATCGAAAAGGACCTTGTTGTTGTAGGAATAGATACTGCTAAACGAGTCACGCTTGAGTCACTGAAGATCGATTCAACACAGCTTTTTATTGATCGGGTTATGCCAGATTCTCCCGCTCAAGTGGCTGGTATTTTAAAAGGCGATCGCATTATTTCCATCAATGATAAAAAACTGGTGGTGTGGGAAGATATTTTAACTAATGTAAAATCTTTTTCTGGCGAGGGAAAGCTGTCTGTCTTAGTCCGTCGAGGCGAGGAGTTGGTCAGAATGGACGTCGTGCCTAACATGACGACTCACATGACTCCACACGGGACCGAAGAAAAACGATTTACAATAGGCATTAGTCCATTTTTAATGTACGCCCCACCAGAGACCGTTCTATTAAAGTATTCGGATATTGGTTCAATCCTAAGACATTCTGCTGATAAAACATGGGAAGTGTCAGTCATGACACTACTTAGTTTTGTAAAATTGATTCAGAACGAGCTTTCCCCCAAAAATATTGGCGGCATCTTTTCAATTGCTCAAGCTGCCAATGAAACTTTTAAAATTGGGTTAGTCGCATTTTTACAGATGATGGCGCTCATCTCGATTAATCTATTTATTTTGAATTTACTACCTGTTCCTATTTTAGATGGTGGACACCTTGTGTTTTACACAATAGAAGCCATCAAAGGCTCGCCATTAAGTATGAGCAAAATCGAACTCGCCCATAAAGTGGGGATGATTTTATTATTTAGCTTGATGGTATTTGCTTTATTTAATGACTTCCGGCGAATGCTCGGCTTTATGTAAAGAATGAAAATACTTTCGATAGATACCTCCACCACATACGGCAGCGTGGCTCTTCTAGAAAATGGAGACGTTAAATATACGACGTCTTCACCCGAGCAAAAAAGCCATAGTGAGATCGTTCATTCGTTCATCGAACAAGGTCTCGCGGAGTTGAAATGGAAAATATCTGAAATTGACTTGTTTGCAACCACTATCGGGCCCGGAAGTTTCACGGGTATTCGTGTCTCTATTAACTCGACAAAGTCGTTCTCTTTCGTTTTCAAAAAGCCTCTAGTCGGCGTTGATTCTCTTAGCAACCTGGCTCAGCTTAATATTGAAAACCTAAAATCAAATACGTCATTAAAAAATATAACCTGTATGATTAATGCGTATAAAAATATGGTCTATTTGGGCCAATATTCTTGGCAGGATAATAAATTATTTATAGAGAAGGCTCCCACAGTAGTCCGTGTCCAAGACCTTGGTTCCGTTCTTTCCGAGCCAACCCTAGTCGTGGGCGATGGCTACTTGACGTATAAAGAGCATTTTAGTGAACCGGTAAAGACGTTCATGCATCGTGATTCACAATCTGTCGATTACCCAACAGCTGTGATGACAGGACGTCTGGCATTACAAACTTGGACCCAGACAAAATCTAACTCTACCTTTGAATGGAATTTCATTTCTCCCCTTTATTTAAGAGCTTCAGAAGCCGAAGAAAACAAAAAGGGAATTAAGTACACACCACTATGAGGTTCACATGGAGTTAGTGAATATGCTCGGATCTTCAGAAACAAATAAAAAAAATATCTGGGCCATTCAGTCGGGCAAGGGCGGGGTCGGAAAAACATTTGTTACATCTAGCTTGGCCTTAACATTATCAAAGTTACGGTACAGTGTTTTAGTCATCGATCTTGATTTAAGCGGTGCTAATATTCATACCGCACTAGGGTTAAACCCCTCGCATTTGAATCTGCGTCACTATTTGGAAGGTGCTAAAGATATCTCCCAAATTATTATTCCAACATCGTATCCAAAACTTTCTTATGTTCAAGGCATTTGGGATTCATGGATTCCATTTAATTTTAATGAATTTGATGAACAAAAATTTATCAGAGATTTGCGCTCTCTAGATTTCGACTATATACTTATCGATTTTGGTGTTGGTTCGTTTGAAAAATATTTTAATTTATATTTAGAATGTGATGAGAAAATTTTAGTCTCTTCTCCCGAGCCCACGAGCATTGAAAAAAACTACCGTTTTATTGAAAGTTACATTTGTCAAAATTTGAAATCAAAGTCCACGCCCGAAGCATTTGGAAAATTAATTTCAACGTTAAGAGACTTCCGTCATAAATCATTAGACAAACCATTTTCATTCAAAACTTACTTGAAAGAAAATGAAGGTTTGACACTTGAACCTTTTAACAAATTGAATCGTGAACCTATTAAGCTTATTTTGAACGGCATACGCAGTCAGTCCGTAGCCGATTTGGGTTATTCAATCAAAAGCGTTTGCAATAAATACTATGGCCTTCATATAGAGTATGTTGGATTTTTAGAATTCGATAACTCTGTTTGGCAATCAGTTAAAAATCGCGAGCCCGTATTGATTTCTCAGCCATTCACACCTGTTGCTGGGCAGTTTTTAAATATTTGTAAAAATCTGACCGAGCCTGAAGTACTACGTGCTGTGATTTAACATTCTCGTCATAACGGCCTGTTCTCATATTATGGCGAGAATTTTCAAAAAATTTGCAAAAAAACCTAGACCTTAGACCGATCAATTTATTTCAAAACGATTAATTCGATTTAGTCTTGAACTACCTATACTTAAATCGATATACTTTTAGTAAGGACTTTGTTCATTTAAAGGATTTAAAGGGCAACCTTCTATGAAATCAAATTTTTACGAAATTTTAGAGCTTAACACTAATGCCGCTCAACACGAGATTACAACTGCATACGAGCGTGCTAAGACAACATACTCCGGTGACAATCCCGCGATTTATACGATTTTTTCGGATCAAGAAGCACGCGAACTGCTTTCGATGATTGAAGAAGCGTATTCAATTTTAGGTAACAAGACTTTAAGAAATATTTATGATCAGAGACTTCTTGGCCAATCAAAAATTAATCCAGAAGATCTGACTTATGATTCTATCTTAAATGCCAGTCGTCTGATTTTCCAAGAGTCAAAAGTAGACACAAAAAAAACTTCGTTTGTTCGTAATGAAGGTTTTGAAAAGGAAATCTCGGACTGTGCTAGTTGGACAGGTGATATGCTTAAAAAAGTACGAGAATACAAAAACATCACGGTTGAAAAACTTAGCGAGATTATTAAGGTCAATGCGTTTTATATTAAGGCCATCGAAGCCGTGACTCCGAATAACCTCCCAGCGCCGGTTTTTGTTCGTGGTTATGTAATTCAGATTGCAAAAGAACTGGGTTTAAATTCTAAAGCTGTTGCAGATTCTTACATGAAAAGCTTCGGCAAAGTAAATTAAATGAACGAGCGACTTGTTTTTACTGTCGCTATAGATCATGCAGATTCACGTCTAGATAAATTTTTGGCACAGCAAGCACCGATATGTTCGCGTTCTCGTGCAGAATATTTAATTGATGCTGGCCTTGTGACTGTAAATAGAAAGCCTGTCAAAGCGTCATATAAACTGAAAGAAAATGATTTTATCGAGGTCAAATGGCCCAAGCCAACATCGTCCAGCCTTTTACCACTCGACCTGCCTTTGGATATTGTGTACGAAGACTCTGATTTACTTGTCGTCAACAAGCCCGCTGGTTTAGTGGTTCATCCCGCAGCAGGACACGCAAACGATACTTTGGTAAACGCACTATTAGCACATACAAAAAATCTTTCTATGAAGTTCGGCGAAGACCGTCCCGGCATTGTTCACAGGATTGATAAAGAAACCAGCGGACTATTGGTAGTAGCCAAAAATGATCACACCCATCAAAATTTAAGTGACCAATTCAAGCAACGAACTATTCAGCGCCTGTACCAAGCCATTTGCACGGGTGTGCCACTTATAAAAGAGAATAAAATCACTTCAATCATTGCTCGTCACCCTACAGATCGAAAGCGATTTGCATCGCTCCGAGACCACAAGGGTCATACGTTAGCAAGCACCGACATTGTTCCCGAGATCGGTAAAATCGCTATCACTGACTACAAAGTCCTTAAAAGCAAAACAACCGCATCACTGATTGAGCTAAAATTGCACACTGGTCGTACACACCAAATTCGCGTTCACATGTCTGAACTTGGCCATCCTCTCTTGGGAGATAAACTGTATTCCACATCATCCTCAGCACGAAAGATATCTGGGGAGATGAAACAAGAACTGGAACAGTTAAATCGCTTCTTATTACATGCAAAAGTTTTGGGTTTTACTCATCCGGTCACTCAAAAGCCTCTACACTTCGAAGTTGACTGGCCTATGGAAGAAAAGAAATTTATTTCAAAGTGGTTTTCATGATTCAAAAAAGCAAAGGTCTTTTATACGAAGATGATACGATTGACATATTTTTTGGAAATAGAAATTTCTCTTTAGGCGAACTGACCAGTTTAAAACCTACGGGTGTTCATACTGTAAAGCAGATTCACAGTGACATATTTCATATCGTTGACCGCGAAGAAGCCACTCATCCTCAACCCGAAGGGGACGCCTTGGGTACAGAACTCAAAAAACAATATTTGGCTATCAAAACGGCAGATTGCCTGCCTGTAATGATTCATGCACCTGACGCCGGACGCGTAGCCGCCATACATGCTGGTTGGAAAGGCGTTGCTGTACGAATCGTACCTAAAGTTATTGAAAAATATTTTAAAACTTCAAAGCATCTTCGTCTTTTTATCGGTCCACATATTATGCAAAAGTCTTTTGAAATTAGAAACGACGTATGGACCCAACTGCAAAATTCAATTCCGCTAGTTGATCAGAATCAAATTTCGATTGAAGCTCGACAGGATAAATTTAACGTCAACCTCACCGAAATTGTGGCTCTGCAAGTTAAATCTGATTTTCCTAAAACGAAAATAGATATCATTACTTCTAACGTCGACACCAAAACAAATTTGGAATTTTATTCCCATCGCAGAGATCCCTCCCAAACAGGTCGAAATATTTCTTATATAAAATTGAAATAGAAAATTTTGAGCATAAAAAAAGCCCCAACTTTTGGTTGAGGCTTTCTTATTCAAATTTTAAGTTAAACTGACTATCTTAAACGAGCCGCATTTAAAGCTTGAACAGCTTTGCCAACATTTAAGCGACCACCGGAAACTGTCACACCTTTCAAAGAGGGAAGTGGATCTACCGTCGCAAGTAAAGCTTGTTTTAATAAAAGCGCTGCCTTAGCGGGCTGAGTGTAGTATTTTTGAATAAACGCTTCATTCGCCGCTGCATGTATTAACGCGATTGATCCCGCCACGTGCGGAGTCGCCATTGAAGTACCCGTCAGTATTCCGTATTGATTTTTAGGAAGAGTCGAAAGAATATCTGTTCCGGGAGCACCTAAATCGATTGTGTTAGCTCCGTAACCGGCCTGAGGATATTTAGAATTTTCTTTATTTGTATTTGTAACCGTCACTATAAAGTTACTTGCACAACCAGTAGGAACATCTCCATCACGATCAACGTTAACATTTGAATTTGCTGTCGCTGCCGCTGATAAAATTCCTAACTGCCCCATTTGTTCATATAGATCATTCCAAATTGGAAACTCACCAGTTTTGCAATCGGCACCGTCAACCCCAAAGCTAGAGTTAGTAGCAACGATGTTAGCACCTTTTTGTCCCTTTGATTGGAACCAAAGTTTTTTTTGTTCGATAACATAACCGTATGCTTTTGCCACGGTAGCTGTCGTTCCTAAAGATTGGCCACCTTGAACTGGCATTATTTTAACATTCCAATTTACACCAACGATACCACGACCATTAGCTCCGCGCGCACCGATTGTTCCCATTACATGAGTGCCGTGATCATCAGATGTAATGTTTCCAGAGTTATTCCCCGCATTCCATCCAAATTTATCGTCAACGAATCCGTTGCCATCATCGTCTTTACCATTGTTTGCAATCTCCGCATTATTAACCCAAATATTTTCACGAAGATCTTCATGTGTTAGATCAAATCCACCGTCGATGACGGCCACAACGATATCTTTACCGCCTTTGTCCTTACCGCCTGTTGTTGTATTCCATACTAGATTCGCTGAAATCCCACTACCCTCGATCATATCCCACTGTCTTTTAAAGTGTGGATCTGTGGGTAACCCTCGTGTGAAATTCATGGATTGTCTTAGAAAGACATAATGATTCGGTTGAGCATACGCCACACCTTTGACTCTGTATGCAGTACCCAACGCTTCTTGAGTAGAAGACTTTCCTTTAACTAAATACATATTCAGTGTTGGAGAAATAACTTCTTTAACTTGTAAACCTTGTGCTTGCAAAGCCGCCACTGCGTACTGCGGATTATAGGCTCCTTGAAAACGGACTACGAATTCCCCTGTTACGTTTTGTCCAACGCGTGGTCTGATTTGTTGTGCCTCAACAGTCATTGCTGAAATGATTAATAATAAGGCTGTCAATACTTTCATTTGAACCCCCCCTGGTTTAAACTTGGGACCCAAGTTATTGTTTAAGTACTTGTTTTAGCAATAGTATTATCAATTATGATGCGATGCGATTTTTTATGTTTGCCATAAGTTTTTCTCATCTCAATGCAAAGTGTTGTTTGTGTGAAATTTGTTTTGTAATTTTCTGTTTCAAAAGACTAACGAAATCGGACTTTTACGACTATTTAGGAGATACGTTATTCCATCTCAAGCCACTCATTTTTTCTGCTCTATTTAGCCAGCTCTGCTATTCACAAATTTATGTTAAGCCTCTCAATCAAACTCACTTGACCAGCAATTTCAAAAGTCTGTTTATTTTTTGCTTAAAATGGAGTCACACCAGCATCATTACAACCAAACCGGGACGAAAACTGATCGAATTCGATTTCAAATCTGGTAAAGGCTAATGCAAAATCAGATTTGACCCTAAGTTGCACTAAAAATACTATCTGGTTTGATTGATAAGGAATTTAAAATTTGATCTCTTCAACAACAGCGAAAAAATTTTATAAAGGTATTGTCGTTTCTAAAGGAATCGCAAAGGGTCCACTGTTTTTTAAGAAAGAACTCAATATAGAAGAAAACTGGTCTCGCCGAGGGTCTTTAGCCGAAGAACAAGAAATCTATAACAAAGCTGTTGAACTGACACGAAACGATTTGAATTGTTTGATTCAAAAAATAGATGCGTCTCAATCCGACGGCAAAGAGGTTCTGGACGCACACATACAACTACTTGAAAATCCCGACGTTCAAGATCAAGTTTTTAATAGTCTGGAATCGGGATCTTCCGCATGGGAAGCCTACGGTAATGTTGTGCAAGAGTTCAAAGCCTTGTTTAGTCACCTTGAAGATAAATACATAAAGCAACGAGAACGCGATCTTGACGATGTGTCTAAACGTGTTCTGTTTTACATTTTAAATCCCGATCAGACTTATGAAAATATCTCGTTGGCACAGCCTTCGATTTTAGTCTGCGATGATTTAAGCCCCTCTCAGTTACTAAGTTTAGATCGGTCTCAAGTTTTAGGTATTGTGCTTAGGCAAGGAAATATGCAGTCCCATACTTCAATTCTATGCCGATCTTTGGAAATTCCTTGTTTGATTCGCACCCAAATTGAAGATCCTGAAATGGAAACCATCGGATTTTTAGACTCGCTTTCGGGCATTCTTTACTTAGATCCCGACCCACAAACTGAAGCGCAACTAGAAATCAAGCGTACACAATACGTTCATGATCTGAAATTGTTGCAAGCATTTCAAAAAATGCCCACTAAAACTAAATCGGGACGTTTGGTTCCATTGGGTGCTAATATTTCAGGCCCTAGAGATGTTGATTCTGTCATTAAAAATGGGGCGGAACTCGTAGGTCTTTATCGCACCGAATTTTTATTTCTAGACCGCACTCAAGAGCCGCCGGAAGAAGAACAATTTGCCGTCTATAAAAAAGTTTTTGAAAGTCTGCCCGGCAAAAAAATCGTTTTACGTACATTAGATATTGGTGGCGACAAGATGATTTCCTACCTAGATCTCCCCAAAGAGGAGAATCCGTTCCTAGGCGTACGAGGAATTCGCCTGTGCTTGAAGTTCAAAGATTTGTTCAAAATTCAGCTGCGTGCAATTTTGCGGGCATCTGCTTTTGCCACCGACCTCGCAATTATGTTCCCAATGGTTTCTACCATTGAAGAAATTATCGAAAGCAAAAAACTCCTTAGCGAAACAAAATCAGAACTTACAAAAGAAGGTATTTCTTTTAATTCAAAAATCGCTCTGGGTGTTATGATGGAGGTTCCATCGCTTGCCTTTATGCTCAAAGAGATTTCCCAAGAAGTTTCGTTTATCAGCATCGGAACCAATGATTTATTTCAGTACTCTAATGCCTGTGACCGCATGAATACAGATTTAGGCTCAATATCATCGCCTACCCACCCCGGATTTTTGAGATTTTTAGAGTTTATTATCAAAGAGTCCAAAAACTATGGACTACATGTTGGAGTCTGTGGATCAATCGCACATCATCCTCAAATTATGCCATTTTTAATTCAATGTGGCGTCGACGACCTCAGCATGACGGCTCAACACATACTAGAAGCCCGTAAATCTATTTCACTGATAACCGAGAGTGCAACGTAGGCCTTCTTACCTAATAGCGACTTATCATCCCAGCGCTACAAAATGCCTGTCCTTGAAAGCTGAACGCGGGCTAACAAAAGTTCGACCGCCCCTGTCTTTAGCGTACACCCATTAAATACTCATAGATTTTTTGATTTTAAATCCGTTGGAATGAGTCTTAATTTCAGTTTTAATCTCTTTATCAAATACGATCTTTAACGTGAAATCTATTTCCGCCTTTAGGCTTGGCTCAAATTCTATACCGTATACATCGACTTCTATCCATTGATGATGAAGTGTCACATCATACAAAATATCCATAAGTGTATCTGTCGCCTCATCCTCATCTTCAAATGCAAAGGTTGTAATCGCTGTTTTGGCCAATCCTTGTGTGTTTTTCGCCAATTGCTCAACAGAACGAGCGTTTGCTGGAGATTCACAAATCCAGACAGAACCATCTAAAGGAGTGTTCAGTAGTTTAATTCCAAAATTGCGATCAAATATAATAACAATATTCATATATGGGAAAAGGTGGTGGCCAGAGAGGGAATTGAACCCCCGACACAAGGATTTTCAGTCCTCTGCTCTACCGACTGAGCTACCTGGCCTCGGTTTTTATTGTCTGAAGTTAGTTAAGTAACCTTCTGGTAAATATCTTGTCAAGAGTTAAAAGCTTTTTCTAGGTCTCTCAGCAGATCCTCGATATCTTCAATTCCCACAGACAGACGAATTAAAGAATCATCGATTCCTAACTCTTTTCGCTTGTCAGCTGGAACACTGGCGTGGGTCATGATCGCGGGGTGCTCAATCAACGACTCGACGCCGCCCAAACTTTCAGCTAAAGCAAAAATTTCGACACTTTCTAGAAACCTTTTAGCTGCCGGCAGACCGCCCTTAATAAAAAAAGTGATCATTCCGCCAAAGCCCAACATTTGTCGTTTCGCTAAATCATACTGAGGGTGAGATTTTAACCCAGGATAAATCACCTTTTCCACTTTAGGATGACCCGCCAAAAAATTGGCAACCTTAATTGCGTTTTCTTCGTGTGCTTTCATTCTAAGTGGCAATGTTTTCAAGCTTCTTAAAGCTAAAAATGAATCAAAAGGACCCTGAATTGTACCCATAGAATTGCTTAAAAATGCCAATTTTTCTGCAATTTCTTTCTTACTAGTAACGGCAACACCGCCAACCATATCCGAGTGACCCCCGATATATTTAGTTGCAGAATGCACAACAATATCTGCACCCAAATCCAAAGGTCGTTGGAAATAAGGACTCATGAACGTGTTATCAACAACAACTAAAATTCCTTTTTGATGAGCAATTTTAGCTATGGTTTCAATATCCGCCAACTTAAGCGTTGGATTTGTAGGAGTTTCCAGCCAAACCATCTTTGTGGCCGGAGTAATAGCCATTTCAAAGTTTTTCACTTGCGTCAGATCAACGTATGAGAATTTCAAACCCAAAGGAGTTAGAACTTTATCAAACAAGCGAAATGTACCGCCATACATATCATCCATAGCAATAACGTGATCTGAATTTTTCAGTAGTGACAAAATTGTCGTTGTTGCCGCACAGCCAGATGCAAATGCAAAACCGTTAGTACCATTTTCCAAAGCCGCCATACAGTTTTCGTAGGCCCGCCGAGTAGGATTGTGAGTTCGCGAGTACTCCCATCCTTTGTGAACCCCCGGCGATTCCTGTACATATGTCGAAGTTAAATACACTGGCGTCATGATCGCGCCCGTCGTGGGATCTGGTTGCTGTCCGGCATGTATAGCTTTCGTCGCAAATTTTACTTTTGTACCACTATTTTTCATATGCACTCCATCTCTGAAACGATTTTTGATTTTATCAAAATTTGTTTACAGCCTAAATTCCTATTTCTTTGTAGTAATTTTGATAATCATCGACTTTATTAAATACCTGGCCAACTTCTTTTTCAGTCAAAAAGCCATTATCAATCATCCACTTATTACTATAAACCTTACTCAAATATGCTTTACCGCTGTCTGGTAGAACTACTAAGAATTTCTTCTTTTCTTTGATTTTTTCACTATATTTGATAGCACCCACTAAACTCATTGCACTTGATGGCCCAACGCATAGAGATTCTTTTTGAATTAACTCTCGGGTCATTAAAAAGGACTCTTTATCCGTAACCTTCACGAAATCGTCCATATATTGCAATTCCACATTTTCAGGCAGAAAGTCCTCGCCAACACCCTCTACTTTATAGCCCGCAGGTGGATCCACAATTTTCTTATGATAAAATAAATCGTACAAAATACTTCCAACAGGATCCGCACACACAATTTTGATATTTGGATTTTTTTCCTTCAGAAAACGTCCAACACCAGAAATAGTCCCACCGGTTCCCGCCCCCGCAACAAAAATATCAAGCTTACCGTCCATCTGTTGCCAGATTTCCGGACCTGTTGTTTTATAGTGACGCTCGCGATTGTCGATATTGTGATATTGGTTCGCGTAAAAACAATTTTTAGTATTATCCGCAATATTTTTAGCGACATTGACGTAGTATCTAGGATCCGTCGGCGCAACCGCGGTTGGCGTAATTAAAACCTTGGCACCAAATGCGGCCAGAATAGCACGTTTTTCTTCGCTAATTTTATCTGGCATTACGAAAATGCACTTATAACCTTTGCTTGCTGCCACAAATGCCAAACCCAGTCCCGTATTTCCAGAAGTTGCCTCAACGATCGTTCCGCCCGGCTTTAAATCACCACGCTTTTCTGCGCCTTCAATCAAAGCCACAGCAATTCGATCTTTTACGCTTCCGCCGGGATTGAAATATTCTAACTTCACGTAAAATTCGTGAATCGATTTTTCAGGGATAGAGTTTAATTTAATAATCGGCGTGTTACCGATAGTTTCAATAATAGAGTTATATATTTTTGACATTATTCACTAATAACGTGTCGATTTAAGGACTGCAACCGATTAAAAACTGTTCCTAATTGTGTCGCTGAATTCAAAGAATACGGAATTTTCAGAAATTTACAATAATCACGAACCTTACCTTTATCGGGGTTATCTTTTATCAATTCATCGACAAGAAGACGGTAAAGTTCCAATTTTGCCTCGGCATCTCGTCCAAATGCCGAGTTTAATTTACTATTTGCGTTTTTAAGCGTTGCTTTTTCTTTGCTAAACACCAATTTGGACCCTCTGATGCTATTTTCACCCACTTCATCTTAAACTTTCAATAAAATTTTGAAGTAGTGGTCCAAAAATTACCGTCAAAAGAGCAGGGAACTGGAAAAAAAGGACGGGAATCATTACTAAATACGGAAGTTTAATTAGCTTTTCTTGTATCTCCCGCTCGCACGCTTGATAAACCTCGTGTTCAAGTATGAGAATTTGATTATAGATCGGCTCCTTTCTGATTCCTTTCTCTAATAATTGTAGAATCTGTCGACGATACGGCGATTTCAACGTGGCCACAAGCTCGTGCGTGCTGACTTGTCGTTCGATGAGCACGAACCACTGCCGGGTAAATCGCGCAAATGACTGCGACGAGTGGACATTGAAGTAACGTTTTATACCCTCTTGAATCGATTTTCCCTTTTCAATACTACTTTTTACGGACAGTAACAGCTCCAACGGCGGTGCTAAATCTTCCATTTATGATTCCTCTGCAAATAAAATAAACCCAGACAACCAAAAATGAACCAGATCATCGCCGGCAAAAGATATTTCAAAAATAACTTTGTCTCATAGTTGGAATAGGAAAAAAAACTGACACCAACAAAAATGAATATCAAAAAACCGGCTTGTACATTCATATTTAGTGCCACAGTTCTCGACCTATGTCTCAAATCAAGTCGCAATTTCAAATTCCGGCGCACTTTTTGAAGTTGCTCGAGCGTTTTGACTTGTGAAAGATGAATATAAATCAATTCGTCTGCTAAATTTTTTAATATTCCCGAAGAAATTTTGGAAACATTTTGGGTTAAAAACACCATGTGAGTCAAATCGCGAAACTGTCGCCTGCGCCAACCGCTCATGTCTTCTAAAGACCTGTCCATAGCGGATTTCATAGATGCACCGGTTGAAACATTTAGGATTATTTTATCCAAAAATCCTAAACTTTCTTTCTGAATTTCACTTTCAAAATACGAGCGCGCAAAAAATGGCAACGTTCGCGCACAGACAATGAGGAAAAAAATTCCCATCCACAAAAACATAGGGTGTTCGATGGAAAAAAAAGTCAGAACTAAAAGTATCGTCGCCAAAAAATACATGCATAGAGTGAAAATGGACATCTTCAGACCAAAATTAAAAAAGAATTCGCGAATTTCATGCTTTAGAATTGCAAATCCGAGAGTCGAAATTGAAAAAGAAACGATCAATGCAAGCATCATGAAAAAAAAGTTGTATCAAATTCTGTGCATGTGATTTTTTTTTGTTGACGGAGCTCGTCAGTTTGTGAACACTATAAGTATAGTTATAAGTTTGTAGTGAATTAACACTACATCATTTTAATCTCTCCAGGAGGAGCACATGGCAAAAAAGAAAGCTGCTAAAAAAGCTACTAAGAAAAAAGCTACTAAAAAGAAAGCTGCTAAAAAAAGATAGTTAGCTTCGGCTAATAATCTAAAAACCCTCAGTTACCTGAGGGTTTTTTTTTGCCTAAAAATGGCTACTAAAAATAATAGATCGATCCCACCGAAGCCGCTGGTATCAAATGTCCCCGGCTGGTGCTATAAAGAAAATTAAACTCCAAGAAAAAAGAATTACCTATCCATTCCGAATCCAATTGATTGTATTGAAAACCCACATTCGTAAGCAGGAAATCCACTCCGATTTTTCCATTTCTTAATTCGGTCGACGATAAAACTTGATCCAATATATACGAATTACCACGTAAATCTACGTTGTCAGAATTGTACCAACGAGAGTATCCGATCGTCACATAGGGAGACAAAAACTGACTCTCAAAACTGTTTTTCCAAGCCATAAAGAAGGTGTTGTAGCCATATCCGTTACCAAAACCAACTTGTGCTGAATTTTGTGCGTCAAAATTTATGTCGGCAACACCGCCAATTTGTCCAAATACTCCGGACAAGCCAACTCCGGCACCCAATTTTCGGTGATCACGCAACTCCCAATTCGAACTATACGACGATTGATAGTAATTTTTTGCATTTGTAGTCGATGACTGCGTCTCGGATTGAATTTTTGTCGGTCGATTGGGTTTAATTTCCACCGTCGAGATTTCTTGTGCCTTAAGCGAAACTGCGAAAATAATTGTTAATAAAACTAAACAAGTCTTCATCATGTGCCTCCATTGGCCAGAAATTTCTGAAAAAAATCGAAATTTACCCCAATCTAGGAAGTAACGAGTCCGAAAGGCCGAGTCAACAACTACAAAGGCAGTTCTGTGACCGCCAAGTAACTATGTCTAGCCCATACCCAGCAGACTTAGAAGATGTTAAAGAATCTTCGCTTTAATACCCTCTTGCTGTAAAAATTTGCGAATGGCGGGGCCGTCCAAAGGCTCTAGGCGAAAAAGTAACTTGTGAATCAGATCATAACTTTCTTCCGCTTTTTTAGAGCGAAGACCCGCGGTTAGATAAACCAAGTCATCACTTACCTTGATAAAATTATCTACTAACCGTCCCATTTCTTTGTTTTTCGAAGTTTTTTCTAATAAGACGAGGGTTTTATTAAAGTTCGTAACCAACTTATCCAATTGGCTGATCATGCTGCTAACCGAACCTTCATTTTTATTTACTAACTCGATCATTTTTCCCGCCAGACCATAACTTTGTGAAATTAATTGATCAATTCGTGGTGGATCTTCTCCTCGAAGCGTATCCCCATTCTTAAATTCTGCTTGATCTAGACTGCCCGGCGAGATTTCTAAAAACTTCTCTCCGATAACACCCGCCAAATTGATAAAAAATCGCGAATCTTGACGAATAGATGGCCACGCTCTCTTTTCTACAGAGATTTTGACTTGTAATTTTACTTCCTCACCATTTCCAGACATCTTAAAGTCAGGAACAAACGTGATACTTTTCACTTTACCAACTTTGATACCCATCACTCGCACAGGCGAGCCCTGCTCGATTCCTCCCGCGTAGTTATACATGACATTTAAATCATAGGAGTCACTAAATGGTGAAACTAGTCCTACTAAATAGGCGAACACAAAAATAAGAACTACCGCAACGACAGATAACAATCCGACCTTAGTTTCAACTTTCATTCAGTCCCCTAATAGAAATATGAAAACGTATAAGAGAGTACAAAATCAAGAACTATGATAGCAACCGAAGCAAAGACTACACTTTGGGTGGTTGCTCGACCTACTCCATCAGCCCCCGTTCTACAATTAAATCCAAAGTAACAACTCACCAATGGAATTACGAATCCAAAACAAAATGCCTTGATCGATGCAAAAATGATATCTTGAAAATCCACAAAACGTCTCATGGCCGTGAGAAACATACCGTTTGAATATCCTAAAAATTGATCCGCAACGATCATCGCCGCAAAAATACACACTAGATTAGCAATAATACTTAATAAAACACAGCCTATAGTCGAAGCGATCAGCCGCGGTACAATTAAAAAACGAATCGGATTTATACCCAACATCTTAAGCGCATCAATTTGCTCGGTGACTTTCATCGATCCAATCTCTGCAGCCATACCGGCCCCAATTCGCGAAGTCAAAAGAAGCGCCGTAACAATGGCACCTAGCTCGCGCAAAATCAAGAGGGACGCAAATCCTGGAACCATCGAATCATTTTGAATAACTAGCTTCATATGAAATGAAGACTCTAACATCGTCACGACAGCTGCAAAACATACACAAAATATAATTGTCCAAAGACTGCCATTGGCCACGAAATACAATTGTTGAATAGTTTCCTTTTTTCTAGGCAAATGAGTCACCAGCTGAAAAAGTGTTTGCACAACAAGAGTCAAAAACGCGCGCGCATCCCGACACGTATGAATTAACAATACTCCTATAAATGCGAATGGATTTTGAATTAACTGCTTCGTTGTCATTTCACCCTATCGCAAACCAGGACAACATCAGCTGTCCCAAAAAACTTGTTCCCCAATCAAATACCACAATTGTAACCATCGTCAGCACCGATGTACTCACAACGGCGCGACCAACTCCTTTTGCTCCACCTGTCGTGAAATATCCCATGTAGGTACATATTGTCGCCAAAACCAATGCATACGATAAACATTTAACAATTCCACTTAATATAGACGGCCAACCCATAATTGTAGGAATATGCCGGACGTATTCTTGCGGATTAATACCCGCAAACAACACCCCTAAAGTCGCGCCACCTACTACGGAAAGCATTAAGCCACCCGTGAGCAAGAAGAATGACGAAATAATAATCCCTAAAAAACGGGGTAAAATGACCTCTTGAATGGGGTCTGCACCTAGACATCGGATCGCATCGATCTGCTCGGTCACTTTCATCGTTCCTAGTTCTGCTGATGTAAAGGCGCCTACTTTACCCGACAGCATAAATGCAATCAGCATTGGGCCGACTTCCCGAAACGTAGCGCTTGTGGACAAGCCACCCAAATAAGCAGCAGCACCAAATTCATTTACTTGCATGGCAAATTGAACCGTCATGATGCCGCCAACAAAAAAACCCGCCATCGCCGTTGTCGGAAAACTTTGAAGAGTCACGTACCATACTTGTTCTAAGACTAATTCCAGACGACACGGGCGATGCCAAAGCGTTTTCAATACATCACCCAAAAACATCATGATCTGACCAAGGCGGTAAAAAAAACGAGGAACCACCCCAATCATTGGTTTCTCGCTTCTTCTAAAAAATCACGGACCAAGGGAACCTCAGATTCTAGCAATTGTTTTGGCGTTCCTTGATCCACGACTTGCCCCTGATCCAAAACCACAATGTGATCCGCAATTTTCAATGCGCATTGCATATCGTGACTAACCACCATTGATGTCGTGTTTAATTTTCGCGATAAGCTTTGAATTAATGTGTTAATAGAGTTGGTCGTCACCGGATCCAGCCCTGTTGTAGGTTCATCGAATAACAAAACTTTAGGTTGCAACACAACAGTGCGTGCCAAGCTTACTCGCTTCTGCATTCCATATGAAATTTCCCCTGGACGTTTGCTGAGTATGTTATCTAAATTGACTAGACTTAACGCTTGTTCCACACGTCTTTCAATTTCATTTTCTGCCATACTAAAATGCTTTCGCAGACCGTAAGCGATATTTTCATAAATAGTTAGCGAGTCAAAAAGTGCTGGATGCTGAAAGACCATTCCACATTTTTTTCGAATGGATAAAAATTGTTCTTCCGAGTAGCCCGAAACATTTTCCCCATCAATCCAGATTTCACCAGAATCTGGCCTCAACAGACCAACAGTATTCTTCAGTAAGACTGACTTGCCAGTTCCCGAAGTACCAAGGATAAAAACGATCTCTCCCGCTTTGATATGCAGATCGATACCTTTAAGAACTGTGCGTGTTCCAAATGATTTGACTAAATTCTTATATTTTATCATGCGGTTCTGATTTCAGTTTAAAAAATTAAACTCGCAGCTTCAAAGTATTGTCAGCTTTGACAGAAAATACGCACTTTTGTCTGGAGCGCTTGCCAAATATAAAGTTTGAGCGAGCCTGATGTCCTAAATCAAACCTAGACTATTCAGCAATAACTAATTTATTCCGAAATGATACAGGTATGAAAATGAAAGTGTTTTTTGTATTTACAATCGTTGCTCTTTTGTCGGTCTTAGTTTTATCTCAGACCAATTCTTCGGGACCAAAAAACATGGCTACTTTGTCGTACGTTCTGCCCTCGCAACTAGATTGGGAACAATATACCGGCGACGGAGCCGTTGAAGAAATGCAGATTTATACACTGGGAGACGACCACCCTATTCGTCTTTCGGCCACGCAGCTGGGCAACCCCCATTTATGGGAGCAATTTGCATCAATGGATGCCGAAAAAATATACGCGGAATTGTTGTCCGGAAAAAAAATCATACATTCGATCGCTGGCTATAAAAATTGGCAAGCCAATAAATCCATAGAAAAAAAATCAAGCAAAGAAATTATTTTTGAGATCACTGGCCACTTCGAGGAAAAAAAGGAAAAAAACTTCTTTACCGAAAAATACTACGTTACGCCTTATGGAGTCATCATCAGTTCGCTGAATTGGACCGAGAAATCGAACCCCAAGTTGGCAGAAAAAGCACAAGATGATTTTGAAAAAATTGAATTTAAGTCGGAGCTTCGGTGAAGCTAAAGTTATTTGTCTTTATACTTACAGTGTTCTCTTTGTCACACCTGTTAGCGGCTGAGGACGACTATAACCGTGCTCAATGTGATAAGGTTATTGGAGTTGAAAAATTCATTGTGGCAGGGAGCTTGGATGACAAAAGGCCCGGGGGTAAAACTTATAACTTTAACAAAATAGTCGGGGCCATAGAAAACGAACTATTGGGAGCACAGGATCCACGTCCAGAACATTTCGAATGTTATACAAAATTATTTTATAAAGCCCATGCTGATGCCGAAGATTATTGGGTTAATCGATTTCTAAACTCAAGCTGCACGAATCAAAATGGCGACGTTCCCAGGGTTAAACCTGAAAGCTGTGACGCTAAGACATGGCACGAATATCATCGCAGTATGAAATTGATTGAACGTTCCGTCGCCTCGGTAAAACGAGTCACTGAAGAGTGTGTTGAGGACGCACGCAGCGGAAAAAAATCTTGCGAATCAATGAATGCATTAATGGGTCTCAAGGAGAACTTGGGCGCACCTATCGAAGAAAATAAAATGGACAAGTGTTGCAATACCAAAGAAGGTCCGGCATTCAGAATTTTGCGCAGTTACTATACCTATGAATTTGGCAGTTTGAACGACGCTGACTTACAAAAAGAATGTTATAAACGCACTCGGCCTGATAAACGTAGTTCCTCGGACAAACTAGCTGAAGGGGCGTTGAATTGTTTGACCGGTATCGGGCGTGGGATATTTGAATCCATACTAAAATTGGCTCGTACGGCTAAAAGCTTGTGGGAAATGGGAATCGCCTCGGAAATTTTAAAAATACTGACTACGAATCCGCTGACTACTCTTGAAAAACTTGTCGAGTTTGTGAAAGAAGTGTTTAAGCAAAGTACGGCCCACTTCGAATCTTTTACAGAATGTTTTTCACCTGTCTACAAAGCCGACCATGGATGCAAAGTTGTGTCCAGTATGGTTCTTGAATTCTTCACGGGTAAAAAAGCATTTGAAATGGTCGCAGCTATCGCCAAGTCCGGCGCTAAAATGGGTACCCTGGCAAAGCAATTGATTGCCGACAGCCGTCAAGCAAAAAGAATGCAATCAGAAATGACAAATGCTGCAAATGCGGGAAGAGGCAGTGGTGGTGGCGGCGGTGCTGGAGCTGCTGGCGTACGTCCGTCTTTGAAAGTGACCACTGCCATGAGAAATTTTTCTCAAAGAATGGGTCAGCGACTTAAAGCTATGGGTGACATTCGAAAAAATATATCTCGGAGAGTGAGGCAAGAAGGGGCTGGCAATCCCAATTCGCGCGCAGCGGCCTCCAACAGACCGCAATCACCTAACGGATCCGCAACCGTCGCGGCCGAAACCGCTCCTAGTCCGGTGCCGAGCTCTGTTCCCAAGCCAACATCGGCCGCTACAGCAGCTGCACCTCGGCCAGTTGCCACCCCCACCACGGCGGCGCCACGCATACGAGGAAGCGGTATCGCGACCCGCAGTAGACCTGCACTTGCTGGTTACAAAAGAGATCTCCGTGCGTTCGATAGAAGTCCTAAAAGAAATGTTCGACTGAAAAACCCTGAAAAGCATATTGCGGATCGCAGAAAATTCGAAAGAGCAAAAACGAAAGAAGAGAAATTAGCACTTATGGAACAAGGTGCAAAACGTCGTCACTTGCAAGTCACGCAACTAGAAAACACGTCTGGAGTTCAAGGTATATCGGCGTCCAGTGCCGCGCAAATGCGAAGCAATATTGATAAAGCTCTTAACGATTGGAAAAGAGCAAATGGTTTTTCAACAGGTTTAAGTGGTGGAATGACAACGGTATCTACGTCTGCTGTACGGGCAGCTGATGGTTCAACGGCTTCGTCGGTTAGACCCTCGCCCAGTGCCGTGGCCGATTCGGGAACTTCCTCCGCCCCGAGTGCTGGAGGCTCAACTGCCAAAACCGCTCCCGGCAATAACTCTGTCACGGGAACATCACCCATGACGGTCGAAATTCCTCCATTAAGTTCAATTGATCTAGGCCGAATCGCCTCGACCCCGGTGACGTCGGCGGCATTACAAACTTCAGTTAACAACACGTTATCATTCATTCAGCGCGCCAGTGGTGCCGTTGGAACCAACGGCACACAATCCACCGTGAGAAATTCGATATATGGTAGACTCGCCGAACGTGGAATCAAACGCGAGTCTTTGGCGCGACATCGTGATATCGAAAAGATGTTTCAAAATGGCTTGATCAACGAAACTGAAGCCTTGGCGTTCCACCGCATGGTTGTAACAGCTGAAATGGAATCTGTCGGTAAAGCCACTCGATTTTCAACCTCATACGTCGTGGCGCCAAATGCAAATCCCGCAACATTTTCCAGTATTCCAAAGCCCAAAAAACCAACTTTAACAGGTTCCATCGCTAAGGGTATTACGATCGACATGGCTAGCAATGCAATGGAAAACAAAGCCTTAGAGCAGTTCTCGGATAAAAACAATAACGAGCGGTATACTGAATCAACCATAAAAGAATCTCAAAAAATCTATGAAAAACTATCGGCATCTCCCGTGGCCATAACTAAAGAATTTGACACATTGAAAACAGAGGAAGCTATCTACGATAAAGCCGACGAACTTCGTGCTAAAGTTAAAACTTTTGAAGCGACGGCGGGAGCAACTTCTGATGAGGCACAAAAAGCGGAAATCACAAAAATTTTAGATTTGATAAATTCAGAGCGCGACCGGGCTATTGATCGCGTTACCGGCAACACGGCATCGTCCCCTAAAAGCACACCCAGAATTCTATACGAAGACGAATTGACTCCGTCTAGTGCCACCACATCTAGACAACCGGCTCAAAAACGCACCGCCCCAGTTCGAGGCTCACGACCACCTTCAAAAGGGGCCAATACGGATGCTGGTGAAGAGAGTGCCCCGCTAATTGAGTGGGAGACAGACGAAGGCGGCGAATAGTCACAACTCTTCGACGGGACGACGGTTCGTCAGAGGCCCTTCGACATCGCCTTTAATAAATTGTTGTACCGCGGGATGCGGGTATTTTTTTGTTTCGTCTACTGAACCCGTCAAAATCAAACCGGCATTATAGACCATACCGATCTTATCCGAGATTTGATAGGTACGATTCATATCGTTTGAAATCACAACAATCGTGGCGTTATTTTTCTTTTTTAAATCCGCAATTAAATCAATAATTTTTTTAGACGTGATCGGATCCAGACCGGCCGTAGGATCATCATACAAAACAATCTGTGGCTCCAAAGCCAGTGCGCGGGCAATACCAAGTCGTTTTTGCATTCCACCACTGATTTCATCAGGGTACAAATTGCGCGCATGACTGATACCCACGGCGTTTAAGTAATACTCCCCGATTTCCACAATCTCTTTTTCAGTTTTAGTCGTGTTCTCTTGAAGAGCAAATCCGATATTTTCGAGGCAAGTCAAAGAATCAAACAAAGCATTTTTTTGGAAAAGCATACCCATTTTCTTTAATAAAACTAATTTTTCACTTTCTGTTCTTTGCCCCCAAGTTTTGCCTTCGATCAACACCTCTCCCGAGGTTGGCTCCACTAGACCAGCAATCAGCTTTAAAATCAGGGTTTTTCCTTGTCCGCTGGGACCCACCAAACCAAAGCTCTCACCTGGATGAATAGCCAGTGCTATATTTGTTAACACATCCTGATCGTCAAAGCGGACACTTAGATTCTTGAGTTCTATCAATGGATTCACTATGACTCGCCTCAATCTGACTTGTAAGAATTATCATTTTCAGATTAGATATATTACCGATTCCACTAGAAAAAATGTCAAAGGAAAAATGTCAAACTCGGGTTTGACCAAACAGGAGTGAAAAACGAATGAATATCCATGAGTATCAGGCAAAAGAAATCTTGCGCAAATTTAATGTCGCCACGCTGAAAGGCAAGGTTGCCAACACGGCTGATGAAGCGGTTATGGCTGCAAAAGAAATCGGTGGTCAACTTTGGGTGGTTAAAGCTCAAATTCATGCCGGTGGTCGCGGCAAAGGTGGCGGTGTTAAAATCGCTAAGTCTTTAGATGAAGTAAAGTCTTTATCACAGAAAATTATTGGTATGACTTTGGTGACCCACCAAACCGGCCCCGAGGGTAAGCTTGTTCAAAAGGTATTTATCGAACAAGGTTGCAATATTGCTAAAGAATATTATGTCGCCTGCCTTGTTGATCGCGGCACCGGTCGCGTAACGATGATGGCTTCTTCTGAAGGAGGCATGGATATCGAAGAGGTCGCGGATAAGCATCCTGAAAAAATCAAAAAAGTGACAATTGATCCTGCTGTTGGCTTGGCGGCTTATCAGGCGCGCTGGCTAGCTTTTGAAATTGGCATGTCTGCAGATGTGGTCAGCAAGGCAACTAAATTCTTTGTTGGTCTTTATCAAGCGTTCATTCAAACAGATTGTTCAATTGCGGAAATTAACCCTCTTGTTGTGACTAAGGAAGGTGATGTTTTAGCTTTAGATGCAAAAATGAATTTTGACTCTAATGCACTTTATCGCCACCCCGAAGTGACTGAACTTAGGGACTTATCAGAAGAGGAGCCTACCGAAATTGAAGCCTCTAAGTATGATCTTGCGTTTATCAAATTAAACGGCAGCATTGGCTGCCTGGTGAATGGCGCAGGGCTGGCTATGTCGACTTTGGATATCATCCAGTTGCATGGGGCCTATCCCGCAAACTTTCTCGATGTGGGTGGCGGTGCAAACAAAGAAAAAGTAACAGCGGCATTCAAAATTATTCTTAAAGATCCTAACGTGAAAGCCATCCTGGTAAACATCTTTGGTGGTATCATGAAGTGTGACGTGATCGCCGAGGGCGTGATCGCGGCATCAAAAGAAGTAGGACTTAAAGTCCCTCTTGTTGTTCGTTTAGAAGGTACGAATGTGGAATTAGGTAAAAAACTTTTACGTGACAGCGGCTTGAATATTATTCCGGCTGATGATCTGACAGATGCGGCAAAAAAAGTTGTGGCAGCGGCGAAAAACTAGGAAAGGAAATTTAAAATGTCTATTTTAATTAATAAAGATACACGAGTTATTTGTCAGGGATTCACGGGCGCTCAGGGTACGTTTCACTCGGAACAATGCGCGGCCTACGGAACAAAAATGGTGGGCGGCGTAACCCCTGGTAAAGGTGGCACCTCTCATATTGGCCTTCCTGTTTTTAACACCGTAATGGATGCAAAAAAACAAACGGGCGCCAATTGCTCGATGATTTTCGTTCCGCCTCCATTCGCTGCCGATTCCATCATGGAAGCCGTGGATGCAGATTTAGATTTGGTCATCTGTATCACTGAAGGCATCCCTGTTTTGGATATGGTCCGTGTAAAAAAATTCATGGAGGGCAAACGGACACGATTGATTGGCCCTAACTGCCCGGGAGTAATCACTCCGGGACAATGTAAAATTGGAATTATGCCTGGCCATATTCATAAACCAGGAAAAATTGGAGTTGTGTCTCGCTCGGGAACGTTGACATACGAAGCGGTATTTCAATTATCACAAGTCAGTTTGGGCCAATCGACATGTGTAGGTATCGGTGGTGATCCTGTTAACGGCACTAATTTTATCGACGTCTTAAAACTGTTTAACCAAGATCCCGACACGGAAGCAGTGATCATGATCGGTGAAATTGGTGGATCGGCGGAAGAAGAAGCGGCCGCCTACATTAAAAAAGAATTTAAAAAGCCGGTGACGGCTTTCATTGCCGGTGCGTCGGCTCCTGCGGGCAAACGTATGGGGCATGCTGGAGCCATTATCAGTGGCGGTAAAGGCACGGCGGAAGCTAAATTCGCGGCTTTACAAGATGCCGGTTGTAAAATTTCACGCAGCCCTGCTGATTTGGGTACAACTCTTAAATCGATGTTAAAATAGAACTTGAAAATCTCTGACAGGGTGTTACTAACACCTTGATGGAATGCCTAGCTGATAAACCCATCCTTAAAAGATGGGTTTATTTTTGCGTTTTTCTTTTAGTTAAAACTTAAATGGTTAAGCCTTAAGTAAACATAAATAGAGAAATTGAGCTAAAAAAAATAGATTACATTACAATAAATTGAACTTACATAAAGTAGACTAAATAAAAAGGAGTCCACAGTGGCAATAGAAAAAACATTTTCAATCATTAAACCAAATGCAGTTAAAAAAAATGCAATCGGAGATATCGTAAAACATTTTGAAGATAACGGCCTTCGCATTGCTGCCATGAAATTGGCGATTCTTTCTAAAGAAAAATGTGAATTGTTCTATGCAGAACATAAAGAACGTCCATTTTTCGGTGAACTTGTTAGCTTTATGACGTCAGGTCCGGTGGTATTGATGTGCTTAGCGGGCGAAGGCGCTGTTCTAAAAAATCGCGACCTTATGGGCGCAACTGATCCTAAGAAAGCAAATGCAGGCACCATACGTGCTAAACATGGTGACAGCATCGGTGAGAATGCGGTTCACGGTTCTGATTCTTTAGAATCAGCTAAACGCGAACTGGCCATTTTCTTTGATAAGCATGAATTTGCAAATATGTAATTTCAGTTTGGTTCTAAAGTAAAATTGCTTGATAGTGAAAAAGCTCAAAATGAAAAGAGGCCAATGGCCTCTTTTTTTATTATTTAAAATGATATTCTGGCCCTTGACCTAAACGTATGCCATAGTCCGAGGTCAATTGGTGTTATGGTGTTAAATGTATAAAGTCGGCGATATTTTTGAAGTTACCATCGATAAAATGGCAAATCGGGGAAAAGGACTGGGTCGAATTAACGAACAAGTCGTATTCGTTCCTTATTCTGCGCCTCAAGACGTTTTAAAGGTCCAAGCGACCAAGATCAGCAAAAATTTTATCGATGCTGAAATCATCGAAATTCTGCGTCCTAGCAGTATGCGCACCCAAGCACCTTGTCCCTATTTTACGGACTGTGGTGGATGTCATTTTCAACATATTCATTACCCACAGCAGGTTCAGTTAAAAGATCAACTGGTAAAAGAGACTCTGCTTAGAGCTTTGGGAAATCCAGAAAATGTAAACCTATTAGATCCCATTGCCTCACCCAGCGAATGGCATTATAGAAATCGAATTCAAGTGCATGTTCAAAACGATCAAATTGGCTTTCATAAACGAAATTCACATTCTATTATTCCAATTAAACAGTGCCTCATCGCCGAGCCGGCTCTTAATTCGGCATTACCGAGCTTGAAAATAACTGCGGGTATTGAAAAAATTGAACTTCTGCTGGATAAAAACATGCAGTTTCACACACGAGATCTGAATTCAAAGGGTCAGCCCACATTATTTTCGCAAGTAAACAGGTTTGCCAACGACGTGTTGGTAAAACTTGTTGTGGATAAAGCTGTGTCTTACACATCATATTCTAAATTATTTGACTTGTATTCTGGCGATGGAAATTTTCTGATCGCCTTGACCAAGGCCTTACCAAACATAGATTGCAGGGGTGTAGAGTTAAACCCTGGACTAGTTAAGCTCGGCCGAGAAGAGATCCGCAAATCTAAGCTAAATGCTCGATATACCATATCGAGTGTGGAGAACTATTTGGAAACTGTGTCTATTGATTCCCATGATATGATCGTACTCGACCCCCCACGCACGGGTTGTGACGCCAAGGCGATGATGATCCTTGGCTCAAGCCCAAGAAACAACGTTATTTATGTCAGTTGTGAGCCAACAACTTTGGCTCGCGACCTTCGTCTTTTAAAAGAGACGGCTCAAAAGTGGGGGCTAGTTTTTCGACTGCGATCTGTTCAGACATTAGATATGTTCCCCCAGACCGAACATATTGAAACTGTGGTAGAATTCTCGATCGATAAGATTGACAGCTCTTCGACAACCCACTAACTTTAAAATGATGCTAAAAAAATGTACATTCGCTGTTGTTTTCTTGGTTTTAACCTTGATGGGTTGCACATCATTTCGCGCCAACCAGGAGAAAGCCATTCTTCATGCTGCCAATGGCAGCGCCCTCTATCAAAATGAAAACTATTCGTTGGCTTTAAAAGAATTTTTGCTAGCTGAAAGTAATGATCCTGAAAACTCAACAGTTCAAAATAGCCTGGGACTGACTTATTTCATGAAGGAACGTTATCAAACTGCCATTAAGCATTTTGAAAAAGCGATTGCACTTGATCCCAAATTCACCGATGCCCGTAATAACTTAGCACGCTCTTACACCGAAGCTGGTCGTTATCAAGACGCTGAAAAAATGCTGAAAATCGTGACGAATGATTTAACCTACCCCGCCCAAGAACGCGCTTATATCAATTTGGGTTTGAATTTTTTTAATCAAAAAAAATATGATCTCGCGAAAGACAATTTTTTGAAAGCAATTAACGTCCAACCAGATAACTGTTTTGCTCATACCTACTATGGACGCTCTTTTTTTGAAATGCAAAATTATGACTCATCGATTTACGCTTTGGACAAAGCCATCGAATTTTGTCAAAAATTAATGATTGATGAGCCTCACTACTATAGCGCACTTTCGTATTATCGCTTGGGCCAAAAGCAAAAATCTATAACTCGTTTTGAAGAAGTGATTAAGTTATACCCGCATGGAAAATTTGCCGATCGGTCAAAGGGTATGCTCAATATTATAAAAAGGTAATCTCGATGAAAAAAACTGGAGAATTTTTAAGAAAAGCGCGCGAAGATAAAGGCTTATCCATTCATGAGATCGGACTCTCTTTAAAAATAAATCCAAAAATTTTAAAGCAAATTGAAGATGGTGATAAAGACAATCTACCGGCTAAAACCTTCTTGCGTGGTTTTGTACAATCGTATGCTTTGTTCTTAAAATTAGATCCTAATGAAGTTCTTAAAACATTCTCAGAAGAAATGGGTACCACCAAGCCAAATCAAATCAGTTTGAATTCTGGCCCCCAAATTCGCGGCACCAGTATCGACATCGAGGACTCAGAAAATAAAAATGATCTTGGAATCAAACGGCATACTGGCCAACAATTTACGAAAGAAAAGTTCGAATTCAAAAATATTGGTATTGGTATTGTTGTATTTGTTCTTCTTCTTAGTTTGATTGCCGTTCGTAAAATCGTCGAGAAATATCAAAAAGAAGCTGAAGTCGACGTTGCAAAGACCGAAGAAAATTTGAAAACAAATAATAAATTGGAAATGCCGCAAGCCCCAACTCCCGCATCAATGGCAGCTCCTACAGATACCAAATCAACACCACTACAAGGCGATCCAACAATGCTCCCCCCCCCTGATGTAAAACCGGCGCCAACAGCAGGGACCACTCCGTCGACCCCGGCCCTAGGAAGCCCTGGCGGGGGGATAACCAGTAATACACAAAAGCCAACCAGTACGCCTCCTTTGCCTACACCAAACGCAGTCACAGGGAATCCTCTGGACAGCACTGTTCAGACAACTCCGAACACCAATTTGAATCCTGGTTTACCAGCGACAAAACCCTCTCTCCCAGCGGCTCCTCCGGGCACGACCGTTTTACCTAAACCCACAGTCACTGCCGGTGTTCCAACAAATACAAACAAACCCGCGGTAACACCGACGCCAACTGCCCTAACCAATACGACAGGCACGCAACAAGCACCACCCCCAAGTCAAAAACCGGCAACTACGTCAACCAACCCAAGTACGACTGCCACACCTCCCGCACCTGGAGTTGATACGGTCACAACGGCAGCACCTGCCAAACCGAAAAATATAGAACTTGTCATCGAAGCCTTTGAAACTGTGGAAATTGAAATGACTCAGTCATCTGGTAAAATTGAAAAAATCAGAATGTCCCCTAGTCAAATTCAAACATTCAAGACGGTCTCTGGGGTAAAATTGAACATCAGCAATGGTGGCGCCGTGAACCTGATCGTAAATGGAAAAAATCTAGGTGTTCCCGGTGATTTAGGCAAACCGAAAAGAGTTTCCTTTTAGTGAGTCTTTTTTTTCGTATATTTTGGCTAACTTTATTAGCAAAACTGACGATCTCTTATTATTTGCCACTCCTGCCAGATGAAGCTTACTACTGGGTTTGGTCACATAACCTGCAACTTAGCTATTACGATCATCCACCAATGATTGCATGGTTATTTAGGCTGGGACATGTTCTTGAACCTTATGGTCATGCCGTTCGTTTTCCGGCCGTGATATTCTTGCATCTTTCTTTGTTTACTTGGAAAGCTCTTTTCGACGAACTCAAGATTTCTCGTACGGCATTTTATCAATTTTTGGCTTTCTTAATGTTGGTGCCTTATCTGGGTATTGGTTCAATCATCATGACTCCCGACTTACCGTTGATGTTTTTTTGGCCATTAAGCCTGTACTTCTTTATTAAAATTCTGAACGAGGCGAAATGGACCCACTATGCGTGTTTAGGAGCCGCTCTTGGACTAGGGTTCTTATCTAAATATCACATTGTCTTATTTCTTCTGGGAGCCGTCGTGTTTCTGACTCTAGAAAAGAAATGGAAGCTTATTCAATGGAAATACATTGTGTTTACATTTGTTTTCGGTTTATTTTTTTCCTCTCCCGTCATCGTTTGGAATATAAAAAATGGCTTTCAATCGTTTGCTTTCCAACTAAGTCACGGCTTGAAATCTGAAAATTGGAAATGGATTTGGCCTCTGGAGTATATTTCCGGACAGTTTTTGATGTTGCTGCCACCGTTAGGGTTATATTTCCACAAAGCACGAAAAATTGAGTCCTTGAAAACATTTTTCTACTTCTGTGCTACAGTTCTTGGTTTTTTCTTTCTAACTAGTTTTAAATCTTCGGTGGAAATGAATTGGACACTCATGGCTTTCCCGTTGTTTTTTGCTGCTATTGCGTCGCTCAATATTTCAAAAAAGATGATAACCTCGGTTTTGGGAGTTCTGTTTGTTTTCAATTTCGCTTTGATCGTTTCAATGTTTTCTGGTTACTATCCCCATGGAAAAATTTTCGAGCCATTTTTCTTTTCTGAACAAAAAAATCGAGTCGATCAATATAAACCACTTTATGGAATTAACTATCAGATCTCTTCGTCATTATGGTATTTTTCCAAAACTCCTGTTTATAAATTAGGCGGCGCGAGTCGTTTTGATTTTTTTGATACACTCAAAGAAAAAGATCCCAAGGAAAAAATTATCTATGTTTTTAAAGAAGAACGTAATGAATATCCAGACTGGGTTTACGCTTTAAAGCCGAAGTCGCAGATTGTTGAACGACTAGATCGAGACTATGTTATTGAAAAGCTGGAGTTCCCATGAAGACGATCGGGTTTTTAACTTTTCTAATCATGTCCTATTTTATTTATGGATTTTATATTTCTCAAAACGATCTAAAAATTGTAGATCAAACCTTGACTAAAATTACTGATCTCAGTTTTTATGACTACAAAGGCGTTATTAACGTTCACTCGGATTTAAGTATTGGATCGAGTCCGATCACACAAATTATTCGCTCCGCAAAAAATGCAAAACTTGACTTCATGATTCTAACAGATTTGAACGAATTTTCGAAAAAAAATTTGGTCGAAGGATATTTTGATGAAACACTCATTTTAAGCGGCAGTAAGGTCAGCTATTTAGATTCGCGATTTATGGTAGTGCCATTCCAAAAACAAGTATTGGGATCAAACTTAGGCGATGCTCAAATCAAGCTTGCAGATCTTTTATCTCAAGAAAAAAGTAAGGATCATTTGATTATTTTATCTCATCCATTTAAAACTGGGTTTTCCTGGACAGGCCCACTTCCTCAGGGGCTGGACGGTATAGAGCTAATAAATCTAAAAAGCTTATCACAAAGAGCCTTTGAAATCTCTAAGCTTTCGCCGTTATGGAGTTTATTCGTCTATCCATTCAATTCTGCTTTATCTTTTGCTCGCCTTTTTAACGAACCCACTGACGAGTTAAATCTTTTCGACAGCTCTCAAGAGTATGGACAATTTTATGGATTTTCTGGCGCCGAAGCCTCGGCTCGCGCATTTCCGGTTACTGATTATTTGATCAAGTTTCCCTCTTACCAAAAAACATTTGAAATTTTCTCGAACCATGTGCTTTTAAAATCAGAACTTACTGGCAACGCAAAAAGCGATAAATTTAAAATTTTGACAGCTTTGAAAAATGGAAATTTCTATTTAGCTTTTGACATGCTAGGAGATCCAAAGGGATTTAAATGTACTATCGAAGACAAGTCGAAGTCATACCTGATTGGTTCTAAAGTTAAGCTCTCTAAAAACTTAAAGTTGAAAATCAGTTTGCCGCAAACGCCCAATTATTTTTTCGAAGTCGTTATTTATCGAAACGGAAGTCGATTTGAAACCATTAACGATAGCTTAGCGGAAGTCGCCATCACCGATCCCGGGGTTTATCGAATTCAAGTCCGAGTAAGCCCCTATTTCCCATTGCCAGACGCAACCAAATGGATTACTTGGATTTATACGAATCCTTTTTTTGTTCATAATTAACTGTGGAGATTTATGAAGTTTATCGCGTTTGACTTAGAAACAACAGGAACAGTACCCGGAGCCGATTCTATTGTTGAAATCGGAGCTGTACGTTTTGACAATTTCCAGGTAGAGGCGATTTATTCGACTCTTGTAAACCCACGTAAGCCTATTCCTGCAGCCGCATCACGAGTGAATGGTATCTCAGATGAAATGGTTGCTAATAAACCAATTATCGAAGACCTACTCCCCTCGTTCGCAGAATTTTGTGAAGATTTACCCATGGTTGCGCACAATGCTTCGTTCGATGCACAGTTTTTGACAAACGATATTAAAAAATTTGAAACATCGGCACCCAAAGGCCTTATTTTGGATACTCTACCAATTGCACGAAAAATTTTGCCGGGTCTTCCTAACTACAAATTAGGCACATTAGTTCAACATTTGAAAATTCCTAGTTCTGAATTCCACCGCGCCGAGGCCGATGCTACATATTGTGGAAAGCTCTTTATTGAATTACTTAACCGAATTGCGATGGGAGGACAAATGCCTCGAGTGGAAAATTTGGTGGCTTTAACAGGACGCCCTGAGGCGCGATTTCCACAGATTATTCGCCAACCCAAGCAATTGGACTGGCTAGCCGAATTGTAATATTATTTTTTAGATTGAGAGCTGGGCTTCAGTATCCAGCTTTTTGCGGCCAGAAAAACCTTCGTTATAACCATGATAAAATGAGATCTTGTTTTCTGGATATTTCCAACAAAAATAGCCGGCGCCATTGTCAAAATCACATAGCCATAACCCTTTGGGTCGCAGGCCTAGTTTTTCAACTTTATTTTGCCATAATTCGATCAGTTTATTCACTTGCTCTTCAAGCTCTAGAGCCTTGTCATTTTTTTTATCGGGAAAAGCCTCAAGTTGATTGATTAACTTTTTCACGTTCCGACTAGAGTCTTCAGTTAACTTGATTACCAAGGGAAGCAGCTGATTTGCTTCTTCCAAAGTAAATAGTTTTTTTTTATTAATCGAAAAAATTGTAGACACAAATTGCTTATGTCCGAGGAAGTTTTTTGTTTCAAGAAAATAAATAGATAAAATTTAAATTTGTAGATTTTCTAATGATGTCACTTGGCGTTGTTTGCAATATGGATAACTGACAGTCGTATTTATCAATCCATCGTCTTGGACATCTCGAATGCTTGCCCTCCGCCCAAAATCAGGATCAACAGTAGCACCACCGCAATCAAGATATATTTAAAAAAATTTCCCAGTGTAAAGCCTTCTGTCTTTTCTTCGACGGCTTTGGTTTCCTTTATGGGAGGAGGTTTCAGCACAGTTTTTTTTGGTGGAACTGAAAATTCTTCACTGCCCCTAGACATAACTCTTGGTTCTGCTTGTATTTTTCTTTCGTTTTTTTGTTCCTCGTCCGTCGTCCCACCAAGCGCAACTCCACGTCCATATCGATTAAGATTTACGTTTTGTCGTCGTTGGGTTCTAAAAAATCGGTCGTCTCCTTTGCGATCCAAATTGTTGACATATCGCTTGCCACCCCCGCCAGCCATGTCCCCCTCACCGGCACCACTGCCTTGATCAGAGTTTCTTCGGAAGGCACTTCTGCCAAAGCCCGAAGACCGACTGCGTGACCCCGCATAGCTGCCCCGCCCTGAGGAGTTACCGCTGCCATCGGTACTGCTGCCATCCCCACCGCCATTCTTCGATCCAGAGCCATTACCGCTGCCACTGGCATCTTTACCGTTCTTACCACTGCCGTTGGGATCATTCGAATCAGAAGCGCTTCCTCCACTGCCTGAGCTACTACCATTGGTACTTCCAAACTTTACATTTCCTTTAGCAATCGAAAAACTGCATTTTGGCTCGGCATCCTTTAAATTATTTTCAATTCGGATAGCTGGCAATTCACCTGATGACAACAAACAAGCCACGTAAGTTCCCATATAATCTTTTAAAAAAGATTGAACAGGTTTAAAGAAATTGGCGATAGCAAAAAGAAACATACTCAGAGTGATAACTAAAAGAAGTATGTATTCAATAGCCGCTTGACCCTGGCGATTGAGGCTGAAAAAAGTTGCAAATTTGGACTCGACCATGACCTTCTTTCTTGTATAATATTATACAATGCCAACATTAAAATACGATTCGCAAAGAGAAAACATCTGTATAAAAATTCTTCTATTCTGTCTCTTTATTGTATTTTCGGCATTTTCAGACGAAGAATTAGTTCTAGACGAGATTGAAGAATCAAAAATTGAATCCATCGCGCCTCGAAATAATACACCCGTGGAAAAAAAGGCAGGCCCCAAGTTGTCTCAACCTGAGACGACGGCGTCCACAACTCCTGCGAAGGAAGATTATTCTATTAAAGCTTCTAAATTTTTACTAGAAAAGAAGTACTCACAAGCCACGACGATTTTGTGGACTCATATTGAAAACTTGACCGAATCCGACTTGGTGCTACTGACCAAAGCCCACTATCTGAACAAAGAATACTTTGAATCTATGAAGGCTGCTCATCTGGTGTTAGCTAAGAACGAACATAATTTCGAGGCGCTCACGTATTTGGGGCTTTGCCAGCTTCGTAAGAAAAAAGACCGAGAGGCCAAAGACTACTTCCGCCGGGCAACAGATGTTAACCCGGCATATATGCCCGCTATCAACGGCCTAGTTGAAATATACGAGAAGGGCTCAAATTTTTATGAGCTTCGACTGATTTATCAGGATCTTATTAAACGCGTCGGCGAAAAAAGCGAATTTGTAACTAAACTGTGCGATATCAACACCAAAGATGGCATCACCGATCAGGCACAAACCTATTGCCGGAAAGCAATCCAGCTGGACCCCGCAATTCCAGAAAATTATTCTAATCTAGGTCTGGTTTACAAAAACATCAACGATCACACAAAAGCAAAGGAACAATTGCGGGCGGCCGCCGATAAATTTCCAAAATCTGATATCAACCAACTTAATTACGCACAATTTTTAGAAGAGCAGAAAAATTTTATAGACGCATTCAAATACTATGGTCGCTGCGTGAAAATAAATGATTTTGCCGAAAAATGCTGGCTTGGGTACACGGTTTCTAGTTATCAAATACAAAAGTTCGCAGAGACTTTGGTTGGCCTGAAAAAATCCTGCGCGTTTAATAAAAAACATTCGTTCATTGGTCGCAAAGCCGCGTCGTTCGCCCGTTCTGCCAAACAAGGCGATTGGGCTAAAAAAATTGATTCTCTGTCCGAGCTGTGTGGCAACTAGCACGTACAACCGTTTTAATGTCTTAATAAGAAAATAATTTTTTCACTTGGTTATGAAGGGATTTAACCAATTCAAATTGAAAGTTTATTTTTCCTTGCGCTTTCAAGTTTTCAATCACAACCAGAATTTGATCCGCGTCGACCTCAGCGCCGGTCAATAACAAAAGCGATTTGGGCTCGTTAAATCGCAGCAATCGAAGATCCACAATGCGAAACCGTTCAAGATTCACGACTTGTAAAAAATCAAAAATATCACCAATGAACGAAGTTTCAATCGTAAGAATGAAGTCTTGAACCGGAGTCGTACTTAGGCTGAGATAGCTGTCAACGATTTGATCTTTAATATTAGGAAGCCAGGTTTTTTTATACCTAGCTGTCAATGATAGTGTCGAGAAGATACTGTCTTGCGGAATGGTCTGAAAATGCACCAATACCTGAGACCATTTGCCAATAATAGAACAATCTAAAATTTGTCCGCCCTCTAAAGCCAACTGGTTTGCCGCATTTAAAGCCTCACCATAACTTTCGGTCCATAAGACAAACAGGTTCATCACTCGACAATCTCACCAATTAGATCGTACTCTAAGCTGTCCGTAATCCTGACTTTAACGATCTGACCGACATCTGCCGTTCCAGAATTGATAAGCGTTACGCCATCAATATCGGGGGCTTGTTGAGAATTACGGCCCTGAAGCAATAGTTCCGTTTCTTCACTGAAACCTTCAACCATCACGTCAAGGACTTTGCCGATCATACGTCGTTGCAGTTTTTTTGAAATTTTTTGCTGCGTTTTCATCAAAAGATCATGCCGCTGCTGTTTAACAGCATCTTCAATTTGATCCACCATTTTTCCTGCCGGTGTATTTTCTTCGGGAGAATATGAAAAACAACCGACGCGATCAAATTCATGCTCCTTCACAAATTCCACAAGTTCATTGAATTGCTCATCGGTTTCACCCGGAAATCCAACAATAAACTGAGTGCGAATAACTGCTTCTGGCATCTCAGTGCGAATATTTCTAATCACTTCCGAGATTTGTTCTTTCGTCATTTTACGATTCATTTTTTTCAAAACTTCGTTATTGATATGTTGTAAAGGCATATCAAAATATTTTACGATTTTTTTTGAATTCTTAATCAATTGCAATGTCTGCTTGTCTAGTCCATCTGGATATAAATATAACAATCGAATCCATTCTAATCCTTCGACTTGATCCAACGCCTTTAACAATTCATAAGGAGAATCTTTAGCCTCGGGATTTTTCCGCGTGATGTCCCACCCGTAGTCTGTAAAATCATGGGAAATGATGATGATTTCTTTTACTCCGCCCGCCACTAAAAGCTTGGCTTCATTCACGACATTTTCAATCGAGCGTGATTGCAAATTTCCTCGTATTAAAGGGATCGCACAGAAGGCACACCGTTTCAGACAACCTTCAGAGATTTTCAAATACGCACGATGCTTGGGTTGCGTGTTCACCCGGGGCGTTGAAGAATCTTGTAAATACGTAGGTAAATTAAAAAATGTTCTTTTTTCACTTCCCTTTTTATTCTCGTCCAAAATCTTATCGATATTTTGAAACTCGCCCGAGCCTACGAATAAATCTGCTTCAGGCAATTCATCCACGATGTCGGATTTATATCTTTGAGTCAGACAACCGGCCACGACTAGTTTTTTGATTTTACCCTGCTTTTTCAATTCACCCATTTCTAAAATTCTTTGGATGGATTCCCGCTTAGAGTCTTCGATAAATCCGCACGTGTTAATAATAACCGTATCGGCCCCGTCCTCATCGGCGACGACTTCGTAACCATCTTTCATCAAGGTTCCGACCATAATTTCGGTGTCCACAAGGTTTTTGGGACATCCTAAACTGATAAAATGGACTGATTTTTTATCTTTTTTTATTTCTACTGGATTCATAACGTAATCACCTGTGCCTCTTTAGGAGGACTATACTGAAAAAGTTTTGATTTACCTTTTTTGCTAAACTCTATATTTTTGAATGCCATGTCAGTTTGGTTGCCGATATCGTCTTTGAAAGATATTAAACTGATTTTTTTATTTGCGACGTGAATTTCGAGATTCTTAACTTGAATGTCATTTCCTTTAGGTTCCAGGAAATATATCTTTTCTTCTTTTTGATTTTCGGTTTTTAAAATTTTAAAATTTTCCTTAATTTCCGAAGTGCCTAACAATGTAGACAACAGAATTTGTTTTTTTGTATTTTTATCGACTTTAGACTTTGCAACCTGAAGTGGTCCCGGCAGCTCGGGACTGGGGTGCTGAATGTTCCAAATTGTTTTACCATCGAAAATAATTTGAGTTTTTTCTGGAGCGTCCGTATCCCAGCGAAATTTAGATTGTGATAAATATATCTTTCCCACAAACTTTGTTTCTTTGCTTAACACTTTAGATTTTACGGTTCTTACCACATCCATGCTGACTAATTTGGATGTTCGATATCTTGAAACAACATCATCCAGTGGCGATGAGGCCGCAACAACGAATGACAGATGACTAAATAAAATCAAAAAAATTGACGATATATTGAAGTTCATCATTCCTTTATATATCAAACACTTAGGCTTTTCATCTTCTAATTATAAGGGATATCGCTTTTACACGGCCAAGCGCCCGCAAATGTGTGTTAGCCGCCGAAACTGTGGCTCCCGTCGTTATTATGTCATCGACAAAGTAAACCCGAGAAAATTTTTCACAGACATTGTTACGTAACCGAAACTGGTATCCTGAGCGGAAAACACGTTCACGCCGAGTCAGATTCTTCTGTGGTCCTTCCACCGTCTTCTCTAGGGCCATAATTAACGGTATACCCGTTAGCTGCGATAAAGCCTCCGCAAATAGATAGGCATGATCGTGACGATCACTCACCGCTGGGCATGGAACAATAACCGAGTTTTGCGGAGGCGTCTCTCGGGCGAGCCAATTCTGCACAACACAGCTTGCATAATAGCACCAAGCCGCCTTTTGCCCCGTTCCTTTCAACCCCAAAGACAACCGATTTAAAATTCTGTTACGGTCTTGCTGCCAGCGAAACAGTGTCATGCATGGAATTTGGTTAACCTCAGATTCAAACAAATCCGGTTTATAAGCGCTGTTGAATAGATTGTTCTCACACACCCGGCACAGCATCGACTGCCGAAAAGCAAACGAACCACATTGTAAACAATTATTAAATCCAATAGAGATCAAATGCGACATCATCCCGTCAACCCTAGCTAATTTGAAGCCATGTCGGATCTTACCAAGAGTGTCCTTACCCAGGAGCGTCTCCAGTTCTCACCCAGAGAAGACCCTTACCTAGATAGGTTGGTAATGACATCTTACCCAGGAAAAGGCCTCTCCCGAACTAAGAAAATTTCTATCGGTTTTCTATATCGTTACGATAAGGATTTTCCGTGCTTTTTCTATGGGTTTCTACGGGTTATGATAAGGAAGATTCTTTAAGATCGTAAAACCACGATAAATTTGCTCCAACAGCACCACTTGGGCAACCAAATGATTCAGAGTAAACGGCGAGAGATTAATTTTGAGCGATGCTCGCATTTTAATTTCGTCGCTTACGCCATAAGGTCCACCAATCAAAAAATAAACCTGTTTTTTTCCAGAGTTTAAAATTCGATTCAAATGTTCAGAAAACTTCATCGACGTCAGGGCCTGGCCTTTTTCATCCAGCAACACCAAAAAGTCTTCTGGTTTCAATAAATCCAGGACCGCTTGCCCTTCTTTCTTGATCCGTATGTCTTTTTGGTCTCGTTCATTAGCTTGAGTTCTTAAGGTTTTAATCTCGAACGAGGTGAAATGCGATATTTTTTCTGAATAAGTTTCGTTAGCGGTTTGAAACCAAGATTCTTTGCTGGTCTGAAAATTTAATAAAACTACTTTCATCAGGACTCATTCCCGCAAAATAAATACTATTTCGTTATAGGAGTGGCTTCTTTCCACAGTCGTTCCAGATTGTATTCCTGACGGACATAATCATAAAAAATATGGATAATTAAACTGCCGTAATCAATAACCACCCAGCGCCCCTCGTCCGTTCCCTCGATGCTCTGGGGAAGCAAATTAAATTCATCCTTCACCGCACTGGTTAGGGATTCAGCCAATGAGACTGCGTGACGAGTGGATGTTCCCGAAGCGATCACGGTGTATTCCGCTGGCGCCGACATTTCCGTTAAGTCGTAACCGAGGGTCATTATCCCTTTTTTATCTTCTAAAATATTCATGCAATAGAGAGCAAACTTTTTATAATCCTTAACTTTTTGCCCAAAATCTCGATAAAGATTATTTTCTTTAATATAGTTTTCTACACTGAGCGGAAGAAATTTCGTCACTGGACGACCCGTTCTCAGTTTTTTGCGCAGCTCTGTCGAAGAGATCTCGATATCATCAAGAGTTACGAATTGAATACTTCTTCCCGTAGTTAACTCGATAAAATTAAATTCGATATCCGCCGTTAAGTCTTCTAGGTATTTAGGCAGCTCACTTTTTTCCGTCGGAATGTCATAACCAGGTCGAGTCGTCACCACCACATTTGCTTCCTCGAGAATCTTTTTATAATCTTTCCATTTATCAAAATTTTCTAAATTATCGCCGCCCAGAATAAGAAATATTTCTTTCGACTGATACTGCTTGCGATATTCAGCAATTGTATCTTTCGTATAGCTTAAGCCTTTGCGTTCTAATTCTTGAGTGTCGATTTCATAATATTTCTCATAGCCAACAATAGCCGCTCTCAGCATATTCAATCGATGTTCTGGCGTTGGGCCGTCTAACTCTTTTTTCAATGGATTTTGGAAATTGGGAATTATAAAAATTTTGTCCAAGCCCATTTTGCGACGAACAGTTTCGATACCATTTAAATGACCTAAATGCGGAGGATTAAACGTGCCACCAAATAAACCAATTTTCATAATTTTTCTCTCTCTATTCAAAAAGATTTTGCGTCAAGAACGTCATCAGTTCAGCTATATTTTTTCCGGTATAGGCTGAAATGGCGATGGGTTTAACATTAAATCGTTTTTGAAAGTCTGTTTTTAGTTTCGTTAATTGTGCTTCCGACAACGTATCGATCTTGTTCAACACCACGAATTGCTTTCGATCTGTAAGCGGAAAAAACCCATCTTTGTCCTGGTTGGCCTCATCGTACATTTTCAATTCATGATTTATGTCTTCATAATCTTGCAAAGGATCTCGCTGAGACAATCCAGAAGCATCCACTAAATGAATAAAAAATTTCGTACGCTCGATATGTTTCAAAAATTGAATGCCAAGCCCCACACCCAAATGAGCGCCTTTTACCAGACCGGGAATATCTGCCACTACAAAAGATTTAAAATCAGCAACTTTAACAACACCCAAGTTAGGAACTAAAGTTGTAAAAGGATAATCTGCAATTTTTGGTTTCGCAGCCGAAATTCGAGATATCAACGTCGATTTGCCAGCATTAGGAAATCCAATGATTCCCACATCAGCAATTAATTTCAATTCAAGAACGACTTCCATCTCGTTCCCTTCTTCGCCAGGCTGTGCATGCTCAGGAGCTTGATTGACGGAGGTCTTGAAAAAGTGATTGCCTTTTCCACCACGCCCACCTTTTAGAAGCGTACACTCATCCACATCAGCCAGATCTGCCAAGACCTGACCTTCCATATTTCTGATGATTGTCCCCTTAGGAAGAAGCAAAACCATGTCATCGCCATTAGCACCCGACGATTTGGCACCCTCACCAGGCAGACCATTCTTAGCGATGTACCTTTTGTTAGCTCGATAGTCGACAAGGGAATTCAAATGAGGTGTGGCCCGCAAAACCAAGTCGCCACCCTTTCCCCCATCACCACCATCAGGACCTCCACGCGGAGTCATCGCTTCACGGCGAAAACTAACGCACCCAGGACCACCATGGCCAGAGCCAATCACTATTTTAATTTCATCGATAAATCTCATAACTGCTTTTCTAAACTATGTCTTAACTAGTATTAATAAGTATTTATGCGAGGCGGACCCTAAGGAAAACACGTACGTTGAGTACGCCCACAAGGGAACAACAAAGCAGAAATGCTTATTAATACTTATTCGCTATTAATAAAAAAAGGGAGTCAAAAACTCCCTTTGTAAAAAATCTACGTTAAGTAGCGGCTCTTTCTATTCTTTCTATTTATCCAGCTTTTGGATACACAGAAACTTTAAGTTTAGTTTTTGATTCACGTTCAAACTTAACTACACCTTCGATAATTGAATAGATTGTCCAGTCTCTACCAAAACGCACGTTGTTGCCTTGGTGGAATTTAGTTCCACGTTGTCTCACAATGATTGTTCCAGGTAATACAGACTCTCCACCAAATCTTTTTACGCCAAGACGCTTACTTTGTGAATCGCGTCCATTCTTGGTACTACCGCCCGCCTTCTTCGATGCCATACTAACTCCTTACTTAAATCTTAATAAAATCCGTTTTATTTCTTAGCTGCTTTTTTTGATGTTTTCTTTTTAGCTGCTTTCTTTGCCGCCGCTTTTTTAGGGGATACCTTTTTAGCTACAGCTTTTTTAGCAACTTTTTTAGACGCCTTCTTTTTAGAAGTTACTGTCTTAGTTTCCTCAGCAGAAACTGATTTGTTGCTGTTTAAACGGGATTCAACGCGTTCTCTGCGTGTTTGAACTTTATCTTGGATACGTTGAGCTCGTGCCGCCGCCATGTCTGTAACAACTGGCTGAGATTCAGAGGCTGTTGTTTTACCCTCGGGAGACGTGATGGATTTAACAAATAACTCTGTGAACGGTTGTTTGTGATTTTTGAACTTACGGAAAGAATGACGACGTTTCTTTTTGAATACGATCACTTTTCTGTCACGACCTTGTTTAGTTACAACAACAGTCACTTTAGCACCTTTAACTAGAGGCTGACCAACGACAGTCGTATCACCACCAAATATAAGAACTTCATTAATTTCAAATTCAGAACCCAAATTTTGTTCTAATTTCTCAACTTGAACAACATCGCCCGGTTTTACAGTGTATTGTTTTCCACCAGTTTTAATTACTGCGTACATTATTATCCTCCACAGGATTCAGGATTAAACTCGAAGTAATTGCCACTTCGCTCCTGGTCTGTCAATATTTTAATCAAAAATTTTAATGAACTTTATTAAAGATTCTTCGCATGAAATCGACGGTCTATGAAAAAGTTCGAGCCGATCGGCAGAATACCCAAAATCAATCCGAAAAGTAACTGATTTCTTTTACATTTTTTACAAAACTAAACCCAACCGATCTAGGTCGATTTACTTAATGAAAAGCTCGTACTGCTCTATATGGTACCCGGGCTCGATTTTAAAGGTGACCGATTTCTTAAGCTTTTTCTCTAAATGCTCTAAAGTCTTACCTTCGAATTCATAAATCCAGTCCACAATCTCGCTACGGCAATGGATCGCAAAAGTAGCCTTGGGATTTTCAATCATACCGATCTCGCGCTCTAGCTCGCGAAAAATCTCGTTGGCTACTGTCGATTTGCGCTTGATGTAGCCATGACCATCGCAATAACTGCATGGTTCGCATAGGGTTTTAATCAAACTAGGTCGAGTGCGCTTGCGGGTCATTTCAACCAGACCCAGCGATGACATCGACATCACATTCACTTTACCGCGATCTTTTAAGACTTCCTCTTTCAGAGCCTCTAAAACTTTTTCACGGTGACTTTCTTTTTCCATATCGATGAAATCAATAATGATAATTCCACCACAGTTACGTATTCTCAGCTGATGGGCGATTTCTTTAACCGCCTCTAAATTGGTTTTTAAAATCGTGTCCTCGAGATCTTTTTTGCCGACAAATCGTCCCGTGTTGATATCAATGACGACCAGCGCCTCGGCTTCGTCAATAACTATGTAACCACCTGATTTTAACCAAATTTTCCGATCTAACGAGCGCGACACTTCAAGTTCCACGTCGTATAAATCAAACAACGGCTTGGGCTCTTCGTACAAAATAATATTTTGCTTATATTTAGGCATTAACTGCGAAACAAACTTGCTTACTTTTTTGTGAATTTCGTTATCGTCCACCCATACAGTCGCCACTTCCTCGTTCATCAAATCACGCAAGGCTCGAAGCTCTACCTCGAGTTCTTGGTGTACAAGACCGGGCGTTTTTCGTTTTTCGTAGTTTTTTAAAACTTCTTTGGAAAGCCGATCCAGGTAATCAACATCTGATTTCAGGTTTTCTTCCGAAGCCCCTTCCCCCGCCGTGCGCACAATCACACCACCCAGAGGATTTATTTTTTGAACTAAATTCTTAAGGCGATCGCGCTCTTCTTCATGCTCAATTCGTCGCGAAATTCCCAAATGACGAATTGTTGGCAAATACACCACAAATCGTCCCGGCAAAGAAATATGCGTCGTGAGTCGCGCCCCCTTTGTCCCCAGAGGATCTTTTGCCACTTGCACCAAAAGCGCTTGGCCCTCTTTGATTAAATCCTGGATCGGTGTTTTATTCTCATTTTTCTGAGGTATGCCCTCTTCATCAAACGAGGTCTCCTCCAAAGGCTCTTCGCGGTCTAAATCTGGGATGGGATAGCTGTCCGAGTCCAAATCTTCACGAATATCCCCTACATACAGAAATGCGGCTTTTTCCAAACCGATATCAACAAAGGCGGCCTGCATTCCCGGCAACACCCGTAAAACAACTCCACGAAATATCGAACCAACCATGGTCGGGGATGTTTTCCTTTCAATTTTAAGATCCGTAAGAATGCCCTTATCCACATAGGCCACGCGAGTTTCATGCGGTCTTACGTTGATCAAAATTTCTGCGGCCATAGCCCATCCCTTCGCTTAAACGAACGTACGATTTTTAGTTCATTAGTCCAGCAGAGTCAAAGAATTGGTCCAGCTATTTTTCGCTTATTTTTTTTCGTTAAATGCCGATGAACTCCATAGAAAATAGCTAAGGAGCTGGTTTTGGCTGCAATTGACGATTTATTCAAAATAATGGTGGAACAGAACGCATCTGACTTGCATCTCACCAGCGGAGCGCCTCCTTATCTGCGCATGCACGGCAAGATGATGCCTCTGAATTATAAAGAACTCACCAGCCAAGAAGTTCAAGGTTTGCTTTTTGAAATTCTCACTGAAAAACAAAAAAAATCATTTATTGAGAAATGGGAACTTGACTGTGCTTATACAGTTTCTGGTTTGGCACGCTTTCGTTGCAACATCTTCATGCAGAGAAAAGGCTTAGCCGGAGTTTTCCGGATCATCCCTGAAAAAATTAAATCCGCACAGGAATTAAATTTACCTCAAGGCATCTTGGATCTTATTGATTGTGACCGCGGTTTAATTTTGGTTACCGGCCCCACGGGTTCTGGTAAGTCCACAACTCTAGCAGCCATGATTCATGAAATCAACATGAACACCGAATCACATATCATCACGGTCGAAGACCCGATCGAGTTCGTTCATCAAAACATCAAATCAGTCATCAACCAACGTGAGGTTGGCTCGCACACTAAGTCCTTCTCTAATGCCTTGAAAGCGGCTCTGCGCGAAGATCCAGACATCTTGCTTGTCGGCGAGTTGCGCGATTTGGAAACAATTTCTTTGGCGTTGACCGCCGCCGAAACCGGTCACATCGTTTTTGGGACACTTCACACAAACAATGCGGCAAAAACAATCGATCGTATCATCGACGTTTTTCCGTCGAGCCAACAAGCGCAAATCAGAACCATGCTTTCAGAAAGCTTGCGTGGTGTCGTTGCGCAGACATTGTTCCCACGCGCCGATGGACAAGGGCGAGTCGCCGCCTACGAAATTCTAAAAAGCACCAAAGCCGTTGCCAATTTGATACGTGAAGGAAAAATTCATCAGCTTCCCTCGGCAATTCAAACGGGCCTTAGTCAAGGCATGGTTTCATTCGAGAAATACATCGACGACTTGGTTAAAAAAGGAAAAGTGGCTCCAGGAGACGCAAAATCTTTCTTGGGAAAAGAACCCGATATGACATCGTCGTCAACGGCCGCCATTAAACGGCCAGCCTCTTAGTCGACCTAGCAACTAAATCGACTTAGATAGGTTGGTAATGACACCCGCTACCAAGTGTGGGCAAAAGAAAGTATTGGCCATGTTGCCATTTTAGATTTTAATTGCGATTTTTCAGATATGTTTTTCCACTCTTCAAACTTAAGATTGTCGGCCTGCCGCTGCGGGTATTTATCAGTATACTTATCGTAGGCCACATAGCTGACCCCCGCAATGAAGCCAATCAAAACACCCGTAGTGATATTATCCGTATGCTCTTGGGGCTTGCCATAAAAACTGAGCGTGCTGAGACCCAGAACACCACCGCCAATACTGGCAAACAGAATTGTGGCTGTCGTGCGTTTAAATGTGGATTGTGATTGTCCATATGTTGGCGTCGTTACAAAAACAGCAAAACATATTATAAAAATTGAAACCCATCTCGTCACATATTTACCCTAACCGCTACGATCATTTTTGACAAACGCTTTTGTTATCTATTTAATTTAGATATGAAAGATCTAGCTTCTTATATTGATCATACTTTGCTTAAGCCTGATGTCCGAAAGGATGAAATCATTAAACTTTGTGACGAAGCCAAAACGCATCGTTTTTTTTCCGTTTGTGTAAATTCATATTGGGTTCCACTGTGCGCGCGTTTACTGACCGGTACCTCTGTGAAAGTTTGCACCGTCGTGGGATTTCCTTTAGGTGCGAACAGCACTGCGACCAAAGCTTTTGAAGCCGAGTGGGCCGTGGTTCAAGGCGCACGTGAAATAGACATGGTCATCAACATTGGTGCCCTCAAAGATAAAGATTATTCCGTTGTCGAAACCGATATCGCATCCGTGCTGAAATCTTGTCAGGGAAATATCTTAAAAGTCATCATTGAAACCGCCCTACTCAATGATGACGAAAAAACAACGGCCTGCAAAATTATCGAATCTGCAGGGGCTCATTTTGTGAAAACTTCGACGGGATTTGCTTCGAATGGCGCACACGTTGGCGATATTGCTTTGTTCAAAAAAACGCTCGCTCCGCACATGAAAATCAAAGCCAGTGGCGGAATTAAAACTGAAGCGCAGGCTATCGAATTTATCAAAGCCGGAGCCAATCGCTTGGGAACTTCTGCGGGAATCCATCTTATTCAAGGCTCAGACTCTGAGTCTAGCTATTAGGACGTTATGCTTTTACAAACTGAAATCATTAGAAAGAAACGAAACGCCCAAGAGTTAGACCTGGAAGAGATTGATTTTCTCATCCAAAGCTACACACGTGGCGATATTCCCGATTATCAAATGGCCGCATGGTTGATGGCTGTTTTTTTCAACGGCATGACCGAAAAGGAAACTTTTGGTCTTACAAAATCTATGATTCACTCGGGAATTACGGTCGATTTTTCCAACATACCTAAATTTAAAGTCGACAAACACTCAACCGGCGGTGTCGGTGATAAGACAAGTTTGATTTTAGGTCCTATCGTTGCAGCCGCCGGCATCCCCGTTCCCATGATCTCTGGCCGCGGGCTTGGCCACACCGGTGGCACTTTGGATAAGCTGGAGTCAATTCCCGGTTTTAACACCCAGCTTTCGCTGGAACAGTTCATCGCCGCTATCGAAACTCACAACATCGCCTTTATTGGGCAAACCAAAGAGATCTGTCCCGCCGACAAAAAATTGTATGCTCTTCGCGATGTGACCGCCACCGTTGACTGTATTCCATTGATCTGCGCCAGTATCATGTCCAAGAAGCTTGCCGAAGGAATTGATGGCCTGGTTCTGGATGTAAAATTTGGTTCGGGCGCTTTTATGAAGAAAACTAAAGATGCCGCCGTTTTGGCCAAATACTTGATGAAGATTGCCAAGCGCTATGGAAAAAAAATCTCGGCATTTTTGACATCGATGAATCAACCCCTGGGCCGGTACGCGGGAAACTCTTTGGAAGTTTTTGAGTGTCTCGAGATAATGAAAGGCAAAACTCATATTAATAAATACGGCTATGATTCCTATCATGATACGCGGGAACTTAGCCTAATTTTAGCCTCTGAAATGATGTTTCTGTCTGGGAAATATAAATCTCGAGATAAAAGCTTGGCGCATGCCAAAGAAATTCTGGAGTCAGGAAAGGCGTGGGAGAAATTTAAAGAACTCTGTGTTCTTCATACGGGCAATATTGACAAATTACCGCTGCCCACCCGCTCGCTTGAGGTAAAAACCACAAAAAAAGGATTCATTCATTCATTCGACGTAGAAAAAATAGGGCTGGCCGCCATCAAAGTGCGAGCAGGACGAAAAATTAAAGAGGACGTGATCGAAGGAACGGCTGGAATCGAATTTCACTGTAAAATCGGCGATCTCGTTCAAAAGGGCGACACAATTTTTACAATTCATGGGGATAACCAAGAGTTGTTCCAACACGCATTGCCTGATTTACAAGCGTCTTTTGTCGTAAAATCTTCGAAAATAAAGAAAGATCGACTGGTTTTAAACCATTTAACTTGAGTCTTAGCGAGCGGCCCAAAAACTCCCTAGACTAAATACTGGGTTTGCTAAATACTAGTTTTGATGGTTAAATTCGATCTAAGGGGTTTCTATTGAAAAATTTGGTTTTAGATAATTTAACAGAAGCTGTGAGTTTTATTCGCAGTCAAACATCAACGAAGCCACAAATTGGTTTGATTTTAGGTTCTGGTTTGGGTGCCTTTGTTGATCAAATTCAAGTCACGTGTAAAATCCCTTACAGCGCCATTCCCCATTTTATGTCTACGACCGTCGAAGGGCACCAAGGCAATCTTATCTTGGGCCAATTGGGAAATAAAAGTATCGTCATACTTCAAGGCCGCAATCATTATTACGAAGGCCACAGCATGGAGTCCGTGGTATTTCCCACACGAACGCTGGCCCTGCTGGGAATTGAAACGTTAATTCTGACCAACTCGGCGGGTGGTTTTGGCGATACCATGCAAGCAGGTGATTTTATGATCATCGAAGATCATATCAATTTGATGGGTATCAATCCGTTGATGGGACCAAACATCAAAGAGCTTGGCCCACGTTTTCCTGACATGACCGAAGCCTATGATCATTCCATGATTTCGGCCATGGAAAAAATCTTTCAAAACATGGGAACTCGATATCATAAAGGTATTTATTGCGCTGTCAGCGGACCCACTTATGAAACTCCAGCAGAGGTTCGCTATCTTAAGCTTCTCGGTGGAAAAGCCGTGGGCATGTCCACCGTACCTGAAGTCATCGCCGCAAACCATTTAGGTCTTCGCGTAGGGGCACTTAGCTGTATTACAAACTTAGCCGCAGGGATTTCTCGTCAAAAGTTGTCTCACGAGGAAGTCACCGAAACCGCTAAAAAAGTAGAGCAGAAGTTTTCTAATTTTATGAAGACACTGATCGAAACTCTGTAGGGCCAACAGGAACTAGCTGTTTTTTTCGCACGTCCAAGTTTTTTCCGGAACGAACCTGTCCACATGTTTAAACAGGATTTGCGCATCTTGATCTAGAAAATAGGTCACTTCATCCATCGAGCTTTCCCAGTCTTGAACAACCACCTTAAATCCTAAAAGCTGATTCGTGGCACTGTGAAATTTATAAGTAGATACCTTCAAAGGATTTGATGTTCCTTGTTTAACCAACGAGGATTTCATTTCTTTTAAATAGGAACTTACGGCTTTTTGTTCAGCTAAATTTAGACGGACAATATTTTTAAATGTGATTTGAAATCTTTCTTTTAAAGTGAAAATGCGTCCCGCGTTCATCGCGCGAACATTTTCCTGACACTGGATCATCTCGAGTCGGACTTTTTCCTCGTCCGCCGCGTGTCCCGAGGTTTCAAAGGAAACAATATAAAATAACAACGTTCCCGTCGTGAAAAAGTAAAATATTTTTTTTAAGAACAATGTGCTCAACATGCTAACCCCATTTTTAAAGAGCGTTTCGCTCTCCCCCGCTTCGATGTCTTTTTTGGGCACATTTATGTAAATCTTTCTTAGATCGATTTATAATCTGCACTAAAACCAACAACGAATCTTGTTCTGTAGAGTTAGCAATCACTATGCCGAAAAAATGAACGCACGACAGAGCCAAATGGAATCAAGTTAAGTCTAAAGCGGCTTAATCTATAGTTACCTTTTTAAATGAGTCAAAACGATCACAGTGTGGTGGCTATTTACCGATGTGCTTTTTCAGAAACACCTCCATCGCCTCGTAGAATTCAATTCGATTTTCTTCGTTGCGAAACCCATGCCCCTCATTATCTTTCACAATGTATTGAACTTTCACCCCACGCTTTTCCAAAGCCTGAACCATTTGATCTGACTCCGCCTTGTTCACGCGTGGGTCTTTTGCGCCCTGAACGATCAGCAACGGTGCTTTGATTTTATCGGCATTCAATGCCGGAGACGTCGCCGTCAGCTGAGCTTTATCTTTTTCGGGATGCCCTACCATTTCATAAAGCTTCTCGAGTTCCGTTGTCCAATAGGGTGGGATCGTGTTCATAAACGTGAATAAATTCGAAACGCCCACAAAATCAATTCCGCAAGCATACAATTTAGGCTCTTTAACTAAACCGGCCAGCGTCGCATAGCCACCATAAGAGCCACCATAAATGCAAATTTTATCTGGATCCGCAATTCCCTCTTGAATAAGCCACTTCACGCCGTCGGTAACATCATCCTGCATCTTGAGTCCCCATTGCTTGTAAGACGCCTGCAAAAAGCTTTTCCCATAACCAGTGGAACCACGGAAATTCATTTGCAAAACTCCATAACCACGATTAACCAAAAACTGCACTTGCGGATTGTATCCCCACACGTCACGGTGCCAAGGGCCACCATGAGGATTGATAACAATCGGCAAGTTTTTAGCTTTTTTATCTTTTGGCAAAGTTAAATAGCCATTAATCGTCAATCCATCTCTGGATAGATAGCTAACGGGTTTTGTCGGATTTAATTTCTCTTCGTCTAGCCATGGCGCCACTTGAGCCAACAGTTTTAATTCATCTTTGGTGGCATCATAGACATAGAATGCCCCAAAGGATCGATCCGACAATGACCGTATAATAAAAAGATCTTCATTTTTCGTGGTTGAAACGATGCGCACTTCTTTACCGATCAGTTTTTCAGCGACTTTGTTGTATATATTTTCCATCACGGGATCAAAAAATTGAGGAATTGTCTTCCACGTCACAATCCCAGCCGCGGTTAGAACTTTGCGTTTGCGCGAGTAATTCAACGTGGACACATCCACGTCGGGATGCTGATAAATGATTCGGGATTCTTTCCTGTTTTTCAAATCAAATTCGACCACGCTGGCCTTGTCGCGATTGATATTGGAAAGCGCATACAGATTACGATTATCAAAGGTGAAAAATACGGGCTCAAAAGATTCTTTATAGGTGTACGAAAATACTTTTGAAAACTTCTGGTCCTCGGTATCACGATAAAGAATATGGTAGTCTAATCCTTCAGACTCGACAGCTGCCCGCAGGCGTCCGGAATGATCGGTAATCCAATTTATGATGGTCCCCGGGTTCTTCGCCAGCAAGACTAACTTTCCCGTTTTGATATTTAATCTGTAGACATCAAATACTTTTTTGTCCCGCATATTGTGCGAAATAATCATTTCGTCGTCTTTGACATTCTCTAGCGCGTCCACCACCCCGGCGCGAGTATTGGGAAAATTAGTTACATCTTTTTCAGTTTTTGTTTTTAGATCGACTGTAAACACATGAAAATTTTCATCGCCACCAAAGTCACGCGTATAGACCAGGTGCTGGTTGCCCTTCCAAAAATAGTTGCCCAGGTCTCGATCTGTAACCGAAGTGACCCTGGTTTCTTGAGCGCCATCTTTGTTTTCTTTGACAAAGATATTCAACCGCCGTTCGTAGGGTTTTAAATATGAAATCCATTTTCCATCAGGGGAAATCTGATAGTTTATGGAATCCGGATTTTTAAAAAAATCTCTTAGCGGAATCAAATCAACATTTTCTTTCGATAAACTTGTTTGACCAAACACGAACGAAATCATTAAGACTAAAAATAGTTTCATCAAAGCTCCTTGAACCATTCTTGCTGAGTTTATGTTTTACCTAGATCTTGATCCACAATCTAGCGGGAAATGATTTTCCTGGCCTTCAAGGCGGCAAAAGGCTTCAAAGCTAAAATAAAACAAAAAATCAACCTCTACCTTTCCGGTTAAAAAAATTTCCGTCAATTTTAAGGTCTGTTTTTCTTATACATCAGGTTTTTTACGGCGTGTTTTCTTTTTTTCGAATGCGCCTTTTTTAGGGCGTACGCAGAGTTTCCGTTTCCTCGATCGAAGTCTAGTTCTGCAAAAATAGACTCTATTGACACTGCTTTTACGTCGAACAGTTCACCAGAACCGGACCCTAGCGAGTCATCACAATAGGGACCACCGCGATGGAGATACACATGGATGTTGTACGACTGACCCTGCTATTGGCCTCATTTGTTTTTCTAATTTCTTGTGCGAAAGAAGGCCAAAAGACACCGGAAAGTGTTTTTGCAAACAAAACAACCGCAAACAATTGCCAGGCCGAGGCCATTGAAAATCAATACATTGTTCACTGGGAAGACGGTACGTTCACCAAGGAACAGGGTGAAAACGAAGAAAACTTTCGAAAAGGTTTTGTCACCCGCAACCTGGATAAAATTAAAAAAGTTCACTTTGATCACAAAGTTCAATTTTACACAAAAGATGAACTGAGCGCATCATCCGAGTCATTGGCGCCTTACGCAACGACCACGGCCGATCAAGTATGGGGACAAGCCATTATTCAAGCCGATCAAGTGTGGCAAAAAAATGCTAAGGGTAAAAACATTATCGTCGGCATCGTCGATTCTTACGTGGATGTAACCCATTCAAAATTGAAAGACCAGATCTTGATTAATACCAAGGAAATTCCTAACAATGGAAAAGACGATGACGAGAACGGCTACATCGACGATTATTCAAGTGCTAATTTTACCAATGTGACTAACTACACGATCCAAAACGTGCATGGTACTCATGTGGCGGGAATCGTGGCCGCCGATCACAGCGGAATGATGAAAGGCATTGCCCCCGAAGCCAAAATTGTCGCCGCTCCTTTTATTTCAAATGATGGATCCGGTTCGCTGGGAGATGCGATCAATGCTATGAACTATGTGGTTTCACGAGGCGCCAAAGTGATCAACGCCAGCTGGGGTGGCAGTGTTTGCGTCGCGACTTTACGGGACGCATTTCAAGAAATTTCAAAAAAAGGCGTTTTAATTGTTGTAGCGGCGGGAAATGAAAGCCGCGACTTAGATTTTAATCCCACCTACCCAGCCGCATTCAATATTTCGGGGCAAATTACTGTTGGAGCATCGAACTATAACGACTATATGACCTCATTTTCCAACAGCAGTTTTAACTTGGTTCACCTAGCCGCCCCAGGGGATGATATTTTAAGCACTACACCCAATGAAAAGTATGAATATTTAAAAGGCACCAGCATGGCAGCCCCTTTTGTAACCGGGGCAGCGGCAGCGCTGTGGAGCGCGTTCCCGGATATGACTTCGTTACAAATCAAAGAAGCACTTGTGAAATCGGTCGATGTAATACCTAATCACGAATTTCGAGTTGCTTCACGTGGTCGATTGAATCTGTTGAAAGCCTATAATTATTTAGCTCGATAGTCGTCGTCGTTTAAACCGCCATTATTCTGGCCAGAAGCTGTGCGCCATTTCTGGTCCTTTACCCCTTTCGGATGCAAAGCGTGATGACCTTATGTTTATTGGATTAATTCCATAAATCATATAAAAAATTGCAACGAGGTTTTTATGCGGTTTTTTATTAGTGATTTGAAGAATCATATTGGCGAACACGTCGAGTTAAAAGGTTGGGTCTATCAGGCTCGCTCTTCTGGAAAAGTAAAGTTCTTAGAACTCCGAGATGGAACGGGTATTGTTCCATGTGTGTTTTTTAAAGGCGAGGCCGACGAGGCCGCTCTAGAGCTGTTCGACAAAGCCACCCAAGAAAGTTCCGTGAAAGTGACCGGAATTGTTAAGAAGCATCCCAAGCACGAAAATGTCTTTGAAATTGGCGCTAAGACGTTAGAAATTATCGCCACTTCCGAAAACTATCCTATTTCCCCTAAGGATCACGGCACTGATTTTTTAATGGAAAATCGTCACTTGTGGCTGCGCTCTAAACGTCAGCATGCAATCATGCGCATCCGTCACGAAATTATTTCTGCTATTCGTGATTTTTTTGACGGCCGCGGGTTCACTTTGACGGACGCTCCGATCTTCACGCCAAGCGCTTGTGAGGGAACTTCAAACCTGTTTGAAACTAAGTATTTTGATGAAAAAATGTATTTGTCACAGTCGGGACAGTTATACATGGAGGCCACCGCGGCGGCTCTGGGCAAAGTTTATTGCTTTGGACCCACTTTTCGCGCAGAGAAATCCAAAACACGCCGACACTTGATCGAGTTTTGGATGGTTGAGCCAGAGGTTGCCTTCAACGACATGTACGACAACATGGATTTGGCCGAGCAATTTGTGGAGTACATTGTCCAGCGTACAATTAAAAATCGTGCGGACGAATTTCGCGTGATCGAGCGTGACATGAGCAAGCTCGAGGTGATCAAGGGTCCGTTCCCCCGTCTACACTATCGTGAAGCGGCAGAAATGATTAAAAAAGAAAATCCAGAATTTCAAATTGGAGATGATTTCGGTGCTCCGGATGAAACCATTGTTTCGTCGAAATTTGATAAACCCGTCTTTGTTCACCATTATCCTCAGGCCATCAAAGCTTTTTATATGAAAGAAGATCCTAAAGAGCCAGGATATGCAATGGGCTGTGATTTGCTGGCTACCGAAGGTTACGGCGAAATTATTGGTGGCGGTCAACGCGAAGAGAGTATTGAAAAACTGATGACCAAAATCAAAGAGCACAAATTAGATGAAAAGGATTTTCAATGGTACTTGGATCTTCGTCGATTTGGTTCATTTCCTCATAGTGGGTTTGGTTTGGGTATCGAGCGTACCGTGACTTGGATTTGCGGCCTGCCACATGTACGTGAAACGATTCCGTTTCCTCGGCTGTACGGTCGCAGTTACCCTTAAGAGATATTAAAAAATTAAAATTAGAAAGAACTTAGATTTAAAATTTTTAGGAGCAATATGGAACCTACAAATCTGAATCTGTTAAAGATTCAAGAGTTAGACAGAAAAAATGAAAACGCCATGAAGGGCGGCGGTGAAGATCGTATCGCTAAACATAAAAAGGGCGGACGATTAACGGCGCGCGAACGATTGGATGTTTTGCTGGATCCTGGCAGTTTTGTGGAAACCGATCGTTTAATGACCCATCGATGTACGAACTTTGGAATGGATAAAACGTTAGTTCCCGGCGATGGCGTGATCACCGGTTACGGTCGAGTGAATGGAAAATTAGTTTACGTTTCCAGCCAAGATTTTACAGTTTTTGGTGGATCGATGTCGCGCACCCAAGCCAACAAAATCTGTAAAGTCATGGACCTTGCGATGAAGAATGGAGCACCGTTTATCTCTATCAACGACTCGGGTGGCGCCCGCATCCAAGAAGGTATTGAGTCTTTGGGTGGCTATGCCGATATTTTTACCCGCAACGTGACTGGCAGTGGCGTCATCCCGCAAATCACGGCGATCATGGGTCCATGTGCCGGCGGCGCGGTTTATTCGCCAAGTATTACAGATTTTGTTTTTATGGTGAACAAATCCAGCTACATGTTTGTTACTGGTCCTGACGTTATCAAAACGGTGACTCACGAAGATGTCACCAAAGAAGACCTGGGCGGCGCCAGCACACACGCGCAAAAATCTGGAGTGGCCCATTTTGCGGTGGACGATGATAAAAGCTGTTTGTTGATGATTCGCGAATTGTTGAATTTCCTGCCGGCAAATAATTTGGACGATGCGCCGATATTGCCGACAAATGACCGTCCTGATCGTATCGTCGAAGCATTAAACACTTTAATTCCAGATAACCCTAAAAAACCTTATGATATCATCCAAGTCATCACCGAGTGCGTGGATGAAGGTTACTTTTTGGAAGTCCACAAAGACTATGCGCAAAACATTGTTGTGGGTTTTGCTCGTTTTAACGGGCGACCGGTTGGTATCGTCGGTAATCAACCCCAAGTTTTGGCGGGTTGTTTGAATATCGAAGCGTCTCGCAAGGCCGCGCGCTTCATCCGTTTCTGTGATGCCTTTAATATTCCCATCGTTAGCTTCGTAGACGTTCCTGGCTTCCTGCCGGGTAAAGATCAAGAGTGGAATGGAATCATCACGCACGGGGCGAAGTTGCTCTATGCCTATGCAGAGGCCACCGTTCCCAAGGTGACAGTTATTACACGTAAAGCTTATGGTGGTGCGTATATCGTTATGGGTTCAAAACTGCTTCGCGCAGATGTGAATTTAGCCTATCCTTCAGCGGAAATCGCTGTGATGGGAGCCGAAGGTGCGGTCAGTATTATCTCGCGTGCCGAAATTGAAAAAGCGAAAGACCCTGTGGCCGAACGGGCCAGACTGATCGCGGATTATGAAAAGAAATTCAACAACCCGTATGTCAGCGCCGAGCTTGGCTATACAGATGAAGTGATCGAGCCCGCGCTGACTCGTAAACGCATTATCGATGCTTTGGAAATGTTGAAAAATAAAAAGGATGTCAATCCTGCTAAAAAGCATGGGAACATTCCGTTGTAAACGGAAGATGGAGTAATCATGGATTTGCCTTTTAAAAGAATATTAATTGCTAATCGTGGAGAAATCGCCATTCGTATCACGCGTGCCTGTCGCGAGTTAGGCATTCAATCTGTCGCCGTATTCAGCGATGCGGATCGTGACAGCCTGCACGTGTTTCTGGCGGATCAAGCGTATAACATTGGTCCGGCACCTTCTAAAGATTCATACTTAAATTACAAAAAAATTATTGAAGTTGCAAAAGAAGCCAAGGTGGATGCCATTCATCCTGGATATGGTTTCTTATCCGAGAACGCTCATTTCGTAAAAGCCTGCACCGAAGCGGGAATTACATTTATCGGGCCGACGGTGGCCAACATTGAAGCCATGGGTGACAAATTATCGGCAAAAGCCTTGATGAAAAAAGCAAAAGTGCCCACGGTTCCTGGCAGCGATGGCGGAATCGAGACGATCGAGGATGCTCGAAAAATCGCAGCGGAAATTGGGTACCCAGTGATCATCAAAGCGTCGGCTGGTGGGGGCGGCAAAGGCATGCGCGTGGTTCGTCAAGAGTCGGAACTTGAGAGCGCGTTTCGCGCATGTCGTTCGGAAGGCCAGAACTATTTCGCAGATCCGACCGTGTACATGGAGCGTTTCGTAAACGATCCCAAACATATCGAGATTCAAGTGTTCGGTGATAAACACGGTAACGTGTGCCATTTATTTGATCGCGAGTGTTCCGTGCAACGTCGGCATCAAAAAATTATTGAAGAGGCACCGTCTCCGTCGGTACCCGATCCGGTTCGTCAAAAAATGGGCGATGCGGCCGTACGCGCCGCTCAGCAAATTAATTACGTTGGTGCGGGAACGATCGAGTTTATCTTTGATAACCAAAGCAAAGAATATTTCTTCATGGAAATGAACACTCGTCTTCAAGTCGAGCATCCGATTACGGAGGCCATTACGGGGTATGATCTAGTAAAAGAACAAATATACGTTGCTGCGGGGAGAAAGCTCAGCTTCAAGCAGGAAGACGTTAAGATCAAAGGCCACGCCATTGAAACACGTATTTGCGCCGAAGATCCGATTACCTATAAACCCCACCCTGGTGTGATTCGCGCTTGTCGGCATCCACAGGGGCCGTTCATGCGCGTGGATTCCTATGCGTATCCTGGTTACGAAGTTCCTATTTATTACGATCCCATGATTGCCAAGCTGATCACGTGGGGCGATACGCGCGAGGCGGCCGTTCGTCGTATGCAACGCGCGCTTTCCGAGTTCGTATTGACGGGAATTAAAACAAACATAGTTTTGCATAAGACAATTTTGGATCACCCAAAGTTTTTAGATGGCAGTTACACAACTCAGTTTATTGAAAAAAATTTCGAGGTCATCGAGCCAATGATGTTTAAACAAATCGAAGACCCTGTGTTTTTAATTTCAGCTGCGATTAGTGCCTATAACTCGCGTAAATCTAAAGACGTCAGACATTTAAATATCACCTCTAACTGGAAGCGTATCGGCCGTAAGATGTCGATGCGTTTAGCGTAGGAGCGAATATGTATTTCGAAGCAGAAATTCAAGGGCGAAAATATAAAGTAGATGTGACCGAGACTCGTCATTCTTGGAAAGTGTCTTTACAAGCCCAAGGTTCCGAGTGGCAACATCACGACATTTCAAAAAACGATTTTAAAACCGCGGAAGAATACATCAGCTTTCTTTTCCAAGGACAGTCGTACTTGATCGACGTTGTGGGTAAAGACACCGAGTACACCGTATTTGCACGGAACTCGTTCCGGAGTATTAAAATCTACAATGATGAAATGTTGCTGCATGAGTCTTTAAAAAAAGGTGGCAATGGCTCTGGAGCGAACGAATTGAAGTCGGGAATGCCTGGTAAAGTCATTGAAATTTTCGTCAAACCTGGTGATGTGATCCCGGCGAACAAGCCGTTGTTGATCATGGAGGCTATGAAAATGGAAAATGAAATGCGGTCCACCCGCGAAGTAAAAATTAAAGAAGTTTGTGTTAAACAGGGGGCTAGTGTCGAATCTGGCGCCGTCCTAATTAAATTTGAAAATCCTTAAAATACACAGCGAAATAGATATAGAAGCAAAATAACTATAGAATTATAGACGTAATGAAAGAAAGGCAGGTATCCCCCTGCCTTTCTTTTTTTGGGTAGTTTGCTATTCCCCGTGCGTGCTTGACAGGGATGGTCTTTTATTACAGATTTTTTAGACAACCTATTTCCAAGGAAGACCTATGATTTTCAAAGCGCTCGCCAAGCATCGATCGATTATGCTTAGTTCTTTAGTTTTGGTTTTTTCTGTTGCCTGTACGCACAAAAAGACAACCTCGCCGTCTACTGTTACAAGCACGGATCCTTTTATCCAGCTAGAAGATATTCGATCCACCGACTCTATGGCCTGGGTGAAAAGCGAAAACGAAATTTCGGCAGGTCACTTGAAAGCGCAACCTGGATTTGACACGCTGAAAAGTAACATCAAAGATATCTTGGCCAGCAAAGATCGTATTCCGGCGATGACCATTATTGACGAATACGTATATAACCACTGGACGGACGAAAAAAATCCTCGTGGTTTGTGGCGTCGAACCAAGCTGACGGAATTGAATAAGAAAACTCCGCACTGGGAAATTTTGTTAGACGTGGATGCGCTTGGTAAAGCAGAAAATGAAAGCTGGGTTTTAAAGCGCACCGAAATTTTACGTAAAGATTTTACGCGCGCATTGGTTTTTCTTTCTCGCAAAGGTAAAGATGCGACCATCATGCGCGAATTTGATCTGACAACAAAGACGTTCATTAAAGATGGATTCACCTTGCCCGAAGCTAAAATGACGGTGACATGGATCGACAAAGATACGCTGATGCTGGGAACAGATTTTGGCGAAGATTCTAAAACGGATTCTGGTTATCCCCGTATGATCAAGACATGGAAACGGAATCAAAAATTGGTGGACGCACGCTTGCTGATCCAGACTCCCAAGCAAAATACAGGAACGTGGGTTTCAACAATTCATGACGGAAAGACATCCTATCCCATCATCGTTGATCGAATTAATTTTTACGATAATAATTATTATGCCCTAACACCCAATCTGGAGCCCAAAAAACTTCCGATTCCTTTGGATAGCGAGCTGGATGGAATTTTTAATGGTGACGGATATTATTTGGTGAAGCGCGAGATGAAAACACCTTCAAGAACTTTTCAAACCGGCTCGCTTTTGAAATTTTCTATTGCCAAATTTTTAGCGGATACTACTCAGTCTGTTGAACCCGATCTGGTTTTTCTTTCTACCCCGAATCAGATTTACAGTGGCATTAGTTTTTCTAAAAACAAACGTTGGTTAACGGTTTTAAATCAGGTCAATCCTAACATTTTTGAATTAACGGACAAAAATGAACTCAAACCATTAAAATTGCCGACCGTAGGAAATTCGTCACTGATGACGACGGCTGATAACTCGGATTTGATTCTGGTGACTTATTCGAATTTTAATCAACCGACGACACTTTACAGTTATGAGCACAATCGGCTAAAAAAAATGCGTTCGCTGCCAGCGTTTTTCAAAGCCGATGATATTGTGGTGGAACAGAAATGGGCAACCAGTAAAGACGGAACCAAAGTTCCTTATTATTTGATTAAAAATAAAAAGCACACAAGCAATGCGAAGAACCCCACTTTGCTGTATGCTTATGGCGGTTTCGAAGTGGCTATGCAACCATACTATTCGGCCGTTATGGGTAAGGCGTGGTTAGAAACAGGTGGAACATATGTACTTGCGAATATCCGCGGCGGCGGCGAGTTCGGCCCCAGTTGGCATCAATCGGCACTGAAGTTGAATCGTCAACGAGCCTTCGACGATTTTTATGCCGTCGCAGAGGATCTTATTAGAACCAAGGTTACCTCACCTGCGCATTTGGGCATCATGGGAGGAAGTAATGGTGGCCTACTGATGGGCGTGGCGATGACTCAACGGCCCGATTTATTTAAGGCGGTTCTTTGCGAAGTTCCTTTACTGGATATGGCTCGCTATCATCTGCTCTTAGCGGGTGCCAGCTGGGTTGCAGAATATGGGTCTCCCGAAAATCCACAAGAGCGAGATTATTTACTCAGCTATTCTCCCTATCAAAATGTAAAGATCGACAAAGTCTATCCTGAGGTATTCATCACGACATCGACCGAGGACGATCGCGTCCATCCTGGACACGCCAGAAAAATGGCGGCGAAATTGAAATCCCTCGGAAAACCCTATATGTATTTCGAGAACACCGAAGGTGGACACGGTCGCACAGCTGATTTAAATCAGGCCGCTGAATATATGGCTATGCAATATATATTTTTAAAAGAAAAATTATTTTAGTCACAGAAGATCCTCAAGGGACCAGGTTTTAACTTAGGTCTCTTAAGTAATCTCTTAGGCGGCCTCTTGGAGAGTGTTTTAAGGGTTCTCTTTCGATTTCTTTTGAACAATTCCCACCATCAAAACACCAATATAATAAAGTGCAATCATTGGAACCAACATGACCGTCATACTCATGACATCGGGTGGAGTGATCAAAGCCGCGATTACAGCCAAGATCATCACGGCAAAACGTCCTTTATCAATTAAAAATCTTTGCGAGACGACTCCGGCCATTGCCAACAAAGTTAAAATTAAGGGAAGTTCAAATGAAACCCCAAACATGATCGCAAATTGGCTGACAAAATCCAAGTAATGATCAATCGTAATCATCGGCTTATCTTGATCGCCCCCAAAGCTGAACAAAAAATCAAAGGTCATTGGCAAAGCCACATAATATGAAAACGCCACCCCGGAAATAAACAAAAAGGATCCGATCGTAATAAAACTTGTCATGTATTTTCGTTCATTTTTATACAATCCCGGCGCTACAAATTTCCACAGCTGATAAAGCCAAAACGGACATGACCCAATGACTCCGACCACGATCGCTAATTTAAAGTGGGCCATGAATTTATCCATTGGCGCCGTATAGACCAGGCCACCGGCCGGCAAATACTTTTCGATAGGTTTACGAATAAAATCAAAAATTTCCTTACTGTATTCGTATGATACCGCTGTGAAAACCACCAAAGCGTACAGACTGTTAATAATCCTCTTGCGCAGTTCCGTCAGGTGTTCCGTCAAAGGCATATGATTGTCGATAGTTTCGGCTTTTTCGTTTTCCATCTAGTCTTTTTTCTCGTTTTTTTGCTCTGGATGATCAGGATTTTCTGAATGCCCACCTAAATCCGGTTTTTCAGGAGTGAATACAAATGTCATTTGGTCTGGCGGCTCGATCTTAGGACTAGGAACAGAATCAACATCTGGTCCGGGTTTGTGCTCTGGGGCTTCTTCTTTTTTCTTATTAGGATCCCAGATCGGAATAGGCTTCGAAGTCTCATCCGCCTTACTGCGCTTTTCTTGAAGAAAGTCTAAATCTAAATCGGCACGCGCTTGTTTTTTAATTTCATCCGTTAATCCATCAGCGCTTCGTTTAAGATCATTTATAAAACGCCCAATTGTGCGTGCCACTTCCGGCAACTGCTGAGGCCCGATCAACAACAGCGCCAACACACCCAACAGTATTATTTCACTCATCCCAAGGCCAAACATACCAATCCTAAGTTTACAGTTTCTTAGTAATTATAATGTTAATGATTTTCAGAGTCACTCATGGAATTTGCCCGACCGCTGCCGCATCCCCTTAGTTTTCGTGTTTTAATGGATTCTTTGGATCGCCAGATATTGTAACAATACCCAGTTCTAACAGTTTTTCCTTCGCCAAGGTCGAGCCCGTCTGTAAATACCTGTCATATAATCGTAAAAGACTTTGATTATTGGAAATCATTACATTCTGACTAATATAAGATAAGGCCTCGACAAAATCGACAAATCGTCGCGATATTGTTTCAAATACATTTTTTTGGGGATCATTCTTATCAACCGTCTTTGCCAGAATATTGTAAGCCGAACCGCCCATGTTCACATAATATTCGATATCAATGACTTTTCTCTGCAAAGAGTCACCAAAAAAGCCACTGATGTATAATGACTTATCACCTAGTCTTTTTAAAAGCTCAATCCTTTGATTAAAATCAGCGCTTGCGGCCGTCAAATATAGTTCGGCAAGTGTGGTTGGTTTACGCCTTCCCGCTTCATCTACTTTTTCTTTATCAAATAAGTTTTGGGCATCCAAATAATGCTCTAGCACTTGGACCAAATAGCCTCGAACATCATTTTCGGCTTTTATTTTGCGCGCGTAAAATGCGTCGTCAAGAACCTGACTAAAATAGTCTTTAGAGCTCACTAGAATATTGATGTCTTGCTTAATAGCAGCGTTCATAATCTCGTCTTATCTTTAATTATAATAGTTTTCGGTTTTTTTTTAACTAAAAATAAGACTAAGCCCGGATAGAAATTATAATAGATAGTATACGTTTGATTTATACCAAAAAGAGCCGCGTCTTGATTTGAAACAAAACCTTTGTCGGGCCGCCTGCTCTTCTATGCAGGTTTGTTCCGTACCTCTATTTGGACAGCAATTCTTTTGCGCCCGAGTACTTGAACCAGGTTTTTTCAGAAAATGCATAGATCAAGACAAAACTGAAAACAAAAACAATCGCCAGACACGCATAAAACAAAATCCACATTTTGGTCTCGTATTCGATGGGAGCCAAGTACAAACCCGCAATGACTAATCCAACTGATGCCAAAATAAAAATTTGAAATGCAAAAAAGAGGAATAGAATTCCGACCAGACTTTTCCGAGTCGCTTGAAGAAATTTCAAATAGAACAATAAGCCGGTCTTTCTGGTTTCATTAACAAGCCAATGACGCTCCATAATTTTGAAAATAATAGAAATTATTTTGAAAATCATTTGTCTCTTCGACCTATAAAAATTCCGATAAAAAATGCCACTAGTCCGACAATACCCAGAGCTAGCCAAGGGCTTTCTTTAACTTTGCGCTCGACTTGATTTTTAGTGTCTTTCGCTTCTTTTTCGACTTTTTGTTTTACCTCGTCAAGATAGGGTTTCATCGTCTCGAGGGCGTTTTTGATTTCTTCATAGTCTTTTTCCAAATGCTCTTTAATCTGTTGAGTTTTGGATTGACCCACGGACTCGAGTTTAGCAATCGCCTCGGAAAGCGAATTCAATGAATCTTTCGACATGATGGCTCCTTTAACGATTCGTTATCGGCGGACAATGCCGAAATACCAACTAGACTTTTCTACAGAGATTGGCATAAATTTGGTCCTTATGATTACGGAATATAAAAGTCGATTTTTAAAATACTACGAAGAAAATGAAACCAAGTTAGACATCATCGTTTTCATCGGTGGTTTTTTATTTGATATCGTAACATTATCCGATATCGACGATTTGTTTTCCATTGTTCAGCAAGTCGTCTATCTAGGCGTTATCTTTTTGATTTTGTACTACGAGATTCTATTTCGCATGTTCAAGTGGAAGCCCGGCCCCAAAACGGTCAAAGCTTGGGAATATCGAACGTTGATTTTACATTTCTTCTTGGGCTCGCTTTTAAGTCTGTATTCTTTGTTCTATATCAAAAGCGCTTCTATCCTGCACAGTTTATTGTTTCTAGGGGTCATGCTGTTGGTTTTGTGCGCGAACGAACTGCCGGGAGTAAAAAAATCTAATCTGAGTATCAAAGCGGGAATGTTTGGAATTTGCGTGTTCTCGTTTTTTTCCATTTTATTTCCTTTGCTTTTAGGCTTCGTGGGCTGGATGCCCCTGGCGCTGGCTATCGTTTTTACGGGAGCGGCTTTTTATGGGATGTACCAACTACTTTTAAAGAAAATTCCCAATAAGTTTTCATTAATGAAAATCGTCATCGCCCCCGCCGCGTCGGTCATAGGTTTATTTTTATTTTTCTACATCATGGGCTGGATTCCGCCGATTCCTTTGAGTGTGGTCGAGCAAGGCATTTACCACAACGTCGAGAAGCAAAATGGCGAGTTTCTTTTGTCTACGGAAAAAAAATGGTGGAAGTTCTGGCAATCTGGTGACCAGCATTTTGTTGCTCGGCCAGGAGATAAAATTTTCTATTACGCACAGGTGTACTCGCCCGCTCGTTTTCAAGATCAAATTTATATTCAATGGTCGCAAAAAAACAGCAAAGGCAGTTGGATAGCAGCCGATCGAATTCCTCTGCCCATCACCGGAGGACGCAAGGAAGGCTTTCGCGGTTTTACTTATAAGACCAACTATCAACCTGGTGAGTGGCGCATTCAGGTGTTGACTACCCATGGACAGGAAATTACGCGACTGGATTTAGAAGTCCAGACCTCGACGGCTACGGATTCTAGAAATTTTGAAATTATTAAACGCTAATATCTTTTGTTCACAAGATCCACGGTGTAGATCTTGTGAACAAATTTTTGATTCGTGTTGCCGGTTAGATTTTAGTAACTGGGACCAACCACGGAAATAACCGAGTTCTGCAAAAATATTTTCTGACTCAAAGCCTGAACATCTTCGGCCGTCACTTCAAAATAGCGACTGGACGATTTGAAAGTCTCATCTGCATCTAGCCCGTACACGACATCAAATAAAATGCTATTACAAATGCTGCCTTTGCGTTGTAAATCAATGTCGTTACGACCTGCTAAATATCTCTGAGATCGGATCAACTCGTCTGCACCCACTTTAGTATTACACAACTTGGCAAATTCATCTTTGATCATCTGAATTGCTTTTTTAGACTTCTCTGGCGAACAACCAATATAGGCTCCAAAGTAACCTGTTTCAACCCCTGCCATTTTCAAAGGTGACACAGAATAAGCCAGCGAGTTTTTGTCTCGCAGCTCGAAAAATAACCGGCCTCCTTGCCCCGCTAAAATCGATTGAATGACATCCAACGTATAGCGCTCTTCGTCCTTAAAGCTGAGCCCACGGTATCCCACGATAATATGCGACTGTTCTTTTTTAAGTTCTTTGAACGAGAATTGATCAGTGACGACTTTGTCCAATTTCGTCGTACCTTCTTGTTTTTTCCCATCGGGCATATGCTCAATTAAACTATTTAAATTTTCGACCAAACCGTCTCGGTTGAAATCGCCCACGGCACAAATGGCGACATTTTTATGATTAAAAATTCTCGCATGATAATCCAGCATGGCCTGGCGGGTGATAAGGTCCAAAGACTCTTTCGTTCCCAATACTTCTCGAGAATAAGGATGATGTGGAAACATCATTTTCATAAATTCTTTAATACACACCTGGGACGGATTATCGCTTTGTGATTGAATTTGATTTTTTTGAATCATTTTCTCACGCTCGATAATTTTCGCATCAAAAATTGGCGATTGAATTGTATCCGTCAACATTGTCAGCATTTCTTTTTGAAACGTCGATAAAAACTCAACCGAGATACCGACCGTGTTTCGTCCTGAAAAACAACTCATCGAGGCGGCAATGGTATCTAGTTTCAGATTGATTTGATTTTCTGTGTAATTTTTTGAGCCCGCAGGCCACACGCGCGAATACAGCTCTGATAATCCCTCTAGTTTCTCATTTTCGATGCGCGTCCCCCCCAGGAAAGCCATCTTGATACTGCATGTGGGCGTTTCCTTTTGTTCGCGCAAATATAATGTTACACCTTTGTTAAGTGAAATTTTTTCTGTTTCTGGCGATTTCGCCCCCAGGTCATGTTTAAACTTCAGCGTTTGGATTTTTTTTGCTTTTTCTTTTGGTTTCGCATGAATGCGTTTTTTATCTTTCAAGGCGGCTTTTAGATTTTTCACAAATTGGTTTACAATTGTTTTCACTTCTTTTTCGTCGCGTTTTGAAAGAATGGAAATTGTCATTTTGCTTGGATCAAAATACTTTTTTGCCAGCTTGGTGATGTCTGCGGGTTTAACGCCATAAATGGCCGCTAGATATTTCTTGTAGTATTCTGCATCCCCCATGAAAAACTCTTGGGATCCCGCTTTGCGGGCCAAGCCATCCACCGTTTCCACAGAATAGACTTGTTCGCTGGCAATGTTCGTAACCGCTTTTTGAATTTCGTCATACGTGGGCGGGTTGTGATAAATTTCCGCAATTTCGTCTGTCAGTATCGTCATGTACTTTTCTAGATTTGCCGGCTGTAACGATCCTGAAAACGCCACCAATCCGTCGTCTTGCGGGGTGAATGTAAAAGCCCCTGTTCCGTTAACGATGGCCTCTTCGATACGCAACTTATGAACTAATCGCGAACTATCGCCCTGACCCAAAATCAAGCTTAGGACATCAAGGCCAGGAATATCTTTGTGTTTAATGTTCGGCGCCTTAAAGGCGACATACGTCAGCGTTTCTTGAAAATCAGATTTTTTAATCGCAATTGCGATTTTTTTCTGAATTGGTTCTTTGATGCGTTTTACTTTCTTTACCTTGAAGTCTTTAAATTTTCCAAAATATGTTTCCACTTCTTTTTTCATTTCCGTGGATTTAAAATCTCCCGAAACGACCAAAAACATATTGCGAGGCACATATCGGCTTTGAAAGTATTGCTTAATTTTTTGCGTTGAAACTTTACGGATATTGTCTGCATACCCAATCACCGGAACTTTGTACGCGTGCTTTTTGTACGCCGTGGAAAACAGCAGCTGGCCAATTTGGCGCTGAGGAGAATCCTCGCCACGCTTAATTTCTTCAATGACGACTTCTCGCTCGTTATCGATTTCGTTCGAATCAAACGTGGGAAAGCCCATCATTTGACTGACGACATCCAGTCCCACCGATGCAAATTTTTTTGAAATCGTTACATAGAATACCGTTTGGTCGAACGAAGTGTAGGCGTTTAGTTCGCCGCCAGAGCCTTCGACGATCGAAGCAATTTCGCCAACTTTGAATTTTTCAGTACCCTTAAAGACCAGATGTTCGATAAAATGCGATAGGCCTTCTTCCTTTTTCACCTCATCGGCACTGCCGGTCTTGACCCACATTTGCACCGAGACAACAGGTGATTTATGACTTTCGATCAGAAGGACTTTTAAACCATTTTTTAGTTGAAATTTTTTAGACATACTCTAATACACTCCTATGTCGTTTGGTGTTTACGTGCATATTCCTTATTGTATTCAGCGCTGCACATATTGTGATTTCGCCACATACGAGCAAACCAAGATTTTACCTCCGACCGACTACACACAATTGCTTATTAAAGAGATTAATCTAAAAAAACAATTTTTCCTGCAGGGCAAAGAGTCTCAATTCATCGACACTCTTTATTTCGGCGGCGGCACACCTAGCCTTTTTGCCATTAAGAATATTGTACAAATAATCAATGCCTTAGCAAGTGCTGGCTATCTGGTGAGTCCAGACGCCGAGCTGACGATGGAAATTAATCCTGGAACCGTCGACGAAAATAAGTTGAATGAATATTTAAAATTAGGTTTCAATCGATTCAGTGTGGGGGCGCAGACATTCAATTCCGCTCATCTAAAACGTGTTCATCGTGAGCACTCTGTGGACGACACAAGAAAGTCTCTTGGGCTTTTAAAAAAATATAATTTAAATTATAACTTTGATCTGCTTTTTGGTATGCCTTACCAAACCATCGCAGAACTGGACCACGACCTTAGTCAAGCTTTGGCCATCGAACCGCCTCATGTCAGTCCTTATTATTTAACAGTCCCCGAAGGGCATCCACTGTCTAAAAATCGTCCTATTGAAGATGAACAAATGGTGATGTTCGAGCGCATTGAATCGGCGCTCAGTTCTGCGGGATACCATCGCTATGAAATTTCTAACTATGCCCGTCCCGGATTTGAATCCAAACATAATTATTTGTACTGGAGTGATCAGGAATACTGGGGCATTGGCCTTGGCAGTCACTCGTACCTAAAGCGTTCGACCCATTCCGCATGGGGACAACGTTTTTGGAATCCCAACAATATAAAAATTTATCAGCAAGAAATTGAGGCACTTAAAGCCCTTCATTCTCCGGCCGAGCTGGCAGATATTTATTTTGAAAATCTAAAAGAAAATCAGTCCCTGACAGACTTTTGTCACACCTCTCTTCGGCGCGCCAAAGGCCTTATTTTAAGTGATCTTAAAAATAAGTTTAGCACGTCGTCGATAGAAAAAGTCGATGCGCAGCTGAATCAATTGAGCCAACGTGGTTTAGTTCAAGCAACGGATCATGGCTATACCCTGACCTCTCAGGGAAAGCTGATTAGCAACTGGGTCTTTGAAAAATTGACTTTTACGTAAGCGTTCACTAATTATCTATATAAATTTAGACATGGAGAATATTTTGACTTCTGACAACGATTCAAACCCATCAAAAATCGAAGCCCAAGAAAACGGAGCCGCAGCCGAGGCGGCCAATGGCGCTGGCGAAACCTTAGTAGAAAAATGGAAAGCGGAAGCCGAGAAATATAAAAACGATCTACTTTATTTAAAGGCGGAATTCGACAACTATAAGCGACAGTCTATTAAAGAACGATCTGATCTGCAAAAATATGGCGCAGAGAGATTCGTTAAAGACTTGCTACCTATCCTCGATAATTTTGAGCGGGCCTTGATAATGAAGGTAACTGCTGAAAATTTTGCTTCTTTTGTTAAAGGTATCGAGATGACTTCCTCTGAAATTAAATCCTTACTTGGCAAGCACGCCATCGTTGAAGTTCCCGCCGAGGGGCAGCCATTTGATCCCAGTATTCACGAGGCTTTAAGTGCTGAGGCAACGGATAAAGTTCCACCGGGCTATATTGCGCGCGTGTTTCAAAAGCCTTATAAATTTCATGAAAAAGTTATTCGTACGGGACAGGTCGTAGTCGCTCAAAAATTGGATGCTTAATGGCCAAACAAGATTATTACACCCTATTGGGGGTTTCTCGCAGTGCTACGGATGAGGAAATCAAAAAGGCTTATCGCAAGCTAGCGATTCAGTTTCATCCAGATAAAAATCCTGGTGATAAAAAGGCCGAGGACAAATTTAAAGAAATCACGGAAGCTTACGAGACATTGGGCGATTCAAAAAAACGCGATATCTATGACAAGTTTGGGCACACTCAAGGTGGAAATCCGTTCGCTGGTAATAGCGGGGGACCATTTGGTGGTGGGGGTGGATACGGTCGCACCTATACTGGCGGTGGCGCGGGCGGCGATCCTTTTCAAGATATTTTTGGTGATGTTTTTAGCGAAGTTTTTGGTGCGTCCCGCGCGGGCGGTGGCCGGGGTCGTCAGCGCCCTCAGAAGGGCGCCGATCTTCGTTACACGTTAAGTATTTCCCTGGAAGAAGCTGCCACGGGTTCCGAGAAAGTGATTTCCTTTGTACGTAACAACGGCACCAAAGAAGAAAATGCAAAACTTGCCGTGACTGTTCCGGCAGGGGTGAAAGATAATCAAAAATTAAAACTGACGGGGGAAGGTGACAACTCGCCCACTGGTCAGGCTGGTGATTTATACGTGATCATTCAAATCCAAGAGCACACCTTGTTTAAACGTGAAGATAGCGACGTAGTCCTAGAGCTTCCCGTTTCTTACATTGATGCAATTTTAGGGACCTCAATGGAGGTGCCCACTTTAACTGGCCGTGTGTTAATTAAAATTCCTCCGGGCACCCATACGGGCCAGGCTTTACGGCTAAAAAATAAAGGTCTGCCCAAAATGGGAGGATTTGGCAGTGGTGATATGTTGATCCGCATTCTTGTCGATACACCACAAGAAGTATCCGCAGTGGAAAAAGAGCTTCTTAATAAGCTTTCGCAGACCGCTTCAGAAACTCCGCTTATTAAGGAATATAAAGAAAAAGTGCAAAAACTTTCAAAACAAAAGTCATAAACCTTTTGTTTTGAAAGTCCCCACGGCAAAAAGTTCTTTTCGCCGATTATAATGTTACAGTGTGCTAGGCCCTGTCCTCGTGCTTTAGGGATTGAAATTACTTGTTCTCTCGAGTTGCTGGTTTATACTTATCTTCTATGAAAAAAACGGCTTTTTTTTATTTAATTTTTGTTTTTGGTTTGGGATGCACTTCTAATAATATTAAAACTCAACGTCCCGAACTGGCTGATAAACCAGTCACTACCCCTAAAAAAGCAATTCCTAAAAATCCTCCGACGGCTTTGCCTGGCCAGACGCCTGCGGCCCCAACAGATCCCACTGCGGCAAATGCCGTTCTGCTTGAAGAGAATAAATTCTCTCAAATGGAAAGGGCTGGATCTTATTGGGAGGCTTTTAACATTTCGGCAACACTTTCCACATCCCACACGGATTCAAAAAAGGCCGACTTTTATAAATCAAAATCTATTGATTTTATTTACTCACGATTATCCAAAGACAACTTACACACAATTGCGCGAACATCTGACTATGGTTATTTGCGGGGCTATGCCTTGTTTAAATTAGCCGAAATGGAATTAGCTAGTAATAATATTGAAGAAAGTAAGCGTTACTATCGTTCAGTCGTCGAACTTCTTCCAGAAAGTGATATAGCCGTTTCTTCACAAAAAGTACTTTCTGATATGGAAGCCACTGTTCGTGTTTCATCTCAAACCATCGGCGTAGTTTTGCCATTAACAGGAAAAAGTTCAGCTGTGGGGCAAAAAGTTTTACGCGGTCTACAATTAGGTCTAGGAACTCACCAGGGTTTCTCTAAATTTCGCTTAGCCATTGTAGACAGTGAGGGACGCTCGGATTTAGCGCGTCTTGGAGTAGAAAAACTGGTGAAAGAAGACAACGTGATCGCAATTGTCGGTGGAGTTTTAAGCAAGACAGTTGGAACAGAGCTTGCGATTGCTTCAGAATACAACATTCCGTTTATTTACCTTTCGCAAAAGCAAGGCCTGAACGATATTCATCCTACGGCCATTCGTAATTCTTTGACGGCCGAAATGCAAGTGCGTCATCTTGTCCGCACAGCAATGACAGAAATGGATATGTCCGAGTTTGCTATTTTATACCCGAATGATCCTTACGGAGTTGAATATGCTAATATTTTTTGGGACGAAGTGCTTACTCAAGGTGGACAAATCGTTGCAGCACAGACATATGATCCAAAGGAAACAGACTTTCGTCCCGTAGTGCAACGCTTGGTGGGTACTTATTTTATTGAGGCCCGTAAAGACGAGTACTATCAAAAACTGCGTGCGTTTAAACAGACTCTTAAAGGCAAAAATGCCCGTGAGAACGTCAATACGGATGATTTACTAACACCCATTCAAAATTTCGATGCGATTTTTATTCCTGACCAAGCGCGAGTGATTTCTCAGATCAACGCATTTTTGAACTATTCTCGTGTGAAAGATACTAAAATTTTATCTACAAATATCTTAAATACTCCAGGATCTGCAAAGCGTTTGGCGCAGCTGAATTTTCCCATTTATTTTGCAGATAATTTTATTTCTGAAGGGCCAAATCAATCCGTATCTGATTTTGTTCGAGAATACATGAGCTACTTTAATGAATACCCGGCACAATTCGAAGTTTCTGCCTATGATTCGGGTTTAATTTTACGCCAATTGGTTTTACAAGGCGTAAGTTCTCGGGAAGAAATGGGTCGGCAGTTATTGAAATTAAGAAAATTTGATGGCAGTTTTGGACCGCTGTCTACGACTTCTGGCAAAGATTTATTTCGTCCTCTGATGACTTTAACAGTGCAAAAAGGCGAAACGGTAAAGGTCAAATAGCTGGCCAATACCACTCCCCCGCTCGGGCCTGTTCTGTATCTGATTACGGCTCTGAAAAATATTTATTTTTTTTTACCAAGTTTTAACCCAAATCATGGGTACGCGTATCTAACTCTCCGAAGGGCCTGATACAGGCTCAAAAACTAACCTTTAGAGCCAGGAGGGCTTATGTCATTTTCAAGTGCGACGGAACTAGTAAACAGAAAAATTATTGACGAGTGCCGAAAAAAATTAGTTTTGGCAAAGCAAGATATATTGAATCGATTAAAAATGTCTGCCGAGCGCTTCAAAGAAAATAACAAAAACGTGGGCGATGAAATCGATCAATCTGTGGCACAGCTAGAAGAATATAATTTACTTATCAATCAAGAACGTTTTCGTTTTCAACTTTCTGAAATTGAATTTGCACTGGCGCGAATAGAAAAAAATCATTTTGGTGTGTGCGAGGAAACCCTTGAACCTATTGAAGAACAACGTCTACTCAGTATTCCTTGGACACGATTGAGTATCGAAGGTGCAGAAATTCGCGAGCGTTATAAGAATCATTTTGCTCAAATATAAGAAAATTAAAAATATCTGACACGAACTTAACGCCTCTGTCTTGGGTTAATTTCATCGCGTTAAATTCGTGTTGAATAAATAATCATTCTCATTTTTTTAGTGACACAATCTTTGATCTCCGTATTATTCAGCCTTGTTTTAACGGCCGATAGCGTTTTTTTTACAAAGGGGAAGAAAGTGAAAAGTGTAGTTATCGCTGAAAAAAAGGGAAAGACCAAAACCATGAAGTCTGAAAAAGTCAGTATTAAAAATGTTGCTGATGTGAATTCGTCAGCGACAGAGCGTACGGTTCAGCTTGATGAGGTTTCTTTAAAAGATTTACTTCCTTCGATCAAGGAGTCCCTTTTATTTCAAAAAAGTCAAATTTTAAACCGAACCGATGAGTTCAAACGTTCGCAACAAGAATCTGTTCAGTTATCCGATGAGGCTGAAGTTGCTTCTAATGACCTAAGCAATAATTTATCTATACATTTGCATGAACGTTCAATGAAGGCACTTTTGGAAATTGATAAATCATTAAATAAAATCGCTCATGGCACCTACGGAGAATGTGAGGGCTGTGGGGAGCACATTCATCCGAAACGCCTACAGGCTCGTCCTTTGGCCCCTCTTTGCATTGCATGCATGGAAGAGCGCGAAGAAGAAGTACGCATCAAGCACCAATAGCTAATGCCCACTAAGTTTAAGACTTTGTAACTTCAACTTACCAAAAATTACAGAAGAGCCCCAAAAAGTTCTCTGAGATAATATGAAATTGAAATTACCTTTTAAGGATAAAGGGTATTTATGACAGGGATGTCGCTTTCTCGACGTCATTTTATGTCATAATTTTGTTTTATAGTTTTTTCTCTAGACCTAAAACTGGAATTTGTAGTCTTTGTTCTAAAAAATCAGGTCCTAAGATAGCGAAATACTCTTAAAGCTCAGCAGGTTTCAGGCCGAATATTTGTGTAAGAAAAATCGTACAAATAAAGGGTGCTGATATGAGTTTTGATGATAGAAGCGGAAACGGTGGATCTTATAAAGACGATAAAACTATCGATATACCACCAACTCTTCCAATGTTGCCGGTCCGTGATTTTGTTGTGTTTCCTTATATGATCATTCCCCTCGTAGTAGGAAGGGAATCATCAATACGATCAGTAGAGGAAGCCCTATCAAAAAATCGACTAATCTTCTTAGTGTCTCAAAAAGATCTAAATGAAGAAAACCCAAATCCTGATTCCATCTATACCGTGGGAACTATCGCGATGATCATGCGAATGAAAAAAGTTCCAGACGGTCAAATCAGGATATTGATTCAAGGTGTGGCTAAAGGTCGCATTAAGAACTATGCTAAAACAACGCCAAATTTTGAAGTCGCCGTTGAAAAAATCGAAGACGTAAGAACCACTTCTCCTACAGAAAACGAAGTTCTTATGCAAAAATCTAAAGAGCGTATTGAAAAAATCATCTCTTTAGGGAAAACCCTATTGCCAGATATTTTACTAGTACTCGACGATTTACAAGATCCAGGTAAAGGCGCCGACTTAATTGCGGCTAACCTTGGTATCAAAGTTACCGAAGCACAAAAAGTAATCGAAACTGTCGACGCAAAAGAAAGAATGCAACTAGTTTTAGACTTTTTGAATTCTGAAATTGAAGCCCTTCAGCTGCAAAACAAAGCTAAAGGCGGCAAAGACGACATGCCGAAGTCAACTCGCGATCAATTCTTTAAAGATCAAATGAAAGCGATCAAAAATGAATTAGGCGAAAATGATTCTAAATCTGAAGAAATCGAAGAACTTCGTGAAAAGGTTAACAACAGTGGAATGCCTAAAACTGTTTTGACTGAAGCACTTAAACAGCTTCACCGTCTAGAGCGGATGCATCCAGATGCATCCGAAGCAACGATGGTTCGCACATACCTAGATTGGATGGTGGATCTTCCTTGGGCTAAAAAATCCGATGACTCGATCGATTTAAGCCGATCAAAAGAAGTTCTTGATGAAGATCATCATGAACTTCAAAAGGCTAAGGACCGCGTTCTTGAGTTTTTAGCTGTTAGAAAGTTAAAAAATAACATGAAGGGACCAATCTTGTGTTTTGCAGGACCTCCCGGAGTGGGAAAAACGTCTCTTGGTAAATCGATTGCTCGCGCCATGAACCGCGAATATCATCGAATTGCTTTAGGGGGCGTGAAAGACGAAGCTGAAATTCGTGGTCACCGCAGAACTTATGTCGGTGCGATGCCAGGCAAAATTGTTCAAGCTCTTCGTCAAGTGAAAACAAATAATCCTGTTCTAGTACTCGATGAAATCGACAAGCTCGGCAGTGACTTTAGAGGAGACCCCTCGGCCGCAATGCTTGAAGTATTAGATCCAGAGCAAAACTCAACCTTCCGCGACAACTATTTGAATGTGGATTTTGATTTGAGCAATGCTTTGTTTATCGCGACGGCGAATGTTCTTGAAAATATTCCCCCCGCTCTAAGAGATCGTATGGAGATTATCCAAATTCCTGGGTACACGGAAAATGATAAACTCTTGATTTCAAAAAAGCATTTGATCAAACGGCAACTGGAAAACAATGGCCTGGAGGCTCATCAGGTTACTTTTACTGATGATGGAATCAAGTATCTGATTGCTGGATACACTCGTGAAGCAGGTCTGCGTAATTTAGAACGAGAAATCGGTTCTGTTTGCCGCAAAATTGCAAAAATGGTGGTAATGAACGAATGCACTCATTTTGAAGTGAATGCAACGACAGTTCCAGAACTCTTGGGTGCGCCTAAGTTTTTACGTGAAGAAAAATTAGAAGACTCTCAGGTCGGTATCGTTCAGGGCCTAGCATGGACTCAAGCCGGCGGTGAAGTTCTAACTATTGAAGCTCTTAAGATGAAAGGAAAAGGGCATCTGGCCTTAACTGGACAACTGGGTGATGTCATGAAAGAATCTGCTCACGCAGCGATGTCTTACTGCAGAGCTCACATGGAAGAACTAGGTATTCCAGATGATTTTTTTGAAAAATATGATATCCACGTCCACTTGCCAGCGGGTGCCATCCCTAAAGATGGGCCTTCAGCAGGTATCACGATGACGACGGCACTTATTAGCTTAATGACTGATACTCCGGTACGTCATGACATTGCGATGACAGGTGAAGTGACTCTACAAGGTAAAGTACTTCCCGTTGGTGGTATCCGCGAGAAATGTTTGGCCGCATTAAATCAAGGCATCACGACCGTCGTGATTCCGATGGCGAACCAAAAGGATCTTTCTGATATTCCTAAATTTTTCAAAGATAAAATGAATTTTATCATGGCAGAAAATTTAGACGAGGTTTTCACAGTTGCTTTAGACAAATCCGCAAAGGGCAAAGCTAAAAAGACTGAAGGAAAAACTGGTAAAAAAGGTAAAACTTCATCTTCGGCAGCGGCATAGTGCCACCGCCCAAAGAGACACGACGGCTATCGATGATAGTACATGATATCGGAGATAGTCTGTTTTAATAAAGTTTCAGGTAACCAAAGATATCCCGTACTTGGATCACATTTGTCCTTTAGTACGGGATTTATATATAAATCACATCGCTTTCCCCACGAGTTTCTCAGTTTAAAGTGACATTGGCCATCGATCCACTTGCGGCCGACGATACTGGACGCATGCTCACCGCCCACTTTTTTTTCCGTGTTTGATGAAAGATCATAGAAAATTTTTGTGTTATAACTCATGCCTACTAAGTTGTTTTTACTCACTTGCTCGTTTAACTCTCTAATAAGAGTATCCCGACCAGAACTCAGCGGTGTCTGAAATTTATTTTTTCTCAGAATCATCGGGAAAATATTTTTCCACCCTTCAATAAAATCAATAGTAGGTCGGATTACACCCGACATATCGAGCTTTTTCAGATAATTTTGACAAAGGCGTTCTGCCAAGTGACGTGGAAAACTTCGGACTGAAGAATTCTCTAATATTTCAGTCAGCTCTCCCAAAGCAATTTTGTTAATGAAACTATCCGATTTTTGGTAAACACTCAGCGCATTTTCCCAAGTACCCGGCTGACGCTTTCTCTTGTTAAACGCTTCTTTCAAGCTCACTAAACCATTGATTTGATCTCTGATCGTCAGATTAGGACTTGATTTCAAAGCCAAATCCTGAAAACTTTGTGGACAAATGGCCCCACTATTTTCAGCAAACCATACTGCAGGTAACACAAACCCAGCATCAGCATTGGCTTTCAATTTTGTAAATTGGTTAAATGTGATGGCCACAAAGCCCGCAGACACTTCTTCGCCTTGCAGCTGGCTATGATAACGAAACGTCATTAAATCCGCAGCCACATTTGCATAGCACCATCCAATGTTGCCCTGATCACGCAACGAACCAAGTCTAGCGGAAACATCACGTGGCTTGCATTCACTTTCGTCTAAAGTTTGGTCAGCGTATAATGCTTGGACAGTTACGATACTTAAAATACAAATTAAATGCAGTATAGATTTGATATTTTTCATACCAAAATAAAAAGCAATTCTTCAGCCTGTTTCGAACTACCAGTTTTGATTTTTTAATTTTTCGTTTTCTCGCTCTAGAGCCTTCACCAGAGTCTTTAGATCTGATACTTCTTCTTTCAGAATCATCATTTGCTCTTCTTTTTCTTGAAGAATCTGCGTATACGCCTTTTTTAGTTCGTTCAATAATTTGTTGGCCGCCGTTAAAACCGGTTCGTTGATACCGATCTTCGAAATCTTATCAGAAAAATCCCTCACCGTTTGGCTTTCGGACTCTGTTATTTCCTCGGGCTCGGTTGCTGCGGGTTTTTCCTTTTTAAAAAAATATTCTTCTTCAATGTTAATTGCCGGTGCAGTTCGAATCGCCTGTTGCTGGCTTAAAACACCCTGTTGAGATTTCACCTGCGGCAACTTCGCATTCGCCGACTTCTTTAAATTCTCTAAAAAGTCAGGATTGTACGCATGCACTATTCCCACGGCCGGTGGTCGCTGCGAATAGGCCTTGTCGACCTCAATCGCTTCAGATCCCATATCCAAATCACTAAGTATTTCATCATCAAATATTAAATCCGAATCAAGAGAGTTAAGGGAGGGGCTGCTCTTAATAGAATTTTTAATTGATTCCGTTTTAAATTGTTCACTTCTTGTGGGCTGCTCATCAAAAATGTAATACTTGCCATCTTGAAAATGATATTTAATATCATCCGCCTTAATTCTTCGTCTGAGCGTAGATACACTAATCTTGTACTTCGAAGAATAATCTGTAAGTGGTAGCCAAGTTTCCATTTTCTTTTTCTTTTTTTATCTTTTTAACTATTTCTACTTTTAATTGTCTTAATTAATTTTCTTAATTAACTCTTATTACTTTTTTCTTCTACTCTCGTAACCAGAGCCAGGGGTCTTAGGTGGTCCTGAGTCTGGGTTTGCAAACAAGCAAACAAAACTCGAAATTATTTCTCATTTTGTTTGCTTGTCTCGTTGTCTAGGCCATTTGGATTACAACCATTTGACCCATTTAGCGGTTAGGCTGTTGCCCAACAAGAGTAACCAGTTTGGTGATGTGGTTACTCTTGTATTTCAAGATATTCAACCGAGTATCCTCTGTCAAACCACGAGTGAATATTCTTTGAGTAGGTCTTGAAATCTACACCTAGGGCCTGAATACCTATTGATTATCCGGCCTCGAGGATATTTAATTTAGAGTTAATTGTGACTATTCGACTAGAGAACAAAAAGAAGATCGGACTGGTGCTGAGTGGTGGTGGAATCAAAGCCGCGGCCTATCATATTGGAGTATGCCTAGCATTGAAGGCTAAGGGTTTCCATTTCGCCGGAGGCTCCAGACGCCTACTCAAAAATAAGCAACGACCAGATTTGACTATTCAGCTATATGTTGGCTCTAGTGCCGGCTCATTTATCACAACTGTCTTGGCGGCTGGCTATCCAGTCGAGAGCCTAATCACTGCTTTTCAACTAGGGTTAGGCGTTAGTCCTGAATACTCAACACAGGATTTTAGGATACTCACGCCGCTAACTTATCGAAAAATCTTTGATATCAACAGTGGCAGTCTGCTGAACTATGTACCCAAAGGTCTTCTGACCAAGTCACTGGTTACCGGGGGAATCGAGACTCTGATCAAAAATGGTTTTAAAGTAAATGGACTATTCACGACGAAAGGGGTCGAAAAGTATCTCCGTAAATATGTCCTTATCGAGAATGATTTTGCCTCACTTGACCCTGAATTATACATTGTTGCCACACAGCTAAACCACTCAAGGAAGGTTATCTTTGGGAATTTTAAGGAGAATTTGCAAACTCCATCTACAAAGCTCGTTAACTATGCGTCGATTAGTGACGCAGTTGCTTGCAGCACGTCACTGCCTCCCATTTTCTCGCCGTACAATCTGCCAAATTTGCGAGGTGAGGAGCGTTACTACTATGATGGCGAAATTCGAGAAACATTATCCGCTCACATCGCAGCAGATCACGGTTGTGACTTGGTAATTTCATCATTTTCGATGCAGCCCTATCATTACACACCCAAAGTCGGTAGTTTGCACAAGTATGGAATTCCCGTGATTTTGAATCAAGCACTGTATCAGGTTCTTGAACAAAAAACCCACAAGCATATCGAGTGGCAGAATACGCTTCGTCATATTCATAAAACCATCGACACCTACTTCAAAGAGCACCGACTTCCCGACGAACATCGGGAAAGTCTTTTGAGACAGTTTAACCAGCGATTTCAGCACAATGCCGAAACCGACTATATCCACATCACTCCACTACCCCAGAACTATGAGATGTTCATGGTCGATCATTTCAGCCTTAGTCCCAAAATTTTAGAGCGAATTGTCCGTATTGGATTTAAGTCGGGGATCAATACTCTGCGAAAACACCTCTAGCCGCCCCTTTCCGGCTGTCACCATCACGTCCACCATCATAATTTTAAAGATATTCCCTCAGAAATTATTGTCTTCATTTAATGTTACTTTTGTTTAATTTTTAAACATAAATTTCATCCTCCCCCTTTTTATCTTTACTTAATGTACTGAAAAGACACTGGATTTTAGTCCGATTTGGGGGGCATGGTTTTCGCTTCGCTAGTGACCGGAGAAGTTTTATGACCCTGTTGAACGTAAAAGCACCAGTTTTAAATCAAGTAGGTAAATGGATATCTACTATCGGGCTAGTTTCAGCTCTATTGGCTCACTCCGCTTGTACCAAAAAGCGAGATGCCCGCTTCCCAGAAGGCGCCGGTTTAGATTTACTTGCAATCTCTGATTACGATTCTCGCGTCGATCAATTACAAACAACCGAATCAAAAAATAATATATTTTATGCGTCCAGTGAATACAGCACAGAGAAAGACTCCTCCAAAATCAAACTTGTTAATTACGAAACCGATGCACCTTTTTTTCCAAAAGACATCGAATTTGCAGGCGTCGAGAAAACTAAATACAAGCTTATTTACAAAGTTACTCATCAAAAACTGATTATTTTTCGAAATGGACCTGCAGACTCGGTCGCCCAAGAAGAACGGATGCTTGCAGAAAAAGAGGACGACAAGTCACTTTCGGTTCCACTGGTTTCCTACCCCATTACTGGATTCTACAAAATCCTTGTCGCCAAAGATGACAATGGCGACAAGACCTCACGTCTTCGTGAAGAATCTGTGCAGACTAAACAAGAAGCAACTCACTTTAGAATTTCTCGAGTGCCAGAGGTCGTTGCATTCCAAGACAAAACCGAGCATATAATCAGATCTGATTACTTTGATGGTGTATGGTATACTTCGTCCATTATTTCCAAAGCCGCTGAAGAATCAAATTCCCTCTTAGGTTATCAAGCCTCTTATGACTCTGAATGGAAATCGGCTGATAAAGTTCAATTTGTACGCACGCAAGACTATATTTTAGGACTAAATTCAGATTACGATAAGCGCATCAAAATCATCGATGATATTGATAAGCTTAACAATTTAACAACCGTGATACGGTTTCCGGTAAAGTATCTCGACTCGGCATTAAATTCAAAACTAGACTCGGTGAAATATGGGTCTGACAAAGCCAAGCTAAAAAATTGGAAAGAACGTGAATGGGCTCTGATTGATTTTCGAAAAACAAATTCAGAACTTATTAGTAGTCTTCAAAAATCAGCAGACCCCATCCTGACAAACTTTAAAATGGCTGAAGATTTTTTCATATTCTCCTTACAACTTAATGGCGTCAAGCTGACCATTTCATTTAGAAGAGAAAGCTCTATTAAGAACCTATCAGCTGTCGAGTATACTCCTAGAATATATTTTTTTAATGACTTCCGTCATTTTGGATACTTTTCAACCAACAAGACATCACTCCAAACACTAGAGAAATATCGACTTGAAAATTATGAATTGAATAAATTTATAAATCGATTTCACCCTGAAGACTATACAACAAAAGATGGCAACAAACGACGTCGCATTCGCTTTTTGTTAACAGAAGACTCTACAACCGAAGAACGATTGGTCGAAACTGTACGCAAATCACTAAAGGCTTGGGACTTTGCTTTTAAGCAGGCGGGAATGAATGACGTTGATGTGTATTTGGACGAGTCTGTACGAGTGACTTTGGGAGACATTCGATATAACTCGATTAACCTTGTAAGAACTTTAACTCCTACCGCCTTATTCGGCTATGGCCCCAGCATAGCCGACCCAGATACTGGACAAATAGTTTCGGCAACAGCGAATGTTCACGTTACTAGTATTCGCGACGCGATCGTAGGTTCACTCAGGAATTATTTGCGACATGCCCGTGGAGACTTGGTCACCAACTATCCGCTTGGGCATAAATCGATTAACGTGGCTCTAGATGCCCTGAATATCGTTGCAACAGATTCGACAGCAACGTCCGGTGGCGATGCCGGTGTAGCAATTGACATCATCAGGAAAAAAACCTCAAAAACAGAAAATTTATACGGACATTCACGATGTGATTTTGCATTGAACGGTGGCAATCTCTTGAGCGACATCGACAACACACCCGACTGTGCAGATCTTCGAGAATACGCAAAAACCCCAAAATCAAAAGAAAAAGTGATCTGCAATGAAAACTCAAAAGATGTTCAGTGCCAAGAGCTAGACGTTCTGAAAAAATGTGCTGAGGCTCTTTTGCCTGCCAAAGTTACCGCAACTATTTTGCATGAGTTGGGTCATAATTTTGGTCTTCAACACAACTTTGCGGCCAGCGCAGACTCTATGAATCACACTCACAAGTTTGACGAACAAACACTCGGTACAATCAAAGATTATTCCTGTCCAAAAACTCAGAGTCAAAGTAGTACAATACTGGCCCGATCAAGTTCAGTAATGGAATATACTGATTCAACTGAAGATCGCTTAACATTTGTTGGGCCTTATGATGTCGAGGCCATCCGCTATGGTTATGTGGGTAAGATAAAAGACATTGATTGCAGAACTCAACCACTGAATATAAATAAGTCTATCGATGACAACGTCGCCAATTTGAAATTTGAAAAGCTACCTATGGCTTTTTGTACTGATGTCCATGTCGATTTAAAAATGGATCCACTTTGTCAACGTCATGATAGTGGCAAGAACCCACTTGAAGTTGTGAGGATTTTAAAAGATAAGTACAATACTCTCTTTGCAACAGAGAATTTTAAATATGATCGGGCTAAATCACCATCACCCTCTGACCTGGCTAACTACAAAGCAGAAATCATTTTTAATAGAATGAAAATGATTTACGAACAATGGCGTATTTATCTGACCGAATTTGTGGGTGAAAAGAATGCCTCTTTAGAAATTTATGATGCCCTCTCGTTCCGAACAGAAGTACTAGATAAGATGAAATCAAGCCCACGCTACAAGCAGCACTACGAGGACTATTACGAAGCCACACGTGAAATTTCAAAGTTTCTTTTAAGCGTAACTTTCATTCCCGATCGTTATTGCTTGATTAAAACTTCTGCCGGCCACTACGAGCTAGCAGAGCTTGATCTACTTATTAAACAAGTTGAGGCCAAGCTGGGTATTCGCGAGATTTCGTGCGATAGTCCAAACATCGCCGCTGAACTAAACAATCTAGGAAAATTTGAACGCCAAGTTGGTTTTTACTATGAGAATCAAAAAGCTACTGGCGATATGCATAGCATGACGATTGATCTGTTAAATACAAGAGCCGTTAAATCCACAATCAACGATGTCTCAACAGGTAAAGATGATTTTCAAAGTTACTGGGATATAATTGGAACACGATTAGATAAAAAACTTGCGAAAGATGTACTGACTCAACGAGCCGCCGTAAGTTTTATTTCTAAACAAAGGGGTCTTATGCTGTCCATGTTGGATGAGCCTGAGTTTCGTGAAGAATTCGTAGAAAAAATTGTAAATCGAATTTTGTACGGAATTTCTTACCAAGATATTTTTCCAGAAACTGCTGGGCAAAGTGAACTTAAAAATTACTACTTTGAAAAGTGGAGAACAGAGTACGACCACTTAATCCAAACATGGCAGTTTATGATTTCAGCGTTTGCCGACGGTACTGGAAACAAAGAGCTTACAAAAGCTGAACGAAATAAGCGCTGGTTCATTGCAAATATAGCCGAAAAGGAAAAGGCCGAGAAATATCCAGAAATGCAACGCTATGAAACCCGAAATGGCAGCTATTATGTCGCTACGGATGCCAAGGAAAACAAGGTTACAATAGCGATGTTAAAACGTCTTAAAGAATTACTAAAAATGCAGAAGGAAAATCCTGCTAAGTTCAGATTGAAACAGCAAGACTATGAGGCCCAGATATCCTTATTCTTATTTGTATTAAATATGCAATTATAACAGCATTTCTAGTGTTTATTTGTTTTTAGATATTTTTGGTTGCGCCTATATGAAAAACTACATAGAACCCTCTTAATAAAATACTGAGACGGGTTCTACACCGCTCCCCAAAGGAGTTCTGATGCAAAAATCAATGGCTATTTTGATTATATCATTTTTCTCTGGCATAGTTGCATTGGCTCAAACAAACCCTTGTTTAGACATAAAAACTATTCGCACGGTTAAGGTTCCTTGGGATTACAGCAAACCAAAGTCTCCGGTATTTGACTATCGTTTTAAATATGAAGTCGTGAATCCACTTTCCCCGACCGTGATCATCCTTCCTGGTGGACCGGGTCAGGGATCTATCATTACTTCTGGCCAATGGCCTTTGGGTGCAGTGCCCGCTAATTATAACAAAATATACATCGACCCCCGTAGCGTGGGTTGTAACTATATTGCCGAATCAGCCACACTTGCGCCATATTTGAAAACAGAAAATGTCGTGAATGATGTGTTTTTGGCGATTAAGAGTTTGAATTTAAGAAACTACCTCATCTATGGCGCTTCTTACGGCACCGTGGTGGCCACCCAGTTGGTTAATAAAATCGAAATGGAAAAGTTTGAACTTCCAAAAGCATTGGTCTTAGAAGGAGCTATTGGTAAGAAGTTCGATAATTTCGATTCTTATTTTTATTTTCATCAATATGAATGGGATCGGGTGCTCAATCAACTTCATCCTAAATGGAAAAATTACTTTCAATCTGAACGGAATGAGACTTCATTTTCTAAGCAAGAGTGGGCAGCACTTGTCACTGCTGATATTATCATAGGCGATGTTCCAGAGCCTCCAGTGAATGGGCATATTTTGGTGTGGCACTTGAACATGCTTGAATTGTATCTTTCAAAAAAAATGCTTCCCACACAACGACACTACATGCAGACAATTCTTGGGCAACTAAAAGAAAGTACTTTTCCCAACTTGTTCTTTCGTATGATTGGTTGTGGAGAACTGTGGGGAGATTGGTACTATGGTCGTTCCTTGGAAAACGGCCGACTTATTAAAACTGGCAAAAATGTTTGTGAGGGAATTGAATACAAAAATGCTTACGACGCAAATAGATTTCCAGTACCAATCACCGTACCAATATACTACTTTCAGGGCGCAAACGATCCGGGAACTCCGATGTACTCGGCGTTGTATCACATGGCTGTTCAAAAGAAAACGTCTCGACAGTTTGTTGTTGTTCCTAATGCTGCCCAGGCGCCATTAACGATCAGTCTACGTGGCTGTGCCGACGAAATTTGGAGCAGCATTTTGAGTCAAAGAACCTTGGGCCGAGAATTCCTTTCATGCCCCAGAAAAGCTCTGCTAACTACGAAACAGCCAGGCCAAGACTAATTTATCTAATAATTAATTGGCCTAGGTACATTGGTAATGACACTCGGTAGGTTGATAAGCACAGTTTTTGTTAAGGCCCTTCGTGTACGCCTTAGTAAAGACTTGGTGAGGACTTGGATTTGATAGAGATTTTGGTAAGAAAAAAGTTTTGCTAACGATTTTGCTATAAATTTTCTCATAATTTTCTAAAAACACGTAATGAAGCCGCTTATATGACTTCCTTCTTATAAATATGCCTGATGACATCGTTGCGGGATATTTTTTATATGTTAATATTTTGTACATTGTTCTAAAAACTGGAAAGATTTAAAAATAAATCTTAAATCTAATACGTGGGGGCTGTTGTGCTTAAATTTATTCTGGTTTTATTTCTCTCACTTCCGCTGATGGCTCAAGAAAAACCAATTTTCCGATGTGAAAGTCCTACTCAATCGTTTGAGATTAGAAAAAGTATTCGTGGGCAACGACTTCAAGGTGTATTGTTAGCCGCCAATCAAAAATACAGTGCCATGAAATGTGAAGAGCGTAATTTTGGTTACCTTTGTCGAAAAGACGACCAAGTCGCCAAAGTCATGCGCGGAGCTTCTGGCCGCATGATCGTGCAATTTGAACTTGAAGGCAGTTTTGGAATAGAAAGTGGTTATTTGTATACGATCAGTTGTCGTTAGCAAAAAGCCATTAATAATTTTAATGGCTTTTGTTAATTGATATCCAAACTTAGTAACAGAAATTAATTGATAAAGCTTTTTTCTACAGCCGAAAATATTGGGCCAGATAACATACCAAGAAGCGCGATAAATACGGCCGAGACAATCATAGTGACTGTGGTGGCACTTAAGTTATGACCAGCAATTTCAGATTCACCTTCGGTCATGTACATATAAACAATTGGTTTCAGATAATAGTAAACGCTAATTACCGAGTTAATCACACCCCATACTGCCAGCCAAATCAGTCCTTCACCAACAGCCGCATTGAATAGGTAGAACTTTCCGAAGAATCCAATAGAAGGCGGAATGCCCGCTAAAGACAAAAGAAACAATGCAAAACAAAATGCGTACACAGGACGACGTGATGCGAGTCCTTTTAGACCATCCAATGAAATCATATGATTTTCATTCTTTTCTAAAATAGAAACAATCGCAAATGCACCCAACGTCATCAAACAATAGCTAAACAAATAGAATATTACTGCAGACGCGCCAAAAAATCCCGTGTCACTGATGCCCGCGGTGATGACACCCACTAAAACATATCCAGAGTTTGAAATACTCGAGTAGGCCAAAACACGTTTGAGATTCGTTTGTACGATGGCTCCGACATTTCCCACGATCATCGTAATCACCGCCAGCCATTGAAGAACATCAAATAGGCCTTCAGAGCCCACCAAAGACTTCGTTGCAATCACCCGTAAAAATGCGGCAAACGAAACCACTTTCACCGCCGTTGCCATGAAAGCCGTGTGCGGCGTTGGCGCCCCCTGATAAACATCGGGAGTCCAAGCATGGAAAGGTGCGATCGACACTTTGAAACAGAATCCTAAAATCACGAACGAAATTCCGAACAGGAACAGGCGATTAGACTGAACCAAACTGGATGCTTCCTGCATGAACGTGATCAAATTTGTAGACCCTGTCGTTCCGAAAACGAACGCCGTACCGTACAAAAATATCGCCGAGGCAAAACTTCCCAACAGAAAATATTTAAACGCAGCTTCTTTCGAAAGTTTTTCTTCATGGCTCATTGCGATCATCAAGTACAGAGTCAAAGACATCAGCTCTAGACCCACGAACAATGTCAACAGATCCATGGCCGAAACCAGGATCAACATGCCTACGACTGAATTCAGTGCCAAAAACACCAGTTCAGCGAACTGTTTACCATTCGTCGCAAAATTTTCATACATTATGATGATCGCGCCCATTGCTGACAGGATTGCCAGCGCGCCCATCCATAAGGTGATCGAATCAAATACCAAAGACTTACTAAAAGCCAATTCGCCACTGCCGCCAACTACCGTTAGCAAAACCAGCCCTACGATCAGACCCGCAATCCCTTGAATCAAGGTCACAAGATTATTGGGCTCTTTGTTTCCAGACAAAACTTTTGTGGTGATCGGCAACAAGCTCGCAATAAAAATTGCGATCATGGGCGAAATACGCATGACGTCTGCTAAACCAATATTAATTTCCATACTCAATTCCTTTAGCCACTTTAGTTTCATGAATTTCTAGATAGTATTTGCTTTTATTGTTCACCAAATGATCCACGCTGGATTTTGTCCAATTCAAAAAATGATTCGGGAATATTCCCATCCAGAAAACTAGGATAACCAATGGCACCATCACGACAATCTCACGAAGATTTAAGTCATGCAGAGGATGGTGCTCGTCTTTCACTAACTCGCCCTTTTCCCCAAAAAACACACGCTTAAACATCCACAGCATATAAGCCGCACCCAGCACTACGCCCGTTACTGCAATATACGCATAAACCGGAGCCGCTTTGAATGTACCCATCAGAATCAAATATTCACCAATAAAACCGTTCGTTAACGGCACCGCAATCGACGAAAGTGTGATAATAAAAAAGAAGATCGTAAATATTGGCAATACGCCCGCCAATCCGCCGTACTTAGAGATTTCCCTTGAATGCGTGCGTTCGTATATCATGCCAATCAACAAGAACAAGGCGCCGGTGGAAACACCATGATTCAACATCTGATAAATGCCACCCGTGATTCCGTATTGATTCAATACAAACAAACCAAGAATGATATAGCCCATATGCGATACTGACGAGTAGGCCACTAATTTTTTTATATCTGGTTGAATCATGGCGACCAAGGCTCCGTATACGATGCCAATCACTCCCAGCGATAAGAACAACCATGACCAATATTCTGTAGCATCCGGGAACAAAGGAATCACCCAGCGCAAGAAACAATACGTTCCCATCTTCAACATCACACCGGCAAGAATCACCGATCCTGGCGTTGGGGCTTCCACGTGGGCATCAGGCAACCACGTATGCACTGGCCAAATCGGGACCTTAATCGCAAATGCCAAGGCAAATGCGAAAAATAATAACGTCTGCTGACTCATCAATGTGCCGGCAACAAATGGAATTTGAACTTTATAAAATTCCAGCAGGCTGGCACTCATGACCCCTGTCGCTTGCTGAGTTAAGTACATCATGTAAATGATCGCGACCAACATCAACACCGAACCCGCCATCGTAAAGATGAAAAATTTTATCGTGGCATAGATTCGACGTGCGCCACCCCAGATCCCTACCATAAAATACATTGGAATCAGCGAGAGTTCCCAAAACACATAGAACAAGATCGCATCCATCGCCAGAAATGTTCCGATCATGGCCGTTTGAAGCAAAAATAAACAGGCATGAAAGCCTTTTACTTTAGTATCAATCGACTGCCACGAGGCCAGGATAATGATGGGTGTAATAAATGTGGTCAACAAGACTAACCACAAAGAAATTCCGTCGATCCCGACAAAGTATTGAATACCAAATCGCTCGATCCAGGTGATTTTTTCCACCAGCTGCAATCGCGCCGAGCCAATATCGAATTCTGACAAAATCATCAAGCTGATCAAAAACTCCACTAACGAAAATCCCAAGGCCAAGTGTCTAAGGGTTCGTTGCTGCGGCCAAAAAGTCATAACCAGAGCGAAAAACAACGGCAGAAAAATTACAGTACTTAGAAGCATTTCAGTCTCCAAACTCTACTTAATAATAATAATTGATAAAGCCACCACTAAGCCAATAGCGATGTACATCGCGTACACTTGCACATTTCCAGTTTGCAGTGACCGTGTCACACCACCACCGCCTTTGATCAAATCCGCTATAATGTATGTCAATTTATCGATAAAGTTCACATCGATGTAAAACCAAATTTTTCTAGATATCTCGACAAGCGGATTGATAATTGTTTTGAAATATAACTCATCAACCAAATATTTTTTGAAAACAAGTTCATACACTGGCTTAATTGAGGCCGCAATTTTACCAGGAATTTCCGGCGATTTTACATAAAAATGGTACGCGACAAATGCACTTATAGAGGCGATACCGAAAGAGGCTCCCATTAATCCCCACTCTAATGAATGATCCGCAGGAGCTAAGTTTGGAATAGGTCTAATGACTGGAGCCAGCCAATCACCCAAATAATTTGGAATATGACCAAACGTATGACCGATCACTTCGGGAATTCCAATCCATCCACCAACCACGCTTAGGAACGCTAAGACGACTAATGGAATTGTCATCATGGCCGGTGATTCATGTGGATGAACCGATTTCGGCACCCGTGATTTTCCCCAAAATGTTAAACACATCAATCGAGTCATGTAGAACGCTGTCATTCCCGCGCTCAATGCACCCACGGCCCACAAAACGGGCGAGCCCATGGGGCTATGGAAACTCATCCATAATATTTCGTCTTTAGAAAAGAATCCTGCAAATGGAGGAATACCGATGATCGCCAACCAGCCCAGGAAAAATGTCCAGTGAGTGATCGGCATATATTTTTTCAAACCACCCATTTTGCGAATATCTTGCTCTTCATGCATGGCATGGATCACGCTGCCCGAGCCCAAGAACATTAATGCTTTGAAAAATGCATGTGTCATTACATGAAACAAACCCGCACCGAACGCACCCACTCCGACCGCCAGGAACATGTATCCCAACTGAGACACCGTGGAATACGCCAATACTTTTTTAATATCCCACTGCGTGATGCCAATACTGGCCGCCATCAATGCCGTCAGCGCACCGATAATCGCAATCACCATCATCGTATTTGGTGCGACAATAAAGATAGGATTCAAACGCACGATCATGTAAATACCCGCCGTCACCATCGTCGCCGCATGGATTAACGCCGACACGGGCGTCGGCCCCGCCATGGCATCTGGCAGCCATACATACAAAGGAATTTGAGCTGACTTACCCGTCGCCCCTACAAATAAAAACATTGTTCCCAAGGTCAGCGCGCCCAACCAAGAGGTCTCTACCGCCGTGGGAGCTAAAGAATTAATTTCTTGAATATTAAGCGTTCCAAAAGTTGAAAATAGGATGAACATGCCTAACAAAAACGCGGCATCCCCAACACGATTCGTGATGAACGCTTTCATCCCAGCTGCCGCTTTTTCTTTATCCGTAAACCAAAAGCCGATTAAAAGATAACTGCACAACCCCACGCCTTCCCAGCCAACAAACATCGTCAAAAGACTATCGCCCAAAACTAGGATTAACATATTAAACACAAACAGATTTAAGTACGAAAAATACTTTGTAACGCCTTTATCGTGATGCATGTACTCGGTCGAAAACAAATGAATCAAGGATCCTACACCCGTGATAATCAAAATCATGATACCACTGATTTGATCTACGTAAAACGCCGCATCCACCTTGAATTTATCGACGCTGAGCCATTCAAAAAACTTAACGTGAATTTTGCGTTGATCGGCAGGCAGCCCCACCAAATCAGAAAACAATAAGACCGAGCAAATAAACGAGATAAACACCGCCGCCGTTGCGATTCCACCGGATAATTTGTAGGTCGGTTGTTTATAACGAACTCCATTGATCAAAAAACCAATGAATGGACTAAGTAACAAAATTGCCATCAATACCGAATGATCCATTCTAACCTCTAGCCTCTTAAGTGTTCGAAAAACTTAATGTTAACTTCTTTAAAGCGTTTAAAAATAGCAACTGCCAACGCCAAGCCCACCGCGGCCTCTGCGGCAGCAATGGTCATCACAAAGAAAACCATAATTTGCCCATCTACATTTTGGGTAAATTTGCTAAACGCAATAAATGAAATATTAACGGCGTTCAACATCAGCTCAAGCGACATCAAAATTACAATCACGTTTCGTCGCAACAAAACCCCAGCCATACCGATGACAAACAAAACTGACGACAAGATCAAATAGTGATTCAAAGAAATGTCCGTTAGAAATGAACTACTTGGCATGTGTGCCCCCACGACTGCGCGCCAACGCCACGGTTCCCACCGCAATTGCAGTCAGCAACACACCCAGCGCTTCGAATCCAAAAATATGTTTAGTAAATAATGCCACACCCAATTCTTTGGTGGCCGCATCAGCACCCGCTGCGCGCTTCATTTTCGCAGAATTTGCTTCGGCCACCTGAGCCGCCGCATCTTTTGAAAGCTCTCCCACAAAAGACTTTTGCCCCATGATAATTCCGCCAACAATCAAACCAGACAACAACCCCACCGCAATTAATTTCATCGCGCCTGAAATTTTACCCGAAGTAAAGGCCTGCACCTCTGATTTAATATCAAACAACATTATCACCATGACGAACAAAACCATCACGGCGCCAGCATATACAATCAGCTGAACACCCGCGATGAAGTAAGCATTTAATGTAATAAAAATAGCGGCCACGCCAACCATGGTCATGGCCAAAGACAATGCCGAATAAACTGGATTAGTAAATAGCAATACTGCCAAACCGCTGCCCACAATCAGCAACGCTAAAAACCAAAAAAGAAAAACATCTGGGGTCATCACTTACTCCGTTATTTACATTTAAGAAATCAAATAAATTACCAATGCTGTTAAAATGGTATTACCCAAAGCCCAAGGCAACATAGTTTTCCAGCCTAAATCCATTAATTGATCATATCTAAATCGAGGCAACGTCCAGCGCACCCAAATAAAGATCCACAAAAACAGAACAAATTTAAGCATAAAACTTAAAAAATGAACCAAAGTGGTGATAACGCTGATTTGGGTGGCCGAGTCTGTAATACCCGCAGCCCATTGGCGCACATCTGCCACTGTCACACCTGGAATTCCGTAACCACCGAAAAAGAAAATAATCATCAATGCCGAGCCCAACATCATATGCCCGTACTCGCCGATAAAGAACATTAGCATTTTGAAGCCGCCATATTCTGTATGAAATCCCGCAACGATTTCAGCTTCACCCTCGGCCAAATCAAATGGCAAGCGATTGGATTCAGCAAATGTTGCCGCAAAAAAGATAACCGCCGCCAGTGGTTGATAAAAAATACCCCAGTTAGGCAGAAACTGAGACGAGATCGTGTGCCCAAACGCCCGAAAGGTCAGCGGACCCTGCTGCGCAATCACCATTTCCGTCAAATTGAATGTTCCAAACAACAAAATCACACCTACAATGGACAGCCCAAGCGCCAATTCGTAACTGATCACCTGCGCACTGGCGCGCAGAGCACCCAATAGCGAGAACTTACTTGCCGAACCCCAACCCGCCATCAAAATCGTGTACGCCGCAAGCGACGAAACACCCAAAATGAACACGATCCCGACATTCATGTCGTAACCCTGGATTTTAAAAACATATTCGCCAATCTCCAGCGGCACCGACATCGGAATAGCGGCAAAGGCCAAAGTTGCTGGAATTAGCGCAAACACTGGCGCCGCATAAAACAACGGACGAATCGCACGATCCGGCGCAAAGTCTTCTTTCGTTAAAAACTTCACGGCGTCTGCAAGCAACTGAAGCAAGCCCAAGGGGCCTACGCGGTTGGGACCAAATCGATTTTGGATAAACGCCGAGCCCCGTCGCTCGACCCAAACCAATATCGGCACCGCCTGCACCATCATTAAAAAAATTAAAACCAATTTTATACAGTTGATCGTTATTTCAAAACTATCGTGTCCCATGCCGCCGCTCCTCTAGTCCCACTCTAAGGCTTTGGATTTAATTTCCCAGAACAACCCGAAAATAAATATAGCCAAGAATATCATCATCGATGCAAAAACAAATGTTCCCTGCCCCGAACTGATAAAATCACGAAATGTAATCGCCCACGGGTACATAAAAATAATTTCAATATCGAAAAGAATAAAAAGAATCGCGGTCAAATAGAATTTAACGGAAACCTTAGTCTCGCGCTTGTCTTGGCCGGGAATACCACACTCGTAAATGTCCCGCTTTGCCGCAGAATTATTGGTTCTTCGGCCGCCAATAGCCCGCGCTAAAAAAATCAAAAATGTTCCAAAAATAGCTAAAAATACGGTGAGAAATATGACTCCACCTAATGGCATTCCGGATGCTTCCGCCATCGTCCACTCCTTGTCGACAAAGATCTATAAAAAACACACGTGCAAAATAAATTTATACTTGTCATTACATGTATTTCCAAGAAATATATCTGAACATTTTAACTGGGTGCGTAGTGATGAATTTCGAAACTTTGAATCCACATTTGGAATCACAAATTGAACGGTTGATGGCCGACCGAGACCATGGTTCGAAAATTTCGATCATTGGCTCCTCGTCACTACTTTCAATTGCCTATTTTATAGCCTTTTCCCATTCTCGGCGACTAAACTCCCAGCCGCATTTGTTTGTCGTTCCCAAAGAGTCTGATTGTGCCAAGCTCGCTCACGCTATTGAGTTCTTCGACCCGAACAAAAAGGTCTACGTGATGACCGAGTTTGATGTCTCTCCCTATTCAGGACTGTATCCCTCACCACATATCCTACGGGATCGCTTGCTGTTTCTAAGTCGCGCACAAAATGCAAAACCCGGGGAAGTTTTTATTGCCTCTTTTTTGGGCCTTCAGCAAAAAACGATCCCCGTGGATACCCTGATCGAGACGACTCGATTGTTTCGGCCGGGCGACAGTTTGCCTGAAAGTCTGTCTCAATATTTGATTGATTTGGGGTACGAGTCGGCTCCTTTAGTCGAGGACGTTGGTCAGTTCGCCATTCGAGGTGGAATTGTAGATATTTTTTCACCGGGAGAGAAAAAACCAGTTCGTATCGAGCTTTTTGGAGATCAAATTGAAACTCTGCGCTTTTTTTCGACGGACTCTTTAAAAAGTGAAGCCGAAGTGTCTTCGTTTTTACTGACCCCGGCCAAGGAAACTTTGTATGTCGATGGTGAATATGAAAATATTGTCCCCCGATTTCGTAAAACCACCGCGGGTCGGGATTTGCGAAATGAAGAGGTCGACGACTTAAGTCGCTCACTTGTGCAAAAGAATTTTTTTCCTGGAATCGAGTTCCTTATTTCCAGTTTTTACGAAAACCCCTCGTTGCCCCTGGATCATTTCTCGGCTAAGCCTTGGATTTGGTACATAGATCCTTTAGAAATTCACCGAATCAGCGATGATGCCTTAGAAGAAATCAAATCTGATTTTAAAAACTCGACAAAAAGTTTAATTCGCCCCCCTCTCGATGATTTTTTCTCGCCGCACTGGCTGCAAAACAAAAGTGAGCAAGAAATTGATCTTGGCATACAAACTCAAGAGTTTTATTTTTCGAATATTGATTTTAATTCTACGTCCACTTTGGACCGGAACAACGAAAGCTCGCGACTTGATTTTCGCTCGTTTGGTGTGCAAGAATTTTCCAATCTGTCTTTGGCGGCGACCGTGGGCAGCCAAGCATGGATGCTGGCGCTTCAGAACAAATTGTCTCAATGGAAGGGCGATCACTATCGGGTCTTTGTCAGCCTTCGGAATGCTACCCAAGCGGAACGTTTGAAAAATTATTTTGAGCATATGAATTTTGAATTCAGACAAGTCTCGACTGACGATTATCGCTGGGATTCGATGGTTACTGAACAAAATCGGAATCCCAAAATTATTCATTTTTTGCAACGCCCATGTTTCGAAAGTTTGCGTATCGAAGATGAAAAAATTGTTTTCCTGCGCGAAGAAGATTTTTTTGGCAAAAAAAGCCGTTCCTCGGTGGGCTCATCGGGCTCCGCCACGGACGAGTTTCAAAAGCAAGCCAAACGCCTGAACTTTGGAGATTTAAAACCCGGCGATTTAGTGGTGCATGTTAAGCACGGAATTGGACAGTACGAGGGGCTGAAGGTCATGCTGGTCGATGGCGTCGATTCTGAATTCATCCAGCTCTCTTACAAAGAAAAAGATAGGCTTTATTTGCCCGTTTATCGCGTGGGCCAATTGCAAAAATATTCTGGTGCGGCCGGCGCCATCCCGCTGGACAAGCTTGGCGGCACTTCATGGGAAAAAACAAAAGTCAAAGTTCGCAGTCATCTGAAAGATATCGCCAGTGAACTACTGACTCTTTATGCTAAGCGTGCGGAAATTCAACGACCCGCATTTCATCTGAACGATGGCGAAATACAGAAGTTTGAAAACGGTTTTCCCTATGAAGAAACGGAAGACCAACAACGGTCCATCCGTGATATCTATAAAGATATGAAATCTAACAAGCCTATGGATCGACTTGTTTGCGGGGATGTCGGCTTTGGAAAAACGGAAGTCGCTATGCGGGCCGTGTTTTTTGCCGTCGAAAGTAAAAAGCAAGTGGCTGTTCTGGCACCGACGACCGTCTTAACGTTTCAGCATTTTGAAAATTTTAAAAAGCGCTTTAAGGATTGGCCTATCGTCATTAAAGAGCTGAACCGATTTGTCAGCGCGGCCGATGTTAAAAAAACATTGGTAGAGCTGAAGGAAGGTAAAGTCGACATCATTATCGGCACACATCGACTGCTTTCTAAAGATGTTGTCTTTAAGGATCTTGGTTTATTAGTTGTTGATGAAGAGCAAAAATTTGGCGTGGTACACAAAGAAAAAATAAAAAAGATGAAAACGACCGTTGACACTTTGGCCTTGTCCGCAACGCCTATCCCAAGAACATTGAACATGAGTCTTGTCGGAATTCGCGACCTGAGCTTGATTAACACGGCTCCCGTGGATCGTTTGCCGACGCGTACCTTTATTTGTAAATGGGAGGAAGAAACTATTCGTAAGGCCATTGAGTCTGAAGTCCATCGCGGTGGCCAAGTTTATTTTATTCACAATCGTGTGCAGACTATATACGGCATTGCGGACGAGCTGCGCGCAATGTTGCCCAATGTACGCATGAAAGTTGCTCATGGACAAATGGACGAAGACGAGCTTGAGAAAACAATGCTGGCTTTTTTTAATCACGAAATTGATATGCTTGTCAGCACGGCCATCGTTGAATCAGGCATGGACGTGGCACGAGCGAACACGATGTTCATTGATCAAGCACAGCTCTTTGGATTATCGCAACTGTATCAATTGCGGGGACGAGTCGGTCGCTCTAAGCAACGTGCCTACTGTTATTTGCTGTTACCGCGCTCCAGACAGTTGGATAAAGACGCACAAGAGCGTCTCAAAATTATTCAGGAGAATACTCAATTGGGTAGTGGCATTAAGATCGCTCAGTATGATTTGGAATTGCGTGGGTCGGGAAATATACTGGGTGACGATCAATCTGGCCACGTGAATACAGTGGGCTATGAATTGTACATGGACTTACTGAACGAAGCTCTCGCCCATGCGCGCGGAGAAGAGCCGGATGACAATGATCTGGATCCAGAAATTAATTTGAAGATACCGGCGATGATTCCTGATGCGTACATCCCAGATATTCGCATGCGTTTAAGTTATTACAAAGCCTTGGCGGAAATTAAGTTTGAAGAGGACGTGGAAAAAATCGAAGATGAGCTGAAAGATCAGTTTGGCGCCCTACCCGAGCCAGTTGTGAATTTGATCGGAGTGATGCTTGTAAGAAAAGCATGCAAGGATCTGGGAATTCGCGATGTCAGTGCCGGAATCAAAAAAATCTCGTTGGTGTTTACGGAAAAAACAAAGCTCTCTCCGGAAAGTGCTATTAAATTGGCTGGGCGAGAACCGAAAAAATATTCGATCACGCCCGATAGTCGTTTAAATGTGCGAATGGAAATAATCAGCTGGTCGGCGGTTTACGAAGAATTGAAATATCTGCTGGCCGTCAGTGACGGAAACGATCCTAAGGACCCCACCGCCAAGGCTCAAGACAAGAATAAATCCCTCATTCGACGAATGGGAATTTTCAACTAGGACCAACTAAGGTCCTGGGTCCTCATTCGCATCTCCACTACGCTGCACTCCCGAAGGCGATGCCGAATCTGAGGTCTCCCCCGCCGCTGCGGGAGCTGGCTCCGGAGCCGGGGCAGTGGCTGGTGCTGAAGACCCCCCAGCTGGATTTGGAGTACTTTTAGGAGGTAGTCCCGTGCCCACTCCCTGAGTTGCTGGGGCCAGGGTACGACCATCGTCTTTTTGCTTTGTTGGATCTTTTTTATTTTCCTCAGGAGCCGGTAAAGCATTCATACTGGCACCTATACCCACCCCGGTTCCGATACGATTGTTCACTTTTTTAGCTTGTATTTCTTTCTTAAGGTCATCGGCTTGTTTACTCAAGGTTTGTATAAATCCTTCCACTTCCTTCACTTGTTTAGTCACAGTATTAAACTCAGCATATTTTTGAGCATCATTTTTGAAATTAAGCTTCCCATTTGGCCCAACGAGTACCCCTTCGGAAAGACTGTTTTGATGTTGCTTTAATTGTTCTAGTTTTGCTTTCGCTGCATTTAGATTTTGCTCAGTCTTTGAAAGCAATTTTCCGGCAGAGCCTGTGTAAATGGGTCCCGGTTTTTCAACAATTCGGGAGGCTCTTAGGATCTCTTCGGTGGGACTCATCGCTGCCGGAGCCGCACTTGAGGCGCTTGCCCCTGAAGCCGCTCCACCACTTGCCGTAGAGCCAGCACCTGAAGCGCCAACGGCGCCACTGCCGCTACTACTAGTCGCTGCCGGAGCCGCGCTTGAGGCACTTGCCCCTGAAGCCGCCCCGCCACTTGCCGTAGAGCCAGCGCCCGAAGCACCAACGGCGCCACTGCCAGCAGTCGTGCCGGCACTTCGACCACCTGCAGCCCCTGGTCTGATCGATTCAACAGCGCTGGCCACGCGACTTGCAGAGTCGGCTACGACTGATCGAACACCTTTGCCACCAGTCACTTTGCTGAAATAATACGGAGGATATGTCCACGCCGTTTTAGTCGCTTTCACCGTAGCCGACATCATACCTCGACCCATAAAATATGGCCATACGGTCGCAACCACCGCAGATTTATATCCGGTCTTCACAGCCTGCTTGATGGGCTCTTTAATAAAACTCACATTTTTTAAGCTTTTCGTTTTTGCGAATGTTTTAATTCCACCGGCCATTCCTTTTATACCACCAATCATGCCGCCCATACCGGCCGCAAAACCGGCACTACTTCCCGAAAACTTTCCGAACATTTGACAGTAATACTGAGACTGGGATTTTCTATTCAGGCAACGCATATGCTTCTCATCAAAACCAAACATACCCTTGACGATTTTTGCTGCCGTCTCATAGAGATCACCCGATTTTATTTCTTTAGCTAAAACAGCCAGCTGGCTGATCCAACCTACAACATCAAAACTGTCGATAAATGAACTATAAGCATTTTTGGCAAAAGCACCGAAGAAATTTACTAGACACTCACCCAATGTTTTACTGCAGAAGCGTCCCTCACAATAGCCTTCATCATTATCTTTATCGAACATATCATTGCAAATTCTGTTGGTCGGCTTTGCTCCCTTCACTGTACTAAAACCCAAAACTTCCCAATTATCACGAAATACGTCACAGCACTCTTTGTTGATAACCTTGACTGTATCCGGATAATCCAGCCCCTTGTGTGGGCTACAATCGTTCCCACTACACTGGCCAATGGCGGCTTCGGTTTTTTCGCGAGGCGCGACCTCGGCTTGAGCTTTTGTTCGCGCATCATCATTTTTTTTATTTAGTTTTTCTACAACATCCGCAAATCTTTGCATCTGTTCTTCTAAAAATTGATACAAAGGTTTTCCGCCATAGTCGACGTCACATTTTGCAGTTTTCTTAGAAGGATCCCTGGTCAACTTTGGTGTTCTTTCCGAAAAATCTAAAGACAATCCACATTCATTATCTTTGCTACGAGAATCGAAATATTTATTGTATTCACTCAGGGCCGCCACATTAAAGAAATGCAAACAGCGTTTTGATTCGGGGGTACCTTCGGTGTTGAAAATAGCGTCTTGTATTTTGTCATAATCAAAATTTCTTTCGCCATACACATTTTCTTTCTCTGTCAATGACCCCTTTACCGTCACACCCTCAATGACTTGGCCATTTCCATTTGTCTGCTCGACTTTGTTGATAAATCCACTCAAGTATTCGGCTTGTCCTTGGCACGCGGTCGCTAGCAACAACGAATAGGGTTTTTCTGAACTCTGTAAGAGGCTCCCGGCCTCTCTAAAATCTCCTGAGTTTACAAAGGTCGCGAACTGCTGGGCTTCAGAGGAAGCTTGTTCCGTTGCCTGAGATGAGGGTGGAGCACCTTCTTGACCTTTGGACTGAGGCAGTTGCTGGGCCAAAACGAAAGGGCTTAAGGTAGTTTGGATTATGAAAATTGTGACGATTAGAGATTTGAAATTCATTTTCATATACATCCTAGTTCACATTCGGACTAAATGTTTGCAGACTGAGTTTAGCTTGTTCCACTACTTTCCCCTGGGCCAGAGAAGGATAAAATAATTGAATCGATTGCATTCTTGATTTTCCAAAATAGTGATGTTCAATAAAAGTGGTCTTCACGCCTGCATAGCTGGTGTAGCTACCTACCAACTCGAGTCGCTCGCCATGCGGAGTTTGTGAAAACTTGTAGTTATCCATTTTCCAGTCTTCGATGCCAAACTGCTCGTTAAAATTTAATTTGCCCTGAATAAAGGACGGGTTTAACTCGCCCGTTTTCGTTTTGGGCACGCCAATTTTGGATTTTATTTCTGGCGGAATCAGCACGGTGATTCTTTCGACCCCATTATAATTGTACATTGTTGGAAAAAAACTAGGAAAGTAATTAGTTTCGACAACAAAATTTGTCGGCGCTTTGTAACTAAATTTTTTGTTCATGTTGGCGTTCACATATACAAAACTAAAAATGGTTAAGCCAAAAACCAATACATATTTCCACGCTCTCATGTCAGTCCTCGAAATTTATTATTACACTGTGTTCTCAGTATACAGAATAGCGTTGAGACAAGACTTTTAGAATTTTTTTAAGCTTATCGGAGCCAATACTGGACTAAAATTCCAGCCGAAGCCCTACACCAAAGTTGAAGTCATTTGCAAATGATGGATCAAGCTCTTCGTCTGTGTTTTGATACTGCGTCCAAAACACGTCCAGGTAGGTGTTCTCTAGGCCTTGGCTCATATATCCCAGTTTGGATGTTTCGGGCTCTATCCAATTTAACTGCACTAAAAACCCCACGGTAAGCGCTGTTCCGTACCCTGTTGTATACGTTGTAGACTGACCACCCACAACCTGTGCTTCAGTTAAATCCATTTGCCACATACTAAAGCCCGCGTAAGGAACAAAGTATGGCTCACGCATTAAGCTATCTAACATCCACTGCACCTGCCCAGTCGTTTTGGCAATCGTCAGAGTTCTTTCTTGATTCGCTCCTTGTGCGTTTACAAAACGATCGTCAATCAGTGTTCCTTGGCCATAACCCGCGCCCACCGTCAATGCTCCTAAGAAGAAATTCAATTTGTAACCGACACTCGCCTGAACTATTGTCAGGTCTTCCTGGCCAAACATTTCTTCATACAAAACGTTATCGATGATCGATGCATAGTCTTGAAAATATAAATGCTCGGCATTGACACTAAACAAGAATCCATGACGTGATCGACGATCTCGATAACTTTTGTATTCTTTAAAAGGCTCAATTTCCACATTTTTTTCCTTAGGAATAACTTCAACCATATCCGCTTCGGCCACTTGTGCTCTATAATCCTCCATCGGCACAATGGGCTCTGGTTGTATCGTTTCGATGAGGGGGGGGTGTTCTGGCGATGTTCGAACTATATCATCTGGTGGTGTTAGATCAGAATTTTCTTTTTTATTTTTAGATATAGGCATGTCATTTTTAGATTCATTTTCTAAAGTTGATAGCACTTCGACATCTTTATTATCGACATCTTCGTTGTTGTTATTTGTTTCAATATTTTCGATAGACGATGTATTCAATTCTGGAAGCGATTCCGTATTCAATTCTTTACCGAGTAGGCCTTTATCCGTCGCACTGTCTTCATTAACATCTACTGCGGTCATTGATTCTTTGTCGTCGACATCATCACTGCTATTGTCGTCAGTTTCTTCTTTAGACTCATTTGGCAAAAATTTTTTTTGTGTCACTGCTTTAGACTTTGAACCAGTGCCTTCTTGGGCCTGAGCCATTTTTGAGTACAATATAAGTGTGATAGCCATCATCAGCAATACTAACGACCGCAGACTTAGGTCTTTATTTCCTATATTATGTGCGCCAGATCTAAATTTCAAGGTGGGTATTCCGATCATAAAGTATGTTTTTTTATTTTAACCTAAAACCGACGGCTTTGACATTTGTAATTTTGGGGAATCTTTTTTTTCCAAACTTAGTGCTAGCAAAAATGATAAAAGTGTCTCCTGCGCCATCAGTTTTTGATAAAAACAACTCGGTTCGATTTCCCGTTGTTCCTAAAACCGATCCAAATTTTTTTTTTAACAACACTGTTGAACAAATTCTTAGTCGAATGTCTGTGGACGAAAAGATTGGCCAACTATTGCTTATTGGCTTTCCACAAGAAAAAATGGATTCAAAACTGGCCAATCATATTATGCAAAACAAAGCGGGTTCATTTCTAATTTTCAAAAGAAACATTACCTCCTTAGAACAACTGAAAAATTTGAATTCCAGTTTAGTCGCCCATTCCTTTCAACATCTACGTGTTCCACCGTTGATGGCGATTGACCAAGAGGGTGGAAATGTAAATCGAATCGTGACTAATCCCAAATTGCCATTTTTATTTCATTTTGGAGACTTAGCCGATACAAAATTCAGCTATCATTATGGTTACTATACTGGACAGTTACTGGGGTCTTTAGGTTTTAATTTAAATTTAGCACCTGTTTTGGATCTTGCGGATCTAGACTCTAACCGTTTTATTGCTCTTCGCTCGTTTGGCAGTGATCCAATTCGTACGTCTCAGAACGGCTTTGCCTACTCTCAAGGTTTAATTAGCCAGAAAGTTATTCCCACCGCAAAACACTTTCCAGGACTGGGGTCGGCGACATTAGATCCCCACGACACAGTCATCTTTAATTCATCAACACTAACAGAAATGGATCGAACAGACTTAACTCCCTTCAAAGATTTTGCAAAGCTTGGCCCTCATTCGGCGATTATGATGTCTCATATGATTTACAAAGGTATGGACAATAGTGGACAACCAGCTTCCTTTTCAAAATACCTAATGGACGACCTGCTTCGAAAAAAAATTGGTTTTCGTGGCGTAATCGTAACTGACGATCTGCATATGAAAGCATCTTCTGCCTCTATAACGCCATCAGAAGCGGCTCTTCGGTCTCTAAAAGCGGGATCTGATCTAGTCATGCTCTCGTGGTCATTTTTAGAACAGGGAAAGACGTTTGATCGTATTAAGAATGCAATTCTGAGAAAGGAACTCAGTATAGAGGAAGTTAATGAAAAGGTAAGACGTATATTGATACTTAAAAAGTTTGTATATGCTAAACCATCGGAAACCGACGATAGACCGTCCAAAACCGAAAGAATACTTCAGGAAGCGCGAACCGTGTCCAGTGTCCAGGTGACTGCGCCAGAACTAAATTCATTCTCTAAAAGAGCCTCTCTTGATTCTACTTCTGTCTACCATTTATTGAAATCTGTTGTAGACGCAAAAATGAAGTCTATATTTTTTAGACCGCAACTAGAGCAAAAAAAACAACTTTGTCTGATTTCTGATCAGAAGCGACTTTTCAACCTAATTGGAAAGAAAGACACCAATGTCTTCAAAGGCTACCACTATCCTAAGCACTCTGTTGCAAAATCACTCAGTCATTTTCTTAAGAGTTCCCAATGCGATTTGTTTATCATTACGGTTGAAACCGTCGCCCAGGCCCGAATCTTAAATGGAGTTGACGAGATCACTCATAAAAAAATGGTCGTGATCAATCATGTAATCCCGACGATATTGCAAAATCGATCGCGATATTTTTCTGTGTTGGACCTATACGGTTTAAACATTCAAACAGATGATATTCTCGCGGATAAAATCTCTGAATTTACGAATATGATTTTACGAGGACAATTTCATTCGGCTTCAATCGACAAGTAGTTAAAAAATTTCAAAAAATCCAATTGGTAGTGCGGAATCTTTGAAATAGCTTAAGGAGCATGAGTTGCAACCAAAGTTCTCTATTTTGAAAAGTATCGCTAAATAAAAAAAAGCGAGTTTAAACACTCGCTTTTCTACTAATATTTTCTAAAAAAATAAAATTAATTTTTGTACTTGGTGATTTCAAGATTGGCTTCACCACGCTTAATCATTCGAGAAAGATCCGCATAGTCCGAATCTGACAGTGATTCCGATGCCAAACGCTTGTTCGCTTTCTCGATAAAAGTCTGTGCCTCTGTTTGACTAATATCTTCGGGAAGATCCGCCGTTTCTGCCAAAATATCAATACCGTTTGGATAAACCTCGCAATATCCCCAAGAGATTACCGCATAATTAAAGCGGTCAGATCCCTTCAGCTTCCAGCGCATGATGCCTGTATCTAGAGTCGTTACCAGTGGTGTATGACCATCCAAGATATTCAACTCTCCGCGATACGCAGGCACAAGAACCGAATCAACTTCGGCTCCTGTTAGAATTTTTTTCTCTGGTGTCACTAGAGTCATTTTCATATGAATTTCCTATTACGCCAATGTCTTAGCTTTAGCTACAGCATCTTCGATTGTACCAACCATATAAAATGCCTGTTCTGGAAGAGCGTCGTGTTTGCCGTCAACAATTTCACGGAAGCCACGAACAGTATCTTTGATATCGATATACTTACCTTCCATACCAGTGAACTGCTGAGCAACGAAAAATGGTTGAGACAAGAAACGTTGTACTTTGCGGGCACGTCCCACCACTAGTTTATCTTCCTCAGACAATTCGTCCATACCGAGGATGGCGATGATATCTTGAAGCTCTCTATAGCGTTGCAAAAGGGCTTGAACGTCACGGGCACATTTATAATGTTCTTCACCAACCACCATTGGATCAAGAAGACGAGATGTTGAAGTCAATGGATGAACCGCAGGGAAAATCGCCATTGCTGCAATATCACGATCCAAGTTTGTTGTTGCATCTAAGTGAGTAAATGTAGTCGCTGGAGCTGGATCCGTGTAATCATCGGCAGGAACATATACCGCTTGAACGGAAGTAATAGAACCTTGTTTAGTCGATGTAATACGCTCCTGTAGGTTACCCATTTCAGTAGAAAGAGTTGGTTGGTAACCAACAGCCGACGGAATACGGCCAAGAAGGGCAGACACCTCTGCACCGGCTTGAGTAAATCGGAAAATATTATCAACGAAGAAAAGAACGTCTTGTTTTTCCACATCACGGAAGTATTCCGCAATTGTTAAACCGGTCAAAGCCACACGCGCACGGGCTCCAGGAGGTTCATTCATCTGACCGAACACAAGTGCTGTCTTTTCGATAACACCAGATTCTTTCATTTCCATCCACAGATCATTACCTTCACGAGTACGCTCGCCGACACCGGCAAATACAGAGTATCCACCGTGCTCGGTTGCGATATTACGAATAAGCTCTTGGATTAATACTGTTTTACCAACACCCGCACCACCAAACAAACCGATTTTTCCACCTTTTGCATAAGGAGCAAGTAAGTCCACAACTTTGATACCCGTCATAAGCATTTCTGCTTTAGTTGACTGATCTTCAAATTTTGGAGCCGTTCTGTGAATTGGCCAATGTTCTTTTGATTTAACAGGTCCCGCTTCATCAACTGGGTCACCGATAACGTTGATGATACGACCAAGGGACTCTTTACCGACAGGAGCGGTTATCATATTTCCTGTGTTAGACACTTTTTCACCCCGAACTAGACCTTCTGTCGAGTCCATAGAGATTGTACGAACAACGTTGTCACCCAAGTGTTGTGCGACTTCTAGAACAAGATTGTTCTCTTGAGCAGAAATGAATTTATTTGAAACACGTAAAGCTGTATTGATTGGTGGAAGATCACCACCTTCGAACTCTACGTCTACTACTGGTCCTAAAATCTGTTTAATTTTTCCGTTTGCCATTCATGCTCCTTAAACTATTTCAAAGCTTCCGCACCACTGACGATCTCGATCAGTTCCGTCGTGATTTTCTCTTGTCGTAATTTATTGTAAGTTAATGTTAATTTATTAATTAATTCTTTAGCGTTGTTAGACGCATTTTCCATCGCTGTCATACGTGCGCCATGTTCGGCCGCTACGCTTTCAGACATAGATCGGTAAACTTGTAAATCAAAGTGCTTAACTAAAAGTTGCTCAACAATTGCTTCCGGAGTTGGTTCAAACACCAAGTCTTTAGAAAAGCGAGCTGTATTGATTTCATCATTGAATGAAGAAAGCTCAAGATTAATTGGCAGCAATGTTTCACAGACTACGGTTTGAGAAATCGCCGACTTAAATTCATTGTAAACTAAACGAACCTCATCGTATTCCCCCGATAAAAAATACTTCAATAAACGTCCCGCAACTTGTGATGCCAAATTATAGGAAATATCTTTATCTAGTGCCGTAATACTTTCCCGAGGAACAACATTCCGTTTTTGGAAATATTCCAGCCCTTTACGACCGATGAATACGAAATCTAATTTCTCTAAACGTGATTTATTTTCCTTAATGTACTTTTCTGCGAACTTATTAATATTTGTATTAAAAGCTCCACAAAGACCACGATCCGAAGTCAAAACAACCATAAGAACTTTACTCACGTCCTTACGTTGTCCCATCAAAGGATGCGCTACTTTTTGAGTAACGGCCACATCAGAAATCACGCGCCTTAGCGACAAAGCATACGGACGCATGTTAACAATATTATTTTGCGCCTTTCGAAGCTTCGACGCAGACACCAGCTTTAGTGCTTTGGTGATCTGCTGAGTATTTTTTGTTGACGCAATCTGCGCCCGTATATCCTTTAAACTAGCCATAGATTATTACTTTTTGCTCGCAGGCTGGAAGATTGCTTTATACTCAACAAGAGCATCTTTTAATGTTTGCTCGTTGTCTTTAGTAAGTTCTTTTTTATCTTCGATACCTTTAAGAATTTGTGGATATTTTTGCTTAATAAATTCAAGCAATCCTTTTTCATAGTCGCGAACGTCTACTTCTGCATAGTCATCAATAAAACCATTTGTAGCTGAGTAAATTGAGACAATTTGCTCTTCTACTTTAAACGGCGCATACTGACCTTGTTTTAATAACTCAACCAAGCGACGACCACGAGCCAATTGTTTTTGAGACGCTTTATCTAGATCAGATGCAAATGCCGCAAATGCCTCAAGAGCGCGGAATTGAGCAAGCTCGAGTTTGATTGTACCAGCAACTTTTTTCATCGCTTTAATCTGCGCCGAACCACCCACACGAGACACTGATTTACCAACAGATACGGCTGGTCGAATACCTTTATAAAATAAATCCGTTTCTAGAAAGATCTGGCCATCAGTGATTGAAATAACGTTTGTGGGGATATAAGCAGAAATATCACCCGCTTGTGTTTCAATGATTGGAAGAGCCGTTAAAGAGCCTCCGCCTTTAGCATCAGAAAGTTTCGCCGCACGCTCTAATAAACGAGAATGGATGTAAAACACATCGCCTGGATATGCTTCACGGCCCGGAGGACGACGTAACAGTAATGACAATTGACGATATGCTTGTGCTTGTTTAGTTAAATCATCGTAAATAATTAAAGCATGACGACCGGTATCTCGAAAGTATTCCGCCATTGCTGTTCCAGAATACGCAGACAAGTATTGCAATGGAGCTGCATCAGATGCACCCGCAGAGATTACTGTAGTGTACTCAAGAGCGCCCGCAGCCCGCAGCTTTTCAACAACAAGCGCAACGGTCGATTGTTTTTGTCCAATTGCTACATAAAAACATTGTACGTTTTGGCCCTTTTGATTGATGATTGTGTCAATCGCAATCGCTGTTTTACCTGTTTGACGATCACCAATAATCAACTCACGTTGACCGCGGCCAATTGGAATCATTGAATCGATAGCTTTAATGCCTGTTTGCAAAGGTTCGCTAACAGATTTACGATAAACAATGCCAGGTGCCTTTAGTTCTACGACGCGAGTATGAGGTGTGTTGATTGGACCACGACCATCAATAGGCATACCTAATGCGTTAACCACGCGACCAAGTAACGCCTCACCAACCGGCACCTCTACGATTTTTTTAGTACGCTTAACTACATCGCCTTCTTTAATCGCGCGATCTTCCCCAAAGATAACCACGCCCACAAAACCATCTTCCAAGTTAAGAACCATGCCCGACACGCCGCTGGCAAATTCAACCAACTCACCGGCCTGAACATTATCTAGTCCGTATACACGGGCAACCCCGTCACCGACAGACAAAACACTTCCTGTCTCGCTGACATCAATTTTTTTAGAGTACTGGCTAATTTGCTCTTTTAAGATTCGGCTGATTTCGTCAGCTCTGATTTGACCCATGTCCATTAGTACAAGCTCCTAATTTATTAGTGATTAATTATTCAATAATTGTTCTTTTAATTTATTCAAATGCAGATCCAAGCTGTCATCAAATGTCCAGCCTCCAACTTTAGCAACAACCCCCCCAATAACCGCGGGGTCTTCTTTGAATTTCAATACGATTTTCTTTTTCAAAATCGTAGAAATTTTTGCCTCCAATGACGAAACTACATCTAGACTCAAAGGCTTTGCTGAAAAAACCTCACCCTTGGTGACGCCAGACTCTTCATCCATCAATTGTTCATAAGCTTTTACAATTCCAGATAAGGCCGCCGATCGTTTACGGGTTAAAACCAACTTAACAAAACTTTTCACACCCTCTGTCGTCCCGATTTTTTCCATAGTTTTAACAACGGCGTCTGTTTTTTTTGAATTTTCAATTTGCGGATCACGAAAAAAACTAAGTGCCTCTGGGGAACTCGTAGCCGCAACAATTGCGTTTAAATTTATCAAAGTCTGCGCATGAGAGTTGGACTCTTTAGATACAGCAAACAATGCTTTCGCATATCTCTTTGAAATGTCTGTGGCACTCATGGACTAACCGCCTCGATATTTTGATTGAAATCAGATTGAAGTTTTTGATGATCCTGACCACCAATATCTGTAGTTAAAACTTGTCTCGCCGTTGCCAGAGCCTGCGCTACAAATTCGTGTTTTGCCTTTTGCGTTGTTTTTTGCCCTTCAATTCGAGCAGTTACTTGCGCCTCATCTCTAATTCGAGTCGCGGCAACCAAGGCATCAGCAACGATTTGCTTACGAAAATCCTCGGCCTCTTTTTTTGCCTTTTCTATACTACCACTCGCGGTGGCATTCAGATTTTCTAAACGACTTTTAACATCGGCATATTCCTTTTCTGCTTCTTGAAAAAGAACCTTCGATTTTTCGGCTTGTTTTATATAGTCTACTTGACGCTGCTGAAAAAAATCAGCAATCGGTTGACGAGCATATTTATAAAGAAGGGCGCCTAAAATAGCCAGATTAATTACCTGCCACTTTACCATTCCTGGAATTTCATTTGAGTGAGCCCCATGCGCGTCTGCCGCAACAGCCACATAGGATGCAAAAATTAACAACAACGTCGTCATTAGTCTCATGATTTACCTAGTAGTTTATTATTTATAGCCATTACCAGACCGCTTTTCATTTCTTTAAGCTCTGCCTCTAGTTGAACCGCGCGAGTCTGAAGATTTTTTCTATTTGAGTCAAGAACCACGTTTGCTTCGGCCTTGGCCTGCATAACAATTTTATCCGCTTCTGAGGCCGCTAAAGATTTTTGCTCACGAAAAATTTCAGAAATTTTACCATGAACCTCTTTCGCCTTTGACGAATATTGAGCTTGAAGCTCTTGTGATTTTTTGTGGATATCATCCGCCACTTCCACACTACCTTTTGTATTTTGAAGACGCTTTTCATGAACAGCATTAAATGGTTCATAAACCAGCTTGATCAAAGCAACAAAAGTAACAATGAAAATGATAAACTGAATGATAACTGTGGCGTTAATTCCAAGTTGTTGCAGCATAATTCTTCCTGCGATGGGTGAAATTTAGTGCCTAGGGAATAGCACCTTTAAATGCCTCTGTCCAAAGTTTTTTACAATATATTATAGATATGTACTTGGATGTCTTAGTTTTTAGGCATATAAGACGCGCCTTCAAATACCACACCCTCATCGATTCTTAGGCTGGGTGTCGTGACGGTTCCTCGAAATACTGTCGGCGGATGCATAACCACTTTGCTGCGAGCAAATAAGTTACCCTCAACGCTGCCGTTAATTATAATTGTATCCGCCTCGATCTGCGCTTGAACGCGCGCGCCTTCATTTATAATGATCGTATCCTGAGTAAAGATCTCACCCTTAAAGGTTCCGCCGATTTGCACGGTACCCTCAAACGAGAGGCGCCCCTCAAAAGATGCGCCTGCGTCAAGAATTGCGGTAACTTGGTTGTCTCGGGTGGTTTCTATATCTGACATCCTTCTTTAATTTTATCGATCAGCTGAGTTAGTTCTTCATCAGAATAAAATGCGATGCTGATTTTACCTTTTGAGTTATGATAATCGATATTTACCTTCGTACCAAGTAACTTCTGAAGTTCATCAGCAAGGCCTTTCATCAATCGATTTGTTACATTTAAATCCACATCAGGTTCAGACCCTTCAGGCTCCACTTTTCTTTTAGCCATTGTCTCTAATTTTCGGACACTGGTCTTTTCATCGCGGCATATTTTAGCTAATTCCAGCTGTCTTGCTGGCTCTTCTACGCTTAACAAAACTTTTGCGTGACCGGTTGAAATATCTGAATTTATTAACATTTCTCTAATCTCTTTAGGCAGCTGAAGCAGTCTAAGTGCATTTGATATAGTCGCGCGATCTTTACCTACTTTTTCAGCAATTTGTTGATGAGACAGTGAAAATTCTGTCTGAAGACGAAGATATCCATCCGCCTCCTCGATTGGGTTAAGATCTTCTCGCTGCACGTTTTCAATAATTGATAACTCTAAAGTCTCACGGTCCGAGAAATTTTTGATGATTACAGGAACCTCGTGCAATCCAGCTATTTGAGCCGCTCTCCAGCGACGCTCACCCGCAACGATTTCAAAGTTTTCACCAGATTTTCGCACTACAATTGGTTGCAAAATTCCATTTGATTTAATTGACTGTGACAATTCCTGTAGCTTTTCTTTTTCGAAATGCTTCCTGGGCTGAAAAACTCCAGATTTTAACTTTTCGATACTCATTTGCCAAATCTTACCCTCGGAAAGAGGTTGTGGAGATGGGGCCGGTTTTGGCGTCTCGGTTCGCGATGGCGATACCGACGAGGGGGATTGAGTATTGTTATTATTGGTCACTCCGACCTTGGTCTGACTAGTTAAAGGTGTAGCCGCTGGACTTGCTGGAGCAGCAGGTACGTTAGAGCCAAGCAGAGATCCCAGACCACGACCTAGGCCGCGCTTTTGTTTTTCCACGATTATGTCAGCCATTAGATTCCTCCGGCAGACGCATCAGCTGCTTTTTGTGCCTGAGATTGGAGTGTGCGCTGCTCGACCTCTTTGGCCAAATCCAGATATTTGACAGCGCCTATGGATTTTCCATCGTATTCAAATATTGACTGGCCATGACTCGGCGCTTCACTTAAGCGCACATTTCTTGGTATAATGGCTTGAAAAACTTTTTCACCAAAATGGTTTTTTATCTCCGTAACCACCTGATGTGACAAATTGTTACGAGTATCGAACATTGTAAGTACAATGCCTTCTATATGAAGGTCGTGGTTTAATGATTTTTTGATTAAACCTGCTGTATTCAAAAGCTGGCTCAACCCCTCTAAAGCATAATATTCACATTGCAAAGGTACCAGAAAACTATTTGCCGCCGTGAGTGCATTTAGAGTGATTAAACCTAACGAAGGGGGACAATCAATAATTACATAATCAAAGTGATCAGACAGCGTGGCAATAGCTTGCTTTAGCTTGTATTCTCGTTGTGGAATATCCACAAGTTCAATTTCCGCCCCAACGAGATCGGGATTGGCTGTTACTATAAAAAGATTTTGATTGTTTGTTTTAAGAACCGTTTCCGCAAGTGACTTTTCACCAATTAACACGTGATAAATATTGTTTTCCTGACTCTCATGTTTTTTGATTCCAAGACCGCTGGACGCGTTCCCCTGAGGATCCATATCTAAAATAAGCACTCTTCTGCCCAAAGATGCCAGGGCCGCTGACAAGTTTACAGATGTCGTGGTTTTTCCCACGCCGCCCTTTTGATTCGCTATACATATCACTTTGGCCATTAAAAACCCCCTGTTTAGGAAATCTATTTTCTTTTTTACTTATTTCAAGATTTTTTTTGACTTTACACTCATGCTTTCTCATTTTTTTTCCGATGTTCCACGTAGAACATGATTAAAATCCGTTTTTATCAGAAATTCTTAGTATTTTGTTCCACGTGGAACATCATTGTACGCGTTTTATTGCTGTTTTTTTTAGGTTTTTTACTTGCTTGTGAGAAAAACGATCCAAAGCCAGAACTTCGAGATTTAATTTATCAAGACATGCTCGAGCAACATGCGGAGGCCGAGCGAATCTACAAGGAAACGGATACTAAGATTTCTGATGTTCGAAAAAACTCCACGGATTCAAAACCCCAATCGGGACTACACAAAAAAGCAGATCGACAGATATTTGAAATGTTGAAGCTTAAAACAAAACTTGAACAACAAATGAGTTATTGGAAAATTCGGTCCTTTGAAAGGCTGAAGTATGTCCGCCTAAAAGCTAACAAATCAAAAGAGCCATATGTATCTGATCCTCAAGAGTGGGAAGTCTATAAATCTGAAAAAAAACTAAGAGTCGCAAAGAATGCTTGGGATTTAAAGGCTAGATTTCAAGAGACTGGTTTTCAGTACAACCCAGTTCTTTTGGGTGAAGATCCTGGCGACCTGCCCGCCAAACCAAAACCGGCTTCTGGCGAAAGTGGTGGGCACCACTGATGTTCCACGTGGAACAATCTAGTTTTTTGTCGTTTTAACAACGCCGAATCGAATCTGCGTCGAAGGCAAAACATACTCTTGAACTAAGGCAGGAAACCAAATCGAACAAAGCTGTGTTGGAATTTCAGTGACTTCTAGACCCCACTGTTCATTTTTCATGTGATATACAATTCCACCTTTTGCAATCGGCTTGCGGGCCAAAAGTATAGTCTTAGAAATGTTCCCAAAACCACGCGTGATCGCATGGGTAACGGAATCAGATGGAAGAGACTCAATAGTCGAGTGAAGAACTTTAACATTTGTGAGAGCTAATGCAGAGGATGCCTGCTTTAGAAACTCAACCTTACGCAAATCAGCTTCTACTAAACTCATTTCGATATGAGGATAAAGAATCGCGAAAACAATTCCAGGAAAACCACTTCCACTACCAAAGTCGTACATTTTCTTAATTCCCGGAGATGCTTCAACTATAATCTGACTAGCTATAATAGAGTCGGCAAAATGCAGCGCGTCAGAAACGGGTAATGTTTTTGGGCTCACTAAACTAATGGTCTTATTGTGTTGGATAACAAGATCAAAAAAGGCCTGTAATGACGCTAAAGTTTTTTCGGTTAAATCCGGAAACCATTCCTTTAGACGCCACTGATTTTTAACTGACTCGTCATTGATGTTGGCGCTCAAGAATTTTCTCCTTCAACAATTTTCGACCTTTTATATGAACAATCATAGCCTGAATTGCTGAAGGATTAACACCACTAATGCGTTGGGCTTGGCCCAAGGTTAAGGGTTTTACACGCGTTAACTTCTCACACTCCTCTGTGGAAAGACCCTTTACATCATAATAAATAAGATCAGCAGGAATCTTAAAGTTTTCCAGACTTCTGGCCTGCTGTATAAGCTCATTCTGCCTTTGAATATAGCCAGAGTACTTAACCTCTATCTCCACTGCATCTAAAACATTTGGGTCCTCGCTCACATCACCCAAAAAACCAACAACATTTTCAGTCGAAAGCTCCGGTCGCCGTAACAATTCTTCAAGTGTTGTTGATTTAAGCAATGCGGCCGTTCCCAGCTCGCTCATTCTTGCCTGAATCTCTGCCGTAGGCGTAATACGCGTTTCTCGAAGGCGAGATAAAAGCTGTGCCCGTCGAGTCTTTACATTCAAAAGTTCCTCAATCCGCTCATTCGAAAGCAAACCAATACCCAATGAAACACCAGCTAACCTATCGATAGTATTGTCTTCTCTTAAAACAAGCCGATGTTCTGCGCGCGATGTAAACATACGGTAAGGCTCTCGAGTTCCTTTGGTTACTAAATCGTCCACAAGAACGCCCATATAGGCTTGATCACGTTCTAAAATCAAAGGCTCTATATTTTTCAAATACCGATGAGCATTCACGCCCGCCAAAAAACCTTGAGCCGCAGCCTCTTCATAACCTGAAGTACCATTAATTTGCCCCGCCATAAACAAATTCTGAACAGCACGGCAGGCAAGTGATTTTTCAATTTGGGTCGGTTCGAAATAATCGTACTCAACAGCATAGCCATACCGAACAACATTAACGTTTTCCAAACCTGGAATAGTTCTCAAAAACTGATCTTGAACGTCTTCTGGTAATGAGGTCGAAATTCCTTGCAGATATATTAAATCACTCTCTAAACTCTCGGGTTCTAAAAACGTTTGATGAGAATCTCTATCGGCAAAACGATGAATTTTGTCCTCAATACTTGGACAATACCGAGGCCCCACGCCTTCAATAACTCCGCAAAACATAGGAGACTTATCTAAGTTCCGGCGAATGATTTCATGAGTTTGCTCTGTAGTACGGGACAAATAACAAGCGACTTGAGGAAGCTGCGGAAATTGTTTTGTACTAAAACTAAAAGGATAAAAATTCTTGTCACCGTGAGCCTCTTGAGTCTTTGACCAATCAATAGAATCACGTCTTAGGCGCGCCGGAGTTCCGGTTTTTAAACGCTGAACATTTAAACCAAAAGACTTTAGCTGGTCTGAAAGACCCACAGAGGCTTTGTCGCCAATACGTCCACCTGCAATTTGTTTTAAGCCAAAATGCATTACGCCATTCATGAAAGTCCCTGTTGTAAGAACAACAACTCGAGATCGAACCTGTGAAAAGTCCGCAAGAACAACACCACGAGAACAATTTCCTTCAAGAATCAAAGACTTCACTTCCGATTCCAAAATTGAAATATTTGGCTGAGCCATAATAATCTGGCTCATTCTACGGGAATACTTAATCTTATCAGATTGAACACGAGTTCCACGAACTGCTGGTCCTCGAGATGAGTTTAATCTTTTGAACTGAATGCAAGTCTCGTCTGCAACTTGAGCCATTTGGCCACCTAGAACATCGATTTCCCGAACCATATGTCCCTTAGCCAACCCACCAATACTGGGGTTACAACTCATATAACCAATTCGATCTTTATTTGAAGTAACAAGAAGAGTCTTATGGCCCAAACGAGCCGTAGCTAAACACGCCTCAATACCGGCATGTCCACCACCGACAACAATAACATCAAAATCAAAATATGCTGCATTTTGCATTGGTTAGGTCTTAATACCAAATACATCAAAAATCCACGATCTCGTTAACGCATATTGAATTTTACAAGATTTTTCCAGATTTTACTCGGTTTTCACAAGACTCTACCCATTAAAAGCCATCAATTTGACTATCCAAATCGAATTATCCTGGCCTGAGTATCCATTTTCGTATTGAAAACCACGCCGAAATGATAGTTCTATTTGCCTAGGCAAAATTCCTTAAAGACTTTATCAAGAATTTGATCATCGTAAACCTCACCAACAGTTCGCTGAAGTGCCATCAAACTATTTTTGAGATCAAAAGCGATAAACTCAGAACCTAGTTGAGTATTCAAACCGTCAATGACTTTCAGCAAAAGTGAATATCCAAGACGAAGTTCTTCTTTCTGACGAGTGCTTGAAACTGAAACCGACTCCAAGTGAGCAAATTTTTCGATCCAATAATTGTACACGCGAGAAAGCACAATATGCTTAGTTTCTATGCATTTACAACTTGTAAAAAGTATCGAATTATCATCAAAAATGTAGGGTTTTTTATCGATAATTGACCCTAAAATTGCATGCAATTCTGCTTTTTTTATAGGCAAATCTTGCTCAGAGACCAAATCTACTTTGTTCAGAATAAACAAAGTTCGATCTAAATCTAAATCCTGAAAGATTAGCTCATGCTGATCTTTCAACGGTCTCGAAACATCAAGAACAACTAAATTAACAAAACTGTCCTGGCGTTCTCTGAAAGAACGCTCGACTCCAATTTTTTCAATTGGGTCGTTAGAGTTAACACGAATTCCAGCCGTATCGACTAGGGTAAACTTCAAGTTTTTAAATACAAGATCCTCACGGATTACATCCCGAGTCGTTCCTGCAATTTCAGATACAATCGAGCGGTCACTTTCAAGCAGAATATTCATCAAACTAGATTTACCAACGTTAGGCTCTCCGCTTAAAACTAAGACAATACCATCCTTCAAAACTCGACCTGTTTCGTATGTATCAAGTAATTCCTCAAAATGACTTCTTACATGATTCAACTTATCTATAAGAACTCTATCTTCTATAACAGTAATACCCTGTTCAGAAAAATCGATACCGGCTTCAATATGAGCCAAGCACCAAACAATATCGTTTTTCAAGTTATTAACTTTTACAGAAAGCTCACCTTTTAATTGCCTCAGTGCTAGCTGCGTCCCCAACTCGGAGTGTGAATGAATCAAAGATAAAACACTCTCTGCTTGTACAAGGTCTAAGCGGTCGTTCATAAACGCGCGATATGTAAACTCGCCGTTGATAGCTAATGCACAACCATTTCGGCAAAGCTCGTTCAAAATCGCCGTACAAATAACCGGAGAACCATGACATGAAATTTCTACTACTCTCTCGCCGGTAAAAGATTTTCCCGCTTCAAAGGGTAAAACCAAAACTTCATCAATTGAACTTTGGGTTTGTGCATTTAAAAACTCGTCTCGAAAGGCCTTGTGAGACTCAAAGATGCGATTTCTTTTCTTAAAAGACTTCTGACATATTTCAAAAGCTTGAGGGCCACTTACACGGATAACAGAAATTCCGCCGTAGCCCATAGGTGTCGAGACAGAGCAAATAGTTAAGTGATCTCTGCCTTCACCAAAATTCATAGGCTATTCGTGGGAACTAACGTTTTCAGCGTCAGGAGCATTTTCATTTTTAGCAGGATAGATTTTAATTTTCTTATAAAGACCCTCACCTAAAGAACGGCTTTTCACACGTGTATCTTTAGAAAGATACTGATGAACTACTTTTCGTTCCTTTGGAGGAAGCGCACGATAATACACAGCCTTATTTTGGGTGACTGCAATTTCTTTGAGACTTTCTGCACGCTCAATCAAAACCTGCTCGGACTCTTCGCGATAACCGCCACAGTCAACCTGCACGCTCGAACGATCTTCAGGAAAGTGATGTTGGATAACACGCTTAAGAAGCAATTGAAAAGAATCTAACAACTGACCTTTACGATCTTTAAATAATTCCTCATCAGGACCAGAAAGTTGAATGTCAAAATTATAACCTTCACCGTCTAGCTTCTCTGACTTAATTTCGTATTCAAGCTCAAAGCCACCATTAGATAACAAACCTTCAAGTGTTTGTCTTAAAAGATCTTCAACGGGACTGTCAGACGATTTCTTTCCTGCGCCAAATAGCTTTTTGAAAAAGTTCATATTTCCTCCTGTAATCGACTTACGCTGGTTTAGTTTTCATCATAAAGTATTGTTGAACAGCACCAAACAAGGCACTAATAAACATATACAAAGTTAATCCACTCGGCAAATTCACCATAAATATCGTAAAAATAAGTGGCATATAAAGTAAGATTTTGGCTTGCATCGGATCCATATTTGTCGGCGTCAATTTCTGCTGAACAAACATTGTTATACCCATCAAAATTGGTAGAACAAAAAACTTATCATGTGCGCTTAGATCTGTAATCCACCACATAAACGGACTACCATAAAGCTCAATGCTGGAGCCAATCACACGATATAATGCAAAGAAAATTGGGATCTGCAATAACATCGGCAAGCATCCACCAAACGGGTTGGCTTTGTTTTCTTTCATCAAATTCATAACTTCTTGATTCATACGCACAGGATCGTCTTTAAATTTCTCCCGTACTGCCGTCATCATCGGTTGAATTTTTTGCATCGCTTTCATGGACTTATACGACATCAAGTTAAAGGGAAGAACAAATAAACGAACAAGTAAAGTTAAAAGGATAATTGCAATACCCCAGTTAGGAATTTGCGAGAAAAACCATTTCATCGTAAACAACAACGGTTTTGCTATAAAGCTTAACCATCCAAAGTTGATAACCTGAGCCAGTTCTGGATGTGTGCTGTTCATCATATCAATCGACTTAGGCCCTGCAAATAATGTTTGCTGTAAGGACATTTCCTTTATGCCATCATTTACACGATAAATAAGTTCGGCTTGTGCCGTTTTGTTCTGAAATGAACTCGACAGCTTTGCCTCAGGAATAGTGTCTGATTCATCGATAATTGCCGTCGCAAAATATTGGCTACCGATGGAAACAAGATTCACACCTTTATACTCACCAGAGACGTCATGACTAGCAGAAGAAAAATTCAAATTTGAGGAAGTATTTTCATGAACAGTATAAAAATCTTGATGCTGATACGAAGGAAACAACCAAGAAGAGCTATGTACATCCATTATTTTTTCAGGAATATAAAACTTAACAGCCGGAGCTGTCTTTTCATTTAAAGAAACTAATTTTGTTGTCGATTTAAATGAATTACTAGTTTCGTTGAACACCAGATCGCGTTCAATTCGATATTCTGCAGTAGAAAAAATACCTTTATATTTACCTCTTCCAAGCTCCTGAACGTCAAAATAAACGTCCGTACCGTCGGAGAGTTTCATTTCAAATAAATTAAGAGCGTCCGAAACACCAAGCTTAATTTTTTGCTTATCTTTATCTTCGTAATTTTTAATTTCCACATTTCTAATACCTAGCCCACGCGAAGAAACTACGAATGAGACTTTTTCGTCATCAAAAGAGAAAACTTTCTCCTCCTGCTTGGTCACCATTTTAGCATCAATAGAATTGCCAGATAATTGCTCTTTACTGGTAGACGTTACATTTCCCGCACTTTGAGAGGGTGTAGTGGCCACGTCAGTTTTTGCTGACTCGCCTGCCGCTGCTGTCGTCGTCTCAGTTTTTTTTCCATACCCAGGATACTTCTTTTGAAGATGTTGATTCCAACCAAAATAAAAGAGCGCAAAAACAACCATGGCAATAAGGAAACGACTGTTAAATGGGTTAGAATTTTGCTCTTGCACTAAGAACTCCTATCGGGAACTGGATCATATCCACCCGTTGAAAAAGGACGACATTTGCATAACCTAATTGATACTAGTTTAATAGCGAAAAATGGGGAATGTGTATGAAAAGCTTGAGCCGCATATTCTGAACACGAAGGGTGAAACTTACAATTACCACCCATAAATTGTGTACCCAACGTACGATAAGCACCAATCAACAACAAACCACAAAACTTAAAGACGTTCTCTATAAAAAATCGAACTTTATCTGCGGATTTTAGAGGATTGTTTCTGGCTAATAAATTTAATCGCATTATTTAAAACTTTTTTGAAACTCAAGAAACTCATTTTCTTATAGTAGTCGTCTGTCATTGGCTTAATAAAAACAGAGAACTTAACCTTAACCTCGGGATTCTCTTTTAAAAAATCAGCAATTTCTTGCTTAAGCCATCGTCGGACTTTATTTCTAACGACAGCATTACCTACTTTTCGACTTAAAATAAATCCAATTTGGGATTTTGGAGAACTAGGATCGAACTCACTGTCGATACTGACCAGCATCCATGATGCCGCCCAAAATTTAGTTCCCCGGTGCTTAAGATTTAAAAAATCTGAGTTTCTATTTATTGATTGAAACGGCTTACTTACCACTAATTTCTACAGATAGTTTCTTACGTCCTTTAGCGCGTCTGCGGCTAAGAACTTTCTGTCCATCTTTAGTTTTCATTCTGGCTCTGAAACCATGTGTTTTTTTGCGACGTTTTTTTGACGGTTGATACGTTCTTTTCATTGTTATCTCCTTAACTGGCCGAACTAAAAATTAGATTCATCTTTATGTACTTAATAAACTAATTTTACAAGCATAAATTTACTTTCGGTATTTTAACATTCTCAACTTTTCCCGAATTTAAAGCCTAAATTATAAGTCAACAGAAGCAATAGCCAAGTAAGGTACCCGTCCCCCACTACCTATTGTAAAATTTTTAAATGTAACCACTAGATAACCGGTCATGAAAAATTCACGGAGCAGCAATCAGGACTCATGTTGTAAACGCTAGGGTCCCTTGTTAATTCTTTCATCTTGTCTTTTTACTAGAGGATTTTTGAGGGGTTTGAAATGCTGATCGATTCGCACTTTTGGGATCAAGTTAAATTTAATATGAAAGGAAGAAATTTAAATAATAAGCTATTGGATACTTGGTTAGACCCAATAGAATATTTAAATACTTCCGGCTCGGAAAATAGACCACGAATAGTTTTGGGTGTTCCAAATGCGTTTCATCAATATTTTGTTATCGAGAACCTTCAAGATAAAATTTATTCTGAAATTTCAGATCTTTACAACTCTCAATTCGAAGTGGAATTTGTTGTTACAGGTAATAAGACCCCTCCTCCACCCGAGAGCCCACAAGCCTTAGAAGAGGCTATTTTTAACACTTCACAGTCGACAACGAACGCTCTGAAAGCTCCGTTTAAAGAAAAGCCATTTAATTCCGACCCTCTAAATACGGAACTTACATTCTCAACATTTGTGGTAGGAAAAAACTCAGAATTTGCTCATGCCGCTACCTACAATGTCGCCAAGAATCCAGGTGGTGATGACTATAATCCCCTATATATATATGGACCAGTAGGAATGGGTAAAACTCATCTATTACACGCTGGTGGAAACTATATTCGTGAAAGCTATCCTCAACTGAGAATTATTTATATCTCGGCGGAGCATTTTATGAATGAATGTATTTCCTCGATTCGGCACCACAAAATGGATAAATTTCGTCAAAAATATCGGGAAAATGCCGATATTTTACTGGTAGACGATGTTCAATTTATAGGTAAAGGGGAAGCTGTTCAGGAAGAGTTTTTTCATACAATCAACACCTTTATTGAACGAAAAAAACAGGTTCTTCTGGCCTCTGATCGCATGCCTAAAGATATTATTGATCTAGAGGACCGTAATCGCACGCGACTCGAACGTGGTTTAATTGCAGATATCACAATGCCAGATTTAGAAACACGTATTGCAATTTTAAGATATAAGGCTGAACGGTTTGCCGTTCGACTGTCTGATGAAGTAGCCACCTATATTGCACGCATTTCAAAGCGATCCATTCGTGAACTTGAGGGCAATCTTAAAAAAGTAAAAATGTTCTCGGAACTTCAAGGTTTGCAGATTGACTACGACCTGGTTAAACGCATTTTATCAAGTCATGAAACCCAATCAACTATTGGTGCGGAAGAGATATTAAAACGCGTAGCAGACCATTATAAAGTGAAAATTCAAGACTTGAAGTCGACGACTCGAGCGAAACAAATCGTCGTTCCTCGACAAATTGCGATGTATTTAATTAAGAAATTTTTAGATAAATCACTCGTGGATATTGGAAAAACTTTTGGTGGTCGGGACCACACCACAGTGATGAATGCCCTTGAAAGGGTGAAGTTTCTACAGCAGAAAGACCAAGATATTTTCAAAGATATCGAGGAGTTAGAGAGCAGAATCCACAATATCACAGGGGTGTGAATTGGGATTGTGGAAAAGCGTGTGGAGAAGCCTTGGTAAAACTTTGGGGATAATTTAAACCCGGTTTTATCCCGGATCTCGGTGTTTTTTATTAATGACTTTATCCACTAGGATACGTTAATAAAATCAACAAGTTAAATTGTTAAGGCCGTAATCCACACGCCTACTACTACTACTAGTTATTTATATATATAGTATTATTATTATTTATTGGATGAGGAAACATGAAGATAGAAATCGAGAAAAAAGATTTACTTAACCTGATCGGTAAAACTTTGAATATCGTTGATAAAAAAAATACGATGGCTGTTTTGGTAAATGTTTTGCTGGATGCAGAACAAGATCGCGTAAAAGTTTTTGCAACGGACCTGGAAGTAAGTTTAACTGACGAAGTCTTTGCAAAAATTTTGGAACCTGGAAAGGTGGTTGTTAGCACAAAAAGTCTTTTTGAAATTTGTCGCAAGTTGGATGAGGGAAAAATTCAGCTGGTAAAAAAGGAAAATAATTGGCTTGAAATCAAACAAGGAAAATTTTCGTCCCGCATAGTGGGAGTCAGTCATGAAGACTATCCGATCTTCCCGACATACAACCCTCAATCGTTTATAAAAATTAGTTCGCAATTGTTGAAGGAGATGATTGATAAAACTATTTACTCGGTATCGAATGATGAAACTCGGTATCATCTGAACGGTGTTTACTTCGAAGTTTCACAAACTGGAAACTGCCGAATGGTCGCAACGGATGGACATCGAATGAGTTTAATCAACAAGCAGCTTGAGCTAGGTAAGGGGACGGCACCGGCCGGGGTAATTATTCCAAGAAAAGGCTTGTACGAAATAAAAAAAATTATCGAATCAAACCCTGGGGAAGTAGAAATTGCTATCGAAGGTTCTCAATTTTATTTAAGAAATAATACAACGACTTTGATGGTTCGTTTAATCGAAGGCAAATACCCAAATTATCAACAATTTATTCCACAAAATTTGTCTCAAAAAATTAAAATAAATAAAAACGATTTCTTAACATCACTTGAACGTGTGGCACTCTTAGCAAATCAAAAATCAAAAGCGGTGTTGTTGAATTTAGCAAAAAATAAAATGGAAATTTCTTCAAACAATCCCGAATTAGGTGAGGCAAAGGAAGAGTTAGAAGTTGATTTTTCTGGGAACGAATTAAAAATTGGCTTCAATGCACGTTACATCCTGGATGTTTTAGCATCAATGGATCAAAATGTTGTGCAACTTGAAGTTAATGATCATTTATCTCCGGGAGTTATTCGGCCACTGGAAGACATGTCGTACACCTGTGTGGTGATGCCCATGAGAATTTAGTTTGGCTTTTCAAAGTAATTCCATTCATTTGTTTCCGATGGAGAATTTTATCAGTTTGTAAATACAGCTAATGGGAATTAAAACTCAAAGGTGCCTTTTTGTTTGTTGAAAATATTTTTATAAAAAATTTTCGGAATATCCAAGATGCTCAAACGCATTTTTCCAAAAATTTAAATGTATTCCTTGGGAAAAATGGACAAGGAAAAACAAATTTACTGGAAAGCATTTATCTTTTGGTCCACGGAAATTCATTTCGGTATTCAAACAACGAATCGTTTATTAACTACTCAACTCAGCAATCGTTTATTCAATCAAACTTTCATCAAAGCGGTTTAAAATATAATCTAAAAATGAGTATTCAAAAAAGCTCGAAAGAATTTTTTTTGAATGAAAAAAAAACATCGTCATCACAGATTCAAAAAAAATTTTCTATCGTACTATTCTCGCCGGAGAGCTTAAGTTTTATAAAAGAGTCTTCAGAATTTCGTCGTGTCCTTGTGGACGAGTTTCTGACTTCTGTGGATATCAAGAATGTTGATATCATCAATGACTTTCGAAAAACGCTTAAAAACCGCAACCGGCTGCTAAAAGACCTTAGAGAGGAAAAGATAAGTCGGAGTCAATTTGAACCGCTCTTTGACTCGTTAACAGAGATTTACCTACAAAAATCAGCAGATCTAGTATGGCAGCGGATCGATGCACTAGGGAAAATCAAAGACGATCTTAATGACAATATGCGCTATATTAGCCAACAAAATGTGGAAATATTTGTGGACTATGTGGCTTCTGATGAGTCTTTTTTAAGTTTTTCTCGTTTGAAAGTGCTCGAAAAAATGCAAAAACGCAGTCAAGAATTGCGATCGGCAGAAATTGCGTCTGGAAGCTCATTAGTTGGCCCTCATAAACACGAAATTTTGTTTCTATATAATCAAAAAGATTCACGATTTTTTTGTTCGCAGGGGCAGCAAAGGGCCATTATATTGTCTTTCAAAATGGCTCAGATAGTGTATCATAGACGGGTTCACGGAACTTTTCCCATTTTGCTATTGGATGATGTTCTGTCTGAGCTCGATTATGAAAAAAGATTTCGCCTTGTAGAGTTTTTAGAAAATCTAAAAACGCAGATTTTTATTACGAGTACGGAAATTGATTCGATCGAAAATTTAAACAAAGAAACGGTACAAGTTAAATATTTAGAAAACGGAATTATTAAAGAATAACACTTGCAGCAGAATGTTTAAAAATTTCAAAATTTGGCGCATGCAGAGATTGAAATTTTTAAACATTCTCGAACTAAAGGGATTTAATGAGCCAGGAAAAAGAAGTTGCAAACAAGGATTATGGCGCTGACTCGATTCAAGTCTTAGAAGGCTTGGAAGCCGTCAGAAAAAGACCGGGTATGTACATCGGTGATACAGGATTTCGTGGGTTCCACCATCTTGTGTATGAAATCGTGGATAACTCGGTAGATGAGTCCCTTGCTGGTTTTTGTAAACACATTTTGATCAGTATCAATGTCGATGGTTCAATTTCACTAGAAGATGATGGTCGTGGTGTTCCAGTTTCATCACATAAATCAGGAAAATCGGCTTTAGAAATTGTGTACACGGTTCTTCATGCTGGTGGAAAATTTGACGGTAGTTCGTACAAAGTTTCTGGTGGTCTGCATGGTGTAGGTGCTTCAGTTGTGAATGCGCTTTCATCTTTTTGCCTAGTAGAGAGTTCTCGCGAGGGGTATGTTTGGTCGCAGCGTTACGAAAAAGGAATTCCCCAAACGGAAGTGATTAAAGGCGCTTCTACTAACAAAACTGGAACAAAAGTTACATTTAAGCCTGATCGAGAAATTTTCAAAGACGAAACAATCGAATTTGATTTTACATATTTGTGCAATCGTTTTCGAGAACTTGCATTCTTGAATGCAGGCCTTCATATCGGTGTAGCTGATGAGCGCAATCAAAAGAAGCAAGATTTTCAATTTTCTTTAGGTGTCGCCGAGTTTGTTGCCTATATGAATCAATCTAAGAAACCGATCCACAATGAAGTGATTTATTTCAAAGGTGAAAAAGATCAGGTCGAGGTTGAAATTGCGGCTCAGTGGAACGATTCTTATGCAGAATCTATTTTCACATACTGTAATAATATTAATACTCATGAAGGCGGTACTCATTTGATGGGTTTCCGTTCAGCATTAACGCGTACAACGAATACATACGCAGCTGAAAAAAACCTGATGAAAGATATGAAAGAAAATCTTGAGGGTGAAGATATTCGTGAAGGTCTTGCGGCCGTTATTTCCGTGAAGGTACGTGAACCGCAATTCGAAGGTCAGACGAAAACCAAACTTGGTAATACTGAGGTAAAAGGAATCGTCGAGTCGTTAGTGAATGAGAAACTAAAAGATTGGTTTGATCGTAATCCCAGCACTTCAAAACATATTATTCAAAAATGTGCCGATGCTGCGCGTGCGCGTGAAGCGGCTCGAAAAGCGCGCGAGTTAACTCGCCGTAAAACAGCTTTAGATGGAGGTTCGTTGCCAGGGAAAATGGCGGACTGTCAAGAGCGTGATCCAGCATTGTGCGAGCTGTATCTGGTCGAGGGAGACTCGGCCGGTGGATCAGCGAAACAAGCGCGTGATCGCAAGACTCAAGCGGTTTTACCGTTGAAAGGTAAAATCTTGAACGTGGAGAAAGCACGTTTTGATAAAATGCTCTCGAATGATGAGATTCGCATGATGATTTCTGCCTTGGGAACAGGGATTGGTAAAGAAAATGTGAGTGCGGATAAAATTCGTTATCACAAAGTTATCATCATGACTGATGCCGACGTGGATGGATCGCATATCCGTACGTTGCTTTTAACTTTCTTTTACCGTCAAATGCCCGAGGTTTTAGAAAAAGGCTATATCTATATTGCGCAGCCACCGTTGTACCGTGCGAAAAAGGGCCAGTCCGAAACGTATCTGAAAGACGATGCCGCTCTTACGGAATATTTATTAAATCTTGGGTTAACAAATTTCAAATTAATGGATAAAAACCTGACTGATGATGAGATGAAGAAATTCATTTTGAGTATTCAGAAATTGAATCAATTACTGAAAAGTTCGGCTTCAAAATATGATCCAGATTTTATTTATTTTTTAATTTCCAAAGTTTCTGATTGGGAAAAAAAGTTAGTGGATATATCAAAACACCCGGCGCTTTTTGAAGACTATAGAGCGTGGACGTTAAGTAATCCACAACTGGGAATTACAGATATTAATTTTCAATTAATCAAAGGCGCGACAGACGCCGAGTCATTCTATGAATTAACGACTCATAAATATGCCGATAAAAAAACATCAGAGGTTTCTTTAAAACTTGTGTCGTCGGCATTGATGACTGAATTGAAAAATATTTGGCATGCTATTCAGGGATATTCGCTGTTGCCGATTAATGTGAAAATTGGGAACGAAGAATTTTCATTCGAGAACTACAATGAGTTTTATGAGCAGATGATGGAGTCCACAAAAAAGGGAATCTATATTCAGCGCTATAAAGGATTAGGAGAAATGAACCCAGAGCAATTATGGGAAACCACCCTAAATCCAGAGAATCGAAGATTGCTACAAGTTACAGTTGCTGACGCCGTTTCAGCGGATGAGACATTCAGTATTTTAATGGGCGAGCAAGTCGAGCCACGCAGACAGTTTATTCATGATAATGCGTTGCTGGCGCGAGCGCTTGATGTTTAGGGGTGAGTTCTAATTAATTTATTTTTGGTCGCAATAGAAAATGCGGTTCAAATTTGAGGTTGGTACTGAATAGGTACAGTAATTAGAATAAGCCGGGGAAAAATTTTTATTTGGTCTCTAGATAGAATGAGACTTGGGAAGAGGTGTTTATGGAAATGGAAAAAGGGATTTCTACCATTGATATAAATAAAGAAATGCGTGAAGCGTACTTACAGTATTCGATGTCCGTTATTGTGGGACGTGCTTTGCCAGACGTGCGTGATGGTCTGAAACCTGTTCATCGCCGTATTTTATTTGCACAACATGAAATGAGTAACACTCACGATAAACCGTACAAAAAATCTGCGCGTGTTGTGGGGGATGTTATCGGTAAGTACCATCCACACGGGGACACAGCGGTTTATGATTCTATCGTGCGTATGGCACAGGAGTTTTCGCTACGCTACCCGCTTGAGGATGGGCAAGGAAATTTCGGATCAATTGATGGCGATTCGCCAGCGGCCATGAGGTATACGGAAATTCGTATGACTCGTTTAGCGGAAGAATTGCTTGAGGATATTGACAAGGAAACGGTTGCGTTCGGTCCGAATTATGATGATTCGTTAGAAATTCCTTTGGTTTTACCTTCAAAATTTCCGAATCTTTTGGTGAATGGTTCTTCGGGAATTGCAGTTGGTATGGCGACTAATATTCCGCCACATAACTTGGGTGAAGTGATCGATGGTTGTATTCATTTGATAAAAAATCCTAAATGTACCGTTGATGATTTAATTGCAAAAATTCCTGGTCCGGACTTCCCGACTGCTGGCGTGATTGCTGGTCGAGAGGGTGTTATTCAGGCTTACAAAAAAGGTCGTGGTATTATTACGATCAAAGCCGTTGCTGAGATCGTTACTAAAAAAGATCACGAAGAGATCATTGTTACTGAAATTCCGTATCAAGTGAACAAAGCAAAATTGATTGAAAGTGTTGCGGATCTTGTTCGTGAAAAAACGATCGAAGGTATTTCAGATATCCGCGATGAATCGTCTCGTGAGGGTATGCGTATTTTGATTGTGCTTAAACGTGGGGAAAATGCCAGCGTCGTATTGAACCGCTTGTACAAATACACACAAATGCAGGTCAGTTTTGGTATTATCATGCTTGCATTGGATAAAAAGAACCAACCGGTGACTTTTGACCTGAAACAAATGCTAGAGGCGTTTGTTGATCATCGGCGCGAAGTGGTTACTCGTCGATGTTTGTTTGATTTGAAAAAAGCACAAGAAAAAGCACATATTTTGGAAGGCTTGAAAAAAGCCCTAGACCATATTGATGCCGTGATTGCAACCATCCGCGGATCGCCCGAGTCAAGCGTGGCGAGAGAGCGATTAATGGCACAATTTGAATTTTCAGAGCGCCAAGCCACGGCGATTTTAGAAATGAGATTACAACGCTTAACGGGTTTAGAGCGTGATAAAATTTTGAATGAACTGGCTGAGTTGCTTAAACATATCGACTGGTTGAAATTCATATTGGGTGATGTGAATGAAATCTACAAATTGATTGTTGGCGAGTTAGAGGAAATTAGATCTAGATACTCGGATAAGCGCCGCACGCAACTTGATGGTAATTTGGATGATATCGAAGACGAAGATTTAATTGCGGATGAAGAGGTGGTCGTTACGATCACAAATACAGGTTACATCAAACGCATCCCTACTGATGAATACCGCACGCAAAAACGAGGTGGTAAAGGAAGTAAAGGTATGGAGACACGTGAGGAAGACTACGTGACAGATATCTTTACGGCCTCGACAAAGACAATGTTGCTCGTGTTTACCGATAAAGGAAAAGTTTATTGGTGTAAGGTTCATAAATTACCTTTGGGAAGCCGCACATCTAAAGGAAAGGCAATCCACAATGTTGTACAAATTGACTCTAACGAGCGCGTGAGAGCTATTTTACCGGTCGAGGAATTTTCAGAAAATAAATACGTCGTTATGTTAACCGAAAAAGGTGTAATCAAAAAAACATCATTAGATGCGTTCTCGAATCCGCGCAATAACGGCATTATTGCATTGACCACGGATTTAGAAGACGGCGTGATTGATGCGCAGATATCTGATGGAACATCAGATATTTTTATTGCCACTAAAGAAGGTATGTCGATTCGATTTGATGAATCTGATGTACGAGCGATGGGACGCAGTGCTCGTGGTGTTAAAGGTATCACGTTGGAAAAAGATGACTCCGTGGTCGCAATGACTGTTCTTGAGAGAAACTCTAAAGCGACAATTTTAATGGTGACTTCAAAAGGTTATGGGAAGCGCACCAGTATTGAAGAATATCGCACTCAAGGTCGCGGCGGTGTAGGTATTATTACACAAAAAACCACAGACAAAGTTGGTCATGTTGTTGGAACTAAAAAAGTCGAAGACAATCAGGATCTGATGATTTCAACAGACAAAGGACAAGTGATTCGCATGGTGATTAGCGGGGTTTCGGTCATCGGTCGAAACACTCAAGGTGTGCGATTGATCAATCTTGATGATAAAGACGAAGTTGTTTCGGGATTTGCAGTCATTGATTTGCTGGAAGAGAGTGAGTCGACTCCGACCACGCCGACATCAGTTCCACCGACGGAAAATCAACATTAATTATTAATGTTTAAATTTATCCTTTTTGTTCTGATCTTTGTCTTAACAAGCTGTTCGCCCCCTGAAAAAAAAGAATTTCAGCGGGGCGAAAATAAAGTGTCGACGAGTGAGTTCAAGGAAGCCATTGTTCATTTTGATAATTCCATAAAGGTTGCTCCGGAATCGTCTTGGGCCATGAAATCTGCTCGGGAAGCGGCTCGCGTAAGTCATTATTTGGCAAAGGATTTTACGACGGCGATTCGTTTTTACCGGCATATGGTCTTGTATTCCGACAGCCCAGAAGAGCGGAATAAATCGCAAAAAGAAATAGCCTATCTTTTTTTTGATAGTCTTCAAAATTATCCGCAGGCAATTATCGAATTTTATAAATTGTTACAAATGTCCGACAAAGATTTTGAAATCGCGACATATAAACTGGCGATCGCGCGCGCAAACTATTATCTGAATCAATTTAACCAAGCGCTTAGTGAGATAGGCGAAATAGTGCGATTGAAAATCACGGACGATGTTTTATTCGATACGGTTTTATTGCAAGGAAATATTTTTGTCGCGCAAAAGTCTTTTCAAAAAGCTATTTTTATTTTTAACGACTTGCTGAAGCGGTTCCCAGAGAAATCAGAAAAAGAAAACGTGCCTTTAACCTTGACGGTTTGCTATGAAGAAAATTTTCAATATAAAGAAGCTATTAAAATTCTTGAAGCTTTGAAAAACAAGTATAGTCCACCCGAGTACATCGAACTTCGAATCAAAAGAATCAACGAACGTATTAAAAACCAGCCGGGGGCGAAAGGACTACATAGAAAATGAATAAGTATATTGTCTTTGCGGGGGCCGGATTTGAGCTGGTGGGGCTTATTGTTGTCAGCGTATATGCGGGTGAAGCCTTAGAGACTCAATGGCCGACAAAAGGGCTTTGGGTGGCGGGGTTGATCTTGCTTTCCTTGGTTGGCTGGATGGTTCAGTTGGTTTTTATGCTAAAAAACGCACAAAAGAAAAAATCATAAAAATTTTCCACAAGACACAGCGCCTGGTTGAGGATAAAAAAAATACCAAATTGTCAGTGTTCTTGAACATCAATAGTTGAAACTGAGATGGCAAAAGGGAGCCATTCGAACTTGATTTGCCGTGGCTTATTATTAACGTAAAACATTGAAATGACTTGGAAAAAACTAAAAACTGAGGTAAACAACATCGGGATGTCCTCGTTGCGAACGCTTCTCTTTATAACCGGCACTCAAATTTTGCTCACCTTTGTGGGGGGAGTTCTGTGGCCAGAACATTGGGTATCGATTAGTTTGGGAAGTACTATTTCATTAGTTAATTTGTGGGTTCTGGCACTAGTTTGGCTGTTCATTTTTTATAAAAAAAGAGTTGCCCCTTCTGTGAGTGTTGTTGTAATTAAATACGGAATTTTGATTTTAATATTCTCTCAGATACCACATGTGCGATGGATAGATTCAAATATGTTCGTCCTTGGGATACTGATTAATCCACTAGCATTGTTTCTTGGTGGAGTTTTAGAAAAATTAATTCGAAGTTCTAACTCACAAAAGTAGAGGAAATTGATGTCATTCAACTGGACACAGTTTGTAGTTGGTCACGAAAACGCTCACATCGCCACTCTGGGTATCGCCAGTGTTACGGCTCTTGGTTTGGGATTAATCGCAAAAAAACAATTGGGAACTGGCGAGCAAGCATTGGTGCCTGCGGGAAAATTTTCTCTTCGTGGCTTGTTTGAAGTCAATGTGGAGTTTATTAGTAAATTAGCGACGTCGATAATTGGTCATAACGGTCATAAATACGTTCCATATTTTGCAGCTTTGTTTGGTTTTATTTTTTTAAATAACTTAATTGGTGTCATTCCTGGAATGACACCGGCTACTGAAAATATCAATACGGCCTTTGCTTTTGGGGTATTTTCTTTTCTGTCATATAATTTTGTGGGTGCTAAAGAAGGTGGGTCTCATTATTTTGCACACTTTCTTGGTCCTATTTGGTGGTTGGCTCCATTGATGTTACTGATCGAGCTTGTTGCGCATTTTATTCGCCCTCTTACTTTGGGTTTACGTCTTTCAAATGTTATGACGGGTGATCACACGGTATTGTCAGTGTTCTTGAACATCGTTCCCTACCCAATTTTGATTCCGATTCCGTTCTATATCTTGGGTTTGATCGTTTGTTTTATTCAAGCTTTCGTATTTACTTTATTATCAATGGTTTATATTGCTTTAGCTCAAGCGTCTGACCATTAATAGAAAGAAAATTGAAATTATAATTAAAAATTAAATTAACTATTTCTTAAGGAGATAAAATGAAAAAGTTAGTAGCAGTAGTAGTAACAATGTTGGCTTCAGTATCTGTATTTGCTCAAGAAGCAGCAACTCACGCAGCAGCCACTGGCGCAGTTGATACAAACAAAGGCTGGTTTGCAATTGGTGCGGCTCTTTGTATGGGTATTGCGGTTCTTGGTGGAACTCTTGGACAAGGTAAAGCAGCTTCTGCGGCTCTTGAAGGTATCGCTAGAAATCCAGCGGCTCAGGACAAGATCTTCACTCCAATGTTGCTTTCTCTAGCACTTATCGAATCACTAGTGATCCTTGGTTTCCTAGTTGCATTCGTTAAATTGGGTGGTTTGTTATAATTTGAATTTCCAAAAGGAAATTGATTTTGAAAAGGAACCTTCGGGTTCCTTTTTTATTTTTGCCTACCCCATCACGGTAAAATGAGAGAATCTTTAAATCTATGGCCTTAGATTTTTCTCTTCGGATTATACAAAATGAAATCGTCTTGTTAGAGCCCCTAAATGACAGTCAGCTGGACGCAATTTGCGAAGCAATGATTCCCGATCCTTTGGGTTGGTACTCGGTTATGTTCGGTCTTAATACACGTGAAGCATTTTTCGAAGAAATCAAAAATTCTGAAAAATACCTCGACGCTGAAATTGGAATGGGGTTTTTGATTCGCGATAAAAAGACAAAACAGATTGCGGGAATGAGTTTCTATTTGAAGATGGACTCAGAGAATCGTCATTTGGAAATTGGTTCGACCAATATTGCTTCCCGCTTTCGTAGAACCGTAGTAAACACAGCGACTAAGTTAGCCATGCTGGCAGAGGCATTTGAGAAAATGAATTGTGTACGAGTTTCATTTCGGGTCGATGAGGATAACTTAATTTCTGAAAAAGCCATCGAGCGCATCGGCGCCGTCTATGGCGGCTATTTAAGAAATGAACGTATTCTACCAGATGGACGAGTTCGCAATTACAAATTCTATAGCATCGTTGATTCAGAATGGCCTCTGGTTAAAAAACGTCTTCAGCAGCTGGTTTCACGACGATAGCGAAGATGATAATTCAAAAATAAGAAAATTTTAAAAATTAAAGTTAACTCGCCGTAAATGTCTAGTTGGCATAACACAATCCTAAAACATGACGCTCTGATTGTGTCCAAATAGAAAACCCTCGAAGTGCTTTTTTATTATCAACAAATCGTCAAAATTTTTGGCAATAAAAATCATTTCAAGGGCTTTGTATTTCTACCTACTTTGTGCTCTGAACAGAGAAATTATAAGTACTTGTTCACCACGGCTTCGACTTGGTTTTTGATCTTAGCTAGACCCTCTTGAGTCGAAGATTCATATCTTAGAACCAAGACCGGCTGAGTATTTGAGGATCGGCACAGAGCCCAACCGTAAGGAAAAGAAATACGAATTCCATCCGTCAGATTTACTTTGTAGTCGCCACCCTGAGAAAATGCTTCCTTCATCTTCTCCACGATAAGAACTTTTTTCTCTTCAGTGGTATCAACACGAATTTCTGGAGTGTTAAACGCCTCGGGCAAACCCGCAAGCAGCTGTGGGATAGTTTTTCCTGTCTTTGCAATGATCTCAACTAAACGAACGGCTGCATAGGGAGCATCGTCATATCCATAGTTACGATCCGCAAAGAAAATATGACCGCTCATCTCGCCACCGAAGGGGGATTTCTCTGTTTTGATTTTCTCTTTTACCAGGCTATGACCAGTTTTCCACATTACGGGTACTCCGCCGTGTTTTGCAATATCATCGTAAAGACGATCACTGCATTTTACATCGCCAATGATCTTTGCACCCTTAGAAGTTTCCAAGATCGAGCGCGCAATGATTACCATTAGCTCGTCACCATAAATCATACGACCCGTATGATCCACAACACCTATACGATCAGCATCCCCGTCAAAGCCAATACCGCATACAGCTCCGGTTCTTAAAACTTCTGCTTTCAAATCTTTCAAGTTTTTTTCCACAGTGGGATCTGGATGATGATTAGGGAACGTGCCATCTGGTTTTTCGAATAAAATAATTGGATCTAAACCAACAGCGTTGAATAGTCCGCGAACAACAGAACCGCCGGCTCCATTTCCACAATCAAGAACGACGTTTACAGGCTTTATAGTACCGAATTCTTTTTTATAACGAGCATAGTACTGTGGATAAATATCGTAATTCGATTCTGTGCCGGCCCCAGAAATGAAATCTTTTTTCTCGATAATCATGCGCAGTTTTTGAATTTCTTCGCCAAAAATTGTGCTTTTGCCAAATGAAATTTTAAAACCGTTGTACTCGGGAGGGTTATGAGAGCCTGTAATCTGAACAGCGCCGTCAACCCCGGGAATTTCAAATGTTGAAAAATAACAAACCGGTGTCGTCACCAAACCTAAATGTTTTACATTTACGCCCGATTCAGTAAAACCTTTTGTCAATGCCGCCTTGATTTCTGGACATGATAAACGCGCATCATGTCCGATAGTTATAGTAAGATCTTTTTTATTTAGGCGTTGAGCCAGATAAGAAGAAAATGCCTTACCTAAAAGGTAAGCAAAGTCCTTGTCGAATTCTTTGTTATAAACACCGCGAATGTCGTATTCTCGGAAAATTACGTTTTGGTACACGGGAACCCCCTTAAAAAATAGAGAAACTCTGACAATAGAATTAATGTTCTTTTCAGTCAATTTCTTAAGACAATGTGGAAAAAGCATTCAGAGTGGAACAAGTGTTATTACAAGGACTACACTCTTGGTCTGCTTAAAAGCCGTGATGCCAGCAATATTGCTTCCCGCATTGAATTTGGGTTTGCAATATTCTTACCGAAAATTTCTTTGGCCGTTCCGTGATCCACACTCGTTCGTATAAATGGCAGCCCAAGGGTAACATGTACTCCCGAATCTTGGCCATGAATGGCTTTAAACGGGATTAAACCTTGATCGTGGTATGTACAAAGGTAGGCGCTGTAACGTGACCAATTGGCCTTCAAAAAGGCAGCGTCAGGCACCAATGGTCCAATCGCAGTGCCTTTGTATAATTTAATTTTACGTTCTAGAAATTGCTCCTCGCCACCTGAAATCATTCCCTTCTCGCCCGCGTGAGGATTTACTGCAATCAAAGCAAGTGGTTTTTTACCGCCCGACAGTCGCAGTGCAAAGTCTTGCGTAATACGCACCAGATGCGGCCAGTTTATTTTTTTTAATGTTCGAGAAACTTTGGCCAGTGGCACATGCCCAGTCAATAACACTACATTAAAATACCGACCGACAAAACCCATGTACAAATCTTTAGTTTTTGTCACCTGACCCAAAATTTCAGTATGACCAATGGCTTTGTACCCCGCCGCACGGATCAGCGTCTTTGACAAGGGGCCAGTGATAAGGGCGACTGCATGAGGCTCTCTCAAACATATATGTGAAAGATTATATATCCAATCAGCCGGCGAGTCTGAGGCCATCACTAGAAACAATTGTGGCTTTTTGGATGTTGAAAAAGCTGGTTGTAATGTGGAAAAGTTTTTTGAAGTCGTCCATATTACAACCAAATCAAATTGGCGTCGCAATTTTTTAATATAGTTTGCGTTTGCAAGAGGCGTGGCAAACAAGAAGACCTTGTTCTCTTTGAAAAATTTTAAAGCCAACGAGCAAAGTGCTTTCGTGGCGACTTCAAATCCGATACCGTCAGGATCACCAGACGTAATCAATAAGGATTTTCTATTTTTTTTCCGTATCATTTATTTTCAGAAAAGATTCATCGCGCTTAGACTGAAGCCAAATTTTTAACTGACGCTTGAAGTTTTTTTCCACAAGTTGAGCCGTAATCGCCGGCTTTTGCTTTTCAAAATGAGGATCTTTAATCATTTTGGAATCTAGCAATTTAAAAATATGAAATCCTTGGCGAGTGTGAACCACCGAGGTGACATCGCCGACTTCAATTTTTTTAATAGCCTCTTCAATTTCTTTAGAAAATTCTCCCGACTTAAAAGTACCTAGCAATCCGCCTGGTGAAAAATTTGGATCCTCGCTGTTCTGCTCTGCTAAGTCGTCAAATTTTTCGCCACGCTTTAGGCGATTATAAACACCTTGTGCTTTTAACAATACTGAATCTGGAGTGGCGTCCTTTTTTACACGAAAAAGAATCTGCGCAATTTTGTATTCTGAAACGGCATTTTTGGACGTTGGGTTTTTCTTTAGATATTCTGAAAAAGCATCCTCTTCGGTCACGCGAATTTTGGAAATAATCTCTTGTTCTAAAAGATTTTGACGTTCAATACGATTTTTCAAAAAATCCTGATACTCGGCTACATCCATACCCTGAGCCTTAACGGCGGCCAGAACTTCCTCTGAAGAAATATTATTCCTCTTCGCCATCTCCTTAATTTCCAGCTGCACACGGTCCATCGTTACAGAAAGATTCAATCGTTTGACTTCGGAATCTAAAAGTTTCTCGTTAATCAAGTAGTTCAATTGCGCATTTCTGTCTTTAGCCAGAGAATCGATATCGGTATTGTCCAACAATGATTCATCAATCATCGAAGAACCACTCAGCTTGGTTTTTAAATTTTGAAAATCAGATTTAAGAACGATTTCAGAGTTTACGACGGCGACAATGCGGTCTACAAGTTCGGCCCCTGAGGTGAATGAAAGCATCAGAGAGATTGAAAAAATTAGGAAACTAAAGTTTCTCATTTTGGCTGCCTCGTGTTTCTATTTTTAGACTGGATATCAAATCTGCATCCTTGAAAACCGAGCTACTGCGCAGTTCTTTGTCTATCCATGAAACATAGGCTGATTTTTCTTTGAGTTCAACGATTCTTCTTTTGATTTTTGGCTTTTCTTCTTCCAGCGAGGGAATGCGTTCAGGTTCACGCTTAGTGATTTTAACGACATGCACACCAAAAGGAGACGTCAAAATTTCGCCGACTTGATTTAACGGCCATTTGAAAATAGGCGAAAAAAAATCAACGGTGTCTTTTTCGATCCAACCCACAATCCCCCCATTTGTTGACTCGGGGGCAATCGAATATTTTTTAGCAAGTACGTCAAAAGATTGTTTCTTGAGTTCTTGCTTGATGTATTCTGCGCGGGCTTGATCTTTAAGTACAATTTGCTGTACATAGACGCGTTCTTTTTTGCGAAAGCTTACTTTGTTTTCCACATAGTACACACGGATTTCCTCATCGGTTGGAGGCACAACCCCTTTGTTTATTTCAGCAGAAACTTTTTTTTCCAAAAGATTCAATTTCAAGTTGGCTTGCCAGTCCGCAAACGATGTGCTTTCTTCAGCCAACATTCGCCGAAAGGCCAAATCGTCAGGGTAAAGGGCGCGAATCCGTGTTGTTTCCGCTTCTGTTTCGGAATCGGTCACAGATATTTTACGTTTCAACGCCCAGTCAATCATCAAGCTACGAACAATAAATGAATTAATAATTTCATCTTTTACCCGAGAGTTAACGTTTGGATCCTTGGCCGCTAAAGAATCTAATTCGCGCAGACGCATCGCCAACTTGTTGGCAAACTCTTTCACGGACATGACGTTTTCATTTACTTTCAATACAGGTTTATTTGAAACCGAGGCTTGCTGGTTGGTACATTGTATACTGGCAAGAATCAAAAGACCCAGCAAACAACGACTTAACATTGTTTTACTCAACTAACGAAGGATTGGATTTAATCGAGTAGTTTTTCTTTAATTTTTCCATATACTCATCAAAAATCTTTTTACGCTTTTCTTCAAAAACCGATAGGCGTACCGAACGCTTGCTGGCGTTTTCATACGCCCGACGGTCAGTAATTTTGATAATATGAAAACCAAATTGAGTTTCAATCAAACCTTTAATATCCCCGACCTTACCAGATAAAGCCGCATCGTACAGTTGTGGAACAATTGTCAAACGTGATTGCCAACCGGCATCGCCACCCACTTGTTTTGACAAAGGATCATCCGAATACAACTTCACGAGTTCTGGAAAAGGACGCTTGGATTTTTTTACTTCTTCAAAGACTTTATTTGCACGAGCTAAGGCCTCTGCACGTTGCTCCTCGGTTGGACTTGGTTTCAATTCGAACAAGATATGACTAAAGCGAATTTCTGGATTTCTTTTGTAATGCTCGGACATCTCGGCTTCGGTGATGGGCATGTTTTGGACTTTATTACCTAATTCTTTTTCTAAAAGACCTTTATAAAGTTCTCGTCTCATGGCATCGCGTACAATCGGATCACGATCTAAATTTCTTTTTTCAGCTTCCTGGACGCCCACTTCAAAGCGAATAAGTTCTTCTAAGAATTGTTTTTTTGTTGGCGGAGGATTGACGGACATTTTTGTAGCATGGGTGTATTTTTCGTTGAAGTCTTTTAAGGTTATTTTTGTATTTCCTATATTGGCGACGACTTCATCTCCTTTTTTCTGCGCATATGCGAAGAGGGAACAAATAATAACGCTAGATAAAGCAACCCATGCGAACTTAGGCATTTAAAAATCCTTTTTTAAAATTTTTGTCGCGAACTCAATAATTGTTCTATTAAAATCTAACATTCTTAGAGAGCCTGATCAAACAGTTCCTTGGCCTTTGATCTAGCTAATTGAAGTTGAACTTCCGCTGTTTCCAAAAGTTTTGGATCGCGAGGGTCATCATCTTTACCGTACGGACCAAAGGGTCCTATCCAAACGATATCTATTGTTGCAAAAGGTTTGGGTAAAAATGTTTTGTTCCATGCTTTGGGAAAGTGCCATGCGCGGTCACAATAAACACCACCAAAATAAATCGGACATTTCACTAATCTCGAGATTTCAAAAATACCAGGCTTCACCTTGTAAATCGGTCCTCGGGGGCCATCTACTGCCAAGCACGCATTATAGCCTTGAGTTTTAATGATTTTAACTAGACCTTTCAAGGCTTCAATGGCCCCTTTGGATGAGGAACCTCGCGATGTTGTCCCTCCCATAAGACGGATTAAGCCATTCATTAATTCACCATCTTTGCTTTTGGAAGACATAGTGGCTATTCGGTATGGACCAATGAGTTGTAGCAAAGAAATTTCATCACCATGATAATGAGCAAATAAAATGGATTCATTTTTTTGAGCTAGACTTCTTTTAAGCGCCTCGGGTTCGTGACAATGAACCCGCCAAGTAAGATACAGCGATTTATAAATAATCCAGATAATAAAAGAAAGAATATAACGTCTAAAAAACAATGCATTCCTAAGTGTATTTATTTGTGAAGCAGCTTTTTAAACTCTTCGGTCAGCTTGGGAACAACATCAAACAAGTCGCCCACAATTCCATAAGTAGCCTTTTGGAAAATAGGTGCGTTAGGATCATTATTGATCGCAACAATCACCTTACTGCCCGTCATGCCAGCCAAATGTTGAATAGCACCAGAAATTCCCACCGCAATATATAACGTAGGAGCCACAGTCTTTCCCGTTTGTCCCACTTGCATGGAATGAGATACCCAACCAGAATCCACAACGGCGCGTGAAGCACCTACAGTGGCACCCAAAACGTTGGCCATATCTTCGAGCATTTTAAAATTGCCAGCCTCTTTTAAGCCACGGCCACCCGAAACAATAATATTTGCTTCGGTTAGATCCAGTTTTTCCGATGCGCCCTTTACAACCTCTTTCAAAATTGTTTTTAGGCTTACGTCCGGAAGAGCGGCTTTCTTAATTGCGCCGGCATTAGAACTGCCAGCCGCCGCAACAGGCAGCTGATTTGCCCGCATAAGCACGATTTGGTAAGGTGAGTCTTTTAGACTCACCTGAGCGAAACATTTTCCAGAGTACATTGGTTTTTTCGCAACAAACGCGTTGTCATCGACAGACAAAGCGACGCAATCACTGGCGACGGAGGAATCTAGGCGGGCCGCTAAACGAGGAAACACATCTCGCCCAATCGACGAAGCGGGAGCCAAAACGTGTCGAGCATCCGATTGCTTAATGCCAACCTCAAGCGCTGTTAAAAAAAGTTCCGGATTGTAGCCATTCAATTTGGCATCGTCGAACCAAAGAACTTCATGAGCTCCGTTTGCGGTCGCCTGCTCTGCAGCGGCACTTCCTTCGCTACCAAGTACAACGCCCACAACATGGAAATTTTTAGAGCGGCCAAACTGCAATAGTTCGATGGAGCTTCTTTTGAGATTATGACTTTGGTGTTCACAAAAAACGACTAATTTATTCATACAATTATCCTTTATATCACTTTCGCGTCTTCACGAAGAAGACGGGCCAACTCTTGAGCCTGTGCTGATGCATCGCCAGTAAGCATTTTTACTGCTGTTTTGTCTTCCGGCATAGAAAAAGAAGCCATTTTTGATTTTGCAGTTGAGGCCGATACACCAAGAGCTTCAGCTTCATATTCTTTAAGTACTTTCTTTTTAGCTTTCATAATACCAGGCAGACTGGCATAACGAGGCATATTTAAACCTTTGTTTGCCGTTAATACACACGGAGTAGAAACTTCAAAAACCTCTTTTGCACCACCCTCGACGTCACGCTCAACTTTCAAGGTTGAACCACTCAATTCAAGTTTACTGACGACGCTGATGTGGGGGGTGCCCAATAATTCAGCGACCATAGGGCCAACGGCGCTTCCATTATCGTCAATCGCCAGTTTCCCTAGCAATAAAAGATCACAGGCACCTTCTGCCTTAATAGCCGCAGTTAAAGCTTTGGCAACAGACAAATTATCTAGCTCAATATTAGAGTTAACAACAACGCCCTCGTCACACCCCATAGCCAGGGCCGTTCTAAGCACCTCTGAGGCGCGCTGTTTTGGGCCCAACGTGATAGCGAAAACCTGTGTTCCAGGATTTTTTTCCTTAATTTTAACGGCTTCTTCGATTGCAAATTCATCATAAGGGTTTACAACCCATTTGACTCCTGTCAAATCAACGCCTGCGCCATTAGGAAGAAGTTTAATTTTGGTTTCGGTATCGGGAACCTGCTTGATTCCGACAAAAATTTTCATAAATTTCCTTTCTGAAAAGGGATCTGAGTATTTGCTAGTCTTATTACTTAAAACTCAACCCGAAATTAGGCAATAGCTGAATGACTTTCGCTGTTTATCGATGCAAGGCGTGGTGGAGAAAAAACGGCGAGAATATTTTAGACAAAATTTGTTCTAAGCGGTAGTTTAATCCAAAAAAACACAAGAAGAGGAAAACAATGCTTTCTTTCATTCAATCTACCGTGGGGAAAAAATACCTCATGGGGCTCAGCGGTTTGATCTGGGCGGGATTTATCTTTGGTCATATGGCGGGTAACATGCTGATCCTGGTCAGCCCTGATGCCTACAATGTTTATGGACACGCGATCGTTAGCAATAAGATTTTGCTATACGGAACCGAGATTGCGCTGGTGGGGGCTTTGGTTGCTCACGTGATATGTGCAATATTTCTAACGAAGCAAAATCGTGAATCACGCGGTCACCGTTATGCAATGAATCCCAATGGTCAAAAAGCGGCCTCCTTTGCATCCGAGTGGATGGCGATTCATGGGTCGGTGATTTTAGTTTTTATCATTCTTCATTTGGTAACGTTTAAGTACGGCCCACATTACGAAACGACGGTTGATGGCGTTGTTATGCGTGATTTAGCCAAACTGATTATCGAAGTTTTCTCGCAGCCCATGGCGGTGCTTTGGTATTTGGTGGCGCTTGTTCTGTTGGGGTTTCATTTAACTCACGGGGTGCGATCGATTTTCCAATCGTTTGGATTGTTGCATCCGGCGTATCAACCGATCATTCGTAGGGCTGGTGCGATCTACGCGGTCGTTGTGGCCGGTGGATTTATTTCTCAACCCGTTTTTGTTTTCCTTACTCGCGCGGTAGCGGCATAAAAGATTGGAGACAGTATGGCAGTAAATTTAGATAGCAAAATTCCAAGTGGACCAGTCGAATCAAAGTGGAAAAATCACAAGTTCAATATGAAACTGGTGAATCCTGCGAATAAGAAAAAACACTCCGTGATTGTTGTGGGAACGGGTCTGGCAGGGGCCTCTGCAGCCGCTTCACTGGGCGAGCTGGGTTATAAAGTGAAAGCATTTTGTGTACACGAATCTCCTCGTCGTGCCCATTCGGTAGCGGCTCAGGGCGGGATTAATTCGGCTAAAAATTATCAAAATGATGGTGATTCGATTTATCGATTATTCTATGACACGGTCAAGGGCGGTGACTTTCGCGCGCGTGAGGCGAATGTTTACAGGTTGGCAGAGGTCTCGACGGCCATTATTGACACGTGCGTTGCACAGGGAGTCCCTTTTGCCCGCGAGTACGGCGGAACTCTGTCTAATCGCTCGTTTGGTGGCGCGCAGGTTTCTAGAACATTTTATGCTCGTGGACAAACTGGTCAGCAGCTTTTGATCGGGGCGTATTCGGCGATGATGAGACAAGTTGACCTGGGTAGTGTTGAGCTAAGAACTCGACGTGAAATGCTGGACCTTGTTGTTGTTGATGGCAAAGCGCGCGGAATCACAGTTAGAAATTTACTGACTGGCGAGATCGAGTCACATGAGGCCGATGCTGTTATTATGGCAACAGGTGGATATTCAAACGTATTTTATCTTTCGACAAATGCTATGGCTTGCGCAGTCACGGCGGCTTGGCGCGGACATAAAAAAGGCGCGTTTTTTGCGAACCCTTGCTACACTCAAATTCATCCCACCTGTATTCCTGTGCATGGTGAAAACCAATCCAAATTAACGTTGATGTCAGAGTCGCTTCGTAATGACGGACGCGTTTGGGTTTCAAAAAATAAAAATGAAACTCGCGCGGCCAAAGACATTCCTGAAAGTGAGCGAGATTATTATCTCGAGCGTATTTATCCAAGTTTTGGAAACTTGGCTCCGCGCGACGTTTCGTCTCGTCAGGCCAAGTTTCGTTGTGATGAAGGTTTTGGGGTTGCGGGACAAAATGCGGTTTATTTGGATTTTAAAGATGCGATCGGTCGCTACGGTGAAGATAAAATCGCTGAACGATATGGTAATTTGTTTCAAATGTATGACAAAATTACCGGCGAAAATCCATATAAAATGCCTATGAAAATATACCCAGCACCTCATTATACAATGGGCGGTTTGTGGGTTGATTACAATCTGATGAGCACTATTCCGGGCTTGTTCGTTGCTGGAGAAGCTAATTTTTCAGACCATGGGGCTAACCGCCTGGGCGCTTCGGCGCTGATGCAAGGTTTGGCTGATGGCTATTTCGTGCTTCCTTATACAATTGGTGATTACATTGCCAATACTAAACTTGAAAAAGTGAATACGGATAAAGTTGAATTCAAAGATTCTAAAAATGCGGTGGAAACAGAACTTCATAAATTAATGAACATCAAAGGTAACCGCACCGTAGAAAGCTTTCACAAGGAACTGGGTCGAGTTATGTGGGATAAATGTGGTATGTCTCGAACCTCTGGTGGTCTGCAAGAGGCGATTAAAAAAATCGCGGGCATCAAAGAGGAATTTTGGTCTAATTTGAAAATTCCAGGTGATGCTGCCGAGATGAATAACGAACTGGAAAAAGCAGGTCGTGTTGCGGATTACATAGAGCTTGGTGAGTTAATGTGCCGAGATGCTTTAGAGCGTGAAGAATCGTGTGGTGGACATTTCCGCGAAGAGCATCAAGAAAATGGCGAAGCCAAACGTGATGATGAAAAATTTTGTCATGTGGCTGCTTGGGAGTGGAATGGATCCAACAAACCACAGACTCGACAAGTAGAAGAATTGAAATTTGAAAATGTTAAACTGGCAACACGAAGCTATAAGTAAAAGGAATACTATGTCTGAAAAAAATATTAATGTTACTTTGAAGGTATGGCGCCAAAAAAACCAACGAGAAGAAGGTAAGTTCAAAGAATACTTGGCAAAAGATATTTCAACCGATGCTTCGTTTTTAGAAATGCTGGATGCAGTAAATGAAGAGCTTATTTCAAAAGGTGAAGATCCCATTGCCTTTGATCACGATTGCCGCGAAGGCATTTGTGGAAGCTGTGGGTTTATGATTAACGGGAATGCGCATGGGCCTTTGAAATCGACGACCGTATGCCAATTGCACATGAGAAATTTCAAAGATGGGGACTATCTTACATTGGAACCTTGGAGGGCCGCTGCTTTTCCGATGATTAAAGATCTAGTGGTCGATCGCACGGCGCTTGATCGGATCATCAAAGTTGGAGGATTCATTTCTGTAAATACGGGGAATGCGCCAGATGGAAATGCGATTCCGATTCCTAAGACAGCGGCAGATGAGGCGTTCAACGCAGCCACATGTATTGGGTGTGGTGCGTGTGTAGCTTCATGCAAAAATGCTTCTGCGGCATTGTTCACGTCGGCCAAAATCTCGCATTTAGGTCTGTTACCACAAGGTCAGGTAGAGGTCGAAAAGCGCGCGCTAAATATGGTTGGACAAATGGATCGCGAAGGTTTCGGCGCGTGTACCTCGACAGGATCGTGTTCGGCTTCGTGTCCGAAGGATATTAGTCTGGTGAACATTGCAAGAATGAACCGCGACTATATGAAAGCCTCGTTTTCTAAAAAGCCGGAAATCCATGCTGGTGACGGAGCTTAGTCGAAGGTCTAAATAACGTCGATGTTCTAAATAGATAAATGTCAACCCCCAGTGAAAGCTCTATCGTTTATAGATAGTAGATAGAGTTTTTGGGGGGGCCATGCGTATTATTTACTTTCTTCTATTGTCTTTAAGTGTTTTTGCGAAAGAGGCAAAATTTTTCCCGGGCGAATATGTTGTGAAATTCAAAAACAACAAAAGCTCTGTCATGGCGATGACCAATCAGTTGAAATCGCAACTAGGGCTTGAAGTTAAGTCAACGATGCCAAATCTGGGAATTACGGTATTCAAAACCAACAATGAAAAAATAAATATTGCCTCGCTTAAGTCAAATCCCAATATCGCTATCGTTGAACCCAACTATATATACTCTATCAACTATAGCTTTGGCGTCCGCACGAACGACCCTTCTCTTTCTAAACTTTGGGGAATGATCAACACGGGTCAACCAGACTCGTCGGGGAAGGTAGGAACTCCGGGAATAGATATCAATGCAATTAATGCGTGGAAAGTTCAAACAGGATCACCGGATGTCGTCGTGGCGGTGATTGATACAGGTGTAAACTATAAAAGCAAAGATCTTGCGGACAATATGTGGATTAATCAGGCCGAGAAAAATGGAAAAAAAGGTGTTGATGATGATGGCAATGGCTACATTGACGATATTTATGGTTGGAACTTTGTGAAGAATTCGGCTGATCCATTAGATGATCAAGGACACGGTTCACATTGCTCTGGAACAATCGGGGCTGTTGGGAATGACAAGTACGGGATTGTGGGTGTGGCTTGGAAAACGAAGATCATGGCGTTGAAATTTCTGGATTCGAACGGCTCAGGTTCCTTGGATAATGCTTTATTGGCGATTGACTATGCAGTTAAAAATGGGGCAAAGGTGTTAAGTAACTCTTGGGGTGGTGGTGGATTTTCTGAAACTCTGAAAGATGCTATCGAGAGGTCAAATCAGGCGGGTGCGGTGTTTGTAGCGGCCGCTGGTAATGAGTCTAATAATAATGATAACAATGAAAGCTACCCTGCCAGTTACGATGTTCCAAATATCATTTCTGTAGCTGCGATTGATAACAAAGGCAGACTAGCGAATTTTTCCAATTATGGAAAAAAGAAAGTTCATATTGCTGCTCCGGGTGTGAATATCTATTCTACAGTTGTGAAGGGCTATGATTCATGGTCTGGAACGTCCATGGCGACACCTCATGTTTCGGGCGCGGCGGTTTTGATGGCGTCTCAGTACCCGACAATGACGGGAATTCAAATTAAAGAAGCGCTTTTGAATGCAGCCAAGCCTAACAAATTTTTGAGAGGCAAAGTTTCTACTGGCGGTCATTTGGATGCTTACAGCGCTTTGATGCAAATCAATGTGGGACCAGATCCCGAGGACCCTGCAAATTGGCAAAAAAAAATGGACTATCAGTTGTCCACAGAGCATCCGTATAAACCACTGTTGAAACACTCGTGGGAAATTACTGTTCCAGATGCGAATGAAATTTCAATATATTTCGAAAAAATGGATACGGAATTCAGATTTGATAATATCAGTCTTTATGATTCTGGAGGAAAATTAATTCAAACCCTTTCGGGTGAAAACAATGAAACTTTTTCGGAAAATATTAAAGGAAATTATGTAAAAATAGTTTTTGATACAGACAAATCGGTAGAAAAGTTTGGATTTGATATTACAAAGGTACACTATCGTTAGTTGTGCTTTAGCCGCCACTGTTATCCGGTGGCGGTGGTCCTGGTACCAGTTGGCAAGTGTTTGAAATAAATTCTATATAGCCGTTTCGACATAGAAAATTTATTTTTCCTTCGTATGTCTTATTTGATCCGCTACCGTCGCCATAACCATAGTAATAGCATTTGCTTGGATTATTTGTGGCACACTCTGATGTGTGAATAGTTGGCACATCTGTCGAGCATTCAATCGAAAAATTTTGATTGTTAGAAACAGTTCCCCCGAGAGAAAAGTAACCAAATCCCAGTGATCCAATATTTTTTAAGAAAGTATTTAACTGCATCATTGAAATTGTAGAGTTGTGTTGGCTGACTAAATACTTTCTATTTTTATAATAAAAAAGATCATTAAAATAAGAATACCCATCACTTGGATTTGTTCTAACCCGTAGGTCGATGAAATAGTTTCCCGCGGAGCAAGTTTTAGAGATCATTCTTATTTGAGCTTTATTTGAGTTCAATTTGGCGCCGGCACCGTCGGTAATTGTAACATGATAGTCACCCTCTTTGTAGATTCGATCTAGTAAAGTCGAGTATGATTCATAGTGCGTGTCTCCGTAGGCAGGAGGAATTTCTTCACCATTAAGATACCATTTAAAACTATAAGGGCCTTTTCCACCAGTAACTGAAACACCCACAAAGAACTCGGTGCCTTCGGCTATTGTTTTGGATACTGGCTGAGTCGTAATTCGAAATGTCGTGTCGCTGCTGCCTCCATTGATTAGATTCCCGCCGTTGTTGCCACTGCTGCCTGTTCCCGATCCGCTGGTAGCACATCCCAGGCAAGTTCCGCCGCTGCCGCTTGAGCTGCCACCAGAACCGCTTGATCCTGCCGTACCACTGCTGCCGGCAGAAATTCCACTAAAACCTGTGTTGCTTTTAGAGCCAGAAGACCCACCAGTGATACTTCGTGCATTGCCAGAATTCATGCCTGAGCTGCTGCTCTGAGAATTCGACCCTGCCGAGCTTGAACTCGCAGACTTGGTGTCTTTACTTGTGGACGAATCTTGAGTGGGTGTAGATTTTGGTGCATTACAATTTTGAAATGAAACTAAGAGAAATGAAAATCCCAAAATGAATCTTATGCGTTTAAATTTCAATATTCCCCCAACCCGCAACTTTCAAGTGCAAGACAAATTCCATTTCCTAATAATTATATCGGCTTAGGATTGAATGACTTTATACAGTGTCAAAAATTTCGACGACGCCTCAAAATGAGAAAGCCATACAGGCAGCGTCTTTGAAAATTATTCGTGTGTAGAAATGCTTTTTAAGAACGAATTGATTTTAAGATTAATATAATCTGGAAAATCTAACTGGGTGCAATGACTACCATAGGGAACCTCTACGTATTCTGAGTTAACAATCTTGTTTGCCATTTCTTCTTGATAAGACTTTGGCGTGACGTTGTCGTTTTCACCAGAAATTATCAGTGTTGGTAATTTGATTTCTTCGAGAATATTTTCACCATTATATTTCATCATGTCTTCAAAAAGACTTAGAAATACTTCAAGGTCCAACTCGGCAACACCTTTGGCGTAGACTTCGATGTCTTTAAAGTGAGTCAATTTTAAATTAAATCCGCCGACGATGGCTACGGCTCGCATGGAAATTGGATTATAAACGGCCGCTTTCCATATACGTGTTAGAATTTCGGGAGAATCTTTGAATTGGTTTTTTACCCAATAAAAAAATGGCTCAACAATATCCAAGCCAAACATTCCTTTGATAGGATTGCGAGCAAAACCATTGATCAATGTAAGGCTTTTAAAGCGGCTAGGGAATTGTTCGAAGGCAGAAAATAAAACTGGGGCGCCAAAGCTGTGTCCGACAAAATGGGCCTGGGAAATTTTTAGATCGTTCAGAATAGACTCAATATCTTTTGCTGTCGATGCGATATTTAAATTATTTTTATCGGCAACAGGATAGCTTTGATGATGGCCACGAAGATCAAAACAAATAACCTGATTGAAACGGCTGAAGTACTTGATTTGATGATGCCAATGATTCATGAGGCACGCGATGCCGTACACAAAAATGATGGGTTCACCGACTCCGCGTGTTTCATAGTAAATTTCGGTACCATCAAAGCTTTTTACTTTTTTTGAATCTTTGCGAATGACATCCACGGTGACCTCTTAATTACTCTAAAAAAAGTACTTTAATTATACTTTCTCCAATTTTGATACGATCACCGCTAATCAAAAGCGAGGACTCGAAGACTGCATCATTCAACAAAACCCGGGATAAATCAAAGTTTACAATTCGCGCCCCTTCTGGTGAGGGCACAATTTTGAAGGCCAGTTCGGGGGCTTGATGATCATGCAAAGGAATATCGAATGACCAAAACCCAGCGGTGCGTGGACCATAGGTTAAAATTTTTGCCTCGTCGGTTTGGATTCCTTGAATGAAATGCAGTTCTACTTTTGGATTAAAGGCCGCAAGCTCTTGAGGTGGTGTGGTATTGAGAGCGTTCTGGCTGATTTCGTTTGCAAGCAGATCCCGCCATGTTTTCGTTGGAAAGAGTTCTTCAAGTTCGGCATCGGAAATAACTTTTGCTTCGAAGTCAGTATTTCCAATGGTGAACTTGGTGCCAGGATAAAGCGCAATTTTACGTACGACGGCATCATTGATAATCAGGCCATTGCGCGAGTTCTGGTCAACCAGAATAGGAATTCCGCCTTCATCGATCGAGACAGATGCGTGTAGAGTTGATACATTTGGATCTCTAATAATGACGTCAGACTTTTTACGTCCAAAGGTCATTTTATCGGTGATTTTGAATACTTCACCCTTTTGAATTCCTTCAAGAATTTCAACAACTAAGCCCATGTATCTATCTGACCATTTTTTAATTTTATCGTCCAATAACTTTATCTTGAGGATGGACTAAAGCCATGATATTACGAGACTTCCTTGCTCATAGTTTTTGCATTTTTAGAGGCAAAATTAGTGTCTATGGGCTTTAACCGAGAGGATCGAAATGAAGGTAAAGTACGAATATCCCAAGATTATTCACATGTATGAAGGTGTAATCATGTTGCACCCAGACACCACAGCAGAAGACCAGAAGGAGTTCTTTAAGCGTAATAAAGATATTCTTAAGTCTTTCTCTGGAGAGTATCATTCAGTAGAGACTTGGGGTAAAAGAACATTGGCTTATCCAATAGCTAAAATGAAAAAAGCGTTATATTTTCACGCTTTATTTAAATCAGAGCCGGGTTCAATCGCTGAGCTAGAGCGTACAATGAGAATTAACGAAAAAGTAGTTCGTTTTATGCATACTCGTTTAGATGATCGTAAGCCTTTGGCAAAACATTTAGAAGATTTTAAAAATCAATTGAAAGTTTCTGCAGAAAGAGAACGCGAGAGAGAAGCGAAAATTCAAGCGCGCAAAGCTGCTCGAGCCGCTTCAATCAACGCTGAATAATGACAGAAAAAAAGGGTTCGTTCTCTAGACTGTCTGTTGTTTCGGGCATCGCTGTGATGATGTCGATTCTGACAGTTGTTTTTGGAACCCCCTTTTTGAGAGTTATCAGAAACGTATACGGATCTTTGGCATTTTGGGGTTTAGTGATTTTGTTTTTAGGCGGGGCGACTCTGTTGAAGGCAGACTGGCTGAGTTTTTTAGTGGGTTCTGTGTGGTTAACCACGGGAATTAGCTTAGAACTTGAAAAGCGGAAAGTTTCATTTTTTTGGAACTCGCTTTGGAGTCTTGGAATTGGATTCTCAGTTTGTTCGGCGGGTCTACTTGGAATGTTAAGAAGTTTAGGAGTCGTTGATATGGCTCGAGCAACTGAATATTTCAAAGAAGCCGTAAAGCCGTTGATTAAGGGACAGGTCGAGCAAGAGATTGATTATGCAGCTCTTGTTTTACAAATACCTTCAATGGTTTTCATAGTATTGTTAGTAAGCTTGGCTACTGGTTACTTGATGGAACGTAGAGTTCGTTTCTGGTTTCGACTGATGAAACAAGGCTATGTTTATAAGTTTGATTTTTTGAAGTTTAAGGTGAGTGAAAAATTGATTTGGTTGGCACTAGCCAGTCTTCTGTTCAACACGTTAGGCTCGATGCTGAAAGACTTACAAGAAATTGGTGTTGTGGCTTCGAACTTGGTGAATGTTTTTCTAGTGGTTTATTTCTTTCAAGGATTGGCTGTTTTAGAAAATTTACTTTTCCAAATGCGTGCGGGAATATTTTTAAGAACCCTAAGTTATTTTATATTTTTAGGACAATTATTTTTAGTTCTTTCAATAGTCGGCTTTTTAGATTTTTGGTTCGACTTTAGAGGGAAGATAAAAATAGGTATGAATAGGCAAGCCACCTAATACGGCGGGCCCTACGAAGGAAAGAGGATACTATGAAAGTTATTTTGCAAAAAGACGTTAAAGAATTAGGTCGCGCAGGCGATTTATTAAATGTTTCTACTGGTTATTTTAGAAACTTTTTGTTTCCAAAAAACTTGGCTATTGAAGCTACAGAGACCAAAGTAAAAGAGTGGGAGCATCTAAAAAAAGTAGCGGAAGTTAAAAAAGCTAAGGCTATGGAAGAAAAGAAACAAGTTGTAGCTAAGTTGAATGGCTTATCTTTAACTTTCAAAGCTGTTGCTGGTGAAAGTGATAAATTATTTGGTGCGGTTACCCACGGTGATATTTCTAAAGAATTAGAAAAACAGGGTTTCTCTGTTGATAAGCGTGATGTGGTTCTTGAAGAGCCAATCAAAATTTTGGGTAAACATAAAGCTCAAGTGAAATTTTCTGAAGGTTTAATCGCTGATATTTCTATCAATGTTGAACGTCAGTAGTTTTTAGAATTTAAAATTATTTTTTTAAAGGGGGTCGAGATAAAGACTCCCTTTTTTATTTGCTAATGGATTTTGTTCTTATCGACTGCTTTTTATAAATCGGTACATGTTGATTTCAGTACTTGTTACTTATTATTTTAGGCGTATTGAGCTTTGGACAGAGATGTTTCTTCTTCCAAAATTAGAGTTTGTAGATAGTCAGCAAGTGCATTTCGCAGTTGATCTAGCTCTAGAGTGTCTGAATTTAAATCGTAGGCTTGAATTAAGTTTCCCATTTGTGTATCAAAAAAATCCTGATCTAAACCTGAATTTTCGCGAAGTTCAGTAAGTAAATTTGTCCCTTTTAGACTCATCGAAAAAGCCTCCATGCTTTCTTGAAATACGCTCATACGTAGGACACCATCAGTTTTAGATTGGGTTAAGAATTTTTTACGAGAGATAAAAACAAATAACCTTTAGTCCAGTATAATGGCACTAGACCTATAAAAAATTCTAAGAGCGTAGTTAGTTTTTCTTTTGAAAGTAGCCTAAAAAGGATGCTTTTCAAGAAAGCTTAAAGAAAAAAATAGACGGTAAAGATTAAGGATTTTGGTTCGGGGCGAAATTTTTTGGTCGTTGAAAACCTTGATTTGGCGGCATTTGTGGAGGAGGAAGTGGATTAGAAATTTCCGCATCAGCATCTCGGAAACGATTAAATTTAGCATCAAAACGCAATTTTACAGTACCCGTCGGGCCGTTACGTTGTTTACCGATAATCACTTCGGCATGTCCTTGTTTTTCGGGGTCTTCTTTGTCGTAATAGTCGTCACGATACAGCATCATGATGACGTCGGCATCTTGCTCGATTGATCCAGATTCACGCAGATCAGATAACATAGGGCGACGATCAGAACGGCCTTCTACTCCCCGATTTAACTGCGCCAATGCGATTACGGGTATACCGAGTTCCTTGGCGATCACTTTTAACATTTTAGAAATTTCCGATACAGCTCTTTCGCGGCTTTCCACCTTTTGTTTTAAATCCATCAACTGTAAGTAATCGATCATAATACAATCAATACCGTACATTGCTTTTAATCTGCGACAGCGAGCACGAATCTCGAAGGGAGAAATACCAGAAGTATCGTCGATAAATAGTTTAGACTCACTCAGCTGAGACGCAGCCGAAATAAGTTTTGGCCAACTAGAATCTTGAACTCGACCCGTACGAATCTCTGACATTGATACTCGCGACTCGGCGGACAGAATCCTCATCATAACAGCTTCTTTACCCATCTCGAGAGAAAAGTAAGCACACGTTCTTTTTTGGCGAAGGACAATATGAGATGCAATATTCAAACTGAATGCTGTTTTACCCATCGACGGTCGGGCCGCAATAATCGTCAATTCGCCCGCATGCATCCCTGCTGTCATTTTATCTAGATCTGTAAATCCAGATGAAATTCCAGTGATGTCTTCTTGTTTTTGATACAAAGCTTCGATTTTTTTTATACTATCTTTAACGATATCCATCGAGCCAACGAGTCCCTGAGTGGCCGTCTTTTCTCCGATCTTAAAGATATCTGACTCGGCTTTATCTAAAATGGCATCGACTTCCATTTTTTCACTGTTGAACGCGGATTCGATGATTTGGGTACTTGTGTGAATCAATTTTCGAAGAGTCGATTTCTCTTTTACTATCTGTGCATAGGTTGCAATGTGCGCAGAAGAAATAGTTTTTTCAAGCAGGCCCGCTAAGTAAACATAACCGCCAACAGAGTCAAATTCGTTGCGAGAACGGAGCGCGTCCGTAACAGTGACCAAGTCAATAGGCCGAGATTTAGAATTCAGATCTAGAATGGCTTGGTAAATTTTTTGATTAGCTGGAGAGTAAAAGTCGTCGACAGTGATTAAATCACCAATTTGATCAAATGATTCTCTCTCGAGCATCAATCCACCAAGAATAGACTGTTCTGCCTCTAAATTTTGAGGCGGCAATCTGCCAGACACGTCCCCTCCGTATACTTTAAATTGTGCCAGTGACTTAAGCACTTGTCATGACTAAACGTTGCTTAATTGTTGAGTCAAAAACGAAATGATTGAGCCCTGAAAGCAAAACGACGCTTCTTGGCCTGAAACAGGTGATTTACGTCGTTTGTGATATAATGAATTTTTAAAAGACTACTGAGGAGTTAAAAGCAGAGCGCTTTTTTTAACTTTGATTTTGTAGTTGTCGATTTTTTTCTTAAGAGTGTTGCGGTTGATACCCAACATTTGCGCTGTTTTAACTTGGTTGCCATTGTATGCACGTAATGCCAGCTCAAGAAGAGGTTTTTCTACTTGTTCAATGATGACATTGTAAAGACCATTAAGTTCAACTTGTGCTTCTTTTTGTTGTTGGAATAAAACTTCAAGTTTGCTTTTTACTAGTTTTTCCAAACTAACTTGTTGAAGGTTAGCAACGAAAAGATTGTCTGAACTGTTCAAATTGGGCGTCATGGAGCTCCTACGATTTTCAATTTTTTATTTAAGTGTTATCGAGTAACGAGTGTTGGAGATATATATAGAAATTTGTTTTTAAGGTCAAACGCCTCGTGCATCTGGAGACCAGATTTTTTTATGTAGTTGAATTTGCATTCTAGCTATTGAATTTTTCGCTAGAATTCGCTCGGCTAGCCAACGTTCACTGACCTCTCCGTATGATGGGCTGTATAAAATAGTGAACTTTCCAAATAATTCATGTTGACGGCAAAATTCTTCTGACCATTCAAAATCTTTTTCACTGCAAATGACAAATTTAAACTCGGTCAATGGGTTTATGTGTTTTAGGTTTGAAAACAAAAAACTTTCAGCCGCGCCACTATCTGGAGTTTTCACGTCAAGAATGACCTTTACATTTGGATTTACACTTTCAATTGACTTTGAACCACTCGTTTCTAGGGATACTAGGTAGTTTTGACTCACAAGCTGATCCATAAAAGGTAAAATAGCCTTTTGTAAAAGAGGCTCGCCACCGGTGATGCATACATAACGTGTTTTATGCTGACGGATCTGGTTCATCAGCTGCTCGGTCTCGCGAAAGTCGCCCTCATAATAGGAATACTTTGTATCACAATAAGTACAACGCAAATTACATCCGGTCGTGCGAACAAAAACTGTGGGATGCCCAACCCAGCTCGACTCCCCTTGGATACTGTAAAAGACCTCATTTATCTTTAACATAGGAATTGTCTGGACTTTATTAGTGCTAAAGTCAAGGTGGTGGATTTTGAAGCTACCTTCAACAATCAATTAAAAGTAAAATTTATACATGCAGGCGTTATTCAAAAAATTTCAAAAAGATATTCGGGCTATTTTGTTTATCGGTATTTCCGTCTTTATAGCCTTGGCGTTATTTAGTTATAATCCTAAAGACCCGTCATTTAATTCTATGGGCAGCAAACTTAGCCCAACTAACTATTGTGGATGGCTTGGCTCGTTCTTGAGTGACTTGTTTTATCAGGGCCTTGGGATCAGTGCATGGCTTGTCGCCTTTGCGTTCCTAAAGCTGGGACTCAATACGCTTCGTGGGCAGGATGTTAAACTGCGCAGTTTAAATGTCGTTTGGCTAACATTACTTATCGTGAATGTGTCGGCGTTGACCGCTTTCTATTTTCCGCAGGCGAAACTTTTTGGTCACGAAATTTCCATTTCGGGAATTATTGGGCTATCGGTATCTAATATCCTATTCAAACTATTGAATTTTGCTGGTTTGCAAATATTTCTTTGGAGTAACTTAATTATCTTGGTTCTGTTCTATACTGAAAAAAGCTTGCAGCAGTGGGGAGTCATGGCAAAAAACCAATCCTCTGGATTTGTAGGTGTTTTTATCACACTTAAAAAATGGTTGGCTTGGCCCGTGATTGCCGAGCGTGCAAAAGAAAAGCGTGCCAAATCGGAAAAGTCATCGAAGCCGGTAGACGTTGCGCCAGAGGTCGAAAATCTGAAGGATTGGAAGGTAAAATCAGATGAAATTTCTAGACTCACGCAATTGAATTTCTTTGAAGAAGAGCCAGAGTCCGAGACGACGATTCCTGCTAAAAATGAACTAGATCACATGCCTAAACGCAAAGTTATATTAAAAGCTAAACCGCCTAAAAAAATCGAAAATTGGGATATGCCCAAGCTGAATCTTTTAGAAGATCCGCCTCTTTCGCGAGTAAAAATTGATGAAAAAGAAATTCGTAAAAAAGCAGAGATCTTGACAGATAAACTGAAGAACTTTTCGGTGGAAGGGACAATCACGGATGCCAAGCCGGGGCCGTTAGTTACAATGTTTGAGTTTAAACCTAATGCAGATGTAAAACTAAGTAAAATTACTGAACTTCAAGATGACCTGGCGTTGGCTCTTTCTAGTGAATCCTTGCGTGTCATTGCCCCGATTCCTGGTCGCGATGTCGTGGGTATTGAAACCTCTAATTCAAAACGTGAAACCGTATACTATAAAGATCTTCTTGCAGAAGACGACTTTTGGAGCGAGGATTTAAAACTTCCCATCGCCTTGGGACGTCAGGTAAATGGTGACCCTAAAATTGTTGATCTTCGCAAGATGCCTCATTTGATGGTGGCCGGCACTACGGGCTCTGGTAAATCGGTACTTATTACCTCGATCATCAGTGGTCTATTGTTTCGTCATTCTCCAAAGACACTGCGGCTGATTTTGGTAGATCCGAAGCAAGTTGATTTGGCTGCATTTTCTAAAGTGCCCCATCTGATCATGCCCCCGGTAACAGACCCTAAAAAAGCAGTGTCGGCATTAAAGTGGGCCATTCGTGAGATGGAAAAACGATATAAATCCATGAGTAAATTTGGCGCCCGTGGTCTGGAAAGTTTTAACGAAACAGTGGCGGCCATGACAGCAGACAAAGTTGCGGAGCATGAAAAAATAAATCAAGAGTATGAAACTCAAGGCGTGATGAAACTAGAGCAATATTACTATCAACCCCTTCCCTACATTGTAATTGTGGTTGAAGAGTTTGGCGATCTCATGGCTGTTGATAAACAAAACGTGGAACAAGGGGTTGTTCGACTGGCGCAAATGGCGCGCGCGTGTGGTATTCATCTGATATTGGCCATGCAGTCTCCACGTAAAGAAGTGGTAACGGGATTAATTAAGACAAATATTCCAGGGCGTGTAGGTTTAAAAGTCGCAGCTAAAATGGACTCTAGAATTATCCTAGATGAGGGCGGTGCCGAGCGCTTACTGCCCAATGGTGACATGTTGTTTTTAGCTCCCGGCGTATCGAAACCGATGCGCCATCATGGTCCGTACCTGAGTGAAAAAGAAATTAACGGACTGGCCAGTCATTGGGCTAATCAAGCTGAGCCCGAATTTGATCCTATTGCGGTAAAAGCGCTTGAAGGTTTTGGCGATGGCACCTCTGGTGCTGACGAATTTGGTGGCGGGGGCGGAGGAGATGAAGACTATGACGAAATGTATGATCAAATTCTTGCATGGGCGGCCGAACAAAAAGAAGTCAGTGCATCGCTGATTCAACGTCGCTTTAGATTAGGCTACCCACGTGCCGCCCGAATTATTGAAACATTTGAAAGGGAGGGTGTTGTTGGACCGGCCAATGGAAGCAAGCCAAGATCGGTACTAATCAATGCAATGCCCGAATAATGAATAAACTATTTAGTATTCTAATTTCTTTAAATGTATTTTTCTGCACTTCGATAGCCGTGACTAAAAAGGAAGAGGCTGCGCAGTCCAAAGAAATTATTGAAATTGCTCAGAATCTTATTCTGCAAAAAGATCGAGACCAGGCTATTCGTATACTATTTAAAGCTCAGCTGGCAGAGAAAAACAAGTCGGCTGCAATTGAAATTAGAAATATATTGAAAGACTTAGGTAGTCTATTTCTGTTCGATAAAGCACAGCAAGAGTATGAGTCGAGCATTAACTTTAAGAAGACGGATGTTTCAAAATCAATTTCGGCTGTTGAGCGGGCTCAAAAAATTGAACCGGACAACACGCTGATCATGATTGAAATAGTGCGAAATCATCTGAATAAAAAAAACGTTGATAAAGCGAAGGAAGCCTTAGAAGAATTTCGAGCTAAGAACCCATTTGACAAGAATGTTGTGTTCGCTTCCATCTTTTTAAGTCTAGCCAATGTCAATGTGGAGTCTAAAGACTTTACTCAGTCGAAGACTCGCTTGAAGGATCTTCAACTACCAAATTACCCAATTATTAATGCATATGTTGATTTTTTAGAGAAATTTTCTTCGGGAAATAAAGAAAAGGCTTTTGCGGCACTTGCCCTCATAAAAAATGTCGATGCTCAAAATCCTCAAATAGCATATTGGGAAAAGCGGCTTGAGGGTAAAGTAAAGAGCGAGGACGAGCCAATTTGTGGTCCCTTTCCAGAACATTTTTATAGACGCTATTACTATGATCTGTATTTTTGCTCTTCAGCATTGGACCACTATTTTAAATTTCGCGCAGGTAATTAAAACGTCCTAGATAGGTTGGTAATGACAAAAACGTCCTAGTTCTCGAATGCTATTGGAATCCACCAGTGTTTATGCTAGAAAATATCTATGCGGAAAGTTGTACGGGTTCTATCTTTATTGGTTTCAATATTTATATTTGAAATTGGTTGTGGAGTGAAAAGCAAACCGCTGCCGCCACTCAAAGAACCGTGGATCTCGACGGGAGACCTGGAGAAAGACCGAGAAAAAAAGAGCAAACAAAAACGTCCTCTTCCGTCGACGGAAAATCGTGTCGAGTTTGCACCAAAAGTAAATTCGGGGAACAACAGCGAGCGCTCAAATGAAAATTGATTTTGAGAAATTTTCGGGTGCGAAAAATATTTTTTTAATACGTGAAAAATTAAATTTATCCACAGACCAGCTGGGGTCGCTGACAAAAAAGATTTGTGATCCGTATGAAGGGTTTTTTGCTGATGGTGCTGTGTTTTTAGAATCGTTGGCGCCGGGTGAATTTAAATGGCATTTTTTTAATTCCGATGGATCTGGTGCGGAAATGTGTGGCAATGCGACTCGCTGTGCGCACGCATTCGTTTTGAAGAAAATTTCTTCGGCCATGACAAAAATCTCCATACAAACAGGTGCCGGGACAATCACATCAGAATCTAAGAATGATTTTTTTCATGTGCAAATGAGCGAGCCTAGGCAAAAGCTCAATCTTGAATTAACAACAGCTTTTTTTAAGTCAGCGAACGATTTTGAAGATTTTAAAAAAGTGGCGTCTACGAGCGCGTATTTTGTGGATACTGGAGTTCCTCATCTGGTGATTGTCGTCAACGATTGGGAGTCTGCCTTGAAATTGAAATCTCTGTGGATGTTTTTGCGACAGCATAAATTTTTTGTAAAAGGCACGAATGTAACGTTGATTCAGCCTGGGAAACAGGCGCCGACCAAAGCGATCTCATTCGAGCGCGGCGTTGATGATTTTACTCAGGCATGTGGCACCGGAGCGACCGCGGCGGCATTGTATGTTTGTGATAAGCTGGCGCAAAAAAATGTAACGGTCGTTATGCCGGGTGGACAATTACAAGTTGATTTTAATGGTAAAACCCCAACTTTAATCGGTTCGGCGGATTACATAGGCCAAGTCACTACCGAGTTTAAGGAGTAAACATGTCAAAATTTAAAGGTGTATTTACGGCATTGATCACCCCATTCAAAAATCAGAAGGTTGATTTTATTAGTTTGGAAAAATTAGTAAAGCAGCAACTAACGGGAAAAATTGAAGGATTCGTTGTCAATGGTACGACCGCAGAATCGCCCAATTTAGGTGATGACGAAGTTGCCGAAATTTTTAAAAAAGTAAAAAATTGGACAATGGGTAATGTGCCGTTGATTTTAGGAACGGGTTCCAATTCGACTGAGAAAACGATTCAGAATACTCGGTACGCAAAAGAATTGGGCGCGGATGCCGCGCTGGTGGTGGTTCCCTATTACAACAAACCCCCGCAGCATGGTTTATATTTACATTTTAAAGCGGTGGCCGAGTCTTGCGACATTCCCGTTATTTTGTACAATGTACCTGGTCGCACGATCACCAGTCTTGATCCCGAGACGGTGTCCCGCTTGGCCACTGTGAAAAATATTATTGGCATCAAGGAAGCAACCGGAAATATCGAAATCGAGCGCAAAATTATCGAGAAAACCGATAAAAACTTTGTCTTGTTATCTGGTGATGACGGCACTTATGCCGAATTTTTGAAAAATCAAGGTCATGGGGTCATTTCCGTGGCCACGCATGTGATTCCCGATGTTTTCGTGAATATTACAAACGCGGCTCGAAAAGGACAACATGACGAAGCCGAGGCGCTGTTGAAAAAGTATCGGGCATTGATTGATTTATTATTCATTGAAGCAAATCCGATTCCGGTTAAGCGCGCATTGCAATTGATGGGAATCATAGAGTCTGCAGAGCTGCGTTTACCCCTAGTGGAAATGTCGGCCGAGGCTACTGAAAAACTAAAAACTGAAATGAAATCCTTAGGAATGCTATGAAGCCTTTAAACGTCGGGGTTGTCGGTGCTGCCGGAAAAATGGGAAAAGAACTGTGCCAGGCAATTAAGGACGCAGGTCATGTTCCTTTTTTAGGTTTTTATAACACCAAACAGCCAGAAGGTTTTTTGCATAATTCAAATAGCTGGCAAGATAAAAAAAATGAAGAAGTCGAATTGTGGATCGACTTCTCGTTGCCAGATAATTTTGAGGTCTCACTTCGAGGTATGGCCAAATATGGAAAACCAATTGTATCGGGGACGACGGGTATATCAGATGTGCAAAAAAATATTTTGAAAGAGGTGGCTCGCCAAGCACCAGTATTATGGTCCTCCAACATGAGTATCGGTGTGGCGTTTGTAAACAAAATGCTGAGCTTGTTTTCGTCGATCAAAGATTTTGATTTTCAAATTGAAGAGCTTCATCATAAGCATAAAAAAGACGCCCCCAGTGGGACAGCCAAAACAATGCAGGAGAATTTGGAATCAGCGATTGGTCGGGCGATCCCCCAGACCCTCAGTGTGCGCGGTGGTGGTATTTTTGGGGTGCATCGGATCTGGGCCATGTCGGACCAAGAGGTCATAACTATTGAGCACCAGGCTTTAAATCGAAAAGTTTTTGCGGAAGGCGCTTTAAAGGCTGGCCTATCGTTGATGAAAAAGGGTCCTGGTCTTTATTCTATGAAGGATATATTTTAATATCGGGGAATGAACTTTTGCATTTTTGTATTTCGATTTAAAATTAGCACTAAACAGCAACGAATCGTAAAAGTTTTAAATGACTATCACCAACTTTTTAAAATAGTCAAAATATCATCTGTCTTTAAAAAAACAAATTTTTCAACAACTCGGTTGGATGAAGAGATGTCGTTTGCCATTGTGGTCGAGACGTCTGTAGATATAGAAAATATATTAGCCGCCCAACGCCGTTTGCAGGGATCAGACTTTAAATGTGAAATCGTTGTTTTCAACAATGATATTCAATGGATACCTGAACTGACACTGCCGTCTCCCCTGCTTAATTTTGATCCGCTCGTATTGCATTGCTGTGCTGAGGTGGCGCCCCAATATGCACATCCAATTTTAAAAGAAGATTTAAAGACTTTAGATATCAACAATATAAAAACAGATTTTGAATTTCTGTTTCAAGGCAAAATATATATTGATCAACTTCAAGAACCCTCTTTAAAATAAAAAAAGATGCATAAAATAATTTTCTTAGTGCTATTATCTGCTTTTGTCTTGGGTTGTGCAGGACCGGCGGCCATGATCAGTGATTCTAACGTCAGTCTTACGGAAACGCGTAAAGCGATTGTGAAGTTGTACGGAGAACCTCGGGAGCTTTCTCAGAACGGTCGAGAGGTGTTGACCGGTTTTATGGACAAACGAGGTCGCGTGATAGACTCGGCGAAAAAAGCAAGAGAACGACGCTTTGCTCATATTAAAATACTAGGCGAACGTCGACCTTATGATGTGCATGTTGATGTCATTGTGCAGGCCCAACTCGACGATGGTAGTTATGACACTGTCGGTGACGACGAAAGACTGGCCAATATTATCGCAGCGGATCTGAAAAGAGAACTCCTCAAAAGTCTCGAAAACCGCAATATCATTGACGATTTCAACGCGTTTTAAGATTCTGTAAACAGCGATGAGAATACTTCGGATCGTTCTACAAATTGTAGCGTTCGCATTTGTTTTTGGATATCCCTCCAAGATGGATAGTCATCTGCATATTTTTTTGAGTAAGAAAGTTTCCATCACCGTAAATAAAAACTATCCATCCTATGTTGCCTACGATGCCGTAAATATCAAAAAAAGCGTAGGCATTAGTATTCAAAATGAACCCGCGCGCGTGATTAATCTGTCCACGGATAATCATGACGAAGCACTTAATCACTTTCATCCGCTATCCAAGAAGATGGTATTAAATGCGATCGTGATTAAAAAAGAGGTTCAATATTTTAATACCCAGGCGGTTAATGAAAATTACATCCGTCACACCGATCTTGCTGATGACGTTGCCGGCGGACCTGTTTCGATAAACGCCGATCAAAAAAATTGGGTTGCGGAATTCAAACCCTATTTCCGAAAAAAAATACAAGAAGGTTCGGTTCAGGCGTCTTGGTTGCAAGGTCATAAGCCAAAAACACAAAGTGCAGCCACAACTTGGGTTTCTGGAAGCTCTAACAAAGGCCCAGATACATATAAGACATTTGGCTCTTCAAACACGGAAAAAAATTATTCTGATGAAAAAGCTTCGGAGGCAGTAAACAAAAATCGATATGCAGCAACGGCCACCGAACTCTCGAGATCGTCCCAAAACCGTATCGTCGGTGTTTTTGAAATTCAAAAAGGTCTCTTATACTCAAATGATGATCGTTTTGAAATTCGTCGTTTTGAGGAAGGGTTTTTTCGTGAAAAAGGCTCCATGAATTTCTTAGAATCTGTTTACGAAATCACTCCGTCCGACCTGAAAGGATTTCTATTGGCCCGTATGATCAATAAAAAAGGTCAGATCTTGGGCGAAGGTATCGTACGCATGTCCGACGTTGTAGTGAACAAGCATGGTTCGCATCAGGGACCTACGATTAAAATTGTTGCTAAGTCCGACGTCAGCGGTCGCACATACAGTTCCTATAGTATCGATAATAAAAATGGACTTGCTCAGCCAGCTAAAGCCACTATTTTTCAAGGTCAGCTTGAAAAGCCGGTGGGTAAAGATGGTGTGGTTAAATTTGATAACGTGATTAGAAATTCTCCAACCAATATGATTGTTGAAAGCAAAGGCCACTTTGCTTCGCAGCAGATTATTTTGGCGGGTGAGAATTTTGCAACCGAAATGATTCCAGAAAAAATGGGTGTTGCTTTGAAACAAATTGTTTCGGATTTGAAGCAACAGAATTTAAATGATCCTAATTTATCTATTGTTTTAGGCAAAGTCACTTTCGATGGGCAAGCGGTATCGGGCGTGAGTGTAAAAATAGAAAATGAACCCGAGATAGAAACGATTTATTTTAATTCGTTGATGTTACCAGATATTAAACTTTCGGGGACTTCTGAAAATGGTTACTATGCTCTGATTATTGAAGGTGGTAGTTTAAAAACATTAATGGCGTATCGAGGAGATCGCTATTTTGGTCACATCAATACGATCGTTAGCCCGGGAATTACCTCGTATGCCGAAATTCAAAATACGATCAAGACAGAAACCGTGGACATCAAAGTCTATGAACCCTTTACGGGATCACCCGAGTTTTCTGAAATCGACCTTCAAGGACAAAGTGAAAGCATAACAATTGAAAAGGGCGTGGGCGCAGTGCAACTGCCCTATCTGGGGCGTTGGAGTTTCTTATATTCTAATCCTACCGAAAAATACATTCCGGCACACTATACGTATGTGGATAAGTCTGATTATATTTATGTGCCGCTGGTCTCGCGGCAGTGGATGAGTCAAGTTTTTACTGGGCTTAAGCTGAACGTGTACCCCAATTCAAATATGGTGATTGGCTTTGTGATCGACGAAGATTTTGAAATTGAGCTTCCCGGTATTGATCGTATTCAAAATCATCTTTTGTATTTTGACTATTCGGGGCGAATCACACCACGGGGTACGCAAGGTGGTGGTTTTATTCTGTATAATTTGCCAGAAGGTGTATACGAACCACTGGTATTTGGAACCACATCGCAAAAAGTCTATTCTCGCATCGCCCCACTTAAAACCAACGATGCCTTTGTTTTTACTTATAAGCTGGACGGCACATTATAAATCATGGCGTTTTGCTTTTAAGCGCGAGGATTAAAATAGCCCAATCTTTTGAATTGTAGTGAGCAAAGCGGTGTAGATGACCTTCTGTAGATTGTATTCTGTGAATATAATTCTTAGTGCCTAACGCCGTCTAAAAATCGAGATTGAGTTTTTTAAGGATCTTCGGGATACAGACCAACAGAAAGCAAGTATCCAGATCTGAAAGTGATTTTAGAACCCTCTTTGGCCTTGCAGGAAAAGGCCTGGGCTTTTGGTAGAATCCAATCGATTGGGTTCATTGCGCATAGAATACTATCCCAACGGTTTAGAGTTAATGAAATTGGATCTTGCTGAAATGGGATTTTCTTTGCAGTTTTATAATTTACGATTTGATTTTTATAATCAATGAGCTTCACCTCGATAGAAGAGACATGTTCGTCTTGGATTGATGAGTTAAAATAAAAAGTGTATCGATTGTGAAACGCTTCATTTTGTTTGAAGCTTTCAGATTCTTTGCGAGTAGAATCATTCAAGACTAAAGTCAGTTTTGATTCCGTATCTAACAAATTAACGGGTTGTTGAATGCTGAGATCAAAAATGTCGATGGTGATATTATAAGAGTCACTATGACTGGGTCGATCCACCCCATCCTTTGGACAACACGAAATAAGAAAAACAGATACAAACGAAAAAAGTGTTATCTTTTTGAAATAATGAATAATTTTTAAAACAAATTTAATCACATGCATTATGTATGTTTTCATATTGCAAACATGACACCATAAAGATGTTTCATTTTGAGACGTAAGCGCGAGCGTGAGTGATTTCAGGATGCAACGCTTGGATTTGAACAAAAAATGTCAGTTGCCGCTATTAGAGAAACTATAAAGACTGCGAATTGAGTCTAATTAAATGACACCGAAAGAGTGCGCTATAGGGAAAGTATCTTTGACGTAATGGATTTGAGAGATTTTCAGTGTGAATAATATGATTCAACGAGAATAAAGGTCCAGTTCGAAGGAAACCCGATGGG
>JAEUWH010000056.1 GCA_016785955.1 Pseudobdellovibrionaceae bacterium | reverse complement strand
ACCCATCGGGTTTCCTTCGAACTGGACCTTTATTCTCGTTGAATCATATTATTCACACTGAAAATCTCTCAAATCCATTACGTCAAAGATACTTTCCCTATAGCGCACTCTTTCGGTGTCATTTAATTAGACTCAATTCGTGTAAAAAGTGACGGAACGGCGCTCGCTGTAGTGTTTTCAGACGCCTTATTTCGACCGAAAATAGTCTAAGCAGTTACTTCAGTATATGACGTGGTCGTCTCCTTGCATGGCAGAATCTGATAGGAATCGCACTTATGAAGTTAGGCCTAGTTGCATTACACATTTTAATGTTTATAACCGCATGGAGTCTAACGAGCTTTTCTAAAAGCATTCCTCAGTGTACTTCGTTTTACTCCTCAAACGCCTTTGCTAAGGTTAAAGACCCCTATCAAATTTTAGATTTAGCTAATGGGGCTGCAGCTAGAGATCCTCAGTTTGTGATGCACCTATCTCAAGTTGTTGAGAAGTGGGCAGGGGAGATTCAAGAGAACATATTGTTTCCTCACGCGCTTACCCGGTCGCTTCAACGTGTTTTAAAATACCCTGAAAATCATGAGTTACTGCGACCACTTTACAGCCGCCTGATTGAAACGTTTATGGGCGGTAAGCACCAAATTTTAACAAACGTTGGGTTCCTGTCTTTGGTGATCGAGTTTGTTAAAGTTTCTAAATTTTCTGAAGAAACGACTCAGCTGACCAAGGCGGCCTTGCAGACTCTCGAGGAACAGGAAGTTCGATTGAGCTTATTTTTTTCGGATGTTTATAAAAACCTTAAGGATCCAGCAGTAAAACAACTTATTGTCGATCATTTTTTGACAACTTTGTTTTCTAAACAACGAGATATTCTTCACTTTGCTTATCATAATGAAGTGCGACAATTTAGAAATATTCCAATCGCCTTAGCGACTCGTGAACGTCTTGATAGATTAAGTATTCGCGTGGGAGCTATTAATTACAAAGAGTGGGAGCTTTTTGGTTGGATGAACGATTCAAAATCTATTTCTGCCTCAGGTTTTGGAAAAGCTTTTAAAATAGTCGCAGAACAGACCGATGCGATACACTTTGAAATTGGGGATCTAGTTAAAGACAAACCAGCATTTAAACAGGCCTTCGAAAGGGTCGCACAAATGTTAAAAGAGCATGGAGATGAATACGTACTAGATTACCTTGCAGACGTTTATGAAAAGAAAGGGAAAACTGGCTACAGACCGCGGCTGAATAAAGGACAAATCTCGATCACTAACCTTGAGTTTTTTTGGATTGTCTCAAATCCAAAATATTTCAATAAAACCCATTTTTACCTTAACTACAAAGAAATGACGTCGGACGAAGTCGGACAGATGTTAGCGGAGCTTGTGGGGCGTTGACTTAGATATTTTTGAACCACAGTCTCCCACGAGATTATACTTTGGGAATAAGTCGATTTTAGAAAATAATTATCACCCAGACCACCGTTATCATTAGCAAATGAATCTCGATCAAAAATAAACATATCCAGATTTGATCCCAGAAAGATCTGATCTTTCGATTGGATTCCTTCCGACGGAACCACGGAATAACTGCACTTTTTGGTCACTGTCACTCTTTTGTTCAGTCCTTACGAGTTTTATCCGGCCGTCTTTTGGTGTGTAAGTTGCTGGGTTAAATCCATCTTACTCAAGGTGGATTTATGAAAAAAGAATTTGGAGCGTCAGTGTTTGGTTTGGCGACACTTAAAACAAATATCGTGTTCGCGCAGTCTGATGATATTGTCGCGACACCGATGTCCGAGCCTGAATTCGCACAACTTCAATACGAGCTTGCGGCCAAAGAGACTCAAACAAACTCTGGTTATAATTGTGTGAAGAGAAGTAAGACCCCTTCGATTTATATGTTCAACTACCGAATGTATACGACAACATTGGAATCTGGATTCACCATTAACAAGATGGATAACAGTTCGGTCTACATGAAAATTACGTAGCCGAGTTTGATGATGGTTCATTCTTCACTTATTATTTTATTTGCATGCGTGTTGGTCACGGGACTAGGTAGTCTGGCTGCCATGGCCGTGCCGGTTAAGCCATTGTGCATTTCTTTTTATGATTCCTCGCAAATGAGTCCACTACTGAAAGCTCGTCCGGCAACACGCGCATTGCTCAACCGCCTCATTGTGCTTGATCTTGGTGAGACCTTTGCAAAACGGGGAGATCGCTATCAGGCTGGATTGCAAGGGCAGGTGGATGACTTGCGACCTTTTGTTGAGGACTTCGTAAAAATATGGAACAAGATGCCGCTGGCAGAGCAACATAAAGAACGTGCAATTATTACCTCGTCCATTAAGGCCTACCCAGAGCTTAGTTTGTTTTTCAATTTCGGTGCTAGTGTTGACCAGACATCCTACTTTCCTATTGAAGCGGCCATCGAGCGTGAAATTTACCGAAAACTTGTGACCTATATACGGTTACTCCCGCGAGATTTGCATTTTCGACTGGCGCGTCCTAAGTATGATGCGACAGTGGCACAAAGCATTGGTCTGGGAGTTGAACTTGTAAAAAAATTAGAAAAAAACTTTGAAGAGCTGTTTTTTGAAACTGAAGGCATTTCTTACGATACCTACGTGCAACGACTTCGTCGCTCGGAAGATAAAATGATCCAGAAAGCGGTTGAATTTGTCGAACGAGGACACATTGATCTAGTCATGCATCGACAGGAACGACGGCGCGAAGATATTTTAATCTCAGGATTCTTAAATCAATTTGTCACAGGGACATCGGGGGGCAGTCTTTCTCCCGAGATGCGAAATCAAACAGAATCTCTTATGCTGAACGTGCCTTCGGTGGATTATGTTAACTACAGCGTACACGTAAAACCAAAATATGGAACGGTTCGGGCCGCTGATTTGTCTGGGGTCAAAGATAACTCGATGATGTCGGAAGCATACGGTTCTGATATTTATGTATTTAAAACACCAGATATCGAACAGCGCTTGACCTTCTACCCGGAAGACAGTTTGTCTCGACAAGAAGGTTTGGGATCATTGGGATCTGGTCCAAATTGGACAAAGAGAATGATTCCCTGGAAATTTCGTTATTTGATGATTCCATTTATGCTTGAAGGTTTACAAAATAGTGCTTTAGAGCGGCCAAAGATTTCTCGGGCAAAAATTCCTGCTGAAGCGAATTTAAAATTAATAGAAAGTATGAAGAATGATTATATTCCAGATTCTAATATACCGGATTTCCAAGGCGCATATTGGGAAGTGCAGTATATGGGTGTTTTGACGTTAAGAAATGTGAAAGAGTTTATTTTTCTTAGTTTGCCCCCGAGTGGCCGATTTCTGAGGGAATTACGTCAAAATGAAATTACTATTACCGATGGCCGTTATGATCCGCCTCGTCCTTGGAATGAATTTGATAAATCGGCTCCAGTGAATTCGGGAAATTACTTTCTAGGATTTCCTGGAGATGGTCTTGGAGTATTACCAGGAGTACCATCATTTCCGGGTACGATTACGCCAGGAACACCTATTCTGCCGGGTTTGCCGACGATGCCGCCCTTGCTGCCAATGTTCCCGGTGGTCGAGTGAGAGATTTGCATTCATGTCTTCGATAAACGAATTTCCAACGTTTCAGTATTCACAACCGGAAGACTATCATTTTTCGCATGATTCGGTATTTTTGGCTCGAAGGGTTTATGAAATCATCACGAATCAGGTCGAAAACCCGCAAAACGTATTAGACTTATGCGCGGGGTGTGGAGTCATTGGGTTGGATTTGTTGTTTCACTTGCGTGCTGGAAAACAAACCCTCCCTAAAAATTTTGATTTCTTAGAAGTGCAGAAAGAGTATGAAAATCACTTTCATGAAAATTTGAATCGATTGGGTAATATAGATACGCGATGCCGGTTTATCAATGACAACTATGCCATGCTCCTAGGTGGGTCGTTAGACGAGAAATATGATTTGATTGTCTGTAATCCTCCCTATTTTTCTAAAAATCAGGGGAAATTACCTGTGAGTGATCTTAAACTCCGTTCGCGGTTTTTCATCGACTCGAATTTGGAATCATTGATTCAATTTATTGGTAGGAGCCTTGCGCCTGCGGGTAAGGCTTATGTTTTAATTCGCGATCAATTGGAGCACAAGCAGGATCAGCTTTCAATTGTACGAGACGTATCGGCTGGGATTTTGAATATGCAACAGCTTGAAGATATCCGTGGCACTCATTTGATCAGGTTAAGCCTGGTCTTGTCATGATCTGTCATTACCAACCTATCTAGGTCGATTTGTTCATCGGCACTAAGTTTGAAAATATGCTGACCGACAATTTAGCAGCCATCTTTTTAAGAAAATGTTTCCGCTAGGAACAGACCGGAACAGAAACAGAATGTTTGGAAGTGTTGAGATCCATCAAGGATACTTTAGTCGCTTTCAGGCCCTTAGTAAAGCATCATAGTGAGAAAATAATAAATGAATATTTTTATATTTTATTCATTTATTGTAGAATGAGTTCTATGCCAAGAAAAAAAGTGGAAGGACGTGCGGACTTCATTCTAGAATCGGCTCTGAATTTGTTTGCAAAGTCCGGTTATGCAAAATCGACCATGAATGACGTAGCCGCAGAGGCTGGGGTTGCAGTGGGTACCATATATCTATATTTCAAGAGTAAAGAGGATATTTTGGGGGCCTGTGCGCAGCGATTTCATAAAGTTCACCAAAAATTTGCTCGCTCCATTTTAGAGAGTCAAAAAACTCCTGACTTAAAATTAAGGGCCTATTTACTGAATCGATTTGAATCTTGGGAAAAAGAGACCGCCAGTGCATCCAAAACAACCGATTTGGCGCAGGCAATGATTACGGCCGCTCCGGAGATTAATCAGGCCGAATATGTTCTTTGGAACACGACGATTAAGTCCATTTTGGAAGAAGGTGCGCGATGCAAGCTCTATCGGTTTAAATCGGTATCGAAAGAAGCAAAGATTTTTATTCAAAGCCTGGCGGGCTTTTTCCCGATGCCAGGAATAAATCATCCGTTCACACCAACTAAAAAAGAGTTTCTAGATGCGATTCAATGGTTTGATCAAAAATGGAGGGGGCATGAATAAAAACTCGAATTGGCAAATCTCGCGATCGCGATGGATGCCGACGTTCTTAAAAAACTTTATGCCTGAGTTTTTGGACTTTATTGTTTCTTTGGTTGAAGCCAACAAGCCGTTCATTAAACTTGTTCAAACTCGGCAGCGACTAAAAACCGAATTCTATCTTTATGTCCCCGAAGTGGGTGGCTCATCTATTCTGCTCGTTTCAGATCTGAAGAAATCGTTTCCTGAGAGTGTGATATACATTCTCAGTGACCAGTTATCTGAGCAGAGACAAGACCACTTCACGCAGTTGAACCCAGAACTCAATCGGCAAGCGAAGTTTATTAAGTTGGGCACCATGGGTTTAAAACCTTTGGATACCCAACGGATCTTGATTGCCGTAAATCACGCCCACTTGCTTTCAGACCAGCAATTTGGTGAAGAACTAAAAATGCTGACCAGCCTGTTTGATCAAATTCTTATAGGTGAAGGAAACAATAAAAGTGTTCGGCAGGTCATTGGCATGCTTTTACTTTCGCCACTGGTGGCACTTGTGTGTAGTCCCAGGGTAAAGCCATTTCGGTTTTCTCGACTTATTTTTACGTATTTAATTCCTGTGTTTCCCCTCATGATTTCCTGGGATGGGATCGTGGCGCTTTTTAAAATTCGCGCGCCAGAAAAAATTGTCGCCATAGCCAAAAATGTGGTTTCGGAGGAGTGGACGTGGACGTCAGGTAAGTCGGCGAACAACCGCGGTGGTTTTGTCATTTACTTGCATGGATCAAAAAAGAGTATTGATGAAGCTGGCCGCGGATTGCGTCCATAGATCACCAGATCCCGTTTTGGACCAAAGAGCTTTGTATGGCTCAGCGGTTCCCGCTTCTTGACAGGCTAAAAACGCCGTTCTCATTTGTACAGCATGGGCTCCCTGTTCAAGTCGGTGCATAATATCAACTTTTACACCTAACATTTTATAGTCATCACTTACCGCTAGTGCAATTGTAAGTGGTTTAAGTTGAGTATGCTCAATACTCTTGGATTCATCGATAGAGACCTCTTTCACTTTAAAGCTCTTCTCAAGAGGATACTCTTTTACTAACGCCGAAAGCCACGTTAGTTTTTATTTTTAGAAGCATAGATCGAAAATATCATTGCCAAAAGAAATGAAGCTTTAGAAAATGAATCAATCTGGGAGATTAAAATGAAAAATGCATTTTTTAGATTTGCGCTTGCAGCATTGGCTTTGTTGGTATCTTCCTGCTCAATGCTTCAAAAAAAAATTGACCCTAATGAATACCAATCGACCGGCAGCGGATTTCGCTTTAAGTTTGCTATGACTGGAGAGTGGTATGCTGGGCAAGGAAACAAAGGTCTTTACATGGTTGGGCAAAAGTCATCGTCGGACGGGACGACCAAGCTGGCTATTGTCAGACATGGTCCTATTTGGACTGGTGGCGGAAAGCCAATGACTAACAGGGAAATACTAGACGGCTTTAGGAAAGATTTGGAAAAAGAAGCTCAAGGTGGTCGTGTTTCAAAAGTTAAAAGCGAGTTTAATCAAAAAAAATATAAGGACGCAGATTGTATATATTTCGAACAATCTGGTGAAGATAGTCCTGCTCAAGGTCCTATGAGCATGAACAATGACGGCTTGATTTGTCTGCACCCAAAACATAAATATCAATTTGTCTGGCTAGCAATTACCGAAAGACGACCTTTAGGAAAGCCCGTAAGTGAGTCGTTTGCTGAGGATAAAAAGCGATTATTTGAATCACTTGATTTTTTGGACTGATTTTAAAATCAGTCCTTTCTATTTCGCAGTTTTCTTTAGATGGTATATTTGCACTTGATCTTCAAAAATGATTTTCATGACCAGTCTGTCGGTCTTAAGTAGCGATCCTGAAGGCAAATTTGGATCTTTGTCGGCAGTGATGATGATATCATTTTTTGCCAAGGTCTCCTCATAGCCTTTCGGAAATGTAATACTGGCTAAATGGGCCCTAAAAGGGACTAGGCGCCCACTATAAATAACCGTTTTTTCGTCCTCATTAAAATATGAAAATCTAAATATGGAGTAGTTAAGTTCATTTTTAAAAATTTTTTTCTCGCATTTTCTTTTCTCGCATTTGTTTTGGTTTGTCGTGATCATGAGCTGACCCGGATTTCCAGTCATAACTATGGATGCGGATCCAAAATCTTTGTTATACTCCGAGTGAAAAGTGCCCCCTGGTTCAAAATACAAGTTCGTGTTTTTGGCCTGGACTTCGAAAACGAAGAGCATCAATAGAAAAAGAATAGATAAATTTCTCATTGTTGAACTTTTGTGTTGAGTTTGGAGTTGTAAAAACCCGAGCATTTATTTTCTTTCAAGCCGTGCATTTCTATTGCTAAGGCCTGACTGGCTGATTCAAAGTTGCGGAAATTTTTACGCTTTAGTTTTGTTGCCACAGACATATTTTTCCCTTTTTTTCCTTCATAGTCGCTGGCAGTTATTGTCAATCTTTCAATAGGCTGCCTAGAATACGCAGACAGAGTCTTCTTGGTAAATGCACGCAATTCACTTTCTTCGGGTCCGTAATGTGAAATGTCCATAGGTATTGTCGTGACACGACTGGAATAATCACTTTTTAGACCGGTAGACATTTGGATATGTTGCGATATGTGAGGTGGTACGATCGTGTCGCGCCGACCAGAGATATTATATATATTCTTTGGAAGCCCCGGGTACCCTTTATGGTTAAAAAGAATGAAGTCACCAATCACAGATTCTGGGAACATTTTCATTTTACTAAGGTATGTTTGTCGTCCGCTACTGTTTACATTGACTCTCACCAAATGGCGAAGACCTTCCATCATCGCTCGCATGGCATCCTGCTCCCGTTTAATTAATCCATTTAGGTTTTTGTTCTCTGGATATACGTCTTTCAACATTTGTCCAATCGTTGTCATGACATAATCGACAAAACTGCTTTCCGCAACGCCTTCCATGGCAGGCAGGAAGCTTTGTTTGATCGCGCCCAGTTTGCTTTCCAATTTTTTAGCCGCTTCAAGCATATTTTCCAATTCTTGGGGGTCTTTGTTTTCATCCACGGTCTGATTGCGCAAAAGTTGAATTTCGTATTCTAAGTTAAGCATCTCTAGAGCAGACATGATATAGTTGCGTGTTTCTCTCTCCGTGATGGACATCTGATCCGGTTTGTTTTTTTGTGTAGAGTTTTTAGGACTGAATTCGACATTTTTTAAAGTTAAAAAACTGGCCGTTGTGTAAGAGACAAAGCCATTTAAATTCAAGTATGAAAAAATATTCCAGGGTAAACTTCTGGTATTTCCGTGCGTTTGTTGGATATCCAGATTTTCGTTACCCAGTTTTGTTAGCAGCTTAGCTCCAACTAAGGTACCTCGTGAATGAGTAAGTAAGCCAAGGCCACCTTTGAAATAATTTTGTGACGGCGCAAGATTTTTAAGTAGTTGATGTATATAGTCTGCTTCTCTCGTTCCCGTGACATCTGTAAATTTTTTCTTAACTTCATCCGATGGTTTCCAGTCTCCATTTTCATTCAGAGGAAAGTTCAAGTCTAGAGTTCGGCCTCGAACCATTAAGTCAGGAAGAATCACTTGGTATCCCATTTCGATGGCATCAATGGCTTTGACGTAGTCCAACCAATATGTACCATCTTTTGAAAAACCGTGAAGCATAAGCAAGGTTTTGCCATTAGTTTTGTCAAAATTTTTAGGTGTGAGTCTTAAATAGCCTGTCTTAAAACCATCGGATGCTGTCGAGTGTCCCCAATCAATTTCTGCTTTGTCGCCAAATTGTGTTTGCACATAAGCCTCTTTATCACGAGCGATTTCTAGTTCAACATGATGATGTCTTTCATGAGAGTCTTCGCTGGCAAGGGCGGCTGGCGGTACGAACAACGAGGCTTGTAGAAACAAACACAGTGTCAACGTAAGCAAATTTTTTGACGAAAAATTTCGTCTTTCCATATCCATATTGGTGTTTCTACTTTTACGATTTAGAACCTGCATGTGGTATTCCCTTATTTGAAAAATCCAAATTTATATTTTAAGTTTTACTGGAAAACATTTGTCCTAGTTTTAGAGGGGTTCAAGATTAGGTCCAATTCAGTCTCGCTTAAACGCCTCTAGTTTTTATCTTACAGTCTGGAAAACCTTGAAAATATTGAGTTTTTATTCTGGAATGACGAAAGGCGCCGACATCTAAACATTAATTTTTAAATAGAGTTTTTACTCAAATCTTTTATTCGTTTTCTTGTTTCTATAAGCAGAGTGAGTTCATTTGTACCCAAAAATTTTTCAGGTCATGCCAGGTCTGTCATTTGACCAATTTGCTGATTGACGGTGGAGTTACGCTCCCATGAATGGGGCACTACGCAACTATAATAATGGCTGCTAGTTGCTGCACTCAAAAATTTCAGCAATACGACATCGGCGCCGCTATTGCAATCTCTCTGTGTAACTTTATTAAAATGGTTTTTAATAAAAGAAGGAAAGTCGAAAACAAAACTTTTAGGAGGAGCAATGGCTCAAAATAATCAGCCGAATCAACAAAACAGTCCACGAAAAAATCAGGATCAAGAGCCAGCGGGGCAAGGTCAAAGAGGCAATCAAAACGTGCAGCCAGATTTTGATAAATCTCCAAATCGGGAAACAGAGCATGCTGATAAACGGCAGAATATTCAAGGTAAATAGAGTTTAATTTTTTAAACGTCTCTTTCGAATGTTTCATGTCAGTTCATGTAAATATCGAAAGAGTTATTAGATCATTAGGTAGTAGTTTAATAACATCATTCAACTTTAGATCTTATTTTAATTTATAATAGGTGGTTGTAGGCTATAGATGTATAGCCATCACTTAAATAAGTGAAAAGTGATCAGCTGAATAAGTATAATTAAATCATTTGAAATATAAATTTCAAATGTTCGTTTAAAAAGAAGATTTATCTTCGTTAACGAAATCATAATACGTGTTGTAAATTGTTACCTAGTGATCCCTTTCTTTTCTTCGACGACACATCTTTGAACACATCTTTCAAAAGACATGCGATCAACAAAATTTTTGATATGACTATCTTTGCAGGGAAGCGCTGTTACTGACACAAAATTGCAGGGTAGTATCTGGCAGGATAAATATTTCTTAATAGCAATTTACAGCGAGGACGAGACTCTGTGTCTAGATCGTCATAAAGTAAACGTGCCGATACGGAATGTGGATAGGGCCATATAGGAGAATTAGATAAACTGTAGGTGGTTAAAATACCCAATTCAGCTCCCACCAATGTGGTTTGGCGGAAAGCACAACTCAGAACTTTTTGTCCCGGTGGGCAGTCGGGTGCAAAGGCATAGTAGAAGTCACCTTGAGCATCTCCCGAGGGTTGTATACCCGGGGGATGTGGAGCCGTCCCCGAGATAAAAGCTCCTCCATTGGGACTACTGTTCCATTGTATGCCCGATGAGAAGACCCATGTCGGGGTAGGTAAATTTGCTACGCTCGAGCAATTAATAACTGTTTTTGTTACTGGATCTGAATCGGTCATAAGTATGGTTTGAATTTTAATTGGTTTGAGTGCTCGAACGCTACCCGTAAAACTGACAACCAAAGATGCGCGCCAACTATTAGATGCAGGCGTTGCATTATTGTTAAGAATATCAACAAAATCTATAGTGTCGATTTTCAAAGATGAAGACAGCGAAGACGCCAAGCTGTTGACGGAAAGTATATTCGACGCCCCTGACAATTCATTGGCCGGCAATCCAGTCAGAGCAAGACTGGGCTGCCAATTTAAAGTATTCGAAGAGAATGTTTTACTCGCAAGAAGTTTCGTGCATACTTTTCCATCTGCTAAAACTCCGATAAGTAATTTTTCCACCTCTAAACGGGCTAAGGACTCGCTTAATGACTGAACTTCTTTTTGTTGGTTGATAAGCATGACACCTACGGCAAACATTATGGTTGTAAGCAGACCGAAACTAATAAGAACTTCAACTAATGAGGCGCCGACTGTACTGGATTTTAATCTAGGCTGTATTCTTGATTTAGTCTCTCTCTTCATTCTGACCGGTTCGGTACAAAATACGATTTCTTAATGTTGAAAATGAGACGTGAGATTATACGAGGTTTGATGTGTGAATATCTAGCCTAGTGGCTTGCTCCACAATGATTCATGGAGTGTCTCATTTTGAGTTTCTTTTGGTTCGTATTGTCAAAAATAAGCTCTACCAGTAAACTAAACTAAGTGGGGAATATTACGAAAAAATATTTAGTCAATACTCGTTGGAAAAAAATGTTTTTTCCAACGGCGGTGGCATTTGTTCTGGTGCTGCTGTGGCAAAATTGCGGGCAAGTCAGATTGGAGAAAGTGGACGAGGCATCCCGTTCTCAGTCATCGCTGTCGGCCGAAAGTGCTTTAAAGATTTTTCCAGAAAATAGGGATCGATTACGATTAACTCTAATCTTAGATATGTCACAGTCCATGTATTCAGGGCCGTGCCAAGATTCGATTGATACGCTTATCGATGATGTTAATCCTCTTAGCTGCATAAGTCCTACAGGTGTTGATCCAGAAGGTAAGCGCTTTCGATTAGCAATTAAGTGGATTGAAGCCCTGGAGGACAAGGTTAAACTTGGTATTTTGAAATACGAAGATTTGAAGGTATTAGTTCAACCTTTTTCAAATGCATTAATGGAAAAAAATTGGACCTTAGAAAATACTTATAATTCTAGAGGTACATTAACGTCATTAAGTAGAATGAATTCGTATATTCAAAAACTGACTATAGCTGAAAAAATTCAGCCAGGCTTTATATCTTTAAAAGCGGCGAAATACTATATCTATCTTTTATGGGGAGTCTTTAACAATCTTCAATCCGAGCCCTATCCTCGGGATATTCCAAACGACGTTGTAAATGTTCTGCCCGTATTGACATCAACAAATATGGCAAATGCTCAAGGTCACTCTACGGGAACCTCTATGGTTCAACCGGCGATTGTGAAGGTCAATTCGGTCATTTACAATGAGCTAGACGAATTGAGAAAAGCAAATGTGTCTAACAAAAGTTATTTCGAGATTGTTCTTTTGTCTGATGGAGTCCCGAAACCTCATCCGATTCATATGAAAAAAGTGATCGAATATGTTTGGCAGCAAAAGAAAGAAGTTTGTGACGTAACGGAATACGGACCCGCCTTCAGATCGTGCGCTGATGATACCTCAGTTTCTACAGGATGGAAAAATGTGGATGCTACGCTGTGTTCGCAAAAATGTTCAAATTACCTTCAGCGATATGTTGACGAAGGAGGAGTTGTTATCCCCGAAGGCGAAAACTCTATTTGCACCAGTCGAGCGAGTAATAATAAGTGCCTCAGCTATAGCATACCTGAATCAAAAGTCTCGATTTTACCTGATAGTCGTTGGCTTGGTAAAAATATGACCTGTACTCAATGCTTTGAAGTTTTAAAACAGTATAAGTACAATACAATCTCTTGTCCCCAATCCTCATGTTCGAGTATCTATTCTGCGGATACCTTTAAAACCGATATTGTATCGGTATGGGGAGATTGGATTTTTAATAACCATGTTTATATTCTTCAAAGTCTGAAAGAAATGGAAAATATTTTTATAAACAAGTTTACGGAAAGTAAATTTCATCTCAATTTTTTACGAGTCAATTCAAACGTTCTAGCCTATGAAACGTCTCCGGGAGAATTATCTCAAGATCTTAATTGGATTGTTAAAGCGTATGCTCATTTTGGAAAAAAATACGCCTTCAGCGAATTCAAAACCCTTAATAGTACCCCAGAGATATTTCCTGAATTTTCAGAAGTGCAAAAATATCGTCTTGGGGTTGTATATGCATTTAATCGAAATGTATATTCCGATGACAAAGGTCATTTCCACTTGGATGTGGATGGCGATGGCGTTATTGACAGCTTAGAAGCCGGTTCTAATCCGGCGCTGATTAGGACCGATGGGATATGCTTGGACTCAATAAAAAAACGCTTTGGACAATGCTTGAACTTGGGCTGTGATCCCAGTGTTGATCGGGATAGTGACGGGTTGAATGAATGCGAAGAAAAGACGTTAGGTACAGATGACTTCTCGGAGGATAGCGATAAAGATTCACTCTTGGACTGGGATGAGGTCCTTATGGGTTTTAACCCTATGGATAACGATCAAAAACTATATTTCAGTAATGATGGAATGACTAATTTTGAACATTTTTTAAGAGGATTTTCATTTCGAACAAACTTACGTTCTATTGATGAATCCAAACAAATAAAACTTAATGTCGATTACAAATCACAAGTTAAGTCTAAAAGTTCCCAGGGCATAGAATATGATTTACCAGTTTATAAAATAGGTATCTCTCAATTGCCGTTTATTGTGAACGAGAATAAAAAAGATAATGAAATCGTCGTTCGGCTTAGAATTGATAATGTAAAAAACAGCATGAGCTCGTATTGGTATACAAAGTCCTATTTTATTAATAATCAGAATAAAATCCTAACGATTGATTTGTCCGAGTTTGCCCCTTTAAAAAAAGTTGATAAGGAGGGGACACGCGAGTGAAGTTTAAAATAAGTGTACTTTTCTTAGTTATACTATTCTTTTTTCAAAATTGTTCTAGGGTGAACCTTGAGCCTTTGCCGCTGGAAACAGCCATGAGTTCAGCAAAGCCCGAGAGTTTTAGCTGTGCTCCAGAGGGAACAAGTTTCACGGCTCCAATGCGTTTTGTTTTTATCGTGGATATGTCGATGTCCAATGTGGGAACTTTGAAAACTGTAACGAATGATGGTAAAACTACGTATTCATTGGATACGTCAGATGGCCCATCCGATCTTCAAGGCCATCGTTTTACTCAAGTCCGAAATTTTATTGCTAATTGTGGAAGTTCGGCAAATTCTAAGTATGCCGTCATAGGGTTTTCAGAAACGACGCTTATTGAGAATAACCAAAGTTGTTTCAGTGAGTTTGAAAATAAAGAGAATGCCATCAAATCTATTGATGCTCTTAAGGGAAGGCAAACGCATGATCTTTCCATATCCAGTCGCGAGCGACAAAATCCATATTATTTGCAAGGTCAAACCTATTACTCTGTCGGCCTTAATTGCGCAAAAAACAAGATCACAAGCGAGCTAGCTCAGCTGCTGCAAGAAAAGCCAATCTATAAAGTATTTTTTATTACGGATGGAATGACTACCGATTTGGCGGCCAATAAAAACTATAAGCAAATTCTAAACGAATTAAAAAGTCAAACAGCAACGAAAGCGGGGGGGATGAGTTTCTTCCCGGTGTTTTACACCAGTCCTGGCGCTAAAAATCAGGGTCAACAATTGGCCAGTGCCCAATCCTTGATGGACGAAATCGCCCACGAAGTTGATCCAAATCAAAAGACTATTCTTTTGACGGATATAACCTCTAAGAAAGATAGTTTATGCCAATACATCCAACCTTCGGTGCCTGTGAATTACGAGCTAAGTCAATTTTATGCGATTAATATATCGGCCGTCATGAAGAAGAATGTCTTTCTTGTAGACACTGATGGCGATGGTTTTTCTGATGCGGATGAAATGAGACTTGGATACAATCCGACAAAGTCACACTCGGGTGTGTTTCATGATGCTCTTTGTTTAAGATTAGGTTTGTCATTAGCGGAGTGTGATCAGCAAAAAAATGATTTGATCTGTGAACGTGAGCCCCTTAATTTTTTTGGACTATCTCCGTGTGATGAACAAATAAGTATTAAATTATTTGGAAAGAAAATTTCTTCGGTAGACTCGGATAAAGATGCCGTTCCTGATTGGCTCGAGTTAGTTCGAAATATGAATCCGTTGCGGGTGGACACATTTGAGTCTCCGTTTGCCGATGGGTTGTATAACTTTATAAAATTAAGCAAGGGCTTAGACATTTTAAGCAATTTCAAATTGTATCCAGTCGAGGATAGAAATATCCTTGATTTTAGACTTTTTGAAAGCCCTCTGAGTTGTTCTGGATCGGCCAAAAGATATGACTATCAAATAGGGAATATTCCATTTGTTGACACCCTCGCCTACGAGGACGAAAGTAAAAATCTTGATCTTTCTCACGCCGAAAATGAAAACGTTCTTTTGGTTTTCTCGTATTGGAAATCTATGGGCGGTATAGATTTACCGACAAAAATGTATGTGCAAAAAATTAGAGTTAAGAAAAATCAATCGGATTATGAGCTTGATGACTATAAATACATTGGGGAACAATAGTTTAATTGGGGGCGGTTAAGTGAAATTTTTGGGGATAAATTTGTTTTTCTTAGTCGGCTTGTGGATTTCCATAAGTCAGGCCGATAAAAACTGTCTGGAAATTGAGGGCTTGAAGTTGGGCTGTGTTGCTGCTTTTGACCACTCATGCTTTCGAAACGTGGCAAAAAAACTAGAGCAGGTGAAATGTGATTACGGGGCATATCCCAGTACGGCTTTTCGGGCCGAGGGACCAGTTGCCTTTTATTGTAAGTCTTTTCAACAAGTGAAAGTGTGTGAAAAAAATTCGGGAAACGGCGACCAGGCGGGTGAAACGTGTACGACTCACTCAGAATGCTTTGATTGGGGCGAGCCTATTTGTAAAGAAGAGTGCCTGCCCTGTTTTGAAAAGGTCGTGACCGCTGATGTTGGCTTTAATGCAGGATGCTTGATATGTAATCGTAAACCTTGTGATGATGAAAAGCCATTTTTATCGGGGAAAACATGTCCCTTTTATTTGGATTCTAATCCCGACCCAGAAAAACGATTAACATTGGTGAGCCCAACAGAGTGTTCAAATATGCAACGCTGTCCAACGACGGCCGTTGTTCCCAGCGGCCCCAAGAAGGGGCAAACCATGGACGTTAAAATAGTAAAGGGCAGTTGTGAAAAACCAAAAATGCCAAAATACCCAGAAGAAGAAAATTTGAAGAAGCCCAAACTTTGTCTTTGGAAAGAAGATGAACGAGGCGCGGATATCGAGGGAGAGCCCGAGAATAACCGAAGTAACTGCGCCCGAAAAATCGCGTGCAAAAACAGTAATTACCCAAATACAAAAGATACTCCATGCGAGGATAGATAACAGACTATGCGTTTCCAAGTGATGAAATTTCACTACTACCTGATCTTTTTATCCAGTCTTTTACTGGGTATAACGCTTACATTTCAGCAATGTAGTAACGTTCAGTTAACTGAAGAATTGGTTCAAAAGAAACAAGTCAATTCTTTTGAGGGGACTTTTTGTTTCCCTTATTCCAGCAAAGAATTTTCCAAATATCAACTGGGAGACTTTTACGCATTAAACTTGACCATCAGAAATTCGCAAGGTGCATTAAAAAGTGATAGCAACGTCAACGGTGTTCTAGACGGTTCTGATGGTGACGATGCGCCCGGAGTGGTTGTTAGTGATGCCGATAGAGACCTTGATGGGTTGCCCGATTTTGTCGAAGTTTTGAAAGGTTTGAATCCTCAGATAAATGACTTAAATAACGATGCCGACCACGATGGCATCGTAAACAAGCAAGAGATTCAGCGTGGTCTAGATCCTGAGTTTCATGATAAAAATGGCGATTTTACTGAGGTAGACGTTGATCTTCTTGGCGACGATGTACCTGGGCGACTGAATTGCGGTGAAGGACAATCTGCCTACCGTTTTAATGTTACTAACATCGCTACGGGTGTCGTCGCGGAATTTAACGATACTTTGAATTCACATGGTCCATTTAGTTTATCTCATTCCAAAGATGAAAATGTGATTCTATTGTTGCTTCGAATGAAAACCCAGAATTCGCAACTTTCTGACTACTACTTTGCCAAAAGTATAAAAATTAAAGTGGATGAGCAACCCAATGTAAAACTCTCTCCTCAAGATTTTCAGTTGCTCCCGGTGGCCAGCTCATCCACGTGTGGAACATGCCAAAACAGCGCCTTGAATTTTCTTTATTCCAAAGTCGTGACGGGAGAGCTTCATAGTTGCGCTTTGGAAAAGACGGGCAAAGTTTTGTGTTGGGGAAATAATCAGTATGGTCAATTGGGGGACGGTTCTTTTAAAAGTTCTTTGGGGCCCGTGTTGGTGAAATTGCCATTACCTGCAAAAGATATCGCGGTCGGGGCTTTTCATGGTTGTGCTATTTTGAAATCTGATGAGCTTTATTGTTGGGGAGCCAGCAATTATGGTCAAGCCGGTGATATGTTATTTCAAGATTTGAATATTCCGGCAAAGGTACCCATAGAGGCTAAGCCACTTACTATTTCTTTGGGTAAGGAACATAGTTGCGCAGAGGCGGCTAATGCGAGTATTTTTTGTTGGGGACGAAATCGTTTTTCCCAGCTGGGGATCAGTTCATCCAGTTTGTCTTATACGGCTCAACCACAAAAAATTATTTTTAATGCCGCTTCAAATGGTGCGAACCCAGAGTTTCCGCTTTTGCAGATGACATCAGGGAGTGATTTTAACTGTATAGCGGATAAGTATGGTCGTCTTTATTGCTGGGGAAGCATGAACGGAACGACGATGGAGCAACCTTTGATGCTGCCAGTGAATACCGTTTTAGGATCAACAACTTTTAAATTTCCAGAGGACGCAGTGACGGATTCGTATATTAGAAATTTGTTTAACAGAAATAAATTTCAAACGATTTCAACAAATGGGAAAGTCGTCATAGCCACCTATGGTACACAAATATCGGCTGCGGCTAATAATATGGTGGCCTGCTGGGGCAAGTCTTTGAAGCTGGTTACAAATAAGGATAATGCCTGCCCCACGCGATACGATGAAGAAGGGCAGACTAACAGCGACTTTCCATATGCTACCTATGGGTTAACTGTAGTCAGGGCTTTAAGTGTTAGTAGTTCTCGAGGATGCGCCATAGAGCAGAACTCGCCCACGCAAACACAACTGAAGTGCTGGGGCTATGACTATGAAACCAAGGTCAATAACCCACAAGTGTCCACAGTGTTTGCCGTAAGTAATCCTGTTTCGGTTTCAGTGTCTGGCGGCCACACGTGTAGTATCGATGGCAATAGTAAAATTTGGTGTTGGGGAATGAATTCTCAAGGACAAACTGGCAGTGCTAGTTATGGTGAGAAATTAACTCCAGAACTTGTTTTTAATCAATAACTTTGGTTGATACAGTCATAATCGAAATAATACAGACCAAAGATTCAGGACCAAGGTACATTTTTTTTCTCGTGTTTGATAGCGAAGCTCTACAAACTTCAGGATCTTGTGCGACGTCTTTTAGTAATGATACATTTAGAGTGTGTATAAATTGAATTTCTATTTCATAATCATTTTTTCTATTTCCATGCGTTTTGTGTATGCCCAACAAGTCCTTAATAAAACAGATGCGTATGATCTGCCCGAGGTGGTGGTTGTCGAAAACAGGCAGTTTCAACCAGTGAGCGATTTTGGTGTGCATATCGGATTGTTACCAATTGATGCTTTTTATAAAGCTCTTTCTGTTGGGCTGAACTACAATAAAGTTATCGATAGCGCGTGGTCGTGGGAGATTGTAAATTTTCAGGCTGCTTTTAAACAGGATACTGGTTTGAAATCAGATCTTATTAACAATTTTTCGGTGAAGCCGACCGGTATTTTAGACTTTGTAAGAAATTATGGAACCACCTCTGTGGTTTATACTCCCATTTATGGTAAAAATCTTTTTTTTAACAAAAATATTGTTCATTCCGAACTGGGTTTTATTTTAGGTGCTGGGGTTATCAATTTTAACTCGGGAGATAGTGCCCCTATTATTGGTACGGGCGCACAACTGCGTTTTTTTAAAAGCCAAACTTTTTCAGTTAAGTTTGATTCCAGGATATACTTCCATACGGCTAGCAATAAAAGTTCAAATTTTTTAATGGATGTGGGATTTACGTTCTCCTTTGATAATCCAGGTGCAAAAGTTGATGGCAAAACGTTGTAACCGCATTTTACTTCATTTTTTATTTTTTTTCGTTTCGGTTGCGAATGCGCAAGAGACGACCGTTGTCGGCGGGTGGAAATATATTCCACAAAATCGTAAAGTATTTGAGACGGTTAACGATTTAATCAGTCAAAAAAACATATATGATGCCATTAATTTACTTTATAAAATCATCAATGATAAGAAGGAAGACGACTTAAGCAGAGTCGAAGCCAAACTATTTATGGCCGAAGCGCTTATTGAAATTGATTTAAAGTCCTTGGCGGTTGAGTACTTTAAGGAAATCATCAAAGGGTATCCCGGAACATTCATGTCACAAAAGGCTTTGCTTCAGTTGAGCAATATTCTTCCCGAAGTTCCCACCTATGAAAAAGACATCAGATATTTACTCAACAGAGGAGCATTTAAAGAGGTTCCGGCGCCCGCGTCTTCAATGATCCAATATTTTGTGGCGCTGGATAATTTCAGCAAAGGCGAAATCAAATGGGCCTTTGACAGTATTAAATACGTTGAGCCCAATAGTTACTGGGGGCAAAACTTAGAGTTTTTTCGCGCCATTGAGTTTGTTAAAAAAAGTGACTTTAAAAGCGCAGAAGAGGTTTTGTCGAGATTGATCGAAAGCGATGGTATACATGCCGTTATCAAAAGAAAATCGATTTTACAAAGAGCCCGAATCTATTTTGAAACGAAATCTTTTGATAAAGCAGAACAAGACTATTTGAAATATGACTCTCAAGGACGGGACACAGGACGGGTTTTGTATGAACGAGCCTTAGTCAGTTTCTATCAAAAAAAATATGCCCATGCGCTGGGTTTGCTAGAGAGCCTGAAATCAGAAAATTTCAAAACGGCCTTTAACCCCGAGCAGGTAATTTTGGAAATGATGATATACCGAGAGTTATGTCATTACCCCACCGTGAAAAGAATCGCGAGTGAGTTTGAATCAAAGTACAGATTTCTATTATCCTATTTTAAGTCCGGTCAAGACTTTAGTAAAAGCCAAATTGTTAAAAGAATTATATTTCAAAACATCAGAATCAAAGAGTCCGCAGATCTAATAAATAGAATGAGAGTCGAAATGAAAGACTTAAAGACCAGGCATTCTTCGTTGGACTCTTCGACTCGAAAAAAAATGATAACTGATTTAGAAGTATTCGAAAAAAATTATAGAGAAAACATTGAAAGAGAAATTAAGCCGTTACTTAAACCGACTGCTATTAATTTCGTGAACAAGGCGGAAGAAATAAGATTGTTGGAGTATGTTTCTGGGCTCGATGAATTTAGAATAAAGAACTTATTTGAAAGTAGAGAGTATAAATCACAAAATTCAGAAAGAAACCAAAACTATAACGTTCTATACTGGCCAGTAGGAAAGGAATACTGGTGGGGAGAATACAAAAACTATCAAGTTTTACTTGTAGATCGATGCGCTGGAGTTTCAACAGGTAAAGAAGGTGGTAAGTAATGAAAGCTATTTTTGTCTTTATCTTATCTGGTGTCTTTTCCTGCGCCGGGGCCGCGACCTCGGAAGTTGTGCAAAAATTAAGGCAAAATATCGAACGTCTAGATCAGTCTATAAATATCACAAAGGAAAAAGTTAGATCTCCGAAAGAGGTCGAGTTTCTTCCGGATATCTATTTGTCATTGGCAGAATTGTATATTGAAAAAGCAAGGTACATGTACGCTTTGAAATTGGAACTTAAAGCGGGAACTCCTGTGGATGAAATTGATTTCACCGCAGAGAAGAGAATTAAACAAGAAGCGATTGATACGCTCCAATCCCTGCTGGATAGATATGCAAAGTACAATAGCCGGGATAAAGTTCTTTTTTCCATTGCTCATGAATATCGGGAAATTAACGACAGCAACCGTGCAATGAAATACTACAAAGAAATAACCGATAAGTTTCCCGACAGTTCCTTTTGGTCGGAAAGTCAATTTGCTTTGGGAATGATTTTTTATGATAAGAAAGATTATGAATTCGCTAAGCAACAGTTTGATAAAATTGTAGCGAAGGTGAACAGTCCTTTCATCGCACAGGCCTATTATAAAATTGGGCAATGTGAATTTTTCATGGATAAATATTTGAATGCAATGCTGGCTTATGAAAAATCCTTGGCTGTTGAAAGACCAGCAGAGGCCGTTGTCGCATCAAGTATAAAAGATGTCAGAGAGGAAGTTCTCATCGCCAGTGTAATGCCTCTTTCGGATTTATCTGATCAAGATTTGTCTGTGTACCCAAGATTCTTGAATCCCCTGGACTATTATCGCGAGTTATCTTTTGATAAAGCCGTTTACAGGCGTGTTTTGCAACGTCTGGGACGACGATTGAGCGTTAAAAATCGTCATTATGAAGCGGCAAAGGTGAACTATGAACTTATGCGACTTTCTACAGATCCAGAGGGGCGGCGGGAATCTTTTGAAAGTTACTATTTAGCGATGAAGACATCCAAGAAAGACTATTTTCCTGAAAATTTGGCAGAAGACATTTTTGAAACATTTAGTCTTATGAAGTTAAATCGGATTGAATATAAAAAATATGAACCGGCTTATCGCGATATAGTGACTCGATTTCACACAAATAGTAATGCTGCAAATAGGATTGAAGATTTTAAAATGGCAGCTGATATTTATGAAAATTATCTTCAGTTTTTCCCGAGAGAAAAACATTCTGCTAATATGAAAATAAATTTGGCAGAATCCTATTTTAAAGCGGAAAAATATATAGAGGCCAGTATTTTATATTCGGACATTGCGAGGACTATAAAAAATCAAAATAAGGCCAAAGAATTCTATTTATCCGCTTTAGAGGCACTTGAGAAATCTTTTGTGAGTTCGGATGCCTTGACCGTGCTAGAAAGGTTTCAATCTAGGATTAAGTATCGAGATATTGCCAAGGCATTTTTAAAAAGATTCAAAAACAGCAAAGAAAATGAAAAAATTTCTTTTAATATTGCAAAGTCATTTTATGACGAAAAAAATTTCGAGCAGGCTGTTAAATCGTTAAGGCAGTTTGTCAGTAATACTCCGAATGGCCCGCAATCGACAGAAGCTGTATTACTATTATTGGATACCTACTACATAAGAGATGATTTAAAAGGCTTAGTTAACGAAGGAAATGCTTTGCTGAGCCGGATCCAGTTCACTCAATCAACGAAAACTAAAATTCAAGATATTCTTCAACAGGCTCAACTTAAAAATGTGAAGAGTTTAGCCGGAGATTTTGGCTCAAAAAAATATGCCGAAAATATAGTAAAATTTGCTAGGTCAAATAAGAACTCAACACTGGGTGAAAATGCTCTATTCGAAGCTTTTACGGCTTTAAAAGCGCAGAATGATGAGAAGGCATTCGAGATTGGGGAAGATTTTATAGCTAGTTTTCCTAAGAGCGCTAAGGCCAAAGAGATTCTTCTGACGATGACTCAAATGGCATTGGTATCAATGGATTTAAAAAGGGCTCAGCGGTTCTTGACGGCATTTAGTCAGAAATTTCCAGACGACGAGAAGTCCAGCGTATATTTACAACAAGCGGCACTTATCGCCGAGCAAAGGGGCGATTTGGAAGAGGCCGCCAATTTGTTTGCTCGAACCGGGAATGTCGAAAAACAAGCGCAGATGTTGTTTTTAGATGCAAATTGGTTGGAACTTCAGAAAGTGGCCTCCCGTATATCTGGTTCCAAGGGTATATATTATTCTGGGTTGTCCATGTATCGGCAGGGTAAAAAGCAAGAGGGACTCAATCTGCTTAGACGTCTACAAAATTTTTCGTCAAATGATTTTGAAGCTAAAAGTGAAATTGCTCACGCTGGCTATATCATATCCTATGAAGATTCGATTTCTTTTGAATCCGTAGGCTCTGCCAGCGACTTTACGCCCCAAGTTTTGAAACAAAAAATTCAGGTTTTTCAAGAGGTCGATAAACAAATTCAAGAAGTTATCAAGTTAGGAATTGGCCGATGGGCGCTGGCGGCCTTGTATTTGGAAGGCAAATTGAATCAACAAATGGTGCATTATCTGTCGAATGTTAAAACTCCTTCGGGGATGACATCGGAGCAAATTCGTAAGGTGTTAGACCCACAAATTAAAAAATATCGTGATAACACGAACAGTATTTTTTCTCAGTGCTTGGTTACGGCCGAAGAAAACAATATTTTCACCTCCTTTGTTCAGGGGTGTCGCAGTCAAGGCGCGAGCTTAATTACGGAAGATAAAGATATTAAAAGGAATTTTAAATCCTCGTCCCGAACTCTGGCGTCAGAAGCCTACACTCAAATTCGAAGGCAAATATATAGGGAACCAAGAAATGTAAAAGTTATTTATCCGTTAGTTAAAATCTATATACAACAAGGTGACTACTCTTCGGCATTTGCCACATTGGCTAGGCTTCAGGAGCTTGAGCCCACTAATCAGACGCTGAAAGCCGAGATGGGGGTGGTGTCTCTGTTTATGAATAATTTGGATGAAGCTTATAATTTTTTTCAAGATGCTTATGCGGCGGATTCGGCAAATAAGACAGCTATATGGGGACTTAAAGCTTTATATAAGAAATTCAACTATACCAAGAAATTGGCGATCGTCGCCGCGAAGTCTAAAAGTGTTGGTAGACCAGACGGATTCATGCATCCATGGATGTTGGAGAACTAGATAGATGCCGACCTTAAAAATCACCATCAAAGAAGATAGAAAAGTTGTTTTTTCCCGTAAAATATCAAAATTTCCTATTGTTTTTGGTCGCGGTAAACAGAATCACATTGCTTTTCCTGATACATCTTATTTGTCGCGAACTCACGGCAGTATCGGATTTTTGCAGGATAAAATTGTGGTCGTAGATTTGAATTCAACAAATGGAATTTTTGTTGATAACGCTCAAGTTCCCAGTGTGACCTTTTCAAAAAAAGGTGTTTTTTCAGCAGGAACCTATGTTTTTGAACTCGAGGAAGTTGCCGGGGAACTAGTCGAAAAAAATAGAACCAGTTCGCCGAGTATAAATACCGATACGTCAGAGTTAACAAATATATCAAAAAGACTAATTGGTATTGCCAAAAGACTGAAGTTTGAAGTTGAAGATAGTCTTGCGGATTTGGATCCTACGGACATTACCTTGCAGGCGGTTGTCACTTGGGGAAAAGATATATTTGATGTGAGGCAATTTCAGTCATTTGATTTTGTGGTTGCGGGAGCTAGTCCTTTTGATCCTATTTCGATCCCTTCTTTGAGGAATAAGATCAAACTGGGTAAATACGTCAATAACCGCGGAGAGCTGTCCATTCCTTTCGGATTGAAATGGCGCCTAGAGCGTGGCGGTATAAGCTATGATTCAGAACAGGCGATTGTTAATAATTTTGTTAAGTCCTCTAAAAAGTCCATCCGATTTGGGTTGTCATTAGACGATGTTTGCACGATAGACCTTGGTAACGAGACGTCATTGCATTTACGTTATGTGGAAGTCCCGCGGCCGTTTATTCCCAAAACGTGGATTGAAAACAAAGAGGTTTTTAAGAAAGCTATTCTGATCTCTCTCGGGGTTCATTTACTATTTTCATTGGTATCCGTTTTTTCAGCTGAAAAAATCATCGCGCCGGAAGTTGAAAATATTCCGCCTCGCTTTGCAAAACTTATTTTAGAGCCACCAAAAATGATATTAGCGCCACCACCAGTTTTGCCAAAAGTAGAAGATGTAAAACCACCAGAGCCATTACCCGTGGCAGAAACGAAACCACCGACGCCGGACAAAGAAGAGCCTCCGCCGCCAAAGCCTGATTTGAAACCCGTGGCTAAGCCAAAACCTGCACCAAAGGATCAACCAAAACCTGAACGAACGGCAAAGGCCGAGAAAATGCCAACCAAGGTCGAGCCGGTGAAAACGTCGGCACAGCAAATGGCGGACAGTTTCAGTGATATGTTTTCAGAGACAGAGACGGCCGCACCAATAGGTGCCAAGAATGCTCCGATCAAGTTGGATAAAAATAGTAAGCCCGGAGTGTCCGCAAAGGGAGTCAGTATTGCCGGAGTTGCCGGCGTTCTAAAAAGCCAAGTTGGGAAAATGCAGGTTAACGAGGGTAATTCTCCCAGTGTCGGACAGCAAGTAGGAAATGTAGGATATCAAACTTCTGGTAGTGGAAAAACGGGAAAGCGTAAAGTCGTGAGTGGTGTTTTGGGAACACCAAAGCTTGAGCAACCAACAATTCCTCAAGGTATTTCTCAAGATCAAGTCATGCTTGTTGTGAACAAATATTTAAATGACATCCATCGCTGCTATGAACGAGCCCTGATGGAAAATAGCAATTTAACGGGGCGTGTGGAATACGAATGGAAAATCAGCGCCAGTGGTAGCGTCACGTCCAGTAAAGTTAAACGTTCTGAAATGTCCAATGCAGATTCTTTGAATAAATGTGTTTTGGCGATTTTCGACAAAATGAAATTTCCTGCCGCTAAAAATGGTCAATCAACCCTCGCAAATATAGGCTTTCCATTTGGAAAGCTGTGACGTCTAGTTTTAAAATATACACTCATAGACAAGCCTCTTAAAATTTGAGTTAATAAGTATATCTTTCTTGAGGGCTTTTTTATGATGCGTGAGTTTGGAAGAATTTTCTTAGATCACTGGTATATCATGTTTCCGATTGCTGCCTGTTCGGCTGCTGGTGTGGCTATTGTTGTCGAGAGAGCGTTAACCTTGAAGGCGGCTTCTGCTGTTGATAAAGATGAGCTTTTGGGTTTTATTCAGAGTTACTGCATGCATGGTCAACTACAAAAGGCTATTGCGGTGGTTTCTCAATCTAAAGGACCATTGCCCAATATTGTTAGGGCGGGATTGATCTCTGTTGCTAATGGGCAAACTCCGGAAGAGGTACAAACAGCGATGGATGCAGTGGCTTTGCGGGAAATTCCAAGGTTAGGTAGACGAATTGATACTTTGTCAGCTCTGGCAAACGTTGCGGTTCTTTTGGGATTGCTGGGAACAGTCTCAGGAATGATTGCGGCTTTTGGTGCGGTTGCTAATTTACCTCCGGCCGATAAGGCAAAAGTATTGGCAAGTTCTATCGCGGAAGCGCTGAATGCCACTGGGTTTGGTTTATTAATTTCGATTGTACTGTTTGCAGCTTGGGGTTGGCTGGGAAGCTGGTCAAATAAAGTCATTGATGATGTTCATGAAGCCAGCGTAGCCACTTTAAATTTTATTTTATCAAACAAATCAAAAATTTTTAAAGGTTAGTTCATGGCGGGTGGTGGGGGAAGCGAACCTAATTTAACGCCATTTATAGATCTTTTCTCGGTTTTAATTTGTTTTCTACTGATGACGGCCGCTTGGATTCAACTTGATTCGATGCCAAGTTCTATTGAAAAGGCCACGGCTGGCCCTACACCGCCTGTGGATATGGTAACGCCACCTAATGATGAAAAAAAAATTTCACTTTCGGTCACGGTCTATAGCGATAAAATTTTGCTAAAGGAAAATGATCGAGAGTTATTCGTTCAGAATATTGGAAGTCAGTTTGATAAAGAAAAACTGAAATTGGAATTTGAAAGATGGCGCATGGCTTATCAAGATAAAAAAGACGTGGTTTTGAATACAGACGCGTTAGTCACATATGGAGATCTAATCAAGATGTATGACCTACTCGTTGCTTCGGATTGGCCAGATGTTGGGATCAATCCGCAATAGCCAAGGAAAGTCCTATGGATAGTGAAAAAATTAAGGGATATGCAAGCCGAGTTATTCGGCCACCGGGTTATCATATTCATCCTCAATGGGATTTAGTCCACACTCGTCATTTACTTCATGAACGACGTCATAAAAAGAAATCCTTTCATTTGAACTTGGCTCCAATGGTGGACATGTTTTCAATTTTGGTTATTTATTTGATTATGAATTTTTCAAGTTCGGGAGAGGTTTTTTTTATCTCCAAAGACGTGACGATGCCAAAAGCCGCAAAAGGGCTTCCTATGCAAAGTTTTCCGATAATTTCTATTATTGGTGATAAGGTTTCGTTCGATGCGGAAAATGTCGAGGGTCGTCCCGTATATGTTGAAGAGCCTAATGATCAAAAAGTTCCGCAATTAAGGAATGTTTTGAAAAAAATTAGAACCATTGAAGTTGAAATCGCTGGTGAGAAAAATTTTAAAGGTCAGATTAATCTTCAAGCCGATGAAAAAACGTCCGTCGAAAACGTAAAAAAAATTATGAGAGTCCTTATTGAGGAAGGTTGGACAGGGATTAACTTTTTGGTTCAGCCTGATAAATAATATAGATTTTTAAAGTATTATTTTTTCTTTTTAAGTAAAAGCGACTTGTCAGTTGTGAAGCCTTCAGGAAGGTGTTCTAAGATATCAGATGTTAAGCTTGATTTAATAGAAATTCGATCCGAGATGCTATTTTTTTTTCGAGTAGAGAGATTAAGCAGTTTTGAAGATGAGGACTCGCCTTTTATTTGCACATCATCCAGATTCAGCTGATTGGGAATTTGGGATACGGCTTTAAGGGAAAAAAACAAAAATAGGATCAGTGCGCAGGTCTTCATAGATAAATTATGTCCAATTTTGAATCTATTGACAATGACAACATCACTATAAGCGCCTTGTTCGGCCTGTCCTTATTAGCCCGTCTAGCTTTCATTTTGGGAGCATGCAGAGACGGTTGGTGTTTTGGAGAAAAGAAGGCCGGTATTTTGTCCAGAAAAAATTGTCACATTTTTTGGGGAATCAGTGTCATTACTGTCATTACCAACCTATCTAGGTCGATTTATTTACTTGGATTGCAAAATGGTATCCATGTACCCTACGTGTAGTGTGTCTATATGAACAGGTGGGATGTATTTCGATTAGAAAGATATTAATTTTAGGCTCTATTGCTTCTGGAAAAACTCGACTGGCGCGTCAGCTGGGTCTGTTGCTTTCGTTGCCGGTTATTCACGTCGATCAACTAGAGTTTAATCCTGATCTTTCTAAAAGAAAAATTCAAGATATTAGAATTGATGTGCAGACCGCGGTGTCCGCTTCAGAATGGATTTTAGATGGCCATGGACCATTGGATATATTGCCTCAACATTTAGAGCGTGTACACTTGGTTATTTACTTAGATTTTCCACTTTGGTTGAATATTTTTCGCTTGTGCTGGCGACAATTGGGTGTGTTGTTTAAACCGCGATCAGAAATGCCTCGAGGGGCGAATGAGTGGCAGCGAGGTCACTTTAAGAAAATGTATCAGACGTTGCGAAAGCAGCATCGTCTGATGAATCCAGAGCTTTTACGAATTTTACAAAAACCAGAAAACAAAAAAAAATTAATTCATGTTCGAACGTCAAGAGATTGGGCTAAGATTAGCCAGCAGGTGCTAGCGACTAGTGTGTCCAAGTCTTTTTAAATGTTGAGGTGTGCGAAAATCTACACTATAAACAGACTCGATGCTTTATCATTTTCAATTCGACTTATCAGATGTTGATCGCGGTATATACGAAAGCTTGGATTTTCGTCTGTACCAACATCCATCTGAAATTATGGCCTACTTGCTGACGCGTGCGTTGGCCTATGCCTTGAGTTACACGGATGGGCTTCAGTTTTCAGACGAGGGATTGAGCGATCCTGAAATGCCGGCGATGCGAGCAATGGGATTGCATGGCGCGACGGATGTATGGATCGAAATTGGCAATCCATCAACACGCAAACTTCACAAAGCGACCAAAGCGGCTCGCCGAGTGGTGGTGTATACTTATAAGAGTGCCGATGTTTTGATTGACGAAATCAGTAAAAATTCTGTTCATCGCGCGGACGAAATTGAGATCTATTCGCTGGACATGAATTTTCTTAACCTGCTAGAAACGTTGGTAAAGTCGAATAATCATTGGTCCGTGCTTGTTCAGCAAGGGCAACTGTATGTTGGGATTCGTTCTCAGACGGTTTCAACTGAAGTGAAAAAATATCGACTGAAATAAGCTTTCGAGCAGGTTAAATATCCCTCAAGAGCTTTCGTGGTAAAAAAGATAGGGCCTAGCGTAAAAATGTGAACGTCGCTATTTTCAAATGTTGAAAATATGCTAAAGATTGTGCGTGACACAAAATAATAATGTTTTTCATACTTCACATATTGACGAGAAAATGAAGATTCTTGAAACCCATGTTCACTTGGCTTTATCGGGTCAAGAGATGGTGATACCAGATCGCCCTCAGCGAGATATAGAGATATGGGAGCGCGGTCGCCATCCCGCCAAAAAAGGCTTGAGTTATGCTGAAGGGCAAGCGCGTCTGCTTCATGATATGGCCAATATTGAATTGCAGGCGATGGAGCTGGCCCTTCGTACTTTGTGCGAATTTCCTGATGTAGATCCAATATTTCGCCAGCAATTGGCAGAGCTTACATTGTCAGAAGGTCGTCATCTTAACCTGTGTCTCCGTGGATTGCGTGAGCTGGGGTATGAGTGGGGGCAGTGGCCGATACATATGGTATTGTGGAACGCGGTGGAGCGAAATGATAGTTTGATTGAACGCCTTTTTATTGTTCACAGGTACTTAGAGGGGAGTGGGCTTGATGCAGGAGCTAGTTTGCTTGAGCGACTAAAGGGTGTAAACGTACGACAACAAACATCGGATATTATTGGTCTCATTGCGCGTGAAGAATTGGGGCATGTTCAATTTGGCTCTCTCTGGTATAGGCACTTTTGTCAATTGGAACGGTTGGATGCGGATCACACGTTTAAGGGGCTAATCCAGAATTTGTTACCTCGATTACCTCGACGGATGGAGCCGGTAAACAAAGACTTGCGGCGTAGCGCTCATTTTAACGAAAGTGAAATTCAAACATTGATCGACTTAAGGCAGTCTTTATTATAAATATGGATTATGCTGAATAAAATTTATGATCTGGACCCAGTAAACTCTCAAGATCCACGTGCTTTGGATATTGTCGAATTAAATTTATTTAAAAAGAAACTCAGAAAGCAGCTTTTTTTAGCCACGATTGTTGGTGCGGCACTGGCATTTTTATTTTTTGTCGTCACTGCAAAATTCATTTTGATTCGTAAGATCTTAGTTCTAGCTGTGCCACTACTTTACTTTCTATTTTTACTAAGAGTTAAAAGGGTACATAATATAGCTATTCAAGCAAAAAGACGGGACCTTCAAATAAAATGAAACTCGTCTTTTTGTGACAAATTAAGCATAGGGTGTGCTGGCTCAACCTCTACCGTGTCCAGCTTGACAATAAATAAAATTGGCCGGAGCCTGGTAGTAAGATGCAATTATTTTTAAAATCTTTTATCGCGTTGTTTGTCGCTATTGATGTTGTGGGTGCATTACCTTTTTTGGTTGGGCTCACAAAGCATCTTTCCGAAGAGGAGCGACGTAATTTAATCTATCGAGCCACGTTGTCCGCGTTGCTGATTGGAATTGTTTTTATATTTGCGGGTCGGCAAATTTTTGGTTTTTTGGGAATTACAGAAAGTGATTTCAAAGTAGCGGGCGGGTTGTTGCTGATCGTATTTGCGATTCGTGATTTATTGGTTACCGCAAGCCATCAAGGCGCTCCGACCCCCACCAAAGTAGGTCTTGTGCCGATCGCCATTCCCTTAATGATGGGGCCAGCGGCCTTGACAACGTTGATGGTGGGGTCGGATCAGTTTGGTGTAATGACGATCGTTGCAAGTTTGGTGTTAAATCTGGCGATTGTGTTGGTTCTGTTTTTAAAAGCCAACGTTATTTCTAAATGGTTAGGTGAAGATGCCAGCGATGCTTTTAATAAAGTGTTTTCTTTGTTGATGGCAGCCATTGGTGTTATGTTCGTACGTTCTGGAATCATTGAAATGATTTCCTCCCTGCCTGCGAAGTAGCGTCTTGGAAGGTATGATATGTCTGTAAATTTATCCACAATCCGCATGGCCGTTCAATTCATCAATGATCATGGTTTGCTTTTAGTTTTTCCGGTCAATAACAAGGTTACGCCGAAATCACTGTGGTCTCAATTTTATCCTCGTACCAAACTTAAATGGGAATGGGATGACAATGGTGATCAAAAAGTTTTTAAAATGTGGCAACTAATGAAAGAGTTGTCGACCAGCAAAGACGTTGTCTATTCGAAGTGGCATGCGGGGCGCGCCACGTTTTTTTCTCGAGAGATATTTGTCGCGATGATGGTCGTTTTAAAACATGCTGGTGTTTGGCAGGCTCGTTTGTCAAGCGAAGCCCGAGCGCTGTTGGCAGAGTTGGAAAGTGATTCGCCACTATCAACGAAGGAATTGAAAAAACGGACGGGCCTACAGGGAAAAATAAATGTAGGGCTTTATAATCGTGGGATGAAAGAACTGTTTTCGCGATTGTTGATTGTGGGTTTTGGTGAGGTTGATGATGGTGCCTTTCCGTCTTTGGCGGTTGGAGCGACTCAGCATATTTATGAAGATCTTTGGTTAGACGTTTTGAACTTAGAGATCAATTGCGCCAAAAATTGTATAGACCAATTCATGCCAAAAGGTACCGAGTTTAGAAAATCTTTTGACCGAATTCTAAGCAGCGGCATCTCTTGATTACTTAGCAGCACTCACAAGTGAGGCTGTTTCATTTGAAAAGATCATTTGCTGTGCTAGAGTCTAACCCATGGAAGCCACTAGTCACGTGCAGTATTTAGCGACCTTTTTTTTCATGGTCGCTATTCTTCATACTTTTTCGGTATCATTTTTTAATCGGATTGCGGCGTATGCGCCATCAGGAAGTGTGCGCCAACGTCTATTTCATTTACTGGGTGAAGTCGAGATTGTTTTTGGCTTTTGGTCTATTTGTTTTATTTTAGGTTATATTTTTTTAGAAGGAAAAGAATCAGCCATCGAGTATTTAAATACCCGTGCGTATAAAGAACCTTTGTTTGTTTTTGTAATTATGGTCGTATGCTCTTCAAAGCCGATTAAAGACTTTACGGCTGCTCTGATTGGCCGTTTCGTTAAATTGCCAATTTTAAATCCACAAATTATATTTTTCTTTACCGTGTTTTCCGTGGCTCCATTGATGGGAAGTTTTATCACTGAACCGGCAGCCATGACAATGGTGGCAACGTTGGTGTTAAATGTGTTGTTTCAAAAAAATAAGATATCAGAAGATTTGAAGTATGCATGTCTAGGATTGTTGTTTGTGAACATTTCGATTGGTGGAACGCTGACACCCTATGCGGCTCCGCCGGTGTTAATGGTTGCTGATAAGTGGGGTTGGGACCTGTCCTATATGCTGGGTCATTTTGCTTGGAAGGCCATGCTGTCTTGTTTTGTTTCGACATTGATTTATTTCATAATATATAAAAGACAGATCCTAGCTTTGTGTATTTCGACGAATAATCTAAAGACGTCACCAATATGGGTACAAATAATTTCACTTTTATTTGTTGCACTTATCATTGTTACGCACACAACACCTTTGTTCTTCATTGGTTTATTTATTTTTTATTTAGGATTTGTCAAAGTAACTAAAAAATTTCAAGAAGAATTGAAGATTAAGGAATCACTGCTGGTTGGGATTTTCTTGACGGGTCTTGTTGTTTTGGCGAGCTTGCAAAACTGGTGGCTGAAGCCAATTGTTGGAGGCATAAGTGCCAAGTGGCTATACTTAAGTTCGATAGCCTTGACGGCTATTACAGATAATGCGGCCATTACCTATTTAGGAACATTGGTGAATCCTCTGTCAGAAGAATCCAAATTCGCGCTAGTTTCAGGAGCTGTTATCGGTGGTGGACTGACTGTTATCGCCAATGCGCCGAACCCTGCTGGTTATGGAATACTTAATTCTGAATTTGGCGAAAAGGGGATTCAGGCGCGTGGGTTATTTATTGGTGCGATAATACCGACCCTGACGGCGGCCGTTATATTTTGGTTTTTATAAGCAGATGAAACTGCATCTATTGAGTGATTCAAAGTATAGAGGCTCGTTCCCATGTTTTGTATATTTGAGTTCCGGCCACCTGAACTTATTTTGAATATAGAGCTTTGGAAATGATTTTCTGGTTAAGCGCTTGAAGATGATCCCTATCCACTCAAGAGAGACAGTTCCTGAATTTTAGTCCAAAGTTAAGAGTTCTTTTTCCATGGAGTAAATCGCTTCCTGTAGTCTGTTTCGATTTGCATTCATCGCTCTAAGTTCTGTGTCGGATTGACTAATCTTACTTCGCAGATCTCGTTTCTTTTCTTCGCGGGGGTCAACTTGATTTGCATTGTTGGCATTTTCATTTTGTGGGCGAATCGCTTGCGCGGCTTCTACAATTCTAAGTTCACTTTCTAAGCTGGATTTTTGAAAAGAGGCTACATTCATTTCAGAATTTAATTTATTTATACGGCTATGATTTTCGTTGATAGAGGCTGCCAGATACTTTTTTCGACCGCGACGATAGTCCTTCAAAAACCCTTCTTCTTTATGCTTTGGACAGATTTGATTGTACGTGCCACCGCTGCTGCCAAAGGTATATCCATTGCTCGGTTCGCAAAAAATATTGACGCCTTCGGCATGGCGGGCGTTCAGAGTTTTAAACAGTCCGGGATCGCACAGATCGGCATTAAAAAACTCGCCTTTTTTTCCATTGGCAAAGACAACTTCGGGTTTGCAATAGTTCAACATGCCTGCTTTAAAACCTAAGTCCAGTTGTGATTCATCGATTTCTGAGTCAGCTTTGCGACATTCATTCAAATAGGTGTCGCCACTCAGACGCTTTCCTGTCATAGCGATTTTGTAGCCATATTCAAACCAGTTGTTACTTTCGCAGTTTTTGCGAGTAAAATAAGAAGTGCATGAGCTAAGTGATAGCGAGAAAAAAACGAGTAAAAAACGTAGATATTGCATAGGTATGATTTCTTTGTTTTAAAAATGGTTTTCTTTTTTTTAAGTGTATTCCAGAAATGTTGACGAGGAACACGATTAACTTCAGGCATTATGTCATTGTGTCTAACCTTTGGTCTCGGTCTTAATTTTCGGAAATATTGCCTATTGGACTGGATCTACGCGTGAGCTCGACCGATAATGAGATCGATGCGTTCAGTGACATTACTATGCATATTATTTTGGGGCGAGGTGTTGTTTGCGGCAGGAACGCGATGCCTGGTTGGTTCGCCTAAAAATCAAACGTTTACTAAAGCTATTCAAAATTCTACGACTCCGCTCATGACCCAATTTCGAGGTGTCAGTGCGTTTAAATCGCAAGAAGGTCAACTCAACGGGTGTTTAAATGGATTGTGTTCAGAGTATACATCCGAGTTATACAGATTGCCTCGTAATTTGAATGAAATTCCAAAAGAGTGCATCGTCACGTCTATGAAAAGAAAAGTGGCGCAGACCAGTATTGAATGTCGCCGTCAAAGTGATGGTAACTGGAATTTTGTCAGGCACTCGGCCCGTTCCAAAAATAGACCGTGTATGGACAGCAGCACTGCTGACTACGTGCATTTCGTGACGAATAAAGTTCTTTCATGCTTTCAGGGGCTCAGTCTAAAGAATGGAGTGAAAGCGTCCGTAGACGTAAAAATGTTTTATGCAAAAATTAACAATGAAAGTGCTTTCAATTTTTCGTACAGCTATAGAGGGGGCACCGGGATCGGTCAGTTAACCTCATCGGCCGTACGTGAAATGAATGTGATCAATTCTAAAGGAACGCCGGGGCGGGGTCGGTTTATTTTAGATGCCATTTTGAACTCTACAAAACCTGAATGCCAGGATCTTAGACATGTGATTGCTGATGATATGCGATTCCGATATCAAAAGCCTCGCGAGACAATCAGGACGTGCGAATGGGTCTCGATGGAAACAGGATTGGCCAGGGGCTTGATTTATTCGCTTGGTTTTTTCTCTTTTTTAAAAAATGAAATTATTGGCAAGCAGTTAAGGCGAATCGCTCCGCATGCATACAATGATCCCGATATTTTGAATTTACTAACAATGGTGGGATATGGACCTAACGGAGCTAATCGCGCACTTGAATTAATCTACGAATTAAAAATGCACGTCCGGGCGACATCGCTCGATTATGTAAAAAATCAGCTGAGAAAAGAAAAATATGTAAAAGCTACGATGAATAAATTGGCCGAACTTAAACAAACATCGGGAGATTCATGCCGATTGCTATAGTAGGAATTTTATTTTCAATACTTGCGTTCTCTGTTCCTAAAGAATCACCGGAAGTCAGCGCAGAGATAAAAAAAATTGAGCAGTTAGCGAGGCGTTCAACTCTGAAAGTATCCGAGTGGATTGAATACGTTGATGATTTAGAAAGGCGATGTGCGACCGCGGCTGCAAGCAGCACCACTCACAATCACACACGCGGATTATGCTCGTTATTTTTCGATATTAATGAAGTGGCCGATGTATTCAGGGAAAATCCGGATGGGCCTACGCGGGACCAGTGTGATCAGTTTTTTCATACGGCCACGTTGATTTCCAGCCGCCCGAGCCTCAATCAACCATTAAAAATGATTTTGGATAGACTATGCAAAGAAAGGTAGTACGTGTTTTAATTTTATTTACTGTTTTGTGCTGTGTTTCGTGTTCGAACGACGGCTTTAATTCGATGCAGGCTCTGGATGTGGACGCTTCAAAACTTGCCCCTGGCGATGGCGATAGCTCCGAGTTTCATCCTCCACCTGAAGATGAAGATGTTCCTCAGCCCGTTCCGGTGGTGATTAGCCCTACCCCCAATTTTTGTTCAGAGCTGGACTTGTTGGATGTTACGTGGCCGGTCGAGCTAGCGGATAGCGGGCAGGCACATTTAGGATTGGCGTTAAATATTACGGGCAGTTTCGAAGGACGCAGCGGTTGGGCCAATCTCAGTAATAATTTTGATGGAATGGGGTTTAGTATTGGCTTGCTTCAACAAAACTTAGGCATGGGGTCTTTACAGCCTATTATAAACGACATGGTGGCGATGAGTAACGATGGCCGCACGTTCGACATGACAGATTCATACTTTCAGTCGTTAAAATCAATGGTGAGTCAGTGGAATAAAAAACTGAGCAGCAAGACTGTTTTTACCTCATCGTCCTCGTCGCAAGAACTGTTTTTTTCGGATGAAAAAAATATATCTGCTTACGATGTTGATGCGCCAGATTTAGGCGATTCTGGGGCTGCTGATAAGGCTGCTGATAACGCCGATGGAATGGTCAGCGCAAAAAGCGTCGCTTCGGCTAATGCTACGTCGATATCATGGGCCTTTAAGACAGTGTATTCAGATAACGGTAAGACCTTCAAGCAGCCATGGGCCGATAATTTAAACAAGATGGCTAAATCTAAGCCTTATATTAGCTTACAACTTAAGTATGCCATGAAGCTGTATACGCAGGCGTTTCGCTATTTCAACGCGTTTAATTTGAGTACACAAAGTCATTTTCTGCTTATGTTCGATTTCGTCGTCCAGAACGGTGGATTCAAGCAAAAAGTTATAAATGAATATGCATTGAAAGTTAAGGCGAAGCCTCATATGACGGAGCAAGAAAAAGCATTGCTTATTTTGGAATTACGGTTAAAAGATGTTATCCCTCGGTGGCAAAATGACGTCAGTTCTAGGAAAAAAACGATAATTTTTTCCGAAGGGACTGTTCATGGGGTCAAAAGGAATCTGAAAACCGAATACTGCTACGATCCTTCGTTGCGGGTTTTGACTCGGCCATGACATTGCGACACTACATCTAGATTTTTTTCAGCTCGAAAATTAATTTCGTTTTCTTTTGAAATCTTTTGGGTATAACCATGTTGTCTTTTTGAATCAACATACATGGGGGGAAACGGATGCATTTTACTCGCGAGCTTTCAAAGCTCATTCTTACTTTGACCCTGGTTTTAATTTCTACGAAAAATGTTTTGGCTCAAAGCTCGTTGATGACCACGTTGCCGACGCCAGAAGTTGCCGAAGAAAAACCACATAAGTCGACCGGTAAGGTGACGTTTTCTATATACAGTCGTCAAACTGAAGATGCGTTCGCACGCAGTCATCAAGGGGTGACAACAATTTCTCCAGAATTTACGGCTCGATATGGTCAATACCTCACGTTGGGATTAGACCTTGCCGGTATTTTCGGGTCTGGTAATGCCAGCAATTTTTGGAATGATGATGGTAAAGCGCCTAATTCAATTCTTTTAAATGAAGCCTACGTGAAGGTGAATGTGTTTGAAGGTGTATTTATTAAAGCAGGCGTGATTAAAACTCCTTTGAATCCTGTTTTTTCGATCATGAGCCCTGGCGCATTTATGGGTACACAACAAGAATGGCAAATTGGTTCTGATAACTCGAATATTACCCTGTCTGCGTTTCAAGCGATTCCCTCTTCGGGGACGGTATCTCGTCGAATATACGATGATGGTACCCAGGCCTATTACTTGACTCAAACGCTGGGGGGAAAACTTAAATCCGAAGCATTTGGTACAGAGTTCAGGGTGGCGGCGACGCGCTTTCAGTTTGAAAATTTGTCTAACAACGTGGCCGGAGATTCCTATTTATCGGGGAACTCGTTAAGCGCGTTTGAGGGTTTTGGTAAATTGTCCCGCTTTCGACATGGCTTTATGGGGACAGAAGCGGCCTTCAATTTGAAACAAGAAATTGGGAAGCACGAAGCCTGTGTATTTGCATCGACGATAACCAATGATCAGGCTCCCGCGGGCAAGAATAAAGGCAATATTGTGGGTGCTTGTTTGAAGGTTGCGTTTGGTAATGTTTTAGTGCGCCCTACATACTCGGTCTTTGACTATGATGCGGATGTGACACCCGCGGCATATACGACATTAACTGGTCGTTATCACAATCGTGAAGGTTATCGTGTCGGAATAGATGTCGAGCTGAAGAAAGAAAAATTGGCGTTAAAAAGTTATTACACAAAGATGGATGTTAAAGAGGCCAACCCTTATTTAGCAGATCGCGAAATCTACAATCTAGCTGTGGAGGCTAAGTATGATATTTTCTAAAAACACTTTGGTTCTTATATTAACTCTGGCACAGGTTTTTATTGCCAGTTGTGGAAAACGTGATGACCATAGTGTGACACATCCACAGGTGACTTCAGATTCTGAAGTCGGTTCGGAAGATAATTACTTTGCGCCAGATTCGTCGTTCTATATCGATCGTGGTGATATCTCGATGTATGGAACTAAAGTCATTGTGACTCGGGATGCCCAGCAAAAGCCAAATCAAAAAGATTTTAAAATGCAAGCGTGCTTAAAAGATAAGGCTCTTATGGGAGCTGTGCAGTTTCAAGATTTTCGCGTCAAGGCGGGTGAAAATGAAATCGTGAAACAAACAGACATTAAGGGATGTATCATTTGGGATGAACAAATCCGTTACGATGCGTTGGCCAATGAAGCGGAATTGTTGGTGGTGAGAAAAATCGAAGCGGTGCGGGGTCATTTCGGTAGTGTGCTTGTCGAGATCGCGTTGAATCCTTGGTCGTCAGAAGATTCACTCACGGTTACAGATCTGCGCTTTGACTCGGCTTTAAAAGCTAAGACAACATCTGATGCTGTTACCTACTCGATGAATCAGTTCCAGTCGACTCCGGATAGTAAATCGCGTCCTGTTTTCTCGATGGAAGTTAACAAGACACGTGTGGCAGAATCTATTGCGACTCAAAGAAATAAAAATGGTGCGAGCATCTCGGATACTCGTATGCGTTTAGATGCGATCCAAATACAATTTTTGGGTCATGACTATGATGCTTACGAAATGACACCAACATTGAATTTAAAAGTGGCTCATAAATATAGAATTCGCATCAACCCACAATTCATTCGTGAAAACTTTAACGGAAAACAAATATTTGAAACAATAGCGAGTGGTAGCGTAAAATTTCATGTCGCAATTTTGAAAGACACCGTCGATACAAAATCTGGAATGAAGTACAAACTTGATCAGGTTTTGTCGACAGCGGAATTTACAGGTGAAATGCTTGATGGTGTCATGGTTGCCGACGTGACTTTGAAGTTTCAAGATTTGGCGCCATTAACTGGTCGTACAATTTTGGTTTTGTCGTCGTCGTCTTTACCAGGTTATATCCAATTTCGTGATGGCAGTTATATTTCTCCAGTGGGGCCTCTGGTTGCGGTTTCTACAATTTCTTTGGTGCCCACGCAATGGAGCGCAGAAACTTTACATGAAAACAATGTCAAATTCATTGCGGATAATGCAGCTCGTGCGAAAACGATTTCAAATTTTGAATACTTCAAACAAGTCACTAAGTTTGTTGAAATGCCTAAATCGATCGATACATCATTCGGTCTGCTTAGATCGACTGTGGTGACGAGTCATTACCCCGAGTTAATGAAAGCATTAGCGACGAATGATCATAAATTGTCGCAAGCGACTAAATACGCGATATGCTCGCACCTGACACAAGAACGTTCACGTGGTGTTCGGGTGTGTGACGCTAAGAATGTGGAGCTTGTGAATATTCGTCAGCGTGAAGTGATCGAGGATATTTACGCGCAGACACCTACACGGGAAGGTATTACGTTCAATGAAGATCTAACGATCAATATGAATTACATGCTTTCTAACGAGCGAAATCAAGGGAATGCGAAGAACTTTAAATTAGGCTGGAACGCGGGATTAAATGCCGGGTTAAATGCTGGTTTGGATTTAGATTTACTGGATGTTATTGGTGGAAAAGTGCCGGGATTCAAGTTGCTGTCTTTAGTTTCCGGTTTGTTGAAAAATACCAGACCGGGGTCGCCTATTGAAGATCCATCGAATAAAACAGGGCCAAAAATTCCTGGGCCGGATGAAACGGTAGCTCCAAAAAGTGGATTTGGTGCGAAGTTTGGCGGTAGTCTTGGTGGGGTAGCGACTTACAATCACGACCTATACACGTGGGCGTTAAATGATATTCGTCGGGATACGGGATCGGTCACAACATCGGTTAAATTTGCCGCCAATGCCGAAATGAAAGTATTTGGTTTTAATGGTAAATTCCGAAAATGCTGGTTAGCTAATTTGAGTACACCTTTAAAAGAAAAATTAGCGAAACAAGCGGGTAAAGATTTTGATCAACTCGGTTTGCCGAACGGCTTATACGCATGTGCAGAGAAAATAGAAGAAGGTAAGCGTAAAGAAATGTTTGTGTTAATTAACTCTGTGACAGGTATTGCGAACTCGCCACTGACGGATTCTTTAGCGAGCAGTGAAGCGCCTTTAAGAATGTATTTCCGGGGCCCAATGGGTTACTCTGTATTCAAAAACTTATTAGCTAAAGGTAATATGGAAATGAAGTTTGATAAATTTCCGGCGGATCAGTTAATCACAGAAGTTCAAAATCTTAAAAATGAGGGTGATATGTATCTAAATCAAGAATTTCCTGGAGTTTTGAATCCTATTCTTGAATAGATTGTGTTTCTATTGATTGAAAATTTTTAAGGCCGCACAGATTAAAACTGTGCGGCCTTTTTATTTTTTTGGTTTCAGGGGTTCGTTAAGACCTTTTCCTTGAAGAATCTGAGGCGTATATTTTTTAATTCTAGTTTCACGGGTCGCGGACTGTTTAGCTCCGTTAATAAGCAACAAGTAGGCACGTTGGCGTCCTGGTGTTAAGGACATGAATGCTTTTTTCAATGCCGGTTGTCTAGAAAATGCTGCTTTTAGTTCTGCGGGAACATGGTTAGGCTTTTTCTTGAATTCGACTTTTCGACCGGCCTCTTCAAGGCCAATGGCTTCTTTGATATAGGATTTAATAAGTGAGGTATGTTTAACAACGTCAGTAGGGGAAGTGAATTCCAGTCGTTTGGCTGATTGCGAGTTTGGGCCGACCTCTTTAAGTATATTCTTGGCATCCTTTAAAAGAATTCCTTTGAAATACATGAGTGCCACAAATGCTTTAAAAGGCTGAATGATAACGATGTTGCTTTCGTTATGACTAAAGCAAGGTTGGCCCCACTTGATACTCTCATCGAGTTTTGTCGACAAGATAATCGAACGAAGTTTCGTCATCTCTGTTTTCCATTGGTTGGATTTTTCTATAAAATTTTCGACATCTGTTTTCATGTTCAGTCCTCAAAAATGGTATATTTATTTGACTACAAAACATGGTTGCGAACAAGATCATTTACACATGATTCATCGGTTAACGTGATTGCATTTTCTAAACTCTCGAAGGTCGAGAACTTGATGGTGATGGATGTTCCATTTAACGTGGATTTAATATCTAGTGGCCATGAATAGTGTTTGCAAATTGATATCACCCAGGCTAGCCCCAGGCCGTGACCCTTACGACTTTGTGTGCCTTTATTAAAAGGTTCACCGAGACGGTCTAAAACAGAGTGTGGAATACTCGGGGCCGCTGTCAGCAATCATCAGTTCAGCATGGGCAGATATAGAAACCACAATGGGCTTGTTTTCTGGAGTATGGCGAATCGAATTTATCAGTAAATTCTTAACCAATTGATTCAGATGATTTGGATTTGCGGCAACAGCAATGTCGTGTTTGGGCTCAAAAATAAACTGACCATTTAAATTACTTAAGGATTTAACATTATCTGAAATAATAGAATTCAAATTGTTCATAAAAAGATGTTTTTGATTGGATGAGTTCTCGAGTTCTGCCCAGCCTAAAAATGAATCGATAGTTTCCGAGACTTTTTTAGTTTCTTTAGTAAGATCGCTGAAGTCGTCTTTGCTGCAACCCAGTTTTGTTTGCAGTTTTTCAATTTCAATTTGTACCATCGTTAACGGCGTCTTTAGCTCATGGGCCATTTGGTAGCTCCAGAGGCGTGATAATTCGTAATTTTTGTTCACCTTAAGAATCAACGAGTTCAAATTTGCGACGAGTCGCTTAAATTCATCGGATGCCGTATCGCTGGGGTGATCTGCGATTGCGTCGGGAACAGTCGGTAAAATATTTTTGGCTTTCGAAGCCGCGATCACCTGACCAAGAAATTTATCCAAACGTGCGATCGGATATAGAAGAAATGAGGTGAAAAAAAACGAAATGCCCAGGCCGACAATAAAAAGAATCACTGCAAATGTTAAAGTCGCTTTAGAAAAATAATTCGGCATCACCAGTTGTTCGTCAAGCACCAATCCCACCTGCAATGTGCGATCAGGGATGCGGGGTAGCTGTAAATTTAAACCGCGAATATATTTTTCTTTCACGATTATTTCGAACCATTGTTTATCACTAGGAACATCGTTAATAGGCAGTAACTGGGCCCCCGTAGATTCAAAAATAATTTTTCCACTAGAACTGCGAATAATAAAGAACTTGCCGATACGCGATTCCCCAAGCTCATCGGAAATAATTTCATCGGCCAGTTCAAAGTCGATTTTGCGAAGGTCGCCTAGTTCGGAATCAACCAAGGCCGCGGCCGTTTCGCGTACTTGATGATCGATCAGGGCTAGGCGTTCTTGCTTTAAAAATAAAGAATACAGAAATGCCGAACTGATGGTTAATGCAAACAGCACGATCGTAATAGTGATAAAAAATCTACTTCGCAATCCAGTAACCAGCATTTCTTAAATTTTTTATTGTGATGGTCGCGCCCAATTCTTCCAATTTTTTTCGGATGTTGGCAATCGTAGATTCGACCACGTTGGTTTCGACATGTGCGGTATGTCCCCAAACATAGTCTAGCAAATCGTCTTTACTCCATATACGGTTAGGATCGATGGCCAATGTGCGAAGGACGGTGAATTCACGAGATGGTAAGTTTTCAGTTTTACTGCCCACCGAAATCACGCGTCCCATAAAATCAATTACGACATTGCCAACATGAATATAGTTGCCAACGGGATTGGCGCTACGGCGTAGTAGTGCTTTCATGCGCGCGATCAGTTCTTGGCTGGAAAACGGCTTGCCGATATAATCGTCAGCACCAAGATTAATGACATCGGTACGTTCATTCGGCGAGTTGATAGCTGACAAAACAATGATGGGTGCGGATGGCCACTTTTGACGTAATAGTGGAAGAATTGTTTTTGTATCAAAATTATTCAAAAGTCGATCCATTAAAATAAAGTCGAAAACCAAGTTGGATTTCAAAATGTTCGAGATTTCGTCGTTGGTATAGAGATTCAGGGCTAAAAAACCGTGATCTTTTAGGTTCTGGGTGAGGTGTTCAGATAAACGCTTGTCGTCTTCAATGAGAAGTAACTTCATCGTTTTGAAACCATACTGAATTAAGTGAAAATTTTCATCTGGAGTCTGGTTGACACGCCGCCTAAGTGCGTTTTCTCAAAGAATTTTTATCTTCGCAAAAGGTCTTTTGAGTTAAAATCACGTATTCTATTTCACACAAACTGTTTATTCGGAGAATAAAATATGAAATCTATGTTAGTTATCGCGACCTTTGTCCTATTAGCGGCCTGTTCATCTAAACAAAAAGAAGTCGATACCGCCACAGTCGCGGGAGACGCGCCTGCGGTCGTGCAATCTGTTGAGCCAGCTGAATCAACCCAGTCGGAGACATCGAAAGTAGAAGAGAACAAAGAGTCGACGGACACTGAAAAGAAGAACAAAAAAAAGTATAGAAAAAAAGTAGCATCTAAGAAAAAGAAAAAAGTAACTCAATAGTTATAGAAGTACAAAAATATATAGGCATATGAAGGAGACAAAATGAACATATCTGTAGTAGCAAAATTAGTTTTAGCGCTGGGTATCGGTTGCTCTAGCTTCGCGTTAGCGGCATCAAAAAAGAAAACGTCAGTCAAGGAAGCTAAAGCAAAATGCATGCAAGAATTTCCAGGGCTTTCGGGCAAAGAATTGAAAAAATGTATCAGGAATAATAGAAAGTAGTATTTTATCAGGGTTATCTGTCCAATCCATTGTCTTCACTCATTGTTCTTAGCAAACTATTTGAACGTTGCGAGAAGAGGAATTGAGGTACGGATGTTTTATTTTTTTTTCAGTTCCGCATCTAAAGATTCAAGTAAGTACTGTCGATAAAAATTGTTTTTGATAAAATAAGAATTTGAATGAGCCCCTCCTGCGAAAACCTTCCAGTGTTTGGGCTCATTGGCTTTTTGAAAAACATGTTGGCCTTGCTCGATACCGACGACCTCGTCCCGATCTCCGTGCATAACATAAACCGGAGTGGGAGAGATAAATCCAGGGTCGCTGGCCCATGAATCATTCATTAACAGCCAAGCTATAGGTTGTAAAATCCAGGTAGCCCAGTTTTTGGCAGCAACACTGCGGGCGACGCTGCGATAAGATGTAAACGAGGCTTCGATAAAGACGGCTCTATAGTTTTTTTTATCATACAGATGTAGGCTTTTCTGCATGATTTGCCCCCCCAGGCTTTGACCATAAACGAATAGCGGTAAATCTGGTTTAATCGTACTCATTTTTTCTAATGTACTGACGCCAGACTTGACCGTAGACTCGGGTGTTGGCGACCCTGTGGATTTTCCATAGCCAGGGTAATCGAAAATCATCAAGTCGTAATTGTTGTCAACCAGCCAAGCCAGCATCAGGAAATGAGCCGTCAAATTTTGAGCATTACCATGAAAAAACAAAATCTTGGCTTTCGGGTTTTGGGCATGGAAATACCATGCGTGAATTTGATGACCAGAGGAATCTGGAAATTTCATTTCCTCGATTTGATAAGGTAAATCCTTTATTTGGTAGTACTCCATTTGCGTTGGATAGTACAGCAGCGACGAACAGCCACTTAAAAACAAACTGGCTGCAATAGAAAATAAAATTTTTTTCATCTTGGTATGTATGATACGTGAATTTCAAGTTGATTCAAGTCTGTAAACTTACTCTCGAATGTACCGACTTGAAAGTCGAGGACAGTTGGACAGAACATGTAGAGGGGCTCGACGGATATTATTTTTTTTGTTAAATCGATAAGCCAGGCGTTCGATCCAGTTAACCTCAAAAGTATCGACTACTCGAAAGTTTTTCAATACGTCTCTTTGTTCTTGAAAAATGAAATCATTTACGATGATGGCTGCTTGACAATTTTTTTCTGCTTGGTCTTTGACGGCTGCTAGCGATAGATCGACGATAGAGTAGTCATGATTTCTAAAAATAAATTTCTCGGGAATCCACTCTAGTGTTTTTTCTAAATTGTAGATTGTTTTGATTTCACTATGGCGATCGATAAAGAGGGCCATGTTGATAATATTTTTCTGAGAGGGGAAAAAGCTGGCATTAATTAAAATAAAAATATTTAAAACGCCCATCGTTATAAGGGCCGCTTTTTTCTGAGGCCACAAACTGACCAAACGAGTGAAGAAGGGGGTCATCAACACAATTAACAAAGGAATAATCGAAACCATAAATCGTTCAAATTTTTGTGGAAAGTAGGAATGCAAGGCCACAAAAAGGGCGATGAATACCCAGGCATAGTTCAGTTTTTTAAACACTATACGGGCGAATGATTTTCCACCGTTGTTGAACCAAAGAAACGGAAAAAATGAAAGTCCCATTAGTAGCAAAGGATAAAACAAAATGGATCCGTTTCCATATTCATGGCCGTGGTCTACGTTATAGGTCAACACAGCCCAAAGCGAATGATGGAAAGACCCACGTAGGTAGATATCTGGAATACCTGCCAATAGAAAGCAAATCACGCCTACAGCAGAACTGACTAAAAATCCTCGTTTGTCTTTGCCGAGTATCAGTAAAACAGGAATAGTCAATGCGCCAATGCCAGCCTGTTGACGAAGAACAAAGGCCAAACTGACGGCAACGGTCGCATTTACGATGTCATTTAATTTACCGTCTTGCGTGTAGCGATAAAACAGTGCCATAGACAGTAAAATCCATGGAGCAGCAAGGGACTCGAACATCGGGCGAGTCAGTGCAAATGATGAGGCGAAATAAAATGTAAACAAATAGATAAAAACAGTGTGAGAGAGATTTTGCCAACGTTCCGATGAGTACTCGTTGCCCATATTCCACAGCTTTACGGACTGAATAATGTGAAACGACCAAATATAAATCAAGAGATTCAAGATCGTAATAAATAAGATTGTAAAGCGATATTGATCATAGGGGTGAAAAACACCCAATTTAAGCGCCAACTGAGATCCAAAGTGCATCGGCATGACTTGCAAAGGAGACTTTACATCTGTTTGGTCGACGAGATCTGTGTACGTTGCTGTTTGCGCGGGAAGGTATTTGACCATCGCGTTCCAGTACTCGTCTGTTCCCATAAAACCATCATTAAGAAAAGCGACTAATAAAAAGAAACCAAGAAATAATAGGGTCGGGTTTGATTTTTTAAGATCCATCATAGCATTGATTCGTTAATCCATTCCAAATAGGATGTGATATAAGAATAAAAAATTTGACCTTGCTCGCAAAGGCGGCTTTCCGAAGAGCTTTCTATGTACGAGGCGACACCTAGAATTTTATATGTACCATTGTCCTCAATCAGTAAAGGTCCGCCAGAATCACCACTGCAGCCACCGCGCGCATCGGTTTGATTAACACTGACAAGATTCAGTCGATCGACCAAATTCACCGAGTCTTTAAATAAAATCAAACGGTCCCAAGGTTTGCTCAGATAACGAAGCTCGGGTAGTGAGCTGTCACTAGTTGATGTGCGGCCAAATCCAGTCATGACCATATGACTAGAGGAATTTTTCATTTCCGATTGAATGTCTATTTTTTGAATGGCTAAAGGCATATATTCGTGAGGTAGAATACCTTCAAATTTAACCAAGGCAATGTCAAAATCTGGCGAGACTCCAGAAGGTGTGTCTTTGTGGATATACTTAGGATGAATCATTACATTTGATGCCGTGTAAGCCAGTTGATGGTTAAAGCCACTCGAACAAAACAAGTTTATGGAGGCGATGACCTGAGTCGACACCCGATTTTTAGGAAAACAATGAGCCGCCGTGAGTACGGTATTGTTATCGATCAATGTTCCGGTACACAAAGTCGAAAGCGTCTCATCGTTGCGCTTGAATGATGTGATGAGCATCACAATATGGTTCTTCAATGGCGTATTTTGATCTGCAATCGAACCATTGACAATAGCATCCATATAACAGCCACGCGCGCTATCATAGGGAAATACTTTTCGCTCGGGCCCTTTGGGAGTGGATCTTTGTTCGTCACTGGCTCGACGAGCACTCGGCTCCTGACAACTGACCAAGAGGCTTGCAAGACCGACTAAAATATAAAGACATCCATGCTTTACACTCATATATAGAAGCCTATCTAAACAGTTCTGGGACTGTCAAAATATTAGACAGATGTCAGCGCTATATTTAAAAGGTCTAGGTCTTTGCTTTAAATGGATTTTCAGGTTGTTCCCTAGTGGCATGAAACCCGCAATAGGTAATTTTGAGACAAATAGGGAGCACTTATGAAGTACGCATTTTTAATTTCTATAGCCATGTTTGCATTTGCTGTGTCATGTGGAAAAAAAGATAAAAAGCAGCAGGTCGGTAAAACGGCCCCAGGAACTCAGTTGGATTGCAAAGGTAAAGATGAACAAGAGAAAAAATGTAAAGATCAATTGAGCGCGGAACAAGCAGCACAAAATGCCGGTACGACAGACAACAGTACGCCAAGGAAAGAGTCTGGGACAGAGGAAAATATCTCTGAAATGAAGACAATTCCTAATACTAAGGATAAAGATTTAAAAGCGCGTTCACGCGTTTCAATTCAATTGAATAATCAAACAGCATTAGTCGCTGAACTTAAAGTGGGTGCTGAAAACGATACGTTGATACCATTCAAAGTTATTTGTCCAGAAGATTTAAATTCGGTCAAGGATGTCAGTGAGGCCAATCCCGATGACTTGCAAGCCAGTGCTAATATTCTTTTATTTAACGGTTCGGTTTTTGTGGCCGATTTGAAAGTTAATAAAGGTGAAAATAAAACGGAAAACACAAAATTGTATATGTTGTCCTGCAAAAGCAAATCTACAATTAAGGCGAGTCAGTACAAATCAAAAGAAACGGATAAATCCGTCAACTTTCGTGGTTTGGTGACGGGCCAGCAAGCATTTGAGTCCATTATCCTAAGTGGCAAGAAAGATTCTGGTATTTTGACATCATTCGAATGTGGTTCCGATGACGATATTTTGAAAGAGGACGTGAAGAAGCTTGGCTCGCGAGTGGTGAATCGTATTCGCTTGAAAAATGGCTCGGCCGTTATGGTTTATCGTGCTATTGAACAAAAAATTGGTGATAAGAAATTAAATCAATATGGAACGGACGCTCAAAAAGAACATAAAATTAGCATTATTGCCTGCAATGTTTAGAGACTACAAAAAATAGAGAGGAAAGACGATCTGGCACGATCGTCTTTTTCTTTTTTATGGTTATCATTGAGTTTGTATTTTATACTTTGAGTATGAAAACACAGTCCAATGATCTTATTGGGTTTAGTGACTTTAAAATCCCAATTCTTAAAATTCCTCCGATTCAATCCATACGTAATCCTTATGGTGAAGCCATTTATTATCGCGAGTTTGAAAACCCAAGTGATACTCTGTTGGTTCTAGTTCATGGTATGGGCGGGGACTCTCGCTATTTGACTCAGCTAGGAATTCAGTTAGCCAGTCGTACAAAATTTCATGTTATTTTGCCAGACCTGAAACATCACGGTGAAATGAACAACGAGAAATCTGCTAAGCTTGGACCACACGAGGACGTCGTACTAGATTTAAATTTTTTAAAAGACAATTTGCTGCAGCGAAGGGGCTTTTCTAAAGTGATGCTAGTTGGACACTCATTAGGCGGAGCCGTAGTTTTAAAGTGGTTATTGAGCCAGCCACCAAATGTTTTTCAAAAAGTAGTCATGATTTCGCCGTATTTACCGCAACCCTACAGTGTTGAATCAAAGAATTTCCCGTTGTGGATCAAGCGAACCGATGATGGTCGAATGAAGTTAAAATTTCCCGAACAGGCCAAATGGGGGTCCGAGGTGGAAGAGTACGAAGCTTCTTACATCCGTTCATGTTTACCGGAGCCCTTAAGCTGGGACAGCTGTCTTCAGCGATGTTCGGGCATTACCGTCATTGCCAGTGACAGCGATTTAATTTTGGATATCGAAAAATATCGTAGGCACTTGGCAAACCAAAATAAAATAAAGTTTTTTGAAATCCCAGCGTTATCCCATATTGGACTCGTGACGAGTGGGGAAAACGGAAAAAAAATCTTCGATTTAGCTTTTAGCACCTAAATCTCAAAAATCATGAGCCTCATATGGGTGGCCACGAGTAGCCACCCAATCGTTCAAGAGCTTAACTTTGGAAAAAAATCAGTTTCGGCACCAACCGATATTTTCAAGTCTGGTCGAGGATTCTTCGAAGCTGTATAATCGGTGCATGACACCCTTTGAAACCGAGATTGAATTGTTTTGAATCGACGTCGTGAAGCGCACATTTTGTGTTGTGTGGCTTAGGCGCCGCGTACGAATCGTAAAGTTTTCGTCATAGGAGGCATAGACGCCGAGTTCATAAATCAAGGGTTTCTCGCTCACGCGAATATTTCTGGCTCCGCCACCAGTGATCATGCCTAGACTACTCTTATCTAAAGCGGTCGTATCCCATTTATTTTCGCTCAATACGCATTTTGGGTTTAATGAATAGACGTAGCGATCTGGAGCATCTTTTTTTACTTCATATTGGAACATTGTCGGTCGTGCATTCGCATCGTTTTTTAATTTATTTACGTACTCATCAATGGACGTCGCATTTTCAAAACCGTTGCGAGACATTTGCGCAGATAATACAGATGACGAGTCTTCACCTGATTTACACGCTGAATTTATAGTCGTCAGATTTCCTGGCGAAAAGGCACAGATCGCCTGAGTGTAATGAAAATGCTCTGGCAACGTTGAGGGAACTTGGAGATCAATATTGATCTTGGCCTCGGCACTTAAAAGTTTTTTGAAATGTGACGATTGAATAATATCGATGAACGCCGAAGTTACATAAGACTGAGCAAAGCCAATAATTTCATTACGGCTGTTAAGGACAGGGCTTCCTGAATTGCCTTGAATAATTTTGCATGGCTTATAGGAATTTTTACTTTTTACACCCAATCCTGTCTTAGCCCATTCGTCGGTATAATTTATGTTTAATAAGCTGTTCGTTTGAGTCGTGCAATTGGCATAATCAAGTGTTCCGCCAATTCTAGCGACATTTTTAAGAGGATTCACTTTGCGTACCGATATTGTTTGTTGGTTTCCGGTAGGGGTTGTTGTAATCGGTAGGTAGGCACGTGATACTGGCTTGATCCTGAAGAACGCGTAATCTGATTTGATATTTAAGCCAGATTCTCCTTCAAGATCACTGCGATAGATGATCTCTTGGCATTCGCGAATTTCTGATGGGTGTCCTGGTGTCTCAGGAAATTTAATGGCTAGGTATTTTCCGCAGGAGCGACGTTTGGACCAAATAGAGTCCGTCACACAATGAGAATTGAGAGCGACAATAGACTGAGAACCAAATAGAAAACCTGTGCATTGTCCGGCGCGGTGATTGTAATCTTCGGGTTCACCCTCGACGACCATGCCTACCAAACCGATGGACTCAAAATCTTTTTTGTTAGACTCGCATTCCGTGTTTTCACAATTCAACGTCGTTTGTTCTAATTCCTTATTTAACAAAAGAGACGAATCATATGTCGGAAATGGATACTTGGTATCGTCTGATTTTTGGCAAGCTATATTCGTTATTAAAGCAAATGAAATGATGCAGATCGATCGTGTAAATCCCCAAGTCTTCATAAATTAATCCCCAATAAAATTATCAGTGGTTTAGCATACTCATCGTAAAATTTCTTAAAAAAAGAAGTGTATTGAAACAGTTTCTGAAACGCAAAGTAATTACTGCAAAGATGTAGACAGTGGAATCATGAAGAATTTGCAAAAAGAGATTCAGAATTCAAAATACGTGTTCGGTATTCTGAATTCTGAAATTAAACAACCTATTGACCTAATACGTAAGCAAAAATCAATGGCGCTACGATCGAGGCATCAGACTCGATGACAAATTTAGGTGTGTCGATCGCAAGTTTGCCCCAAGTGATCTTTTCATTAGGAATAGCACCACTGTAGGAACCGTAAGAAGTTGTAGAATCACTGATTTGTGCAAAATAGCTCCATAAAGGAACGTCATTGTATTGAAGATCTTGAGCCAGCATTGGCACAACACAAATAGGAAAGTCCCCCGCAATGCCGCCGCCAATTTGGAAAAACCCAACAGGATATTTAGTCGCCGTTGCCATATACCATTCCGAAAATGACATCATATATTCGATCCCACCTTTGACTAAAGTAGGATTTTTTAAATCGCCTTTCAAGATGTGGCCCGTAAAAATATTGCCGACCGTTGAATCTTCCCATCCAGGAACAACCATTGGAAGATTTTTTTCCGCGGCAGCCAGCAGCCAAGAGTCTTTTGGATCAATTTGGTAATACTGTTTCAATTTTCCAGACAATAAAATTTTATACATGAATTCATGAGGGAAAAATCGTTGCCCTGCTTTTTCTGCGGCCACCCATTCTTCGAGGACGGCCTTTTCAATACGACGGATTGCTTCCTCTTCAGGAATGCACGTGTCAGTTACGCGATTAAGATGTCGCTCTAAAAGAGCTTGCTCGTCTTGTGGAGTTAAATCGCGATAATTTGGAATGACTTCGTAATGATCATGAGCCACTAAGTTAAATACGTCTTCTTCAAGGTTCGCTCCGGTACATGAAATCGCGTGAATTTTACCTTGGCGAATCATTTCGGCGACGCTGATGCCAAGTTCGGCCGAACTCATTGCTCCAGCCATTGTAAGAAGAACTTTACCGTTATTGTCGATCAAAGTTTTATAACCTTGGGCCGCATCTTTTAAAGCGCGAGCATTAAAATGACGGTAATGGTGATCTATGAATTTCGTAATAGACATGAAAACTCCCTCAAATGTCGTAGAGAGAGTCTGATATCACACTATTTTTGGTGATTCTAGAATTTTCTTTGCCAGAATAGCCTTCGAAAGAAAACCAATCGTCGTTCCGATAATGGACATTTCAGTATTTTCAAGCATCGTTTCGATCGAATTTTGAATATAGTTTTTATAGAAAGGTTCATGAAAGTCGACCGGGAACTGATCCAGTGCCCACTGCATGTCTTTGTCATCGTTGTTTTGAAGTGAATCGACAAAACCCCAAAGTCCGCTTTGCTTTAATACACGTTGGCTTTCGTCCAATGTCGCTTTTCTTGTGGGCAGAGGCAATTCATGAAATAAGTAGCACGAATACACAAGATCGAATGTATTGTCCTTAAAGGGCAAGCTTTCGGCATGTGATTGCACATAGCTAATTCCTGACAAATCGGCTAAATCTCGTTGTGCTTTTTTTAAGTAAGATGAACTCATGTCTGAAGCGGTAATTTTAGCTTTGGGGAAAGCCAGTTTCATAAAACGGGTAAGAATTCCAGTTCCACAGCCAAGCTCTAAAAAATGCAGTCCTTCACCTTGATTGGGAATTTCTTTTTTGATTAACCCCACTAACATCCGGCGCATGGCGTGTGACGAACCCGCGAAGAGAATCTCTACTTGATGATCGTATAGTTCCGCTGATTCATCGGAAAAGTAGCCATTGGTTTGGTAGTGAAAATTGCGTTTTGAATAATCAGGGGCACTGGCAAAGTCTTCGTTGTCTCGGGTGTGGTCAAAGTCATGAGATTGGTGTTGTTGTCGTCGTTTGGAAATCTTGATCGCATCTGAAAAAACGTTCATAAGCGATTTCATGTGGCGATATGGGTTTTCAATTTTCAAGACCGAGTAGGGGTAAACTCCATTTGCCATATTTTCAGCATCTTGGCGGAGGATGTCGTACAGTTTTGCATAAGCTACTGGAATCTTGCCTTTTTGAACATTCGTGTAAGGCACGCGATGGCGAGTCACAAGAAAATCGATCCAAGGAAGAGCCCATTGCTCGGAGACATAGCTTAAAGAGCGACCTAACGAATACAGAAGGGCTGCGTTTTTCTTTACTTCAGGAAGCTGCTCCGTGATTCTTTTTTTAATGAGTTTCGCTGTGTCCATAACCCACCTCGATTTTGATTTTTATGACAAATGTGCGACAAGAAACCCTTCATGCATATTTTATAAGGCGTGAAGAGTTCCTCTGTGAGTGTAATAGAGTTTGCTTGGAAACTAAAGACTCAAACCAGTTTTTGTGTTTTTTTGTCAATTCTCAGGCGTAGCCATTGACGAAATGTTAGGCCTAAAATAACAAGGCCCAGGAAAACGGCGCCAAAAGCGATCGAGAAGAATAATACTACACCAATCATGAGTTGGCCTTGTTGCTGAGGTGACCGATAATGTCACGCACAATCCATGATGAGGCGGCTAGTCCAAAGGAACCTGTTACAAATGCGGCCGATCCATTGATAACGAGACGATGCTCGCACGAATTGAAATCGTTTTGCCCTTGGGGGCATACACACTTGAACCCCTGACCGTTATCGTAGTGTAAATCAACGGGTGTCATCGGTTCTTCCGGAGACCAAACGCACGTGATACCGAAGTCTTCTTTTTTGGGAAAGTTGTATTCATGGCGAAGGACTTTGCGCATAATCGCACACATCGGATCAACTTCGGTGCGTGCCAAATCAGAAATTTGAATACGTGTGGGATCCATTTTCGAAGCCGAACCCCCCGTCGTGACGATTTTAATTTTGCGGTTCACGGAGGTGGAAAGAAGGTGACATTTCGCTGTCATATTATCGATTGCATCGAAAATATAGTCTGGATTCTTGGCTAGAATTTCTTCGCTTGTATCTTTGTTGTAAAATAAAGGCATGAATTCCACTTTGATCTGTGGATTAATTTTTTGAATTCTTTCGGCCATGATCTGGGCTTTCTTTTTACCAATCAATCCTGAAATCGTGTGGATTTGGCGATTTGTATTTGTAATACAAATTTCATCATAGTCCACCAAGGTCAGTTTGCCGACCCCAGAACGTGCCAGCGCTTCGGCGGCCCATGAGCCTACGCCGCCTAAACCGATCACCATGACATGAGATCGCAACAGTTTTTCCATGTTGGTATCTCCAATCAGGCGACCCATGCGATCAAAACGACGATGAAGGACGTATTTAGTCTCTTGTAGTTGCGGAGTTTGGGGAGCTACTGGTGAGGGCGTAGTCGCAGTTGAGTGTATCTGTTCAGATGATTCAGACATTTTTTCGATCCTTTCTAAAAACACGCAGGAAGTTTGAATTACTTATATCAAGAATTTCTTCGGCGTCTAGATTTCTTAGTTCGCCTATAGTTTTTGCAACCTGCCATAAAGTTTTTGGCGGATTTTCACCCCGGGCGTATTCGGGGGGAGGCTGATCTGGTGAGTCCGTTTCAAGTGTCAGAAACTCAAGAGGAATATGGGTGGCCAATCGACGGGCCTTTTTATTCTTTTCATGGCAAACAGGGCCGCCCAGTGAGATCAGCAGCCCGTGTTGCATCCAGTACTCAGCTTGCTCTAAGGAGCCACTAAAAGAATGCATCAATCCACGCTTATTTTTCGGGTTCCAGAGTGAAAAAATACGTTCACATTCGAGGTGGGCTTGGACAATATGAAAAACCATCGGTAGGCCGGTCCAATCGGCCAGCTCGATTTGGATTTCTAGCGCATGAATTTGGGACTCGGTGCCATTTTTGACATAGTCTGGTCGAAAATCTAGGCCCAATTCTCCAATAGCTAAAAGTTCGCTGTTGCCACTATGCTGGCCAATACATTGGGCTAGTTGATCTAAAATGGGATCAAGCTCGGTGATCGATCGTTCGCTGGCAAAATAGGGATGAATACCAAAGCATAGACCAATCTGCCCCGGAAGTCGTTCTTGGAGTTGGATTTGGTGTTGCCAATTCTGCGGATCGATTCCTCCTTGCATGAAAAAACCAATACCCGAGTCGAGTGCATCTTGAATCCAAACATTGATCCGGTCGGGATGAGTGTGCAGGACTTTGGCTAGGTGATTATGGCTGTCGATGTGTCCGTTAATTTTCATAAAACTAGTCTACATGTTTAGGGATTAAGCGTCGAAAGGTATAAGTATATTGAGGGATTTATGAAGTCAAAAAGCAAGTCATTTGATTATGAGATTAATATGGAACATGGGCCAATTCTTAAACCTACGCAGGTAGAGTTTTTCAAGCATGAGGATCCCGATCATAAACCTCACAAGCCTTTTAAGTATCACAGTGATGTCTTGGTTGCGCTCAGTTTTGTTAATATCCATAAAACGATGAAAAGTGATTGTCTATATTCACTAGATACCGCGATGGATTTCTGGCGCGCGATGGAGCCACACTATGAATTATATGGGCGCTCAAGAAAGCGCGTGGTCGCGATTACCGAGCAGACCGATGCCGTATCAAGTCAGTTGACAGATAAAATCGAACACAAGTGGAATGCGATTTTAGCAGATGTGTTCTCTAAAAATAAAGTAAATATGCAAGAATTGCAGCAGTTGATTCCATTGATTGATTACCTCGAAGATCATATGCAAAAAGCGTTGCTTTATAACTTTTCACTGGGATTTACACCCGAGTTTCAACAGCGATTGTTGTTGCTGTTTTCATTTTTATCAAACGTTCGGGGATTAGTAGCGCTAGATCATAATTCATTCGTTGAAGACGCCAGTCACGAGGCGATCAAAATGGATTCAATCACAGATTATTTGGCTAAGCCCGAATATGTAGTGAATGATGCTTTACTGTATTTTCATTTCAAAAAACTATTCACACCTTTTGTTTCTGGGCGTTCAAGTGATGTGAAAATCGATAAACTATTGTATCGACCGCTTGATAGCCATTTTCAAAAATTTTCGCATAATGCCTGCCAATTGATCGACAATGTGCCCAGCGAGTTTCTAACTCAACTAAATCCAATCGAGCTAGAACAGGCGTTGTATTTGGTACAAATGGATTGGTTGTTGGGTTCAGAGGCTGGTTTAATTTTCAAAATTCGTGAAGAGTTATTTGGATTGCAAGAAGGCTACGAAAAAGTATTCTGGCCAGAATATGATTTTCGGGGACACAAGCATAGCACGCGCTTGCATGTATGTTGTCACGCACACTTTGAGTCTGGTAAAAAAGTAGCTTAGCTTTTTGTGATGCTAGGCTGTATGGATGGTATGAATTTATCTGCTATCTAAAGTCAATCGGGTTGATTTCTAAATTACGCAGATTGCGAAAATCAGGATTTAGGTATTCTTCAGTTTGCTGTTTGTTTTTATACCCCAGAATACGGTAGCTCCATCCTTGTGTGGACGGAATTTTTCTTAGAAGAAAACAAATTGTATCATTTATTTCAAACGTATTCGTGTGTACGCGAATAACAAGCTGGGTAGGGGCTTCGGGGCAGGTGACGGTAAGGTCAATCACGGCGCCAAGTACGGAAACCCGCTGGTCGATGGCGCGAATTTGCCCAATTGCAAGAATAACATTTTCATTAATCGATGGACCAGGAGCTTTCGTTTTGTGATGCCAATAGTTGGTATAATATATTTTTTCAATCGGATTTAATTTAGAGGGATCAATACTTTTAATTTTTTGTTCCACCTGCGTTTCTTCCAAATCGGGACTAGAAGGGGCTGATGGATCCAAGGTGAGCTTACGTTTTACTTGATAGATTTTTCTTGGTAGAAGTTGAATAGCTTTTAGCGGTGGGGATAAGTGAAAGTAAGTATAGGCGTCGATGCGTAAATCATATCCTAACATTAAAATACCATTTTTGAAATCGATGAAAGAATCTATCAGCAGAATTAAATAGTCTTCTTCGCGAACAACACTCACACAGTTTGATTCCGGCTGCGATTGTAGAATTTTTTAAATAAGAAAATGATAAGAGCAATACCAAGGATGCCGGCGACGACAATTTTAAATCGCGAAAAATAAACTAAAATTTCTTTACCATAGAAAGCTAAAAGATAAATTTGAGTGGGAACGCTGACGAGCGCCGCGAGCCCGTCAATTAACGCAAATTTCCACGCCGGAAATTTCAGCATACCCGAGGCCAGATGTCCTGGGAAGCGAACGCCTGGCGTAAAACGAAAAACGAATACAGCGAAGTTGCCATATTTTTTCGTCCAATTTTCAACTTTTGTAATACTTTCTTCCGAGATTAATCGACGCATACGTGGATGGTATAAAATCTTCCGCCCCCATTTGCGACCGATTCCATATATTAGAAAATCACTGCCAAATACGGCTAAAAATGAAAGCAGTGCGGCTTCGTGGACATTGACGACAGGGGCGCCTGGAAATGGAGGGGGAAATAAATCTGGCCGAGAGCCCATGAACGCCAAAAAGCCAACAGAAACAAGAGTCACTTCCTCGGGGAGTGGTAAACCCAACGCCGAGGCCACCATCATGACAACGACGCCGGCATAGACCATATTCGGCTGATAAGCGAATTGCGAAAACCACTGAAAAATCTGGTGATCAAAAATATTTTCCAAAAATAACCCTCGCGGTTCTTAAAATATAATATATATTTTTTCGTTAGTATATGCATAAAATGGGTGTTTTCCCAATCAGGCGCAGTGAATAAAACAATGGTATCATATAAATTTTCCGGGTATTTAAACTCGAATCTATTTGTTCGAACTGAGCATAAAATTTCTGTAACACAATTGTGGTCTAGGTATCTGGTGCCTTTAATCGAAGAACAATTTTCTGATGCGGGCGTAAGAGCCATTAGAGGGGGTGGTAGCTGGGACGAATGTCTTAAAATCTTGATATTATTAGGCTCGGTGTACCTGGATCAAAAACGTCAAACTGCGGTATTTGATTTGGATTCACATAATGTTGTACGGATTCACCTGATGCCTAAACGATATGATACAAGGCTATTTCAATGGGGCGAACATGTTGTTTTCGAAAATTCTGAATTTTTAATTGTTAATAAGCCGGCATTTTTGCCGGTGCATCCGACACTTGACAACTGCACAGAAAATATACTGAAGATAATTCAACAGAAGCAAACGGAAACAATTTATTGCGTCCATCGGCTGGACTTGGAAACGACCGGACTTATGATTTATGCCAAGGGCGCAAAGGCTATGGGCTATTTTCAAAGACTATTCTCTTCGCGGAAAGGTCTGCGCAAATTTTATAAAGCTATGGTCGATGGAACCGGTCCGGAGGAAGGTTTTTATCAACATTGGATGCTGCCTGGTCAAGGGACTCCGAAAAAAGTTGTTGATATCATTGATCCTGACCGAACGGACGCCGCGAGCATAGAACTTACGGTTCAAAATAGGAAAGGCATTCAATGGCAAAATCGTCCTGTCGCGATTGTGGATATTGAATTGCACACGGGACGAACACATCAAATTCGTGCGCAAATGGCGCACTTAGGATTTCCATTGGTATCAGATGTTTTGTACGGAGGCCCAAACCTTTCAACGACTTTTCATTTGCATTCCTATCGATTGCATTTCATCGATCAGCAAGGACAGATATATGAATTTAATTGCGACCCATTTTGGAACTAGATTTTACCTGATATTTTTTTGTTTGTTGCATGTCTATTTCGATGGGCAGTCACGCACTGCAATCAGTATTATGACCTACAACGTAGAAAATTTATTTGATAGCAAAGATGATCCTGATACGGACGACGAAACTTATTTACCTCGAGATCGTAAAAACTCGCCGGTTCATAAAGCCAAATGTAAAAAAATTAAAAATTTTAAATTCCGCAAGGATTGCTATCAATTGGATTGGAATAGTAAAACCGTACAACGAAAACTTAAAAATATCTCGCACGTAATTTTATCTGTTGATCAAGGCAAAGGGCCCGACATTCTGATTTTAGCCGAAGTTGAAAATAGAGCTATTTTGAATCAGCTCAATCATGATTACCTAAAGTCGGCAGGTTATAAGACCATTGCATTGGTAGAGGGCCCAGATCCTCGAGGAATTGATGTTGCGATTCTGAGTCGCTTCCCCAGTGCGTCGTCAGAAGTCCTGTTTCCTCTGGATATTGTGGATCCAGAACATGACCGAAAAATAAAAACCCGCGGTATTTTAAAAGTTTCCTTACGAATTATGAAAGATAAGACGTTCAGTGTTTTTGCTGTTCATTTGCCGTCGCAAGCGAGTCCAACCAACGTTCGAATACAGGCGCTAGAACAGCTAAATCAATTATTAAAAAAGGAATCAGATCCCTGGATAGTCGGCGGTGACTTCAATATTTCTCGTGAAGAGGATGCCTACGAGAGGCTGCTGGATAAATATCTGTCAAATAATGGCGGGGATCTGGCGCATCGAACGGGATGCGAGGGGTGTCAAGGCACTCATTTCTACAAGGGGAAGTGGTCGTTTTTGGATATGTTATATTTTTCAAAAAAGGGACTGTCGTTAGAGGCATCTTCGGTCGATGTGGTTGGCAAAGGAGCTAAACCTAAGAGATTTAGTCCCGATAAAGGTCAAGGAACTTCTGACCACTTTCCCCTCTATGCTCGGTTGAAAGTGGAGAAATAATTTAAACAGAGTGATTACTCTTAAACAGTAATCTGGAGTGAACTATCATAGTATCATATGAGTTCAGGTCTTAAGTTGGCTTTGATCTTAGTTTTATGTTTGCCAGTTGTGGGTTTTTCAAAAATCTCGCGCAAGCCCCTGAGTGAAACACCAACCACGCCCTTTAAAAGTATGGAAGATGCTATTCAAAAAGTGGACGCTGATTTATGGCAGGCTTCTGACGTGACTTTAAATCAAAAGGGCTTTTTTGCTTCGGTTTCCTATAGCCTGTTTTCTCCGACGTTTGATGCCGATATTTTGAAATCCCAAAATCAGGAAAGTTTGGGTTTGTCTGCGGCCATTGGATATTCTTATTGTCCCCAAGCCGGCTTGGGAGTGCAAACAAGTCTGGGGGTTTTGCAAAACTCTAAAACGGATCGTTCATTGCCAGATTTTATTTTGCTTAAACCGGCGGTCAGTGCATTGTATTCGGTCTCGAAATCACTCTATGTTACGGGTGGTGTTTTCAATTATTATCAGCAAGGTCAAAACCTTAAGAATTTCCAAAGCTATATTGGCCAGGAGTATTTTGTCGGATATAAAGCCAATAAAAAAATAAATATTAAATTTGGATTTTCTTTTTCCAAATTTTCAGGTGACTTTAGTTACGGCTCCGAAAGTATCAATTCGCTTGTGTCGATCCGTGGCCTTGAGTCACAGTTAGTCTATCTGTTCTAAGTGCCAACGGCCTCGGCAAGTCCATGAGGCTAAATCGCAACGACTTCTTTGACCTCAGGGATCAGCTCTTTTATGCGAACCTCGATACCTTCTTTCAAAGTGGCTGTGGAACTGGGGCAGCCAGCACATGAACCTTTCATTTGAATGAATACGACATTGTCTTTGTAGGAATGAAAAACAATTTCGCCTCCGTCTAAGGCCACGATGGGCTGGATTTCATTTTTGATAATTTGCTTCAGCTGACGAACTATCGGGTCGGCGTCGTGTTCATTATTTTGTGTCAGCGTGGGATCAAAATCGTGGAGCACTTTCTCGCCTTTGTCTAGGTGCTCTTGGATTAAACCATTTAATGGCTCTGCCAGAACAGTCCAGTCCACCCAATCTTGTTTGGTGATCGATACGAAATCTTTTCCGATAAATACTTTGGATGTCCAAGGAAAACCGAAAAGTTTAGCAGCCAACGGCGAAATTTCAGCTTCTTGGGGCGTACTAAATTCACGTGATTCGATGACCATGTCCTCTGGGAAAATAAATTTGTAAGTCGACGGATTTGGTGTGGCTTCATATCGAACGCGCGCAGTTGTTGCTGAGTTTTGATTCATAATTCGCTAAGTCCTTTGAATTGATGTGGTTGCTGATCTGATTTTTAGTCTATACACCCGACGTAAAGCCAATTTCAAGGCAAATATATCCGCTGTGTTAAATGCCTAAAATATTGATTAAAATCGATATTCTGAATAGGCTCTCGTCCATTCAATAAAATAATGAGGAGAGAGACTTATGACCCCAAGAGTTCGTGAGATTTTAAATTGGTATGGAGCTGACAACCCAGGTGTATTAACTAATTTGGCGCGTATGATGAATACAGGCCGACTCAAAGGAACTGGAAAGATGGTGATCCTGCCTGTGGATCAAGGTTTTGAACATGGTCCTGCTCGTAGCTTTGCAAAAAATCCAGACGGTTACGATCCTGCGTTTCATTTTGAATTGGCAATCGAAGCTGGTTGTAATGCTTATGCGGCACCATTAGGCGCCTTAGAGGCCTGTGCTCGTGATTACGCAGGTGAAATTCCTTTGATTTTGAAAATCAATAACTCTGAAACTTTATTCTCGAATAAGTCGCCTATATCGGCTCTGACATCCAATGTAGAAGATGCTTTAAGATTGGGCTGTGCAGGTATTGGTTTTACGATTTATCCGGGTTCTTCGGAACGGAAAAATATGTACGAAGAGATCGCGATAGCCTCTCGGGAAGCTAAAAAAGCAGGGTTAGCGGTGGTGATCTGGTCATACCCTCGCGGCGAGCAGTTGTCTAAGGACGGCGAAACGGCGATGGATGTGGTTGCGTATGCGGCTCACTTGGCTGCTCAAATGGGTGCTCATATCATCAAAGTTAAACCGCCGACGGCTCATCTTGAGCAGGAAGCAGCCAAAAAAGTATACGAAGCTCAGGGCATTAAAATTTCATCATTAGCGGATAGAACTCGCCATGTTGTTCAAAGTTGTTTTAACGGACGCCGTATTGTGATTTTCTCTGGTGGTGAGGCGAAGGGAACCGAAGCTTTGTTAGAAGAAGTGAAGCAATTGGCTCAAGGTGGTGCTTTTGGAAGTATCATGGGGCGAAATGCATTCCAGCGCCCTAAAAAAGAAGCGATTCAGTTGCTTGGCCAAGTGATGGATGCATTTGCTGGTAAAAATTTATAGTTGGTTGCGAATGGTACTTAAAAGTGTCTTTCTGATTTTAGCTGTTGTTATTTTCAATGCTTGCCAGGTCAAGCCTACGCACGTTACGGAAAAGAAAGCTGTGCAGGCGAATATTCAGGAGCTTCGAACGAAGTTAAATAAAAACACGGTGATCTTGGATACCCGGGACGCCGTGGAGTTTTATGTGAGTAAAGTTCCTGGTTCTATTTTGGTTGAATGGAAAGATTTTTCCATGAATATCCCAAGTGCCGAAGGTGTTTTAGATAATGATCCATTGAACATCACTCGTCGTCTTGCTTTATGGGGTATTAGCCCAGAAAGTGAAGTCATCGTTCTGGGAAAAGTTTTTGAGAAAGATCAAACTCAGCCAGGGAAATTTGGCCGAGTGGCGTGGATGTTGAAAGAAATGGGTGTCACGAATGTAAAGACATTCAACTATGATTTATTTAAGCGCGAGGTCTTTGGTCTTAATGAAGCGCTGCCCGAAAATAAAGATTTTTGGATGCCGGTGGTGGATACGCGATCAGAAATCAAATTTGATGAGTTTCAAAGAATTATTTATCCATTCAATTACCAATTTAAGTTTTATACGCTGTCTCGGCTAGATGAAAAAGCTGGTTTAAGGGTGGGGCGTTTTAAAAATTCTAAAATCCATTTTATTGACGTTCGCTCTGAAAAGGAATTCAAAGATGTCAGTTTGAAATCTTTGGATGAGAACTTTCCGCTAGAAAATATTTCGTGGGAGCAGTTTTACACTCCTGAAGGCATTGTGAATTTTGATTTGAAGAAGACCTTAAAATCTCGTGGGATCGAAGAGGGTGATGTTATTATTCTGATTTCGACTCATGGTGTGCGTTCTGGGGCTGTGACGTTCGCGTTGCGAGAAATGGGTTATACGGAGGCCCGAAACTTTTCTGGTGGTTATAACTATCTTGATAATTCGATGAATTTAGAAAAACAGATTAATTCGGCTTTCTTTGAAAAAGAAAAACAAAATCGACGTAAAAAGGTTCGAAGAAAAAAATGAAATTAAGAATTGCGATTGGTGTTATATTAGTTTTACTGCTGATCAGTGCGATCGGTTTTTTTATTGTGCGTACACCAAATCCAAACGCCGATTTGATGACTAAAGAAGAAATTGTGGCGTCTGTCCAGAAGGACTACGCGGATTTATACAAGAAAATAAAAGAGTTTGATTCGGTAACTATTGGCAAACCGATTGTGATCGCCAGTGATATTGTCGGTGAAAATGAAAGTGCCTGTGTGGACGTGACCATTGGAAATCTTCAACCAAGTTACTATGCTAAACTTCATTTATGGAATGGTAAATTGTACGGGCAGTTCTGTGAAATTGATCATGAAATGAAACCATTCCCAGATACAGATTTTTTTGGCTACGCCGAAGCAGACTATTCCGTCATTGACCTTAAGACAGGCGATATCGACAAGCTAGAGCCTGAAGGTTGGTCATTTATTTCTAGTGGAGTATTTTGCGGGAGTTCTTTAGCATACTGGGGCGTGCAAAGTCTAGACACTGGCGAAAGTCAGGTATTTATAAATATCTTTACCTTAGATAGTCATACGGTCATGACTAAAAAAGAGCTTCCTACACGTTTGATTGCTACAGATTTTCCGGGATTCTTTGAATACCCGGTATGGTCCAATGACTGTCAATCTGCTACATTTAAAGACGGTGAACAAGAACATCAGCTTTTTGTTAAGTAATGTCCCACCTTCGTGGGTTCAAGTCAGGAGCTTATCGTCTTAAGCTGATTGGACACCAGGATCAAGAAGCCGCCGATTGTATTTTGAAAAGAACAGAATACATAGCTTTCAACATGTCAGGGTCATAGCGACCTGCCAGTTTGTCTCTCATCATCGCCAATGCATCATGAGGCTTGAGCGGCACATTATAAGACCGCTGGGTTGTCATTGCATCATAGGTGTCACAGATGGCCACAATACGAGCGAACGGATGAATCTCGGGGCCGGTGATTTGTTGTGGGTATCCATTTCCTGCCCACGATTCATGGTGTTCAAAGCACGCGGCTTTCACGCCATCCGAGATATTTGGGTTTTGATTCAAGATGATAAGTCCATACTGGGGATGACGTTTCATTTGTTCCCACTCGGCATCATCCAGAGGACCTTTTTTGCAAAGAATTTCGAGCGCCACATTTCGTTTGCCGATGTCGTGAAATAGGCAACCGACACCTAGCTCTTCTAATTCTTTAGCGTTAAAGCCTAGCACTTTACCTAATCCCAACGAGTAAATGCTGACATCAAGGGAATGATTGTAGGTGTAAAAGTCATGGCCAGAAAGGCTTAGCAAGTAACCTACGCTTTCGGGTGCTTGATCCATGAAATTAATAAAATCCGTAATAATGGGTTTAGACTCATCAAGTGCTTTATTAACATCCGGGTTTTCAAAAAGATCTTCCATGATGGCAATCGAGGACTCGCGCAAAATAAGAGCCTTCTGTTTATTTTCAAGACTCGCAGAATTAATTTCTTCTTTTACCCAAGTGCGATAGGTGTCCCGATCAGAAATTTTTACGAAAAATGAATTTCCGGTGTCTTTGGCGTGCAGGGTTTCGATTTTTTCCAATTGCAAAGCTTCGCCGGCTTTTCGGTACAAAACCATGCGGCCATCGATAAATACATAGATGTCAAATGACGTGATCTTTTCGGGTCTGAGTGTACTTAAACGAATGCGAAAAAATTGATTGATATCCATATCCTATTTAAGCATTATTGATTTTTAAAAACTAGAGACAAAGGACCAGAGTTCCTTTAAAATAATTTTTATAATGAATTCCACTCGGCCCAAACCACCGTTTAACAAGAACAAAACCCCGCTCTTAGAGCTTAAGACTCCGGTCCAGTACGTAAAGGGCGTTGGGCCAACATTAGGTGAGGCCCTGGCAAAACATGGGGTGAAGACGGTTAGGGATTTGATTGAAGTTTTTCCTCGCACCTACGAAGACCGCCGTAGCGGAATAAAAATTCGTGATTTAAAATTAGATCAATTAGTCAGTATGAAGGCGCAATTGATTAAGGTGCAAAGTATTCCCCTGGGTCGCACACATCGACGAATTTATGATATCACCTTGCAAGATTCCTCGGGTGTCATTCACTGTAAGTTTTTTCGTGTTCCTTATAAAGGGTATTTCGAACGGTTTAAACCGTTCCAAGATATTCGCGTGGTCGGTAAAGTGATTGATTATCGCGGGCGTTTAGAATTCCATCATCCCGACCTCAGAGATATAGATCCCGAAGAAGAACTGCAAGATGAAGTCATTCCGGTGTATGTCGAGATGGAAGGTATCAGCAGTTTCAAGTGGCAAAAGTTAATCCGCTTTGCGTTGAGTCTGCTGATGAAGAATCCAGAAAATTTGAAATTTGATACGCTTCCTGTTTCCGTGCGCGAGAAAGCCGGCTTGATCGGTTACTTTGACGCCATTCAGGCGATTCATTATCCAGCCAAGGACAAGTATACGGAGTATGTCGAATCGCGCAGTCCGTCTCACCAGCGTTTAATTTTTGAAGAGTTTTTTTTGTTAGAGGCATTTTTATACTCTAAGAAGTTGCGTTTGCAAAAAGAGAATTCGCCGATCTATCAATCCGATGGAAAATTAAAAGCACACGTGATTGCAAGTTTGCCTTTTCAGTTAACCCGGGGCCAATTGAATGCCGTCGTGGATATTGAAAATGATTTTTTATCCGGTCATCCGATGCACCGATTGATCCAGGGTGATGTGGGGTGTGGAAAGACCTTGGTGGCTTTTTTAGCGGCCGTCATGATGAAAGAAAACTCGTATCAAAGTTGCATCATGGTGCCGACAGAAATTTTAGCCGATCAACATTATAAAAATGCCATTAATTATCTGTCGGGTCATGGTATTTCGATCGCGCTCCTTACGGGCAAAACCAAGCTCAGCGAGCGTCGCGAATTATTTGAAAACCTAGCTGCGGGCCAGGTCGATTTACTCATAGGTACCCACGCGGTGCTTGAAGATGATGTCGTCTTTAAAAATTTGAGTTTAGTCGTGATCGATGAGCAACATCGATTCGGCGTGAATCAGCGGGCAAAACTGAAAGCCAAAGGCCCGTCACCCCATTTTTTGGTCATGACGGCAACACCCATACCTCGCACGTTGTCTATGACCGTGTTCGGAGATTTAGATGTAACAGTAATCAAAGAATTACCGCCCGGTCGAATGCCGATACAAACACGCGCGATCTTTCAAAATAAGCAGGGACCTGCTTTGGATTTTTTAAAACAGCAAATTCAGAAAGGCCGTCAGGGTTACATCGTATTTCCTTTGGTCGAAGAAAGCGAAAAAATTGATCTCAAGAACGCCACCGAAGAATTTGATCGACTCAAGCAAATGTTTCCAGATCTGCGTTGGGCTTTGCTGCATGGAAAAATGAAGCCGGTGGAAAAAGAGGAAATCATGGTCGCGTTCAAGGATAAGAAATTTGATGTTCTTGTTTCGACCACGGTCATTGAGGTCGGTGTGGATGTTCCCAATGCCAATATCATGATGATCGAACACGCCGAGAGATTTGGATTGTCCCAACTTCACCAGCTGCGCGGTCGAGTGGGACGAGGGGAACATAAAAGTTTTTGCATTTTGATTATGGGGTATGCGGTTAATGAAGAGTCCCGCGAGCGTGTTAGTTTTATGGAAAAAAGCACGGATGGTTTCGAGATTGCAGAATTTGATTTAAAAATTCGTGGACCGGGTGAGTTTTTAGGAACTAAGCAATCAGGGCTAGTGAGTTTTAAAATAGCCGACTTGATTAAAGATCAAGATATACTTTTTGAAGCACGGAAATACGCGGCGGATGTGGTGAACAAAGATCCCGGCTTGGAAAAATCAGAGAATATTTTTATAAAACAACATCTTCTAGAAAAGAAAAACGCGGATATCGGCTAGAGGCGCCGCCATCTTGGGTGTGAGTGGCGCCGCTGCCCCTTGGATGTTTATCTAGTAGGCCGTCTGGCTTTCCCAAGCATATTCAGGCTCCGGCGGAAGATATTTCAAAAAGTTAATCAAATCCATCTTTTCGGCTTGCGACAGGCTGGTTCCCCAGTTGTGACCTTGGTTCGAGTTACCCATTGAATGACCACGCTCATCTTTTTGTTGAGTGTTAAAACAGATGTCATCGGCGGGATTTTTTGCATCACAAGGGGCATTGTTGGGGCGTTCCCAATTCTTGAATCCTAAATGGATAGGATCAAACTCGTTAGATTTTACGTTAAAATATTTAGGGCGTTTACTTTCATGAGTTAATAGCAACATCATGTTGGGAACGGATCCGTTATGCAGGAAAGGAGCCGTGGCCCACATACCGGAAAGATGTTTGGCTTTATAGCCGTTGCCCGGTTCGATTTTGCCATAATTATTACCTTTTTTATTTTCTTCAGAGCCCAGATAGGTGTCTCTAAAAAATTCGTTACCACGAATAGAGGTAAACTCCATTTCATTTTTTTGCTTTTCAGTTACCGCATAGTTGCTGTAATAGCGTGCCTTGATGCCGGCGACGTCATTAAAAATTTTCTCTTCAAATGCGATAGTTTTGTCGGCGGTGACTTTGACAGGAACAATCGCATTCAAGGCGGCGCGTGAATCCGTGTTCGGGCTATACGGGCCATCCGAACTAGACAACGGATACATTTTATATTCTCGAAGAATTCCGGCCGGGCCCACCAAGCGGTTGGACTCGTGACAGGACTGACACTCTTGCTGGTAAATTTTGAAACCACGGTTAAGGGTGGCTTTATCGGTTATAATTTCAAATTCTTTCAAGTATTGTTCCGGTTTATTTTTATCTAAAACGTCTGCAAATATGTCGTTCCATTCGGGAACTTTAATTTTGTGTGTAAGGTTTTCTAAGCGATCCAAATTGTGTACCAAAACTGTAGAATCCAATTGTGGACTTGTCACCATAGCGCCCAGGCCCAGGGACTGGCCTACGTTGCGCAGAATAACGGAATTTGAATTTCCATTGTAATGCAAATTTGCCATGTACTTGAGGCCCCATACCCAAGGCAATGACACAGGAGCCGTTAGATCCACAGGAAAATCTGTTCGTAGCACTTGGTTGGAAATTCGTCCAAAGGCGTCGGTGCGGTTAAATGCCGATACGGTTTCTAAAATTGTGGGATTGTTACCTGAACTTAAGAACGCCAGGAAATTCATACGTTGCTCTAAATGACCGATATTGTCCTCGGGTTTGAAACCGTATGTTTTATTGAGCAACAATTTGTAGGTCGAGCGCAAAGCATCTTGCGCCAAGAACATGCGATCAGTATCACCTTTCGACGCTTTCAACAGTGAAATGACCATGGATGGAAAGCATACTTTGGCTGCGGCGACTAGAAATTCACCACCACGACCGGCTTGCTGTGTTTGTTTGGCAACATTTCTGCAAAAATGAGATTTTACTTCGGCCGCATCTTTTTGAGGATTGATATGGCTTAACATCGGATTTTTTTGTTTTATGTCCGCTAAAAAATTTTCTAAATTTTTTCCTTTCACAAACATCACAATCGTGGAGCCAATCATATCTTTGAAAAAGCCTTTGATATTCATCATGGCTGGTCCACCCTGCACACGGAATACGGGGGTGTAGTGGGTATTTGTCGAATACGTCATCTCGGAAGAATGGCACAAGGCACAGTTTGTACCTACCATGCGGATGGATTTATAGTTTTTTCCGTCAATCCCCACGACGTTCTTAATCACCTGATCTTCTTTGATAAACTTACCCTCTGCATTTTCGTACGCCGCATAGGCATCGGCCGAGTCACCCACGTTTCCAGAGTGCAGAATTTTTTTATCGTCGGCTGTTTGTGTAGACCACGAAGCCGAGAGTCCTACGTAGGGCATAAGGTATTTGATTCTTCGTTTTTTTCCATTGAGGATCTTATACGAGTCGCGACTATGGGCCTGCATAAAACCAAAACGTTTATCCATTTCCGAGGAAAATGCTTTAGTTGATTTATTGTCATCATCTTTGAAATTTAGAGATTTCAAGGACATGAACCATTCGTAGGGGAAAACATCCGCCCCTTCGCTGAGATGATTGAAATCAGCAAGGTCGTTATCTTTTAGTCCTGAAGGCGTATCGAAAAAACATTTTTGCGTGCGTTGATCAAAGCCGGGTTTGGTTAACGCTTTGGCTCCGAAGCTGTACGTTTGCGATTCGCAATTATTGCTGTCCTGAGCCGCCTCGGCGACACCCAAACAAATTAGACTGAAAAAAAAGAGGCTCCTCATTCTCATACGTGCTCCTTAAAAAACAAATTCAATCAAACATGAACGAATCTTGTGACGTCATTCGCTATTTCTCGCAAGGTCCGTCCGCAAAAATCAATTCGTTATAAACTTTTCGTTCCATGGGCGATAATGCACCTTCGTACTTGAACGTTTTGGTATTGTAAGTTCCATTTACGCACGCATTGTAACCTTCACAGCGAGGCACTCGTTTCAAAAGTTTACCACCAAAACACATTCGGTATTTGAAATTCAAACGCACGTAGAAATCAATTTTTCCGGGTTCTTCCATTCCACCCCAACCGGCTGGATTAATATAGCTTCCGCGATAGTAATAACGAGGTTGAGCACTGAAATAGTCTTCGTGGCCAAAGTCTTTATCCCACATGGCGGGACGTTGGGATTGGCGCGTATCTAGTTTTGCCAAGTCAACGGGTTTACCAAAATAACGATTTTCATAAAATGCCTTTTCTGTTTCCGTTAGCTTTGCGAATGAAGCACACGTACTAAAAATATGGCGGTGGGCTTCGGCTAAACGGGGATCTGCTTTTTCTGTTTGATTACGAATTTCAACGGCTTTGTTTCCGGCGATGGCTTTTACGGGAGCATGAACCAAACTGTCGCCACTCTTGGCATCTTGAGAGATTTGTGCGATCCCTAGAACTTTCTTCACCTTTTCCGATTCGCTTTCAAAGCAAATATGGAATTTGATAGGCAATCGGCAATACAGGAGATCATTATTGCCTTCGCGCAGGTTCATGGCAAATTCTTGGCTACCGCGAATAAATGTACCGGCCAGCGCTGTCCCATTTTTGATTTTGTTGTCTGTTATACTCTTCACCGTTTTTAACATCTCGGGATGAGATGAAAATTCAGATGTCTGAGTGATGTAACGAGGATCTCTGGGGTAATAGATGGGCTTTGTCGATGAACTAGGGCTGTACAGCAGTTGCCCATTCTGGTCTTGGACGATATTCCATCCTGATAAGCAGCCGCGGAAATGAATACGATCATAGTCGCGTAGATAAGCTTCGAATGGGGTGTTGTAGTCTGGAACTTCGATCGGCTTCATCGTCAAAGGGCGAGCTTCGCTGGAATCATATTCGATGATCATGCGTTCAGGGAATGAACGGTCAAACTCATCTCCGCCAATCAGGTTTCGTTTTGTCATTTTATTAAAGTCCAATTCTCCAAACTCACCCGGCATTTTACGAACATTGGGAAGGGCCAAGATGCCCGCAATGATTTCAGGAACTTGAACCATGGAAACATAGTCTCCTAGGCAGCGGTGATGTCCATACCCTAAGTGAAAATATTTTTCTTCACGAAGACTTGCAAAACGATCCAAAACAATGGATTCAGGATTAGGGAAAGCTTCGGGATCAAACATGGCCGCTTGAGTTGCGATCATGACATGACTTTTTCCTTTTAGTTTTACCCCGGACAGCTCGGTGTCTTTTTCAACCACGCGAAAAACCACATTGTTCACGGGGTGGAAACGCAATACTTCCCAGATGAAGTTGTTGAATGTTTGCTGCGCTTGACCAGACGATCGCGCTTGAATCGCTAAATTTTTAGCCTGCGCAAGCAATTCTTTATTGGATAGCAATAGATTCAAAGGTTGAACAATCGCGGCTTGAGTTGTTTCGATTCCACCGACCAACGTACCGATAAGATTGGTGCGAATGCGCGATTTGATACGGCTTACCAGTTCTTTTGAGGACAGGGTCTCTATGTTTTCGTCATCAGATTTTTTTAAATACAATTTATCCGAAGCCTTCTCGATAAGTTCATCGGGAGTCATCGACTCGTTGATTTCGCCGATACTTAAAACCATGCGGTCTAAAACTGTCCGTTGCGCCGGTGAGAGCCGAGCTAAAGATTCAATTTGACTAAATTTGCGGTCGACGAGGCTAACCAGCTGGATTTGCATTTCCTGTCCTGCTTTGACAGCAGCGGCTGCTTTGTTTTGATCATTCGGGATATTATGAAAAAAATCATCTTGCGTTGCGCGTGACCACTCCATAATTTTTTCGGGAGTGAAGCCTTCGAAACCAAAATATTTAATAGTCAAAATTGCGGGAATACGACGAGCGATTTGATTCACAAGTTCAATGTTACCTTCTAGTTGGCCAGTGCTGGGATTTTTCTTAATGTATTCCAGATTTTTCATTTCTTGTTGGAAGATAGAACGGATCAGGGGGCGAACGCGTGATTCCATTTCTGCCATATCAATCATTTTACGCGCCCACGTGTGTTCGTGGTTGACGGCTTTTTTATCATTGCCGAGCATGAAGTCGCCGACAGAGTCTTTCATCCGTTGATGATAGTTACGCACGCTGAACAATTCGGGATTGCTGAGGGCTTGAACAACGTCTTTATATTTTGTGATGACATAGGTCGGGCCATCGGCTTTGTAAGGATTATTTTTTATACGAAGTGATTCCAGTTCAAGTATGCCATTGGGGGCGTTGTGCAGGACAGATTTTAAAGCCGCCAAGCCATTGGCATTGAGCCAAGTGATGAAATGCAAAAGATCTGGTTTCACGCGTGCTGCGAGTTTCACGAACAATTCACCTGGATACTTGTCGGTAATGACTTTACGATCGCCGTTTTGCAGGGCTTGGAATTCTTCCCAGAACGTCATACCTGTTTGTAGGTTGAGCATGTTGTGATCTTTCGACATATCCGTAAAAAGCTGATCTCGGACATTACCTAATTTGGGATGATCTTTCGCAAAACTCTGACGTTTCGTAGTCATTAATGATTGATTGGCCATAATCGAGTTGGTGGCATGGTTCTGATACAAGGTCTTTGTATCAATCGAAAGACTGTTACCGGAAGCAGCGTGTACGGGAACGTGAGGCAAAATCAGCGATGTCGACAGAACCCAGCTCATCAATTTCATAGAAACTCCTTAAAGGTACACCTTTATCAGAGCTAAAGAGATGCAATCCGGGTGACCAGACAGGAGGCAATTTATGGGAAAAGATTACACAAATGTGACTAAAATTTAAACGTTATGACAATTTCTTGCGGGAGGAAGGGCCTATGCGGAAATAGTCTTGGCAGTTTTTTTATTGCCATTAAACCTTATTTTTGCCATTTGATCTATCCATTCTAAATTGTTACCCAACTTTATGAATAGGTTTAGGTAATGTACCTACTCCTTTACGGGCTTTGAATAAATCAACAGCCTTTTGAGCATTTAACCAAAAATCTGCTGTCGTTTTTAAAGCCGCTCCTAATTTTAATGCCATCTCGGCGGTAACAGCCGTGCGCTCGTTCACGATGCGGTTAATAACTTTCACGTCACAGTGAATATGATCGGCTAGCTCTTTCTGGGTCATTCCCAAAGGAGCTAAAAATTCTTCACTTAAAATTTCACCAGGAGTAGTTGGTTTTCTTTGATTACTCATATTCGTCCTCATTTGTGATAATCTATAATTTCAACTTCTTTAGGCCCGCTCTCCGTCCATATAAAAACAATACGCCACTGATCATTGATTCGAATACTATGGCGGCCTTTTAAGTTGCCCTTTAAAGCTTCCAACCGATTATTGGGCGGAGCCAAAAGGTCTGAAAGTTTAGCAGCATAATGAAGCATATCTAATTTTCTTAGTGCCACTTTTATAACAGATTGCCAGCCAACGGCTTTTCTGATCTTACCCTCTGTAAATAACTCTTGCGTTGCTGAATCTGAGAAAGACTGAATCGCCACATTTTAAGTATACCTCGTTTAGGTATACCTCTCAATGATATATTTGGAAATATTATAGAACTGATTTTGGCTTTAGTTTCAAACAGTTAGAAGATTGGCGGGGCAAATGGGACGAGTGCGGGCGGCGAGCCTTAGAACTTATTTGAGGGCAATATGAAGAGGTCCACTCTATTTTAAACGCCTAAAGCTAATTCATTTTTGAGCTGATTCAGGGTCATTGGATTTTAGTTGAACGGCTTTGTCGTTGCCGGTCTTAAAATACTTTATGCATTGTTGCCGACGTTTGGTTTCAGATTTTAGAAAACGATTTTTTTCTGGCTCGGAGCTAGGAAGTCGGAATATACCTTTGTCGTCTTTGAATTTATAAAGTTTATTGTCATTGTTTATTAGAAAGTCTCTCTGCATTTGGAAGAGCCTTCCGGAGTCTATATGGTGATTTCCAGCTCCACTTTGCAGACAAAAAATACTTTTTACTGGTTTTCTAGCTCGTGTACTGGCTTCTTTGACTAAGTTTTGTATTTCGGGGTTATTCATAGACGAATTGATTAATAAATCAATCACACGTGTACCGTAAACGGGCCGATCGGTCCCGTGCAGCCCATACCGTTAAATTTTTGTATGCTCAATGAAAGGTCAGTATCTTTCTTTCCAAGAACGGATTTTTGAATTTCGTCAATCAATCGAATTCCAATTGAACCCTTGAGTTGTGTTGCAACTTCATACTCACTCATTGATCTATGGTGAGTTACTCGGCTACAGCAAATTTTATCTGATCTTTCCTTGATGCCTAGGCGGGGTTTGTCGCCAGCATTAATTCTTAACTCACTTGATGCGCAGATTTCTGTTGTGGTACTTTCTGCAGTAGGAAGAGATAAAGTGAATGGTTTATCATTGTTCTTAACCATCCCGTGACAAACGTTGCCACATCTAAGAAGACTTCTGTAGTAATCTTTTTTTCATCAGCCACTGAAGCAATTTCTTTTTTTATAAACTCATCTTGCTGTCGATTTAATTCTTTTAGTTGTTGGTAAGTATCAAGTATCTCTTTTTTTTGAGAGTGGCCACAAAACTTTGTTCTTACATTTTTTACCAGTGTTTCTTTCGAGTACGGAGACCAAGACGTTTTTTTTGTCTTGAATACAACACAGTCTTAACCCTTATACCTCATTGCTTCAACTGACGAAGTTTAGATGGATAAATTCTACCCGATTGTTTCTGGAAACGGCTCGATTGGTTTCTTCATGGACGACTAAACAAACGTCAAAGTGAGCGCGGCTAATGTGATGTCAATCACGGGAGGCAACGTCGGCATCGGAACCACAACGCCTGGACAAAAGTTGGAAGCTAACGGCGGAGTAAGACTGAATACCGCAACTGCCAAACCCACTTGTGACTCTAAATGGGAGAACCAACCAGAAAGCCCTCGATACGTTGAGAAGAGTCACAAAAATCATGGGGGAGAGCTTTGCTAGTCTGGTTCGTTTGAACAATTCGTGGGTCAATTTATCGTTAAAATGAATTTATAGAGTTTTTTGCAGGTAGAGTCGTACGATTTAATTATTACTGTATCGTTTATCGCAATAAAGCTTGGTAGCGGCCCACCTTCTGTACCTAT
>JAEUWH010000032.1 GCA_016785955.1 Pseudobdellovibrionaceae bacterium | reverse complement strand
ATGACGGCCATGTTGCAAGCCTAGGACTAGTTTTAAATTGAGTTTGCACCTGAAACGCAAGAGCGAGATTCGGTGCCTCTAAAGGCACTCCGAATCTCGAAATGTTTCTTACACGAATACGCGCCAACAAATGGCGCAGTTCTATTAATTTTCGTTCAAAGATTCACAGCTCAGCACCGCTTCATATTCATAAATGGTGTTTTTTCCGGGCTTAATTGCCGCCAACATATTTGTGATTCTTTCGATTTTGAACGTTGGATCTGGGTTGAGTTCGACACAAAATTCGTGGCCACCTTCATGCCCCCATTCACGAGTGATGAAATGATCAATCACTCCATCCGCCAGTAAAAAGGCCATCCCCGAACGAACGATACGATAGGCATCAGCATCAAAACCAGTGAACCCACCCATAACTCGGACACGCACGGCGCGATTTTCCAAAGGCAGTGGCGCGGCTTGAGAAACAATCATGCTCATGACCAGCATGGACGTTGCAATAAAATATTTCATCAGAAGCTCCTTTTATAAAGTGAAGGCGTGTTCCAGACACGCCTTCTATTTTTTAAATTAACACTGCAATATTCAGGCTCTTAATTATCTATAATTAACATTGAATGCCGAGTTTAAACCCTTAAACCAACAGGCCGGGCGATAACCAACCTTGGCCCCCGTTGCCGCAAAACACGAATACTTCATCGCTTCTTTTTCAGCATCTGGAGAATCTTGCCCCTTGGGATGAGCTTTGCCAGGAATTGTATTGATATCCCATTTACTCACACACAAAGCCCCCGCAAAATAAGTGTCCAATCGGCATTGCGCTTGAGGATGCGATACGCTGGTCTTATTCACCACAGTTTTATCAGGTGTTTCAAAACTCGGAGCCGCTCGACGACCACCGATGGCACTTAACAACGTCGCGAGTGAATGTCCACCCAGCGCCGTGCGCACACACCATGCTTGGGCATTGGCATTACCGTTCCAAACAGCATCACACGCCTGTTGCACAATGGGAGGTGTTTGGCGAAGACGTTTATACAAAGAATTTCTTTGCATGTCTTTGCCCCAAAGATATTTGGCGCAAGCATTGGTCGCGAAATAATCTGATTCACCCTCGGCCGATGCCCAGTCCGTTCGACCATAGAACGAGTAGCCACCAAAATGGTGACCTAGTTCATGACAAACAACCAATGCAAAACCATCTTCAGTAACTTCTGGACGACGAGCTAAACCGCCATACATTGTCACCAACCATGTTTTTCCACTTTGTGAAGCCGACGCGTTTACTGTCGGATCAGACCAGCGTTTCGTCGCTGTCAGATTAATGCCTTTTTGCGCCGCTACTGGAATCCAAATACTCATCACCTCATCGACGATCTGATTGAATCTTTGCTCGGTGATATTTGCGACACGACTTGGATTATCCTGCATGTGCAAATTATTTGCTGGCAACGTCCATTTCATTTGCGGAGACCCGTAAAACGCAAAACCTTGATTAGATTGCGCGCGCGCCACACCCGCTAACATAAGAAACACTAACATCATTGTTTTCATAACAACCCCCTGTATTAGTTAAGTGAGAAAAAGGTAGGCTAGAGATTTTTTGGTTACAACCAAAAAAGCCAGTGACTTCCCGTGACTTTCTATCATTGGGGGCCGAGATTTTTTTTGTTCTGATTTTGTTCACAAACTGACAGGTTTTTTTCGACTCTGACAGATTTTTCTTTAGACGAACGGGGCGAAATTGGCCTATCACAGTCGTGACAACACGACTGTGATAGGCCACAAACTGATATTTTTTTATAATGATGTTTCCAAAAGAAGCAGTATCAAACCGATGATTGATCCACCCGCAATCACGCCTGCCGCCATCGTTTCTTGATTGTCGATAAAGGCTCTTTGAGTCACCGAGTTTTTATCTTTTACCATTTTTCCAATCACCCAGAAAAACAACGCCCCTAGCGCCATCATGAACGAGTCTGTAAATCTAAGCACGAATGCCAATCCAATACCAACCGCTGACAAAGGAAATTTACCTTTTGTTTTTTGATCCATGTGCGCCATGAAAATTCCAATCAGACCACCCACGAGGGCCGCCCAACGTGCCGAAGGATGAAGGGCACCCAATCCCGCTGTTAATACCTCCGCCACGGCCTTCCAAACTGTCGCCCCCGGCAGCGGCAATTTTTCCGACGTAAATTGAGAAATATCATTATTAAAAAGAATATAAAACACCGGAACCGCCACCAGGCCTCCCGCAAAAATTCCGAGCACATGACCAATCGCTTGATGGCGCGGTTTTCCACCCAACATGTAACCCGGTTTAATATCCATCAATAAATTACTTGAATTTAAAGAAACTTCACTGGTGATTCCCGCCGTCATCAGATTTGTGGCAACCTGCCCCGGTGCCAGCACGCTGTAAGTCACTTGAGTCAGTTTACCCAGCGCACTCCCCGGCGTAATCGCAGTTAAACCCGTCGAATTGACCGCAATCAAAGTAAATACAAAAACCAAAGGAATGGCGATTAAACCTAACCACCACTCAACACCAAACCACGCATGTCCCATCCAGACAGTGATCGCCCCCACAACAGGAATGCCCAAGGCCGAAACCCAAAGAGGCAACTCAATGTCTTTCAATGGATCATTCGCCACTTTGCCGGGAGTTTTCTTTTTACTTTTGAACGCCGACAAAATAATTTCAGGACGTGCAAAAAAAGAATACAACGATGCCGTCGTCATCATCGCCACGCCAAACCATAATGACCACATCGTGATCGCTTTAAACGTGGGTTCGGTGATGATGTGTTGCTGAATCAAGTACGGAGCCAAAACAAAGTAATTCAAAACAGCGCCCAGTAATAATGACATCGCCGTTTTCATACTCATCAACCCACCCGTACCCATTAACACAATGGATGAGTCCACACGAATCGTAAGATCTTTCAGTGGTGTTCCCAAAATAGCCGGCGTCGCAAATTTGTATATTAGATCATCCCAATAATGAGGGATCGCCAAAAATGGCGTCTTCATCTTGGCCAAAATCACATCGTTTCTTAAAAATTCAATCAGCGCCGCTACCCCCGCACCACTCAAAAGAACTTTCGCTTTGAACATACCCTCTTTACCGGTATCTGAATGTAAACTGTCCAGCACCACGCCGGAAGCATAACCCTCGGGAAATGGCAGCTGCTCGTCATTGATAAATCGACGTTTCAAAGGGAATGCAAACAAAACACCCAACAAAGATAAAACCACAATCCACCAATACGTTTGCCACATCGGAATCACTTGGTTTGTCACCATCATGTATGCCGGCAATGAAGCCATCATCGGTGTCGTCATATAACCAGCACTGGTCGCGATGGATTGCATCGCATTGTTTTCTAATACCCCCATCTCGGAGCCAATTTTCAATTTCGCAAATAACTTAAAAATCGCAAACGACAAAATGACCGACGTAACCCCAACCCCCAATGTCCAGCCCGTTTTAATCCCGACATAAAGATTGGTTAAACTGAGCACTCCGCCCAGCAACATGCCCGTAATGGCAGAACGAATGGTCAACTGAGGCGCATTGCCTTGATAGACATTCTCAAACCACCACGTGTCTTTTTCGGCCAAAGTCATGCTTTTCACTTGTTCATCAGTCAGTTCTTTAATCGCCATGCCACTCCCCTCTCGATGTGTTTTGGAATGGTCGCATAGTGTTCAACTTTAGGGACATAATCAAGAATAAAACTCAGGTTGTTTCAATTATTTAAGGGAAAAAACCGGGACTAAAAAACCGAGTTTAACATCGCATCAGACTTGGATCAGACTTTTTGAGTTTACCCAATCCAGAAAGCATTAAGATCAACTCGGGAATCTATGTTAAAACAATTCTTTTTAAAATAATTTTAATCGCGATTTTAATTTCTTCAACGGGCGCCATTCCAAAAAATGAGATCGCACCTTAAAAAAAAGCGTCGTGTAATTTTTAGCTGTCCTCTCAGAGAACAGGGACCGAAATTGTTTCGCTGCTTCCCGCAATTGTCATTTTCGTTTGTCGAAAAAGTATTCAAATCAAAATTTTTGTCACCATCTGAAAATCAGCCACACTAGAGCATTCGGCCTAGGTGTTGCTCTGATAAGGCCCAGCTGTGGGCAAAAGTCCGCTTAAACATGAAAAAAGAGGTAGGTATGGCATTTTTTACAAATATTATCGCATCGTTTGGCCATGGTGGCTTTGTAATGTGGATCATCTTATTGGGTCAGATTTTTTCGATCGCAATTATCGTGGAACGTGTTTACGCATTGTATGTGTCTCGATCATTAGACAATAAAAAGGTGGCAAAACAGTTCGAAGAAGACATTAAAAAAGGCAAACTAGAATCGGTCATCGCCAAAGCCCAGAAACTTTCCCAACACGAGTCAGCGATCGGCAAAGTCATCGTCGCTGGAGCTCAAGCCGCTTACAGTCGTGGCGGCAGTGAAGAAATTCAATCCAAAATGGATGAGGTTCTTTTAGCTGAAGCGTCAGTCATCGAAAAACGCACGGGTTTCCTGGCCGCCATCGGAAACATCGGAACCTTAGCGGGCCTATTAGGAACAATCATCGGTTTGATCGATTCATTTGCGGCGGTATCAACCGTGAATCCCGCCGAGAAAGCGGCCTTGTTATCCCAAGGTATCTCGATGGCCATGTACGCGACGGCTTATGGTTTGTTAGTGGCTATTCCCGCATTGGCCATGTTTGCCGTTCTTCAAAATCGCGCAAACTCGGTCACCGAGGACGTAAACCAAACAGCACTGATGGTTTACAACTGGCTGACCTACAGCTACGAACCCGTGCAAAAGAAAACCGCACGTCAGCAGGATTAGTCAGAACTAAAATGAGTCATAGAGAAAAGATGAGTCATAAAAAAAATGAGCTAGAAAACATAAATTATTTAGAAACTTAACACGATAACGGTACGTAAACGAGGTTGTTATGGGATTAGCCAGCAGTTCTGGTGGAAAAAAAGATTTAAACGTTGAGCTTAATTTGCTCCCAGTTTTTGATATTCTTTCTGTCTGTATTTGTTTTCTATTGATGACAGTTGTGTGGGTTGAGGTGCGGGCATTGGAAACCAAACAAGCCATCGGTGGACAAAGTTTAAGCGAGACCGATCCGAAACCAAGCATTTGGTTATCCATCGATGAGAAAAACAATATCACCGTGACGTTCAAGTCGCCGAAAGCTCAAGAGACCTCGTCCCTGGTATCGGCAAAAAATGGGCAAATCGACTGGAGTAAGGCGCAGAACCTCCTTCTAACCACTCCCTCTAAAAAAATTGAATCGGCCCATATTTTACCGACCAAGACGACCAAATATGATCAGGTGATTCGTTTAATGGACCTGCTAAAACAAAACGGCATCAAAGACGTAGGGCTTTCCCCTATTTAATTTAAAGGACGTATACGATGAGACACGGAATATTATCTACTCAAATGTTAAAAAGTCCCTTGCTTCAACAAAAGCGTGTTCACGGCGTGGGCGGCGGCGGCAAAAGTAAAAGTCTTTTGTTTTCGATGAACTTGACGACGTTGATCGACGCATTTTGCATTTTGGTTATCTTTTTGCTTTCGAATATGAACGGTCAACTGCAAAACATCGAAGTTGGTAAGAACACCGTTCTGCCCACAGCAACCGTAAGCGAGATCATGAGTGCCGGTGTGGTTATTCGAATGGAAAATAACGAAATCTACATTGAGGATAAAAAAATCGCGGTGGAAAATATCGTTCAATCATTGATCGATCATAAAACCGAAGAAAAAAATTCGTTGATCATTCAGGCCGATAAAAATTCGGACTACGACAAAATCAGCTTATTACTTCGTGCCGGCGGACAAGCCGGCTTTGAAAAATACGCGTTTGCCGTATTACCAGGAACGTACGCAGCTACAAAGTGAGAACGATTATGATACGTGAAAATTCTTTTCTTTCACTGCCATTGAAACTGATCGCGGCCATGGTGCTGTCCGCACAGCTGTTGGTTGCCGCCGAGAAATTAGATTTATCCACTCACGATAGCTTGATTCAAAAACTGGAATCGATTTTATCGATTCAAAATTCAGATACAATGTTCAAGCAATCTCAAATAGCATTGCGCTTAGCTGATTTATATGCCGAACGCGCACGCCTGTTGTCACTGGAAGACCAAGGCAAAGGTGACATCCTATTCAAAGATAAAATCGCCGCCGATCGGGCAAAAGCGATTAAAATTTATTCGCAAATTTTGCCCTCATTAAAGTCCGCAGAAAAGGGCCGTGTTCTATTACAAAGCGCTCACTTGCATATTTTAATGAAACAAGAAGACGAGGCTATAAAAATATACTCGTCCATGATTAAAAACGCGAAAGCCTACAAAAAAGAAGTCATCGCGGCCGCTCAGATTCAGTGGGCCGATATTCTTTTTTATAAAGGTGAGTTTGAAAAATCATCGAAATTATTTCGGGACTCATTGAAAATCAAAGAAAACTCTCGCAAAGGTTACGCCCTTTATCGCGATGCCTGGTGCCTGTATAACATGGGTAAAACGAAACCGGCGCAAGCCCAGCTGCTGTCATTACTGAAAAACAAAGATTTATTCTTAAAAAAAGATCAAACCAAAAATACGATTGTCGATGTCAGCTTTCAAGAGGAAGTTTCTCGAGATTTAGCAACATTCATGGCTCGCAACGGAATCGTCGAAGCCGATATTCATACTTTGATGCAATTAAGCCCCGATTCAGCCAAACAAAAGAATCTGATTTATCTGGCGACAGAACTGGATCGCACGGCAAAGAAAGAAAGTGCCTTGATGGTTTGGATGATCATCGGCCAGCAAAAGGTCGACTTTATCAGTCAATTGGAAGGGCAAATCCAGATCACTCGTATTCAGTATGATCTTGGCCGTAAAGGCAAACTATTGACGGAAATCGATCGTTCAATCGTGTTATTAAAAAATCCCGCATGTAAAAACAATGACGAATGTTTGATCAGCCAGCAAAATTTAAAAAAGATTCTAACGGAATGGGGCAAAGCCGAAGAGCGCGCGCCCTCAACCGAATTAATCTTGGGATTCAGCAAATACACTCAATCATTTGACGATGCGGAAATGAGCTACTGGACCGGGCACTCTTCATTAAAACTGAAAATGTTTTCGGAATCATTTGCTTCGTTCAAAAAATCGGCCCAATTGCTAGCCGTGATGGATCGCTCTACCGATGCCAAACTGGCCAGAATGTTTGAAGGCTCTTTGCTGGGAGCCATCGAAGCCGCCGAGCAATCGAAAGATACCACTCTAGAACTCGCTTCGTACCGCTTATACTTAGAGCTAAACCCCAGGGGGGCTAAGCGCGACGAAATCAAATATCAAATCGCTCACTTATTCTATGAAGCAGATGATTTCAAAAATGCGGCCGATTTATTCCGAGAGATCGCGCTTGATCCCAAAGCCCCCGCAGCCTTGCGTGACAAGTCTGCCGAGCTGTGCTTGGACTCGTCCGTTATCTTGAAAGAAGAAGCACAAATCGAAACAGATTCGTTGCTATTTGCGCAAACATTTAAATCACGTGGGGCTTACTTCTTAGCCATCTGGAGAAAATCCATTCTCAATCAGTCCGCTCAGATTATTAATAGCAAAATTACACCGAAAGGCCAACTCGAGCAGCAATGGCAAAAATTGGATAAAATTGCCTATGCCAGCTGGCCGGTGTCCCAGATGAAAACGTTGATTAAAAACAAGCTCGCCATCGGCATGCGTTTGAAAAATCTAGATATGGTGGCCAAGGCCGCTGGTCAATTCTTGGCCTTAGACGATTCGTCAGTACGCGGATTGTCAGTCGGTGGTCTGTCAATGGAGGAAAAAAACTGGGCACTGGATCAAGCCGCATGGGTTGCCGAAATGCGTATGGATTTCAAAGCCGCGCTGAACCTGTTGAAACAAGTGACACCCAAAAAATCCCAAATTGCTGAGCATCACTTTAAAGTGGCCCTGCTGATGGAATTGGCTCATCAAGATCCGTCCGATGAATATTTGAAATTTATGAAAATTTCTAAAGATGCACAAAAGAATCAGTACGCCGCTTACCAATTGATTCACTACAGTGCCGCACCTAAAAAATTATTTTCTAAATATGGACAGGTCCTGAAAGTAAATCCTCAACTGTATGCCGCGGCCGGAGTCATTACTTACGAAAAATCTTCAGACATGGCCATTGCTAAAACCGTCCTTGCGCACAGGACATCTAAAAATACTTTTGAGTCACAAATCTTGGCGCGTTCGATCGAACTCAAATCGTTCGAGGCTCTGCAAAAAAAATTGGCCGCAACACCGTTTGCAGGACGTTCCGATCGCCTTATACAAAAAAATTTAGTCGAACGTATTCGATTAATCAAACAGCTTGAGCGCAAATCTCAAGCTGCGATTCAGAAAAAGGATTCGTCACTGCAATTGATTTTACTGGCGCATGTTTACTATGAAAACTCACGTCTGGTTCAGGACGTATTGGCCCTGCCCGTGCCTAAACAATTAAGTGCCGAGCAGAAAAAAATGTACCAGGAACAAATTCAACTCCAAATGAAACCCTATATCACTCAAGCGATTGTCGTGAAGGAAAAAATATCCGAAATGTGGGAAACCGCGATCAAACAGGCCGTATTTAAAGATCTATTTGATTTAGCAGAAGAAGGAAACAAGCCGGGGTCTCGCTTGGCGCATCTCGAAGTTGAGAAACTAAAAAAAGCCGCCGAGATCAGCGGTCAGCGTGAAAGTCCTTTTATAAACTTTACTCGCGAGCGACACAAAGTGGCTACCGAAGCCGATCAGCTGCAAAAAAGCATTGTGGAAGATCCTTTTAATTTCAATGACATAGAGAAATTCAAAGCACTCCAAAAAGAGCTTGGACGTGGCCCAATGGTTGCTTACTTAAATTCCAGAATTGAGGAAATCAATTCGCGGGGAGGTCGATAGTGAAAACTTGCATCGTTTCAATTTTTGTCATGCTCGTCACGACGACGCTGTCATGGGCATCATGGGCGGCTTCCACGGCAACGCCAAAAACTAAAACCGCCACCAGTGCCACCAAAACAAAGCCCGTATCAAATCTTTCAACAGACGTTAAGTTTGGTGACCAAGCGGTCAGCGGCAAATATCAATTACCAATGGAAGCTTTATCCGTTGTTGAAAATGAAAAATCTATCGATGACTTAATTGGCGTGCGCAAGAATTTTCGAGATCGCGTGGCACGCACCAAAGGGATGAGGTAACCATGTCCACTGCAACTGAACGTAAAATATACTTTTTAGAAAATGGACAAGGCCAAGCCGTTCGTGCCGTAGAATGGGATAGCAATGAATTAAATTTTATCTATCGCCACGATACGCGACGAATGGAAACAACATCAAATCTGAAGGCTTTGGAAAAAGCGGGGGTGCCATTTACCCTGCTAGAGTCCGTAGACAAAAAATTTTTCAACTTAAAGCAACGCTATCCGATTCGATCACTCACCGGAGAACTCAGTCTAGTCGCCGAAGCCATCGAGACGATGCCCAACGTCGAGTTGATTGAAGATGACACGGAAAAATTCAAGACCATTTTGAAAAAGACCGCTTTTAGCGCGGCCATCATGGCGCTCTTACTGATGGGGGTCAGTTATTTTGCGACGTCGACCGCTCCCGCGAAAGAGGAACTGCAAATCGTTCAGGTATTAGATCGAAAACAAATCGAAAAACCCGTTGTCGTACCGCCCCGTGTACAACCCGTTGCCAAAGCGCCACGTATCGTGACACCCGCAAAAACGATTCAAAAACCAACGCGTGTGGTGAAAACACAGTTTATCAAAACTAAAAAGAAAGTTCCTCAGGTCAGTCAAATGGGTACGCTGGGTGTGTTAGGCAGTTTGAAGTCATCAAAACAAAAAGGTGGACTGCAAATCAATCAAGCCGAAACATCCGCCGGCGTTGGCCGAGGTGGCTCTCAAGGCAGTGGCGGAATCCAGACATCCGTTTATTCTAAAGGTATGTTCGCGGCCCCACTGGGTTCGGGCAACCGCGCGGATGGCGCTGGCGGTTACGGCACTAAAGGTAAAGGCGGCGGTCGCGCGGGATATGGCAAAGTTACGTTAGTGGGCTCGTCAAATTCATTCTTTGAACCGATCGAAAGCGAAGCGTGGACCGAGGGCGGACTGGATCGTAATGCCATTGCGGCCGTGATCTACCGTCACCTCAGCGAAGTTCGCTTTTGCTATGAGCAAGGTTTGCAGAAAAAGCCAAATCTTTCTGGTCGTGTATCCATGAATTTCATCATTGGACCCAAGGGCTTCGTCACCACAGCGCAAGTGAACAACTCGAGCTTGAGTCATGCGCCCGTCGAAAATTGTATTCGTGATCGTTTGAAAACGTGGAAGTTCCCGCAGCCCCAAGGCGGCGTGAACGTCAAAGTTAACTACCCGTTCGTACTACGTCGTGTGAGTGATTCTTAACAAAGGAGAGCAACTATGAAAACACAATGGATCAAATCATTATTGATTTTAGGAACTGGTGCTCTGCTTAGCTCGTGTATGGGACAAGACTCGAACCCAATGCATAAGTACTCGAACTTAAAAACTGGCGAACCCACAACCGAACAATCAGAAGTTCAAGACATGGCCAAGTACGTGTTTACCTCGGCCACCGTGCCCATCAACAAAGAATTTGCCGATCTTAAAATTCAAGGCACAAATGAAGTGAACAACGCCAACTTCATGGAAGGCCAAGAAGGCACTCTGTATTTCAAGCTTACGCCCACGTCGACAAAAATTACCCAGTATGAAATCAAAATTGTGGATTTTCCGATCGGCGCGCAACCCGAAAACACACCCAAGTTGATCAAGACATCCATAGACGGTGTCCACGGAGTTCAATGGACTCCCGCCCGTGGAATCATTCCTTCGGGAAATTATATCTCGCTTAAACTGCAAATCCAGACGACAGTGATGGCGGCAACAGATCCTAATTTAGTGGGACTTGTTAAATCCGATTTTTTGAAACTGGATGTCTACAGAAACAACTCTGTTCCCAAAATTCTTGGAAAATCCAGCCTGGCATCTGGTATTGAAGAAGGACAATCCGTTCCCGTTCCATTCACTGTGGATATCGAAGACCCTTCCTCGTTGACTAACCAAGGCTTACCGGCCGTTCAAATTACGTCCTACTTTCACTCGAATACGGAAGCATACCGAGCCGATGGCGCGTCTTTTGTAAAACCAGACTACAGTAAAACAAATCCTCAAAAGATAAATGATAAAGGCAACCAATGGCGTTTTCACTTTGTCGTGAAAGTGGATCAATTACCTTTAGATCAAAACCGTCTCGGCAAAGAAGATCCCTTGTCTCCGTCTGTTGATGTTTGCTTCTTTGTTCATGCGACCAGCGTGATCCGCACCGAGTCTGGTCGTGATCAAGTGTGCTTTAAAGGTCGTTACGCCGCTCAGCTGCCAGTTTTAGATTGGGAAAACGACGCTTTAAAGGAAATCAAAGCCGGTGGCCCGACTTTGATCAAATTCAAGATTGCCTCAAGCAATGGCCGAGGCAAAGTCGAAATCAAAAATATGGCGTCGCAAATTGCAGGCTTAACGGGTAAGAAAGTACTTGTTTGTACACCCGATTCAACAGACAGCAAAGCCTCACAAACGTGTGAGTTAACATGGACACCAACTTGTTTGAAATCACCACTCAATAAAAAGCTGACTTTAAAAGTCGACAACGTCACTGGCAATAAAACAAAGTCGCAATCATTTTCACGTGATCTTGTCGTTGTGCCATCGGAAGAAAATTGTCCCACACCTCCTCCAGCCACACCTCCTCTGGCCACAAAACCAGCGACAGCGAAACCAGCCGCGGCAAAATCCGCAGCGCCCTCTTCGCCCGTGAAGTCCTCGCCGCAAGCGCCCGCTGTAAAATCGGCACCGGAAAAATCAACGCCCGCAGCGCCGGCTGCGAAATCGACTACAACAAAACCAGCGGCCACATCTAAACCAGCGGCGACTGCCAAGCAGGGAGGTCAGTAATGAAACATTTAATTCTTTCCATATTTTCTGTTGCGCTGATCACTCCGATTCTGGTTTTCGCGCAGGCGAAAAAAGATCTCAAAAATGAAGTCAGCACACTGGGCGACAACCACGATGTGGTTGAACGTGTAAAGAACATGGATACAAACCAGCGTGTGCGCGTGGTTCAAAATCGTCTCGTCAATCGTAACAATCGTATTGAATTAGGTGCTAACTATTCCTACAATGGTGGCGGCGATTCGTACGTTAAATCACAAAATGTAGGCGCCTCACTTGAGTATCATCTGAATCCGCGTTGGTCTTTCGGCATACATTATCAAAAGTCATATAACACGTTGACTCCAGAAGGTGAAAACCAATTTGAAATCGCGCAAGCGGATCAAAAGGTTAATCAAGGCAGCACCAAACGTTTTCCGTCCGTGGATTACCCCCTAGAGACTCAATTGGCAACAGTCAGCTATTACCCTATCTATGGCAAAATGAATTTGTTTGATACAGGCATTGCTCAATTTGATCTGTACTTACAGCTGGGTTACGGTCAAATGAATCTTTTCAGTGGCTCATCCGATGTCTATTCCGTGGGTGTAGGATCTGGAATTTGGCTCACTCAACGAATCACCACTCGCATTGAAGCTCGATATCAACAATACCAAGACTTAGTTCAATCCGAGCGGCGCAAACAAAACAATTTACAAGCGTTGGCCAGCATAGGTTTTCTTGTATGGTAAAACTTATTAGCAGCATATTATTAACGTTTTCTTTTTCGTTGACCCTGGCGGCCAATGACAAAGATCGCATGAATAAAGCACGTGTACTTTATGAAAATGGTAAATTTCCAGAAGCCATAGCGATTTATTCTAAAATCCAACCGAGTTCAGATTTCTGGTTAGAGGCTTTAGAAGAACGCGCGTGGGTACACACTCGTCAAGGCAAATTTGAAGATGCCCTGGCGGATCTGCAATCCATCACGTCTCCGGTTTGGGCTCCGCAAGTGGGACCCGAAACGTACATGCTCTCGACGTTTGTTTCATTGAAAATTTGCGCCTACAAAGATGTATTGAAGAAGGTCGACATATTTAAACAGCGTATGCTTCCTCGCATAGAGGCGTTGCAATCGATGATCGACAAACCGATGAGCGATGACGTTTGGCAAATATTAATAAAAACAAAAAAATCCAAACTCACGATGAGTGGTCTTGGACCCCAGGCTGACAAATACCCTCGCTATTTCTATCGCGATGATCAATTGTTAAAGCACGTCAAGCACGGCCATCGTGAAAAAACACAAGCACGCCTTCGAGTTTTAGCACGGCACGATCTTGATGAAATCGAGACGAATTTGAAGAAAATGAAAATTATCGATGTGGAACTTATCCAAAATGTTTTGACGATGGATAAAGACCAAAAGTCTAAATCCACAAACTTGAAATTCTCTGGTATCGATAAAAACAAGGACGTTTCGTTTCCAGTTAACGACGACGAAGTGTGGGTAGATGAAGTTGGCCACTTTCAAGTGAAGGCCGAAAACTGTCCTTATCGGGGAGCTTCTTTATGATGATAAAAAAATCTTTAGTTTTCATTGCGTTGCTGGGTGTCCTGAGCGGATGCGGCGTTAAATCACCGCAGATTCAGGGACCACCGGAAAAATTTCAGTCTTTGTCCGATGAGGTTTCAGAAGAGTCTCCACTTCCAGATCCAAAGGTGAATATTTTATTCGTCGTAGATAATTCGGGTTCGATGAAAGACTACCAAAACAAAATGGCCGAAAATATCGAACTCTTTGCCAATGCGTTTTTTGAAAACACGCGTATCGACTATCGCATTGGGGTGGTGCCTGTTTATGATTCCAAATATCTAAACGACGAAAAAGTGTACGCGAAAAATGGACGCAGAAAAATGAACCCCCTGGGGGAACTTGTGACATTGAAAGACGCTGCGGGCGTTACCATGCCAGGGGAGCTTTTTATCACACGCGCAACGCCATCGCCCAAAGCTGTTTTAAAAAACACGGTGACCATTGGTGTGCAATGGGGACCAGAGGCCGAGGAATCATTTTCTCCGGTGCTGGCCGTTACAGATCCTGAACATAACGTCCAAAAAAACAATGGGTTTTACGAATCGGATGCATATTTCGCGGTGATTTTTTTAACAGATGCCGATGATGTCACACCCGGGGTTTCCGCCGAATCATTCTATCAACACTTGGTCGGTCTTAAGGGCGGCGATCGCTCGAAAGTTCTTATCGCCGCGGCCCTACCCGATTTAAAAAACCCGAGGTTAAATAAAAAGGGCTCTGATTGTAAAACGGATGGCCTAGGCCCCATTCAGGCCTTTCCCGCTTTGCTTTCGGTCTCTGGGGGTATTTTTGCAGATTTATGTTCAGAAAATTTCGGCTTCCACCTGGCCGCGTTTGGGAATCATCTCGCCCAGCGCGTAGCCGCACAAAAAAAACCGCTGAAGTTTACGCCGGACATTAAAACGTTAAAAGTTACTTATGGTACTAAAGACGAAATTAAACCATTTGAATTACTTCGCCCACGTGATTACGCATTTGATCCCGAGACAAACGAAATTATTTTAGATCCTTACTTAAAATTGCCGGTAAAAGAAGGCGCAACCCTGCGTATTCAAGCTAAACCAGTAAGTTTGGGTAACCTTAAAAATGGGCGAGTTAATCCTATTTCAATTCGACGATAGCTCGTCTCGCGAGATAAGAACAGGGGTAAGAACATAACACCTGTCAAAATTCAAATCCCAGTTGATCACCTTTTTGCGGTGGTCTCTGGAAGTGCTGACTATTAAGATTCACTTCCATTTTCTGAAATCCCAGCTTGCGTATCCATAGTTTAAAAAGATGATTGATCTGATCGGCATACACACCGACTCCTCGCATACGTTCACCGAAACTGGCCACATTCAACTTGCCACCACGAGTATCACGAATAGAATTCAAAACCTTGTCTTTCTTTAATGGCTGGTGCGTTTCCAACCACTCCTCAAAAATCGGCAGAACCGCTCCCGGCAAGCGCAGCAATCCATAACCCGCCACATGCGCACCGACGCCCTTTGCTGCCTTTAAAATACCAGGGATCTCGGCATCCGTCAGACCGGGAATCACAGGCGCTATGTTTACACCTGTCTTTATACCCGCCTCACTCAGTTTTTCTAATGCAACCAGTTTCGCAGCCGGCGTCGAGGTACGCGGCTCAAGTGCGCGGGCCAGTTCGGAGTCAAGTGTCGTAATCGACAAAAACACCATCACCCCATTCCATTGAGCCATGTCTTTCAGAATATCAATATCCCGAGTGACAAGAGCATTCTTGGTGATGATTCCAATAGGATTCTTAAACTCGCGCAGAACCTCTAAACATCCACGCGTCAGCTTCAGTTTTCGCTCGATCGGCTGATAGCAATCCGTCACCCCACTCATAAACAAAGTCTGCCCTTGCCACGACTTTTTCATCAAAGCCTGACGCAACAACAACGGCGCTTCATATTTAACATGAATCTTGGATTCAAAATCCAATCCCGCAGAGTATCCCAAATATTCATGTGTCGGACGAGCATAGCAGTACGCACACCCATGTTCGCAGCCACGATAGGAATTGATCGAATAATTGAATCCCACGTCGGGACTGTCATTCGAGGTGATGATCGTGCGTGACGAATCCTTTATCAACTCGGTTAACCATATCGATTTTTCTGTCGTTCGTACCAACCCTGTCTTTACCAATTCATCAGCCCTCGCCAATTCATCTGCACTTACCAATCCATCTGTCATTACCAACCTATCTAGGTCGTCCGCATAATGATCATGGTCTTCAACCGTCGCTTCAAAATGCTGAGACAAAAAACGACTAGCACTATTACTGCTGGCACCACGCCCTCGAATGTCTTTTCTGTGTTCTTTCATAATTTACATATTATTTACATATATCAAAAAAATGCAAACTGTTTTCACGCGCATAAAGATTTATGTCCCAATCAACGGCCCGTTGCCCCTACCGATTTGCCAACTGTCTTAGTAACCGCTCTTATGTCCTTGCGACCTGTCTTTACTCATTGTCTTTACCGTGTCATTACCAACTGTCATTACCAACCTATCTTTAACAATTACCTTACCCATGGTTTTTGCTCTAAATAAAGATCACAAAAAACAGAAACTCTTATGTCTAACATCACTTCTGTTTATAATGCGATACCTTGTGCCAATAATTAAAACACTTGGGATTTTTTTCCTTCTGAATGACACTTTTATTCAAGTTATTTTTATCTTCCAAGGGGGGAAGTATGATTCGTTCGAAATGGATTTCGCTCGGTCTAATCATCCTGATTAGCACCAGTCCGTCGTTAGCACAGGTACAATTATCAACCGATGATTTGGAACTTGAACAAAGAATTCTGAGCAGCACAAAGGCCACAATTCAAAACCAAACCAACCAAACAGCGCCAAAGCCTTCATTGGGGCAACTTCAGGCGTTTATGAAGCGCTCCAAAGACGCACAACCGGCCTGTGTGGATGCCAAAAAAGTCCCGTTCGCTGATAAATACGTGTTAACTTACGATGCCGCAGGCACGCCCTGCCGAATTTATGATTTATCATTTCCTAATTTGAAAGCCCTTTTGAAAACGGCTTCATTTTTCAAAGTACCCGTGCGTAATTTGACGTCAAAAGATTTCATCAATGCATTGGATGAAGATTGGAATGCCATTCAAAATCGTAACTGGGATTACACTCTACACTTCAACCCAAAAATGGCCGCAAAGACGAGCTTTATCTCAACACTAAAATTTAAAAATAAACTGCCTGCGGTTCGCGGTTCTCAATCCTCTGCCAACGACGTGGGCCTTCCGGTCTCGTTCACCTTGGCCGATTTAGATATTGATACGAATCTGCAATTGCCCACGACAACCAAGACACAAATGGCGGAAATTCTGAATGACCTCGAAGCCGACACGGCTTTGTCCGCAGAAAAATCCAGCCAAATTCGTCAGTACTTTTTATCGGTGATGAATAAACCCGAAGCGGTTTTAGCCTCGGTAAAATTTAATTGGAATGATCTGAACAAAGTTTACGATGTTTTCATCGACGGCGACTTTCTACCGTTAATGGGCCCCGTCGAGTTGATTAACTTTCAAACTCAGTACAAAGGCTTAGTGGAAAAAATGTTTCGTGGAATTTTAAGCAACGTGTTGGTCCAACTTCCTCGCCTGATTCCTAACCGGACGATTGGCGCTATCGTCGAAGTCGCGATCGAAGATATTTTCGAGCAAATCGATGTGATGTACGAATACCAAACAAACCGACTCGAGCAAACCCTGAAAAACATCAACAGCTATTCCGTCAGTGCCGTTGATATGACCACTTTGGAAAATCGGGCACTGAACATTCTTTACGGGCAAAAAGCAGATTTAATGTCGTCATACATCATGTCGGTCGTGCAAGGCTTAGAGTTTGACTGGCAGGCCTTTGAAAAAAAGGGGAAAAGCACGCGCTACGCGATTGAAAAACAACGTCAGATCTTGATGGACAAGACCCACTCGAATTTGGTTTTGAATAAAAATTGTAAAACCGAAATCGTGAACGAATACTTTGCCATCTGTTACAAGAACGGAGTGAAAGACAGTCTCTATTCATTAATTTCCGAGCAAAACATAGCATTCAAATCCCTGGGCGCGCCGCTGATCCATCGTTACAAACGACCATTCGAAGTTTCAGCCATCCGGGGTGGAACATGGTTGCTGTCGGTCGGTCTGCGTGTCGTGGGACTCCCCCTGTCTCGGGGCGTGACCTTGCAGCTGAACAGTTCGTTGAAAAAATTCATGCGTGCAGGCGTCGTTGATGAAGCGTATTTGCAAAATGATCTTTATAAAAGTCATCTGACAGGTCAAATCTCGATGGAAACCCAAAATATTCTAAGCTGGTTATACATTCAAAATTTGAATCCCTTCATGCCTAAAACGATGAAGTTTGAAAACGCTCTGATCGCCGCCAACAAATCAATTTTAGGAATTAACTAGGAGACCGCCATGACGTTAAAAAATAAACTCGTACTCACTCTTGTATTCATAGGCTTAAATGCATTTTCGGCCCGCGTGGCCGTTACAGATTCTGGCACCGATTTTTCTCATGAGTGGCTGGCTGGCCGTGTGCTGACCAACACAGCGGAAATAGCAGGCAACCGGGTGGATGACGACCGCAATGGCAAAGTCGACGACATCCTGGGTTGGAACTTTGCGGATAACTATGGCAAAGTATTTTTCCGCGAGCATGTCGCCAGCATCGACCCCAAAATATTCACCATCATGGATATTTTATCACGTATCCAAAGCGGTAACCAAACCCCTCAAGATGATCAGTTCTGGAAAGAAAACATTACGAATTTAAATGAAGCTCAGAAGAAAGCCATCGTGGCAGAATTGAACTACTATGGACAATATTCCCACAGCACTCATGTGTCAGGCATCATTGCTTCCTTATCGCCCGAATCACGAATGATATCTAATCGCGTGTTTCCCGATACACCACTTAATTTTGTAAATCCTTTGGACAATAAAAACAAAGCGACGACCATGAAAGGCATCTCGGACTGGGCCTATCGCTTAATTGCCATGCTCACCAACGGTACCTATGAACAAGCCGCCGCCTACATCGCCGAACGCCAAATCGATGTGGCCAACTACAGTATCGGAGTCAATTTGCAAATGCTGGCCACCCTGGCGCTGACAATCAAAGGGGTGAAAAATCCCACGCCCGAGCAAATCATGCAGGAGACAAAACGTTTATTCGCTCAATACGAACTGATTGGTCAAAAATGGTTAAAGAGCGCCAGTAAAACTTTGTTTGTGATCGCGGCCGGCAATGATGGCACGGACAACGACAAATCCCCCGTGTTCCCATCCAACGTGGCCGCTGAGAATCGAATTTCCGTGGCCGCCTCGCAAGGTGTTTCCAGCTTGGCCAAGTTTTCAAACTATGGCCTTAACAGCGTCGACGTTGCCGCACCCGGTGTCGCCATCAAAAGCTCGGTGCCTAGCTTGGACAACAAATTGGTTTTACCTATGTCGGGTACCTCAATGGCTGCACCGTACGTGACCGGCGTGGCTGCTCACATGAAAGACATCAATCCCCAGTTGACTCCCCCACAACTACGACAAATCTTAATGGGCACCGTCGATAAAAAAGACTGGCTCAAAGAAAAAGTCGCCAGTGGAGGTGTCGTGAATGCCGAACGAGCCTATGCGGCGGCTGAAAAATCTAAAGTGATGACGGTGGCACTTGCCATCGAAGGATCGATGACTTCCATTCCCGATCAAAAAGAAATACACACACCAAAGCGTTTGTTTAAAACCAGCCCCTACGTTCGTGAAATGCGTGAGCTAGCGGATCAAATTATATTCTAGCAACGAATATCGAATGATGACAGTGGGGACACTCAACCGTGCCCCACTTTATGGATCTGAGGGCAAATGATAATGCAACGGTGCCCCTGGTCCTACCGGCAACCCCAACGTGATCCATACAAATAACATCAACGACCAGAAAATTAAAAAACCCATCGAGTAAGGCAACATCAGCGCCACAATGGTTCCCACTTTGGCTTTGGGCTCGTACTTATTCGCAAAGGCCAGAACCATCGGAAAATAACTCATCAGCGGGGAAATAATATTCACCACAGAATCAGCCACACGGTACGATGTTTGAGACAATTCAGGTGAAATTCCCAATAACATAAACATGGGCACAAATATCGGTGCCATCAACGCCCATTTAGCTGAAGCGGAGCCAATCACCAAATCCAACAACACCGTCAACAAAATAAATCCTAACATCAAAGGCACCATGCCCAGCTCCCAGGACTTCAAAACTTCCGAGCCTTTCACCGCCAAGATGATTCCAATATTCGAATAATTAAATAACGAAATAAACTGGGACGCAAAAAATACAAGAACCAAATACGGCGCCATGGTCGCCATGGCTTCTTGCATGGCTTTGACGATATCGTCGACTTTTTTAAATGACCCCGAGGTAAAGCCAAACGCTAACCCGGTCCCAGCACCTAAAATAAAAATCAACGCCACAATTCCCTTCAGGGCCGAGGAATGAAACAAGTCCGGTGTCTTTGGATCACGCAAAAAACCATTCTCTGGAGCCAATCCCCAAACCAATGTCGCGACGACCAACAAAACCACCAACCCAGCGGCCTTTAAACCGCGCCATTCAAGCGTCGATAATTTCTGAAGTGGTTCTTTGTCCACGGGGCCCTGATATTCACCTAAAAATGGAATCGTCACTTTGTACGCGATGAACGATCCCACGGCCACAATCAAAAATGATGAACTCGCCATGAAATACCAATTCGACAGCGCCGTCGCCACATAGGTTTTATCTAAAATGCGGGCTGCTTCTTGGGAAATTCCAGACAACAAGGGATCCGCCGTGCTCAACAATAAATTCGCGGCAAACCCACCCGACACACCCGCAAAACAAATAGCTAAACCCGCCAACGGATTGAGTCCTGCACTATGAAACGTCATCGCGGCCAAGGGAATCAAAAGCACATAGCCAATATCGCCGCCCGTATGTGAAAGCACACCGGCCATCAACACAATAGGCACCAGCATTCGGCGCGATGCTTTTAAAACCAGAATTCGCAACAATGCCGACAACAACCCACTTTTTTCCGCCAAGCTGAATCCCAACATGGCCACCAAAACTGTTCCCAGCGGGGCAAACGATGTAAAATTTTTCACCATATCCGTTAATAAATAACGAACTCCGTGACTGGAAAACAAATTCACCGGAGTCAAAACTTCTTTGCTGACCGGATGAGCGGCATGCATATCCATCCACGTAACCACTCCGGAAAGAATAAAAACAAAAACTGTTAAATAGAAAAAAAGCAATGCGGGATGGGGTAGAGCATTACCAACCGCTTCCACGCGAAGCAATAAACGATACCAAAAACTGTGTGATGAATTTTTCATAGATCTGACTCATAAAGGAGCCCACGCAAAAGGTCAATCGTTCAAAGATACACGGTGAACGCAAGTTCTCGAAAACCATTCCCCTCCATCACTGGCGACCGCTCAATGGAGGTGAATAATCGATCAAAATCTGTTTGAGTTTTTATTATCTCTAACATTTTAGCTTCGTTAAATTTGGGTACGGACAATAGATACAATCGAGGCAAAATCTTTTGCATGTCTGTAACACCCGCCGCTCTGATCCATTTCTCGTGCTCGTCGGTGCAGTCTTCATGACACATGATAAGCATCTCTCCCAATGTATAACCAAATTCTATGGGGTAAGGCAACGCCCCTGCCGCACGAACCGTCACATCGGTTTCGACATGAATCGTGTTTAAATCCACCGGTAGATCTAAAATAAAACTTTTGTCCGCTGACCAAAATTGAATACGCAAGGCACTCTGTGAATTAAAATCATTCACCCACAAAAAGAACGAGGCGACTCGGGCTGAATGATCCGGTAAAACTTGGTCCAGCAGGGCCGTGATTTTAGCGCGAAATTCATCTTTGGAAAACTGCCAAGAAACCAGCTCGGACATATAGGTGTATTGATCTTGGGTTTCACACAGAGCCCGATCATAAATCGTCACGCAGCCCGTGTGCCCGGCAAAAGCAGGTTGTCGCAGGAACAAAAGAGTAAATAAAATTAATATCGTTTTCATGGAAAAAGCATAATACGTGATCACGACGGTTTACAATCACTAACTGGGCCACAAAACTACGCCGCTGGATATTATCCCGATTTTTTTATTTGTCTCCTTGGGACGGCGATTCTTTTGAACCAAAAATATTTTGATTGGCTTAACCCTGTTTCAATCGTTTGTGATAAATTACAAAATTTAGATTTAATTTTAAAATTAACTTTAGACTAAATCTAAATTTTGTTTAAGATTGATCTAATCCATTCGGCATTGGTAAACACCGGCACGAAAAATCCACGATTTTCAACATCCGCACAACTGGGCACCGCAGATTTTGTGGACTGAATTCCAATCAACACCCAGCGCTGCTCCATCCATGCGAAAATACCGCCGCCACTGTCGCCCTCACACGGACCGGCCTTGGCCAGAGCCGATTGATATTGATAAAATATTTCTTTTTGCGGAAACGCGCGGAGCACGAAATGAGCAATGGGCAGCGACGACGCTGATTTATAATGTGGCTTATGATGTCCCGCGGACACCAACCAGATATAAGGGACCAGCGAATTCAATGACAATTCACGGGAAGCCATCTCGAACTCGGAATAAGAAAACGTCACTTCGCCCGACAACACAATAATTCCCAGATCATAACCATTGTTAACCAACGTCGCGTGATCATGAAACTGGGCTTGGTAGCCAGGTTTCACGAACGTTTTAAATTTTGATTTATGTATCACGCCACTCTCTAGATGCTCAATCGACAATCGTCGCACATTTTTCATTTCGTAAAAACAATGAGCCGCCGTCAAAATGGCTTTACGACTTATCATGACTCCACTGCATACCGAAATGGGCGTCTCTGGTTGCGCACTGGCAATACGCACCACTGGCGACAGACGATTCCATTGGCGCGGCAGATCTTGTCCGCCGACGATGGCCTTCGATTGAATTCCCATCCCCGAAAGAAGTATAACGATTCCCCAAATTCTCATAAGCCCCAGTCATATAGTAAAGTCTATTGAAAATCTACAATATAGATCAAAATTCCATGAACATCCTAACGGTGAAAAGCCTAATTCCTCCTAAGAGTAAAATCTTAAAAAAAAACGGCACCTTTTGGGCACCGTTCATTCCACTAAAGTTGTAGAAATAAATTACTGATTAACAATTTTTAAGCATGTAGCTAAGTTGCCGTAGCCCGCACTGTATGACGTTGAACCGATGACAGTTCCAGTCTCAGCAGATGATGGGTAGTACAAACCGTTAGATTGTTTAAAACAAGCAGTTGTTGCTCTTCTTTTTGGAAGAGTTAATCGGCATTCGCTTAAAGCACCATGCCCAGCACTGTGTGAAATTGAACCAACGACTGTTCCAGAATCACCTTTAGATGGGTAGTACAAACCGTTAGATTGTTTGAAGCAGCTAAGAACTTCACCACGTGCTGGTAAAGTTAAACGGCAATCTTCTAAAGTATTGTGTCCTGCAGAATATGAAGTAGAGCCTAAGATAGATCCTGAAATGTTGCTAGTTGGATAGAAAAGACCGTTTGATCCTTTAGTACAAATAACATTTGAAGGAAGTGAAGTGCCCCCGCCGTTCATTACATCAACAACATCGCGTAATTGATCACGAAGCGATTCAAGTTCATGGCGTGATAATTGACCAAAGCGAACGCTTTGGTTGATTTCACGAGTTAAATCTAAGATTTCAGTTTCGACGCGACTTGGACGTTGTTGTGACCATGCCATTGAAAACACAAGTGCCGTAACTAAAAATACAGATATTTTCATAGTGACTCCTTTATTTTTTTTATTTTTTGAGTTAACAAAACTGGGGCGATTATACCGCAGATTCAAAATTTGTTAGCGCTACAAATTTATTAGTAGATACTCTTCCGTGTCTAGTTATTTTTCCTTACGGAAAGAAAAAGCTACACTGTATTAAAGTAAATTCACCAGATCTACGTTGTAGCATCACTGCTTCAAACCCCGCTTAAAGCTGGAGAGACTGGGCTAGATAGCAAAACTGGGTCTAAATATTAGATCTGATCCTTTCATTTTTTTCACGGAAAATCGTGAATTCATATCACTCGTGTTAAATCGAAATTTCGTTTAAGGTTCGACGCAGATATTTGGAGGACTTAGTGGTGAAAGCATTCCTGAAAAATCATTTATTTCTTTGGTTGGTCCTGCTCGTCGTCGGTGCAGATACACTCCTGTGGTACTTCAAATTTTCTCCTGGCCAATGGATCGAATATACCTACAATGGTGCAGCCCTCATCCTGATCCTGTTCGAGCTCTTGATACCCCGAAATTCATCTTGGAATTTGATCACCTGTAATGGAATCAAATTTCGCGAGACTATAGTTGAAGCTTTCTTTTTCTTTTGGAGTGGCTTTTTTGCCTCCACCGTGACGTATGCATTTTCAGATTGGGCCGCCGATCATATTCGCTCTTATTTACACATAACATCCCAAGTCTCTGTGCATTGGATTTTCCAAGGCCTGATGATCGTCTTTGGTATCGATTTACTCCGCTATTGGCTGCATCGATGGATGCATAAAAACCCCTTCTTGTGGAGATTTCATGCCCTTCATCACATGCCTGAACGACTGGGAACCTTAACCTCTACTCGTACCCATCCCGTCGATGATTTTATTTTGTACGTACCCGAACTGATTTTTCTTTTTACTTTGGGCTTTGATCGCGTGGTGGTCGCCTCATTGTATTCAGTGATTTGGGTTATCTCTCTTGTTAAACATTCTAATATCGAATTTCCGGCAACGGTGTTCTCAAGACATTTCCAGCTACCACGCTATCACCTGATCCACCATAACTATCAAGACGATAAAAGCCCGACTTATAATTTTTCAGAAGTTCTGACTTTTTGGGACAAAGTATTTGGAACGTACAAAGATCACCCTATTCAGACGACGCATCGGGTGGGTGTCGCTTCAGAAAAGCCAAGAAGTTTTCTCCGTGAATTCTTTGGCTGGCTCGTTCTTCCCGTGCAACGAATGTAGCTCGAAATCGTAAAAAATCCCCAAACTGGCAATAGCAGCATAAAACGGGTGACTGGCGTCGGTGTTCGAGGACCAGTTAAATTTGATATCAATCCGCAGATTATTTTTAAATAGTTTGATGTCTTCGATTCTAATTTAATTTTTTGAAAAGATCGAAGCCATGTGGACGTCATCAGAAGGTAAAACATTTCAGTTTTATTGTGTGTCGGTTACTGGAATATACGGCGGTTGGAAAAGTTTTAGGGCTACGGCTCTAACCAATCTATCTAGGCCTCTCGATGAGGCCAGATCGATCAAGATAATTTCAGGTAATACGATCTCTGACCTTGATTTTTCTGAAAGACTATTTCAAACTATCTATATGATAAAATTGAAAGGTATTCACAATTTATTGGTTAAAGCGGAAGTTCGCCATCATCAAATACTGGCCGACACGGCCCCGGACAATGGTGGCCAAGACGAAGGCATGAATCCTCATGAAATTTTAGAAACCGCGCTGGCCGCCTGCACGGCGATAACACTGAAAATGTACGCGCGCCGTAAAAATATGCCCTTGGACGATGTCCATGTCGCCGTTCATACAGTTTCCGAAGGCAAAGAATCTGTGCTTTCCAGAAAAATAGATTTGATCGGCGAACTTTCAGACGAAGACAAAAAAAGACTGATGGAAATCGCCGACAAATGTCCGATTCATAAGCTTTTGACAAGCCAAATTACCATTTCTAAAGAATAGCGACACACCCTCATTTTTTATTGCAACTTTTTTCTTAATTTCGACAATACTCATTAGGGCCTATCTTCATTTGCCTAGCCGTCGCGAGGAAATGAAAACAGGCCCTAGAATAACTGTAGCTTAAATCCAGTTGTTGTTGTTGGCAGAGTGAGTTCGGTGCGCCCACAGTGACGACTGTCTATTGAGGATCGTTTTGAATTGGGAAAACATTGTTGGTCGGCTGGGGCCACGACTTTATAACTATTTCATCCGTCGTGGTTTTTTACGAGACGCTGCGGATTTAACGCAAGAGGTATTTTCACGCCTTCATCAGAAGCTAAGCGAGGGGTCTTATGACGAATCACGAGGATCAATTGATGCCTTCACGTTTGGTATCGCTCGCTTTGTGGCGTTGGAAAATAATCATTTAAACCAAATTGTGCTGACCACCAGCGAAGAGTTTGATTGGGATGCCCTGCTCGTCTCTGTTGCGACGACCAGCATGGAAGACGACTATCACCGCCATCAAACCATCGAATTGTTTTTAAAGGAAATCACCTCTCTGAGCGCTATTCAACAAGATGTACTGACCTTATATATGGACGATGAAATGACTTTGGATGATATGGCGCTGGTACTGAAACTGCCGGTCGGTACCGTAAAAAGTCATTTGCATCGTGCTAAAGAAAAACTAAAAGATTTACTCAGCACAAAGGGAATCTGTTTATGAGCCAAGATGATTTTAAATCCTTAAAAGATTTAGGACGAAAGATATCGAGACCACCGACCACGGAAATGATGCAGACGTGGAAAAAAATCCCGTTTAAAACCAATCGTCGTCGTCGACCAAGCCGTTTCCCTCATAACTCCTCTCCTAGGTCTGCTCAATGGTTGCAACTTGCGGCGGCTCTTTTGGTCGGTCTGATTATTGGTAAGTTTGTTTGGCACACCAGTTCTGATATCTTTTCAGAAAAGATCGCTAAAAATCACGTGGCCGATGAAACTTTTGAGTACGTTTACACCAATAACTAGTGTGGGCGCCACAAACACAGAGGAAAAGAAAAAAAGGAATAAAGAAAATTAAAAAAATTAATGAAAGGTTGTATATGAAGAAAATTATTTTAGGTTTAGTCAGTCTCAGTCTAGGTTTAGCATTTTCGGCCCATGCCGAGGATATCAGTTTTTCCGAAGCCACCTCTCCCCGCAAAGAAATAGAACTGAATAACTTACGTTATAAATTAGAGATCCAAGGTGATCTGCTGGTATTTAATAAAAATGGCACACGATTGCTTTTTAAACCCGATGAAGAACGTCGCTGGCGCTTTGGCAATGAAAAACCCATCACAAGCTATTGGAACGTAATTCATCAAGGCTTGCCGACAACCTCACTGTACCATGAATGGCAATTTAATCCACATGGTGAATTGCAACTAAAAATAAAACAGTTTGATTCCATGTCACCGAATCGCAATGGCGAAGTCAAAACCGGCAAGGTTCTGCAAGCAAAGGAATTTACAATTGAAAACATGAATGCACCCGCGATCGTTTTATATCAAGACGACCATCGTCGCGTCGTGGCCCAGTTTAAAATTCAAATTTGGTCTGATGAGTCCGCCGAAGACATTGGTAAATTGGGAATCAACTCCAGTCGTTTAACCATCTTCGACAACAAAGGTAACGTGTGGGCATCCCGCTTGGATAATTCCACCGGCAACAACGTCTATTTTGGCGTAACAACCCATCGCGGAAGTCTGTATCTGAGCTATCTACCGTTCGAAGGAGCCAAAAAAATCGGCGTCGCCGAGAAAAACCGCATCCGTATCGATCAAGGTGATATGAAAATCAATATCGAAAGCGCCGACATGCTTCTCCCCCGAGGGATTCAAGCCAACGTATATGGCTTCGTTGACTCAAGTAAACGTTCAGAGCGATTGAACCAAATAAAATCGTACGGTTCCGATAAAGAAGCCAGTTTTTTAGAAAATATCAGACGCTAGCGCCAGATGCACCGACATTCATGTCCGCAGGGGACACGAGTTAAAAAGCGCGGCTATTATTATCGCCGCGTCTCTAAAATCTACATCCACAAAGCTCGTTATCCTGATTAAGAACTGACTTGATTTGTAGGGGTTTTGACCACAAAATTATTTCTGAGAATACGGAGAAGGATTTTCAATAATAAATTTTATCTTGTTTGGCGGAATGACTATATTCCCTCTTGCATCCTCTGTAGCGAAAATCCATCCCCGGCGGATGTTATGGTCAAAACTTTGAGAGTCTGGAATTTTATGTTGGAAAATTGTCAATACTCCCGAAAACAACCCTTTCTTTTCGAACAGCTCTTGTACTGAATGCATACGATTTAAAGAATAGACACGGGCTTGGTTTCCATACGAAGTTTCTTCTTCCAGATATTTTTTAGCTTGATGAGTGTAATAAGGCACAACGACATCAATGACAGGAGCAAAAGAATTTTTATTTGCTAAATACTCAATGTGGCCGATATGGCTTCTAAGCTGTAAACCAGAGTATGTCGCATCATCGACAATGGCCCAATGAATTTGACTCGGATCATGTCCCGATTGAGTTTCACTCATTATGAAATCATTTAATTTATCAAATTCTACTTGGCGCATACCCATTTCAGGAAAGTTTTTCATAATATACTCTGCAATCCAACCATTACTTTTTCCAGATTCAGAAACAATAACCACTTTTGAAAGCGGGCCAATACTCTGCAAATAGGTAGAAAAATTTGAATGCAGCTGCTTTTCGAATATAGATATTGAAACGAGTTTAATGTTTTTTGCCACAAACCGAGCCTCGTCGATTGCATGGGGAGGCTGGGACTCTGCCCATAAGCGCAATTTCGAAATATCGAGTTGGTTACCTGTAAACGCAGTTTTATCATAACTAAGCGAGATGTTAGGTCCACTATAGAATTTCAAACAATAAGAAAAATGTACAGGGGCCGCTGCGATTGGCGAATTACTAGACAACTGTAATACAATAAATGCAAAAGTGGGCAGTTTTACCTTTAAAAATCTATATAATTTATTTCCCATTTCTTATAAACTATGCAAACAGTCAGCCCTTAAATGAAGATGGGATGCTCATCACACATCATTAGAGGACGAATGACTAGTTACCACCTATCGACTCTTACTCATGAGCCTTTATTGATAGCCCTGCATTTAAGTGGAATTTATGATGGCCCTCAGTAACCCACATACTTTGACTGGAAAAGAGAGGGACAGATAAGACCAAGATCTGATGAAATATACAGTACACGCACACAACATCGGTTCGCTATTCGAGCCATGCACTACCACTTGGTATTTGCTGCGGGTCCACTCATAAGGCGCAGTTCCTAACTGTTAGAATGGAGAACGCTTTGTTTCACCCGACATTTTTGCGGGATCGAGATTCAAAATGCATGACAAAACAGGTATTGCGGTGTCGAGTATCCAAATACAGCTCGCCCCCATGACGATCAATAATGCCTTTAGAAATGCTTAAACCCAGGCCCGTGCCTTTGCCAACACTTTTAGTTGTGTAGAACGGCTGCATAAGTTTTTCCGCAATTTTCTCTGGTATTCCTTGCCCACTGTCAATCACGCAAATCCTCTTGGCAGAAACTTCGATGCGCACCCATTTTTCCGAATATTCCTGAATGGCATCGTATGCATTATTTAACAAATTCACCAACACTTGCACCAATTGCGCTTCTTTGCCCTGAATCGTAAAATGCTCCTTCACGACGACTTCGATGATAACTCCGGCTCGTTGAAATCGCTCTGAGCACAGGCCTAAAGCCGTCTGGACAAGTTCGTTCGATTGGATTGCGTAAGAAGGATCATCATCTGCATTGCGCGAAAACACGCGCAGGCCATGAATGATTTTTACAATCCGATCGGTTGTCTTTAAAATCACATCAATATCTTTTTCAATCTCGGTTTTGTTCGATTGCTCCAGATGCTTTAATACCAGATACGTGCGTCCTTTGATAATGGCCAGAGGGTTGTTAATCTCGTGGGCGATACCGGACGACATTATTCCCAGCGCCGAAAATTTGCTTTGCTCGACCGCTTGAATGCGCATGCGCCGTACATAGTTCACAAAGACATAAATTTCGGACAACGTGAAACCATAGACGCCAATAAAATTCACGATGCGTGCCGCCTCTTGCGCCATCCCAGATTCACTGGTGACTTGATAGCCAGGTATCGAAACATTCAGCGAGATAAAATAAGTCACCACAGGCAAAGTAAAACCAAAAATGATACTACGCCGTTCGTACAGCTCGCACAGTAGCAACGTCATGATTCCCACCGGCACAAAATAAAATCGTCCGCTATCATCAAAGGGAGTGGTGGTCGTGGCGACAAAAATAAAACTGTTCAGTGTGATGATTAAAAAAGTGCGCGCCCAAAATCGATTCCCCTGGCGGTTCAAGAAAAGAATAACGGGAAACATCAGACAACCATCAACGCCTAAAAACAGACTACTAAAGTAAGAGCGGTTAAAAAAATCAATAATACAATACAGAAGACTCATCCCCCACGAAAGAACGGCGATGGAATTAATTAATTTTTCAACTTCGAGTCCGGCGCTGACAGTGATTTTTTTTCCATGGTCTTGTTCAGTGATCTCGCTGGGTGTATTTTTAGTAACGTTCTTTATTTCTTCGGAGTTTCTCTGAATTTTCTTTGGAACTTTTTGGAATTTCTTTGGAAAAATAACGCTTTAAATGAATCAATTTTCAATTTGTCTTATTTTGAGGCACTATGGGACCCCGAGTAACAATTCCCTTTCCTTGATCTTTTACACTACCTTAATAGAATACCCAGCACACATGGAATCATTATTATCTGTTTCACAACTTAAATTCAAATACCCCAATACCGACCGTGGTCGTCTGGAAATCGATCAGTTCACTGTTAAAAAAGGCGAAAAGATTTTTCTTTTTGGCCCCAGTGGCAGCGGCAAGACGACGTTCTTAGAAATCCTAGCTGGCGTTCTGCTTCCCAGTTCGGGTCAATTAGAAATTGATGGGACCGATATCGCCCGGCTTTCCTCGTCGGCACGGGATGCCTATCGCGCCGATAAAATTGGTTACATTTTTCAGAGCTTTAATTTGATTCCGTACTTGAGTGTTTATGAAAACATCACGCTGCCATGTAAACTGAGTTCTGAAAAAAATAAATTTATTTCCAACCTGGATCATATCGTAGAGCATCTAGGCATCAAAGACCTGCTTCACCAGAAAACCACCGAGCTGTCGGTTGGGCAACAACAGCGGGTCGCGGCCGCCCGCGCCCTGCTGGGACAACCAAAATTAATTTTGGCGGACGAACCCACATCGGCTTTGGATTTTGATCATCGCGAGAAGTTCCTAAAACTTCTTTTTGATTTATGCCGAGAACATTCCATTACTCTTATGTTTGTTAGCCATGATCGATCATTACAAAATATGTTTGACCGTGTCGTGGCATTGTCGGAATTAAACCGTTTTGTGGCCCCCGCAGCCCCCGTTTCAGCGGCTTCAATCTCAGGTTCGCCGTCCGTTTCGACTTCAGCTTCGACCTCGAATCTGACCGATTCCAATTCTGATTCTGGCTCTGATTCTAATTCTACGTCCCGAGGCACTCGATGATATTTTTTACGTTGGCGTTCAAATCTTTGTGGAACAGAAAATTAACAGCTCTTTTAACGATCGCTTCAATCGCATTAAGTCTGTCGTTGTTATTAGCTGTGGAGCGCACGCAACGTTCAGCGCAAGAGGGGTTCACACAATCAGTCAGCCAAGTCGATCTGCTGGTGGGGGCTCGAACAGGACCACTGAATTTGATATTGTACACCGTGTTCAACATGGGCAATGCTTCGAATAATATTTCGTGGCAGTCCTATCAAGAACTGAAAAAACACCCGGCGGTGGCTTGGACGATTCCCTATTCCTTGGGTGATGGACACAAGGGATTCCGAGTTGTCGCCACGGACGAAAATTTTTATCAGCATTACCATTTTCGTGGCGATAAAAAAATTGAATTTGAAACCGGTTCTCCCGCTTTGGGTTTGTGGGATGTCGTGATTGGCTCCGAGGTAAAAGAAAAACTTGGTTACAAAGTAGGTGACCCCGTCGTTGTCGCGCATGGAGTAACCCGTGGTGAAGCGATCCAAATGCATGATGATAAACCCTTTCGTATCACGGGAGTATTAAAACCCACCGGGACCGCGATTGATCAAAGCCTGTATATTTCCTTGTACGGTATGGAAGCGATTCACATCGATTGGCAAACCGGCGCCGCCCCAACCAAAGATAAAATGATTCCACAAGCTCAAATCACTACAGATAAATTGCCGATTCAACAGATCACGGCTTTTTTTCTGCGGACCCAAACGCGAATTGAAACATTACAATTGCAACGAGAAATAAATAACTATACCGACGAACCACTGATGGCCATTATCCCCGGGGCGACGCTGTCAGATTTATGGCGGGGCCTAAGCCAAATCGAGCGTGTCCTTAAAATTATTTCTTTGATGGTGATGGTCGTGGGACTGGCCTCGATGGTTAGCTCGTTAATTTCCAGTTTGAACGAACGCCGTCGAGAAATGTCGATCCTGCGTGCGGTGGGGGCTGCGCCTTCGAAAATCACGTTTCTATTGGTGTTTGAGTCTGGCTTAATCACCAGCTTTGGAATTTTGCTTGGCCTGGCGATCGAACTGGGCGGTTTTTTTATTCTGGAGTCTTGGCTGGAAGAAAAATTTGGATTTTATTCTGTCGGTGCGGCGATCACATCGACAGAAGTGATGTACATGACAGCGACCTTGTTGGTAGGGATTCTGGTGGGATTGATTCCGGCACTGTACGCCACGCGACAGGCCTTGAAAGATGGACTCTCGATTCGCGTTTAAAGTCAGTCTAAAACTAACGGGATGAGAGTTTAAAGCGAGTCTTCAGTTAAACGTTTTTTTATTTAAAGTATTTTTATTAAAGCGAGAAAAATATGGAATTGCAGGATGTGACTAAAACCATGGACCACTGGGAACAAATTTTTCAAACCGAGATTAATAAAATGCCGCTGGCTTTCGATCCCGCTCATGATTCTCTTCATTTGAAACGTGTGGTGGCGATGGCCAAACGTTTATGCCGGTTAGAAAATGCAAATCCTTATGTGGTCATTCCCGGAGCTTGGTTACATGATTTCGTCGTGGTGCCGAAAGACAGTCCCTTGCGGGCGCAAGCGTCGCAGATCTCGGCCCGTCGGGCGGTCGAGTTTCTCGAGCAGATTCACTATCCAAAAGAATTTCATGCCGCCATCGCTCATTGCATCGAGGCTCACAGCTTTAGTGCCAACATCGCAACTAAAACGCGAGAGGCCGAAATCGTTCAAGATGCTGACCGTTTGGACGCCTTAGGGGCCATCGGACTGGCTCGTTGCTTTGTCACGGCTGGACGTATGCAACGGTCTTTGTACGCCGAGCACGATCCCTTTTGTCAAAATCGAGACGCCGACGACACCCAGTCCACGATCGATCACTTCTATACCAAATTATTTAAAATTGCGAAAACTTTGAAAACTAAGTCGGCGCAAGAGGAAGGACAAAGACGGGCTTTAGTCATGGAGAAATACTTAACCGATTTAGGCCAAGAGATTTAAGACCACTCAAAAAGATAAAAAATGCAGCACTCCAGCACACATTTTGCTTGAAGTTCGAGAAATGTTCGATACATTTCAGATAAAGACCAAGTTCGAGATTTGTTCGAATTAAATGCGTTTTTAAAAGTGCGATTGATTTTGGCACGTGCATTTCAATGTACTTTAAAATGTTTCGGGAGTTCTATGCAAAATTTAACGTTGAATCAAAAAAAAGTTCTCGATTTCATCAAAAAATATTTCGACAAACACGGCACACCCCCTACGTACGAGGTGATTGCCACTCACTTGGGCTACAAAGCGAAATCCACTGTTCACCATTATATTCAGACACTGATCGACAAAGGCTATATCACGAAGGAAAATCATCTTTCGCATGGAGTGACCGTACACTCTGAGGGACATCTGCTACCTATTCTAGGTAAAGTGGCCGCAGGACAACCCCTGGATTTTAAAAAATCGGGAGACTATTTAGAAGTGCCTTCATACATGATGAAAGGACCTGGACCCTATTTCGTTTTACACGTCTCGGGTGATTCTATGGTTGGGGAATGCATTCAAGATGGCGATTACGTCATTATTCGTGAACAGGCGACGGCCGACAACGGGGATATCGTCGTGGCCGAAATCGATGACGGAGCCACGATCAAGCGTCTTCATAAAAGAAGATCTCATGTCGAACTTCATTCTGCGAATGAAAAATACAAACCCATTGTGATTGAAGACACCAGGCATTTACGAATTGCCGGCGTGTACTGTGGATTAATACGTAAACCATGAGGCGAGCATTGTATGTCTGTTTCATTAGTCAAACCGTCTCTGGCTGAACTTCGACTGCTTATTGGGGCCACCTCGCAGACGCCGCGACCTCGCCAGCCGTTTTCATTATATCCCGCAGGTTTTTTTCTCGGCTCATTTGTAGAGCTGTCGGGTTCCCAACGAACCGAATTTGCGGCTTTGTTTTTAAAAGAAAATCCCCAGCTGAGTGTCGCCTGGATCGAAGAAACAATTTCTATTAATCCCTACGCTTTGAAACAAAAAGGCGTCTGTGTCGAATCCATATTATTTATTGAAGGAAAAAAAGACATTCTCTGGAGCCTGAACCAAGTTTTAAGCTCCGGCTGCTTTCAAGTCGTGGTCGCTGAAAACTCTGGATTCAACGAAAAAGATTTTCGCCGTTTTCAGTTGCTCTCCGAAAAAACATTAAATCATTTTTTTCTATTGTCCCCGTCACCCAGCACCAGCTGGGTGCCTCACCTGCAATTGCATGTCCGTAAATCTGATACGCAATGGGATATCGAAACTCGGCGTATGCGGGGGCTGGGGTGAAGGTTGTCTGTATTTGTTTACCCAAGCATGGGGACGCCCGCAGCTTGGCTGAAATTTTTTATCAAGCCACCCCGCAAATTCAGTTGCGGCATAACGAAGCTGTCTTTTTAGAAATTTCGAAATGCCAGCACCTGTATTCGGCAGCCACATTTTTAAAGCGAGTTCAGGTGACGCTGAATCGCATTGGCTTGACGGCGCGGATAGGCATGGCCGAAGATATCCCGACAGCATTAGCGATGACCCTACATCCCGTGGCGGAAAAAAAATTTTTACCGATCGATTGTCTGCCTTGCTATTGCGACCCCTTAGGCCAGTATCCCGAACACACGCCTTTAATTTCAAAAGCCATTCACGTGCTCCGATCACTGCGGATCTATACGATTAAGGATTTTCTCGACATCCCCGCTGGTGAAATCACGTTGCGCTTTGGCCCCTCTCTTTTGTTGGCTCATCAGCGGTTGCAGGGTGAACATCCCCTGATCTGGAATATCTTTGAGCCTCGGCAAATCGTGCAGGAAGATCACGAATTTGATTTAACCTATCCGCCACGAGACCTAGAACCCGTGTACTTTATATTACGCCCCTTACTGGAAAAAATATTTTTACGTCTGCGCGGCAAAGGTCGTCGTATGCGACAGTTTAAAATTATCTTGCAACAAGAATATGCGACTCAAAAAACACCGCAATCCTATGAAGTCCACATCGCGATTCCGTTACCATTTGTTTCGCTCAAAACCATCTTTCAGATCACGAAAGAAAAACTGGACGCCTCCGTACAGAAAAAACCCTTAGAACATGCCATCGTCCAACTGTCCTTAGTGGTCACCGAAGACGGTCCTTACATGACCAGCCAGAAAGATATTTTTGATCAGAAGAAAGAAGAAACTTCCGAATCTTTTTTTCATCTCGTTTCACGACTGGCCACCAAACTGGGACCTGAATCCGTATTTTTCGCCCACCTCAAAGAAAGCTATCTACCAGAAAAAAATTGGCTCCGCGCGACTGACAAATGTCATCCTGATATCCAATCCACCGCGGTCCCGGAACGTCCCCTACGCCTATTCAAAAAACCTCTCCCGATTTCGATTCAATCCTGTCACTTTTCCTACAACCGCAAAACTTACGAAATTCGTGAATGGCGACACCCAGAGGTTTTACTTTCTAATTGGTGGGAGATTGCAGGCGGTGAACGTATTTATACAAAACTCATCACGCACAATGGTGATCAATTTTGGGTTTTTAAAAATCGAGACGTTTACTATCTGCACGGAGTTTTCGAATGAGTTACATCGAACTCCGCGCTAAAACAAATTTTAGTTTTTTAACAGGCGCTTCACATCCTTATGAATTAGTCCAACAAGCCTTGGAATTAAACCTGGCCGGCATCGCCCTGACAGACGTGGATGGCGTTTACGGAATGCCTCGTGGTTACCGCGTCGCCAAAGAGAATCCTTTGTTTAAATATATTTGCGGGACCGAGCTTACATTTTATGATCACGCCCCACTGACCGTTCTGGCCAAAAATCGTGCGGCCTATGCCTGTATTTGCCAACTCATCACGCACGCCAAAACGGGCCAACAAAAAGGCCAGACTCACCTTTCTATCCAAACGTTTTTACAAAAAACCAGCGGTGCTTTGGCTTCATCCTTTATTTTGATTCCTCGCTTGGAAAGCCAGCATCCGATTTTGTGGGCCCCGCTGAAAAATCAATTTCAAAGCGACATCTACCTGCCTTTGACGTTTTATCAAGATGGACATGATGAAACCCGCATTCAACATCTGCTGGCGCTTAAAGCCTCTTGGAATCTGGAACTGGTCGCAACGAATGATGTTGAATACCATGTGAAAAAACGCAAGCTCGTACAAGATGTGTTGATTTCTATTCGTGAGGGGCAACCCCTCACCGAAATTGGTTTTAAAATTCGTGGTAATGGTGAGCGCTATATCAAATCCCCCCACATGATGAACGAACTGTATACACGTTTTCCAGACGCCTTGGCGCAGACTCACCGGATCGCCCAGCAATGCACGTTCTCGCCACGTGAGCTTAAGTACCGCTATCCCTCCGAATGGATTCCCCACGGTTTCACAGGACAAACATATTTAGAACATCTGGTGGCACAACACTCTGTCGTCAAAGGCTTGAACCAAAAAATGCACATGCAGTTGGATCATGAATTAAAATTAATCAAAGAACTTGACTACGCTGATTATTTTTTAACGATCTACGATATTGTCCGCAAAGCCCATGAACTGGATATTTTATGCCAAGGACGCGGTTCTGCTGCAAACTCTGCGGTTTGCTTTGTGCTGGGAATCACGGCCATCAATCCGGTGCAAATGAATTTACTGTTCGAGCGCTTTATCAGTGCAGAACGGGGCGAGCCGCCCGATATTGATATCGATTTCGAGCACGAACGCCGCGAAGAAATCATCCAGTACATGTATGAAAAATATGGACGTCATCGAGCCGGCATGGTCAGTGCCGTAGTCACATACCAATATCGCAATGCCTTTCGGGATGTGTGCAAAGCCTTTGGGGTGCCTGTAGGAACCTTATCCGCGAAAAAAGTCGAACGCCAGTTCGATGAACTTATTCATGATCACCCCCACAAAGAAGGCCTGACCGAGAAAATCTCGTACATCGCCGGTGAAATGCAAGGTTTTCCTCGTCATCTTTCTATTCACAGTGGCGGCTTTACCCTGAGTGCAGATCCCATCATCGATATCGTTCCCATCGAACCCGCACGCCGAGAGGGACGTACGATCATTCAGTGGGACAAATATGATTTGGATATTTTAGGTCTGATCAAAGTAGACGTTTTATCTTTAGGTATGCTGTCTTGCCTTAGCAAAGCCTTAAAATTAACCAAAAAGAAACTCTATGAACTGCCTGCCGACGATGCGGCCACCTATGCCATGATTCAACAATGTGATACGGTCGGAACATTTCAGGTTGAATCGCGCGCGCAGATGTCGATGCTGGGACGATTAAAACCGAAAAATTTTTATGATCTGGTGGTTCAAGTCGCGATCGTACGCCCAGGGCCCATCGTCGGCAATATGGTTCACCCTTATTTAAAGCGACGCAATGGACTGGAACGCGTCGCCTACCCCAACAAGAAAGTGGAAGAGATTCTGGGCAAAACGATGGGCGTGCCTTTGTTTCAAGAACAGGTGATGAAATTAGCCATCGACCTGGCGGGATTTACCCCCGGAGAATCGGACCTTTTAAGAAAGTCCATCAATGCATGGCGCACCAGTCGTCCGATCGGCGAGATGGGAGAACGCTTACGGCGTGGACTTATCCACGGCGGCATGACTCCCGAATTCGCGGCCCAAATGTTTGAGCAAATTCAAGGCTTCAGTCACTATGGCTTTCCCGAAAGTCATGCCGCCTCGTTCGCCTTGCTGGCCTATGCATCATGCTATCTTAAATGCCACCACCCTGCTGAATTCGCGTGCTCGCTGGTGAACAGTCAACCCATGGGATTTTATCGCAATGATACAATCATTTACGATGCCATTCGACATGGCGTTCGTGTACTTCCCCTGTCCTTAAACACATCCGAATGGGATTGCACGATTGAAGGCGATAACACCATTCGCATCGGGTTCCGCGCCGTGAAGGGACTCAGTCATCAGCAGGCCCGCGAACTGATCGCGCAGCGGAATGAACACCCCTTCCTAAGTCTTACAGACTTTATGAAGCGCTCCCCTTTACGTGCCGATATCACCGAGCGCCTGGCCTTGGCCAATCGGTTCGAGGATTTTAATTGGGAGGCACGTGATGCCTTATGGGCCATCCTGTCCTACGAGCATTTGCTGAATGAGCCACCTAGCACGCAGTTAAGTTTTTTTTCCCACACGACGTACCTGGAAAAAACAGAACTGTCGCCAGCAGAGTCTCATCCATTTAGTAAAACCGATGGCTTCGAGAAAATTCAAAATGACTATGGCGCATTTTCGTTGTCCTTACAGGGACACCCTATGAGCGAGCTGCGCAAAACGATGTCGATCATTCCCAAAATGACTTCGCAAAAAATTCGTGAACTTAGAAGTGGGTCCTTGATAAAAACAGCCGGACTGGTGTTGATCCGTCAGAAACCACCGACCGCCAACGGAACGTGTTTTTCGACATTGGAAGACGAATACGGATTCATTGATCTTGTCTTATTCCCAGATACTTTTGAAAAATACAATGACGTGTTTTTAAACCACTGTTTCATTATCGTCACCGGCACGATGGAACGCGAAGGAAACACCGTCAGCGTGATCGTCAGCTCGGTGGCCCCCTTATGGCAAACCGACACTTTGCACAACACCCCACTGGCCTTGGAACCAGATCAATATTTTTGGGGATAGCACACACACGAGCAGGGTCTTATACCTGCCTCTATGCGATCATCTCTGCGCTATCACCTGATCACCTCTGCTCCGTCGCCTTCACTCAAATCTATGCTATTACTCTACTTATACTTACTCTTATACTTACTCTTATCTAATCTTCTTACTCTTATCTTCTCATCTACTCATGAAACTAATGACGGCCATTCACCAAGCCATCTAAAAGACCTCTCATAAAAACAAAGCCTTTTTCTTGTAAGCTCATTCCCATAAAAGGATGCAAAGGGTTTTCGAGTTCCACTTTTACTTTTTCTCGTCGCTTACGAAACACAAAAAGAAGACCAATCAAACTGAATAATAAAGTCGAAGTAAAAACCAACACCGTAATCTTGAAGGCATCATCAAATTGCAACACCCAGGCTTGAAAGGCATAACCCAATTGAAATAAAGAAAAAACTAAAACGGATACACATATAATACTCAAACAAATTTTAAAAATAAATCCCTGAGCTTCTTCTTCTAAAAAAGACTTGATCATAGATCCCCCAAAAAAATCAAAGTTGCTGGGAACACGGGAAGTTCCTCAGCAACTTGATTCGAATTCGACATATATTTTTCACTATCTTCGTAAACGATGTGCTCGATACTTAGAGTTCGAAAAATTAGAACGAGAAAAAAACTCTAGTGTCGACGACGCATAGCCAGAGTCAACAGACTTCCAGTTACAAGTCCCGCCACCGCAGCCATAGCAACGCCTTTCCCTGGATTTTCTTTTACGTACTCTCGACCATTTTTAGCGTAATCCATAGCCGCCGAAGAAAAATCAGACGCAATAGCTCCTACTTTTTTTCCCGCATCGTAGGTCATCTGAGTCAATTGATCTTCCGCTCCCGCCGCTTTGTCTTTTAAATTGTGAGCCACTTTGTCTACTTTGTTAAAAGCATCCGTTGTTAGGTTAGCCATACTGATCTCCTTTTTTTGACAATCGCTTGTCGTTGTTATTTTTTTGGAATGGGAAAAAAATTCCGACACTTCACATATTGATTATATAGATAATGCAAACATGAAGCCGTAGGTTAATTTACAGTTTATTTGATATTGTACAAATTTGCCCGACAACATACGGGGATATTTGGGAGCCATTCTGGATTTTTTGAACAGCTTCAATCCATGGAGCTCTATCATAACGGTTCAATAGCCGTTCAATAGCAACTCGAGAGTAGTTCAAGATTTCTTTTTTTTGGCCATTCATTTGCTGTGAACGATTTACTGACTCAGTCAGTTCGTAAAAACCATTCTCATCAATAAAGGAGATACAGAATGAAAAACAGATTACTTATTTTAATATGCGCCGCTGCGATTCCATTTTCCGGGTACGCAGCCACCACCGAAGCCGGTCTTGCAGCCAAAGCAGAGCGTGCGGCACAAGTTCTGGATGAGGTGACAAAAATTTCCGACAACACAATTCCCCTAAGCTTGCTCGAACGGGCTGTATGTATCGCCGTCCTACCTGACGTCATTCGGGGTGGATTTGTATTTGGCGCTCGCATTGGTCAAGGTGTCGTTTCTTGTCGCGTAGCTAATGGATGGAGCCAACCCTCTTACGTCAGAATCGTGGGTGGTAACTGGGGATTACAAATCGGTATCGCCTCGATCGATATGGTTTTGGTATTCGTCAATCAAAACGCTCTAGAGCGCTTAAGTGTAAACAACTTCACTCTGGGTGGTGATGCAACTATCGCCGTAGGCCCCATCGGCCGCGAAGCCAAAGCCAACACAGACTACCAACTGAAAAGCGAAGTCTACAGTTACTCTCGCAGTCGTGGACTATTCGGCGGTCTAACTATTGAAGGTGCGTCGCTGTCCATCGATCACGATTCAAATGCCAAAATGTATGACAACAAATCGACACCTCGGTCATTACTTACAACGGACGGAAGCTATGCTCCATCGTCCCTTCGAACTTACGTGCGTTCACTAGATGCCAACGCCCCGTAATCCATAATTAAATCGACCTAGATAGGTTGGTAATGACATCATATTATACTAACGAGGCCGCGGCGTGTGTGCGGTTCTCGTTCCAGCAATCAGCCATCACCCTTCGTTTCCAGACATTACCATTATTTGTGTCATTACTATCATTATGTCATTGCTGTCATTTGTGTCATTTGCCCATCTTTGAGTTCGGCGCACGTAAAAAGTGATGGACGCGTTGATCTTTTAAAATATCACCTGCTTTATTGTATTCTGAACTAGATTGATAATCTTTTGCATCTTGTAGCCGCCATTGTTCTAGCAAACTTAACATCTCTTTTGGCGTCAGCGTAATTCCTTGTCCACCTTCTTTTTTATCAATAACGGCCGCCAATTGATTGGCAACTTCATCCAGCATCAACATTGCATCCAAACCACTTTTCACCATATTCAGAGGAAATTTCTCGTCTAGCTTAAGCGCACGATCCAGTAACGGAACACGACGCGCTTTATAGGCCAAACTTGTCTTTAGCAGATCAAATTTCGGAGGCTGAAACTGATAGTTGTATTCATCCATCCAGCCATACACACTGGTAAGAATTGCATCCATTATATGAGTTCTGTGTATACGTCTGTAATCACGCCATTCCATGACCATATCAAAATTGGGATCAATTTCTAAATCCGCTGGCGCAAATGTTTCTTTTGCCGTAGCGCCAATACTTGCTAAAAATGTACGATTTTTAGGATCGATAGGAGATTGGAACTTAGGCACAGTGTATTTTCCGCCCGCAACTAATTTATAAGCCAACGAAATCACTTCCGAACAAAATAGACATTTACTTTTAGTAGGATCAAATTCAGTCGGATTATCAATCACCATTGAAAAATCATAGCAAACATTTGGGAAACGACGGGTGCCTTTGTTTTTCTTATAATCTAGTATGACATTACGTACTTTTGCAGCGGCCTCGTGAGCAATCTGTGCATTTTCTGCAGAAGACAACTTAGGGTCATTAAATCGGAATACCACCGCACGTGCTTTCATGTCTTTATAATGACTGATATCTTCAACGACACTGCCGTATTCAATATGAGCCTCGATTGTTTCTATTTTTTTTATCACCGGATCAATGTAAACAATACCTGCATGGGAAAAGTTTGAGTCCTCATCCGTAATACGCGCAATCGAAGCCGATACAGAAGCCGAGCCCCGCGACAGCAGAATATCCCCTGACTTTGGAACATATTTATAGGTCTCAGTCGGACGGTATGTCTGGTTCCATAAAAAATTAATTTCATTTCCCTCAAATACGCGATAAATTTTATCGTCGGTTCTTAGGGGTAAGCCAGCCGCTTTAAAAACGTCTTCGTGTAACATCCCAATATAGTCTTCAAAAACTCGGATCGCCCGAAATAAACGGCGATGAGCAAAGGCACACTCTTTTGAAACACCAGCATTTTCACCGCTGAAGGCATTTTGATAATTTTCACGTAACTCCATACGCGTTTTAAATAATTCATTGATAAGCTTAGGTGCATTTTTTTTCAAATCAGACAATGAAAACTGAGTCAAATTCAGGCTGTTCATTTCATCATAGATTTTATTTAATTCTGGCACGCAACGTTCAGACGAAATAAGGGTTCTATCCAGTAGGAACGCTTTTACGGATTGGATTTTGGTATAGATCACATGAGCCGTGCCAGCCGGAGAATTCGACGACATCTGCAGCGGCATCTTACTGCTTGTATTTACATTTATAGCCAAACCTACAAAAAACATAACTGCGACAAGTGCAACACATGAAAAAAACCACGATCGTGGACCCATAATACTCCCCTTTTTTATTCCAACAAAAATCTATCGGAATTTGGGAAGCCAAACTTAATAAAGATTTAATAAGTCAAAGGGCCTGCTTATTTAAGCAAACCCTTTATAACTGTCTAGAGCTGGATCAGAATTATTCAGCCACTATCGTTTAAGAAAGATCATGACAACACCTTTAGAAGCCTGGGCTTTTAGATCAAATAGTCCAGTATTGCCTTCTGTTGGCGCCGCTCCTGCCGATTCCGCCGTATTTTTTATTTTTGCATCTGACGTATTAAACAATTTTTCAATGGCACTTGGACGTTCTGCCATGTTGTATTCGTCGACGCTTTTGACTTTCAGATCATCTTTTAAAAATGATTTTAAATGCTTAATACGATTTTTGGCTAAACCAACTTCTTCTTTGGTTTGTTTTTTGTTGTCAGACGGGTATTCTTTATCAGACCAAGCAAAAACTTTCACTTCGTCAATTCTACCTTTCTGAGCGGCCTCGGAAACAGCATTTCTGATTTCTGATTTTTGTGCCTCTGTAAGTCTGTCTGCATTTTTATCAAATGCAATTTCCTTAACTTGAGTTGCACCCAAACGATCCGCAGCATCCTGAGTAGACGTCCAAGCAAACACTTGACTGGTCACTACAAAAACCGTCGCAACTAAAAATGGTATTACTTTTTTCATGTCAATTTTTCTCCTTTTATATCGGTTTAGTTAAGGTAATGTTCCACTTGTTTTTCGTCCCGAAAGCAACGAAATCACAAAGCTAATAACCGCTAAAACTAGAAACACTCCCAATAGAGCTTTTCCGATATCCATAGATATGCCAGCAAAGCCAGTCGCTCCGAATAGAATACCGAGTAAAGCCAATACGAAAAACACAATCGCTGCACGTAACATTTGAACCCCCTTGTAAATTTATAAGTTCAGGGCGCTGGCACTGTGGCCCACACCCGTTATTTTGTTGTTTAGTACCAATATTTTAAAACACCACCCAATGTTAAGGTATCGACTTCGTCATCACCGACAATCGCATAACGTAAATTTGCCCCTAACGAGAACACCCCCTCCGCAGTCGCGGTTACGGGAATGTCAAAACCCAGCATCGGTGCCACGGCCAAAGAGGTGCTGTCAGGTTTAAAAACCGATCCCAGTGCCAAACCCACATAACTTTCCTTCAGAACTTGTACCGTTCCTCCAAAATTGTAAGTACCTTTTAACCACAACGTATTTCGATCAACCGTCTCGGTCCCATCGTCAATGCGTGCGTGAGTTAGCTCGGCCGCGACACCAAATGGAATGTATGGCTGATAACCAATGTCCATACCAAATTCAGATGCCGTGATCCCGCTGCCTTCTGGCTGCGCGGCCCCAATCATCACACCAATATGAGGTTTAAATTCTGATACTTGGGATACTGGCCTTGGTGACGGCATGATCGATTGTTCTGCCGTTTGTCCTACAACACAGAATATCAGAACAGAGATGGTCGTTAAAATTGTTTTTTTCATATTTTACCTTTCCTATTGATTAAACATACTAGGTTTATGTTGATCGACGGTTTCCAACAAATCGGCTAGATCTGTGGCATGATCTTCTTCATCAGCTAGAATTTTTTCGAGCATTCGACGAGTTGTCGGATCTGCGGAAAACCATTCAATCATTTGTCGATAAACTTCAATCGCGATGCGCTCAGACACTAGATCCTCGCGAATCATGGACACCAGATCACCGTCGGTCGCTCCATACTCTGTGGCTGATCGCTGCGCAATCGTAGCGGGATTCATATCGGGATCTCCACCTAATTGACTAATACGTTCAGCAATTTCCAACATGTGTGATTCTTCGCTCTCGGCATGTTCTTTAAACTCGGCCGCCACCTGCGGGAAATTTATACCTTTTGCAATCACTTGATGATGACGATAGCGCAAAACACAAAGTATCTCGCTGGCCAGAGCCTCGTTCAGAATCTGACAAGCCCTTTTTACATCCAACGGATAGTCACGAGTGACCGCTCCCTGCTGGATGGAACTCTGCGCCTCTCGACGAATTTCTTCGACATCAAATACCGAATCAGAAGCAATTGTATTCATCATTGTTTCCTCCAAGTCTTTACCGTCTCTACTATCATTACCGTCTCTACTGTCTCTACTGTCTCTATCTGTCTTTACCGTAACCACCGTAACCTTTGTTGTCCTTACGGTCCTGTATTGTAGTCCTTACCAACGATTCCTATGTTTTTACTCACCGGTTTAGAGTTCGACAGGGAAACTTAAACTGACGGTGTATCCACGATTATTCGCATCCACCGATGTTGTATTGTTCACATTCAGAGACCCTAATGACTCCACCTGAGTTGCGTTATAAGTTAAGTCCTGATATTCAACGTTGACACTCACCGCAGCGATATGGATCCCTGCACCGACCCGCCAACCCGTCGCCTCGGTGAACTTCAAATTTAAACCTTGTACACCTGCATCTGGATTATTTTCACCAGCCACCACATACCCCGCAAGCAAACGAATTCCATAGTATGGTGTCTGCACACCAACGACAGGGGCAATGTTGTATGCATTTGAATCTGCACTTTCGTAAAAGGAATCACTCATTCTCATTTTTGTGTAACGGGCATCCACACCAAGTAAAAAAACCTCAGACACGTGGCCACCAAAACGTAACCCAACACCAAAGCCACTGGACGTTCCTGAGGTGTCATCAGTAATAATTGGCAATTGAGAAGTTTTAATTGTCGAATCTTCTTGGACAGTCAGCAACATTGGCTCTATAAACAGCCCACCCTCTGATCGCACACGCGATGAATCGGTACTTGATGTCGTGTTAACCGTATCGGTGGACATTGGCGGATTCGTCGGCGGGTTTTGAGGGTACGGGGGATTGGACGGCTTCGTCAGATCATTCGGATATTCCACCTGAGCAAGACCCGCCATCGCAACAAACAATGTAATTAATAGTACTTTCATATAACCTTCTTTGAAAAAGATGGAAGCAACCACTCTCCCTCGAGTTACCGAAAGCGCAGCTGCCCCAAAATAAAATTGAATTAGAAAATTTGGGTTGGATTGATCGACGCCGCCGTGTACGTTCGACTGCGCTCGAGTTCATCAAAGTCACCTTTTAGCTCACTGGTCACGGCCATATCCTTAGCACCTGTCGATTCTAAGATATTTTTTGCCTTTTCCGCCCACGTAGAATCATCCACATGAACAGACACTAGAATTCCACCTTCTTTAACAAAACCTTCATAACGTTTCGCCTCATACTCGGGAATACCCAGACCGACCAAAGCACCACTGACAACACCCACAGCACTGCCCACGCCAATTCCCGCTAATGCAGCCATGATAGGTCCAGCACCGATGAACGGACCAACCCCTGGAATCGCTAACAAGCCAATGCCCGCCAACAACCCCAAAACGCCACCAAGAACAGCACCGGTGCCAGCACCAGCCGCAGCCCCTTCGGGAGCTTTAGATGATTTCGTGTGTTTTAACTCCTGAACACCGGACTCTTGTGGCAGCAGGATAGAAATATCGCTCAGTCGAAATCCATTCATTTTCAGTCTATCGACCCCATTCTCTAGCTCGCTTCGACTTTCATAAATCGCAAATACCGCCTTGTTTCCTTTAGGCATATAAATTCTCCTGTTAAATTTGTTTATTCCGTCACGATCTGCGTATTGTTATGCACCTTAGCCACCCCGCCGACGGCCTTGGCTTTTGAAAGCAATGCGCGCTGCTCTTGCACAGATTTCACCGGCCCCTTCAGAGTGACCTCACCATTCACGGTGATGATTTTAATATTTTGTGCGTACGTCGACAATGATTTGTCATTCACCACCGCTTGTCGCAGTTCCGCAGAAATTTTGATATCTTTTTCTGAAGTCCCATGTTTATCCGCCGTCAGTTCTCGACCACGTTGGTCTCGTTTGTTCAACTCAGTATTGTCCGGTTGAGTGGCCGCCAGCGAACCCAACGACATCATCAAAACAAGCAGAGTAGTTAATTTTGTTTTCACAAAACCTTCTTTCAATTTTAAAATAAAGATCGATTAAATATCTTTATTTTTTAATTCGTCTTTGAATTGTTCAGTTTTTTTAGCCGCAGCTTGTTTAAAATCTTCTTTCTTATCTTGGTAATCGGCCTGAAAACGACCCATGATTGAATCTAACTTGCCTGAAACTTCTTCTTTTTTTTGACCATATTTTTGCTGAATGATGCCCGAAATCGAAGTTAAATCGCCCTTCGTTTGCTCCAATTCATCACCCGTAATATTGCCCCAAACTTTTCTGATTTCGCCTTTAATTTCTTTCCATTTTCCTTGCATGATATCTTGATTCATTTTCGACTCCTTTGTATTGAGTTAAAGTTTTACCGTTTATTACCGTTGTTATAGCTAAGTTATTTTATAAGCACTTTATAAGTTAATAAGTTAATTTAATTACTTTAGTTACTTATAGTTGATAGTGAGTTGAGCCGTTCAGCTGAAACAATCGTCTTATCATTTTTTGTTTTCATTTTGTTTTCACCACGCTAACCACTTTTTCGCACACCACTCAGCACGCCATCCAACTAAAGTAATATGAAAGCAATATGAGTGCCGTGCCGTTTCGTCCATTTAAAGTATTTTTGTCAAATGTCGTGGGGCATTTTGGTAATAAATTAAGTGTTTCAAAGGGCGTTTTTCCCATTGCTTTTATTTTGTGACACGAATTTAATACCGTTATCTTAAATCTCAATCGCGAGGTGTGTATGAATTATAAAGCGAATACATGGGTAACCCTATCGATAATGATCCTGACCGCCACACTGATGACCACTCTGATCGGATGCGTGTCAAAAGGTTTCAATCGAGGTGAGTTGAAAGAACAAACGGGTATTGTCACCCCGACATATAACGATACTCAAATCAAAGGCGAGTTCCAAAAAAAAGCGAATTTACCAAAACCATTTAAACTGGCTGTTTACTTTAAAAATCCACCGGATGAAAAGAAAAATACGATGACTGAATGGCGTTGGACCGAACACGATAAATCCATTTTCGAAGGCCTTGCCCATGAAATGAAGGCACAAGGAATTGTGTCTGATATTTTTCCCATCGTCAGCAGCGTCGTCAACAGTGATGATCTAAAATCCATTCGTATGGCTGCAGCTAAACACCAAGCCGACGCCGTGTTGATTATTGCCGGAGCTGGGCAAATTGATCGCTATATTAACGGATGGGGATGGACTTACACCTTGCTGCTGCCGGCGTTCTTTGTGCCGGGCTCGCAAGCCGAGACAGTATTTATTTCCAACGCCACACTGTGGGACGTGCGCAACGAGTACCTTTATCTCACGGCTGAAACCGAAGCCAACACGAATGAAAAATACATTGCCGCCTTTGGCAAGAAAGACAAAGACTTGGTGACTGAGGCCAAATCGACGGCGTTGAATCAACTGCACGACGAACTCCGTAAAATGATTAAAGGAACAAAATTCTAATGCGCCGAGTGCTTGCGTCGCAGTCTACTCTCGTCACCATTCTATTTGTCATCATCGCCTTCACCACAGCGTTCACCCCTGCATGGTCCCGTGAATTTGTTTCATTCAGTTATGGCCGCGGAGGTGATAGGCTGGCTGACATTACGGGCGGGCAAAATTACCAGGCGCGAGCCGGTTCCGGGCTCGCTATATTGGGTGGTTGGTGGCTACCCATTTCTCCCACCCGACCCCACAGTTTTGAAGGTCAGCTGGGCTTCGGCTACTTGTTTCAAGAGGATGCCGGCCCGGATCGCAACTCCGTTTCTTGGTCGCGAATTCCTATCGAGGCCAGCTATCATTATCACAATCATCAAGAAAAATTTCGTTTAGGCTGGGGAGTAACCTATCACGTGGCCAACAGACTCGAAGGCAAAGGCTTAAATTCCAGCATCACCACCAACATCGGCAACGCATTGGGGTGGATGGCTTCCGCGGAAAAAATTTGGCTCACTGAGGACGATGGCGAATTCGCGTTTGGAATTCGTTACACCACGATTCGTTATCGCCTGATCGTCTTTGATCAATCCGTCGATGCGAACACGTGGTCATTTACTTTCTCGGGATTTCGATTTTAAAGATGTACGTCCGCTGATATATTTAATCCTAGATAGGTTGGTAATGACATTGATTGATGTGTTCATCATTTACATCTGCCTTCATAAATAGTTCCTAGTCTGGATAAAGTGGCAGTTTCAAAGACTTTATCAAATTCCAAAAATCTTTCGCATTGATTTCATCTTGGAACAAATAGCCAACAACTTTACGCACTTTCGGCGAAGTCACTTCTCCTAGCTTATTGAAATGCTCATACACGATTTCGTGGACAAGTAAACCGGCTTGATTCTGAGCATCCAGGCGGTCCCATAGTTTTTTATCAAACACGAACCGTTTCTCGCCAGGTAACGACACCTCTTTGCGGATCGCGATCTGCTTGACATCACAATCCTTATCCGCTGGCTTAAAGACGTGCAGCGAGTCCTCCGCATTAGTCAGAGCCACATTGTCTAGGAAGTCTATCTCATCCTGAACAGAGTCTAACCGCTCTGAATACTGATTGCTTAGTTTTTTAGATACCCTAGCCATACGCTTGAAAACATCTTTAGCAATCAATTTGTATTCGATAGAACCCGCGTCCCCTTTATATTTAGGAGGCGTCTTGGACTCGTAAAAATCTAAAAGGCTGACGGCATCGGCACAGACCGTCACATTACCACCATTACCAATACGATTGGCCCAGCTTTCAATCCCGATCAGAATCAACAACAACGCCAAACTACATTTGGATAACATAGGTTTCCTTTTTACCTTCTGCCGTTTCAAATTCGATCGCGAGTTTATCAATCAGTACACCGACAGGCTTATTCAGTAAAACCCAGCGACGCAGAAACATTTTGCCCGGAACCGAGAAAGGTTGATACAAATGTTGATTCGGAACTTTATTTGCCGTTTCGACGGACTTGATCGCATCTTTGATAGCTCCCGAAGTCGCCATAGCTCCGGCCGTGCCAAACGCGGTCAAGCCCGCGCCGACCATCGAGCGGTTATTTTTATGTGTACCCGAAACAGCCACTCCGGTACCGGCCGCCGCGATTCCCGCCTGCACTAACGCTTGGTTATGTTGTTTCAAAGACGTTTCGTATTGATTGGCCTCGACCCACGATACCAAGTCCGGCCCCATAACCACACTGACTTTCGAAACTGCGGGATCACCGATTAATACTTCGGCTCGACTGATACGAATCCAATCGTTGGATTTGTTTTCAATGGTGATTTCGACCAACTGAAATGGACTCTCTTTCTTTTGATCATTAGAATCTCCGCTGACATCCATTAGGATAATTTTTTTTCCAATGACCTCCCCCATATTCCCCGGGTGCTTACTGGCGCAGCCGGAAAACAAAAGCACGGACACGAAAAATAAAATTATTGTGTATACATTCATGGAAGCTCCCCGATTGGCGTAATTGGAAATAATTGTAAATTTAAATTATAAATTTGATCTGGTTTTGATTTGTCTGAAAATTTCTGCACCTGGTTGAGAAATCGATCAATATGCTCTTTAAGTTTCGGTAGGTCCTTAGAGTTGATCGGAATCGACAACGACTGAAAATCACGTTTTGAGTTTTCAATCATCTCAATTTTCTCGCTGGCCAATTGCAAGTTCTGTTTATGATAGCGCCGAATAGCAGCCGACGGAATATTCGAGATCACTTTCAGTGGATCACCAATCTGTTTAAATCGTGGTGACAATGACAGCATATTCAGCCGCACTAAACGCTGCAGGGCTTGATTGGCCTCTTCGGTCGAAATCGACAACTTGCGCGCAATCCAACGTGGATCCGGTTTAGCCTCAGGCAAGCGTGTTAACCCCAAAATCCCGACATGGTACCAATCCGAAATCACCTTGAATTGATCTTCTGAAAGTGAACGAAAGGCCATTTGATTTTCAGTTTCCTCATTATAAGAATTGGATTTAACGACCGTATCGACCAGCACTTGTTTTTCTAACGGAGATAAATCTAGCTTCTTATTGATTTTCTCTAGCGCTTTCAACGTCAGCGGACGCTTTCCCGACATCATTTGGGAAATTTGAGCTGGACTGATTTCCAGCCAGCGGGCAAACGAACGCAACGAGAAATTTGGATTCTTAGCCTTACGTTTGTTAAATTCGTCTTTTAAAAACTCGCCCGAGGTGTTCATTGCGCCAATCTAGAATCTGTTTCAAAAAAAATCCAACACTTTTTTGAAACAGTGTTTCATTTTCTGAAACACTGAAAAAAAGAAAAACCTCGCATTTTATTTTTTACAAAAATACTCACCACACGCACACACCAACAAAAACAAAAAAAGGCGCTGTCTCCAGCGCCTTTTGCATTTAATTTTAAACTATTAAGTGGCGTTTTAACGTCTAGCGACTTTTGAGTACAGTTTGCACCGCACTCAATGCGTCCACCATTCCGTAACCGTATGTATTGTTAGGGATTGTTGATCCCGCAACACCACCACAGTTTTCATTTGACGTTAATGGAATCGCTGTTCTTCTTAAAACGTTCGCCGTTTCAGCCACACGACCAACATAGTTCTTATTTGCTGACCACATCAAAGCAACCACACCCACCATGTGAGGACCCGCCATAGACGTTCCGCTCATAGAACCGTAACCACCGCCTGGCATAGCCGAACGGATGTTCACGCCCGGAGCCACGATGTCAGGACCAACACCTTTATCTAACGCCGACGGACCTCGACTTGAAAACCCAGCAATCTTCATTGCATTGTTCGTTGCGCCCACCGAAAACGTAAGCTCGGTGTGATTGGCTGGCGGAGCGCCGATGGACGCGCAACCAGGACCTTCATTTCCGGCACTGGCCACAACCATGATTCCCGCTGTTTGCATCACTTTTAAAACATCCGCGAACTCGTCCCCTTGGCAACCTTCTTCTTTAGGGCAGCCCCATGAATTGTTCATCACGTGAGGTGCATATTCCGGTTTACCATCTTTTTGTGGATTGCCACCGTAGGGGTACGGAGCAAAGAAAAATTCAAAACATTCTGTGTACGTCGAAACAGTACCTACGCCCGCATCCATATTTCGACAGGCCATCCAACGCGCTGCTGGAGCGACTCCCACGTGATTAGATTTACCATCACTGCCGGCCACCGTCGCTATTGTATGCGTTCCGTGACCATTGTCATCGCACGGAGTTTTCAAATCATATCCGCAACGATTGCTGGCCCCTGCCGCGGTTTGTTTTTTAATCGCATCATGCCAGTTGTAATCATGAACTACGGCACGACCAGTGTTACCACGATATTGTCGAATCAACGCCGGGTGATTCCACTGAACACCAGTGTCTTGACCAGCCACCACGATACCCTGCCCTCCGACGTTCATCGCCCAAACTTTATCGGCTTTTACCACCGTTAAACTTTGCTCTACACCATTAACAGCGGGCGGTGTGGGTTGATCCCGAAGAACACCGATCGGCTTCATACGAAAAGGTGTATTGTAGGTCACTTTAAGAACCGACGGATGACGTTGCAATTCATTTGCTAATTGTGTGTCCGCATTGCGCACAAGAATCGAGTTATTGATATAAAAGCTTTGATATTGGTAGCCACGTTGTTGCAGCACTTGCCACAGAGGACTTTGCGTTCGCTGTGCATTTGTGACTAGGTCCACATACATCGCACGCATACGCTGCGTACGCTCGACGACCAAACCCATACGGGTGAAATTAGGTTGTGATTTTAAATACACCATCATCTCAAACCGCGCGCTTTGAGCGCGAACGGTGCCGACAAAAAGTGATGCCAACATAGATACCAAAACAAATGAAAATCTCATGGTTGTCCCTCCAAGGTCGCCATAAAATGCCAAACCCCCACACTGGTCAATTAAGAACTGCCTGGGAACAGTGCGAAAGAACATATATTTCCCTCACTCCATTATAGCCATGAAAAAAATCCTCATTATTGTAAAGGTACGTTTGGCGCCAATGTATATGTATGAGACTATAAATTCATGATCATTATGACCTCTAAAGGCTTGTATTGTCCCGCAGGCCGATTTCACATCGATCCATCTGGCGCTGTTGAACATGCCGTAGTGACTCATGCGCATTCAGATCACGCACGCAAAGACTGGTGGAAAACTAATGCCGAACAAGGCTATAACAGCGTTATTTTTGCCTACGCGCTGGGGAAAACTCAACGTATCTTGGGCGAACTGTTCATCGTGCCACAATCATTTTTAAAAACATCTCAATCCGAACTTCTGGGTCGCAAGTACCGAACCGCATTTGCATCCGGATGGATGGCTCAACGAAGCGGAAATTACGATCATGGTTTTCTGATGTCCGACCACGCCGATTGGAATGACCTTTTAAAAACAATACAAGAATCACAAGCTAAAAAAGTTTTTGTTCAACACCGAGGCAAAGGCGCGTTGGTCAAATATCTAAACACCATCGGTGTCATGGCCTTTGCCGACAGTGATTTATTTCCTGAACACCCTAACCAGCTAAGTTTGTTTTAATGAGTGAAGGAAAAAAAGTCGCACTTTCTGTAACCGAATTCGCAGTGCCGGCCCCCCGCCGTGGCAGCATTGATGCGTACTCTGGATTTGGCCGCAGCCAACAGCTGGGGATCGAACTCCACCAACGAGTCCAAGCCGCACGTATAAAGACCCATCCCAATTATCGAGCCGAAGTGGCCACGACTCACGAATTCCCATTCGGGAACTATCGATTTGAAATCAGTGGCCGGATGGATGGTGTGTTCGACAGCGACGAAAAAAAAGAGGACATAAGGATTGAGGAAATTAAATCCAGCTTTAATATTTATGAACTTGCAAAACGTATTCGCGAATCTGGAATCGATCACCCGTATTGCCTGCAATTGCTGACGTATGGCTACATATATTGGCAGCAAAATCAGAAAACTCCAAAATTGAATTTACATTTGATCTCATCGCGCACCGGGGAAAGCCTGGATGTCGATCTCGAGTTGAAAATAAAGGACTACGAGTCTTGGTTAGAGCGGCGGTTATTAGAACTGGTTGACGAGGTCAAGCGTGCTGAGAAACGCATCAAGCGCAGAAAAAAAGCGGCTCAAGATTTTCAATTTCCTTTTGAAAATCCTCGTTCGGGCCAAGTAGAATTAATACACGCCATTGAAGAAGGCATGAAGCAAGGGCAACCGATGTTACTGCAAGCGCCCACCGGCCTTGGGAAAACTGTCGGTGTTTTGTATCCTACGTTGCAAGAAGCGCTGACTCGAGGCCAAAAAGTGGTCTACTTGACTCCGAAAAACAGTCAGCATGCCGTCGCGGAAGAAGCCGTCGACCGACTTCAAGACAAAGGCGCCAATATCAAAGGCATGACGATTACGGCTAAAAGTAAAATGTGTTTTAAGAATGAACCTTTATGTAACCCCGATTACTGTGAGTTCGCTAAAGATCACTATACGAAAGTGGCCGACCATCAGTTGCTGGATAAACTTTCCAAAAAGAAACGCCTTAGCCAGCAAACTTTTAGAAAAATGGGTGAAGAGTTTCAAGTCTGTCCGTTTGAATTGCAGCTGGATGCCGCCGAAGATGTCGACACCGTCATTTGCGACTACAATTATGTGTTTGCACCACGATCCGCGTTTGGCCGTCTAACCAGCTCGGGCCTAACAGCAAAAGGGAAACCAAACTTGGTGATTGATGAAGCTCACAATCTGCCGTCACGTGCGATGGATTATTATTCGCCATCGCTCTCCGTTGCGACGCTAGAAAAAATGCGCGCTGATTTAAATCTGGTACCATTGTTCTATCGCCGACAAGTTGATGATCTGTTTGACGCCTGCATCAACATTATCAACGAGTGTACCACACCCGGGATGCATTCTGCTGGGAAAATTCACCCTCCGATCGATAGTTTTTTAGCACACGACAGCGAGCTCAGAACATTTTTGTCGAATTATCTGAACTCTCATATCGATATTGAACCCGGTGATCCCGTGATGCGCCTATGCTTTTACTGGTCAGAGTTTGCCGCGGCTTTGCAGTTTGTCACGGGCGAGCATCCCGAATTTTTCACGACCTACACTCCTAACCCTGCAAATATCAAAATCACCTGCTGTGATGCTTCGGAAATGTTGAAAGCATCATACAAAGACTACGCCCAAGTTATTGGTTTTTCCGCCACGTTGAAACCATTTTCGTACTATAGCCAGATGTCTGGTTTTAATAAAGACACTCTGAAGACGGCCGAGTTTATTTCACCTTTTCCCAAGACCAACCGCAAACTGCTGATCATCCCGCAAATTTCTTCAAAATATTCAGAGCGTTCACGTAACTATCCACGAATTGCCGAAGCGATTCAAAAAATAATACAACTAAAAGCAGGTAACTATATCGCGTTTTTTCCTAGTTTCGACTTTATGGAAAATGTTGCCCGCCAATTCCGTAAACCCGATAATTTTCAAATTCTGAAACAAGATCGCAGCATGAAACGCAACGATATTGAGACTGTGCTTGACTGTTTAAAAAACTCGGTTGACCCACACATTCTGTTTGCTGTTCAAGGTGGTGTTTTTTCTGAGGGGGTCGATTACCCCGGAGAAATGATCATCGGCGCATTCATTGTTGGCCCCCCACTACCTAATTTTGATTTAGAACGTGAATCCATGCGGGCCTACTATGAAGAACACTATCAGGCGGGATTTGATTTCGCGTACGTCTATCCTGCCATGGCCAAAGCCGTACAAGCCGCTGGTCGTGTGATTCGCTCCGAGAACGACAAGGGCCTGATTGTATTGATGGACAATCGTTTTATACAGCCCAGCTTCGCCAAAGCGATGCCACAAGATTGGTACGAATCAGATCCCCGAGAAGCCGTCTCTGAGAAAATTCTTCAAGACGTAACCGCATTTTGGCGCTCGCATTCTGCATTTTTGCTGTACATTTTTTTGACAGTTTCTGTTGAAAAAATCACAGTGCCACTACTTTTTTGAAAAAAACTCGTGAAGTTAAGATATACATTGGACTTGGGGTAACGGGGGTTACTATGTTCCGATCTTATTTTATATTGCTTACCATTTTGATTCTGCCATTTTTAATTTTCGCAGATTCAGAAACAGATTTTGATGTGGCTAAATGTTACGACGTCGCCCAATCAAATGAAGACCTGAAAAAATGTTCAAGCCAAGACTATCACTTTGCTGATAAAAAACTGGTTCAATTATTCCTATCTATTTCGGAACATATTAAATCACGCATGAACGCTGCAGCCACCGACGCAAGCGATCCCGCTGCCGAAACACTGAGCCGATTAGAAAATGCAGAAAAAGCATGGATCACTTATCGCGAGGCACAATGCCAATACGAAGGTACCGTCATGCTCGGCGCCGAGAGCGAGACAATCGTTGTCTCGGGTTGCTTATCGCGCTTAACAAAAGAACGTGTAAAAATGATGGAAGAATCGTTAGCCAGCTATCAAAATATTCAAACAGATTAGGGCCTGTCGTCATTTGCCTAGCCGTCGCGAGAAAATCAGGACAGTCCCTAAAATAAACACACCAGCATGATCAGCAAACCGGCACCAAAAGCGCTCAGTGTAATCATACGATAAGGCTTCACCGTCCAGGCCAGCCACAGTCCCGACAATGTGGTGATGATCAGTGCCAAACCAAACGCCGCTTCAAACCATCGCATCGCACGCGGACCATGTCCTTTATGTAGCTCAATTAATCGTTTCAACATGGTCGGTTCGACACGCGAGATGATTAAAGTTTTGTCACTCTCGATATTGGCGACATAATACACACGTGTAGTCGGTCGCATAATAAATTCTGTTTTTGTAGATCGAATATATTCAAATGTCGGGTCAATGCCTTGAGCCGCCAGGTGTTTGCGAAAAAACTCCTCACGCTCCATCTCGTCATTGGGAGCGGTCTCGTGAATACGAAAAACTTCCGTCTTTGTTTGATCTCCTTGGTAACCCAGAAGATACAATGAACCCGTGATCGGCATCATCAACATTAACGGCATAAAGATCGCCGCAAACACAAGGTGGATATTGATCCATAATTTACGTGAATTCATAGTTTTAGCTAGCTAGCAAGGATACTTTCTGATCGCAACAGTATTTCTATTTTTTCTTATGAATGAAAACAAAATGAAAACGGGAATGTTTCTCACATTCCCGTTTAAAATAAGTAATTTGGAAACTAAAATCTAGTCATCGCGACCTTGACGAACACGCTCCATGATTAAATCATTAAGATAACTACCATGTTCTACAACTCGATTTTCAAACTGATTCCATTCAGGAACCATCGTGAATGTCTCGCTCGTTGAATAATCCATACTTTTTCCTAATGCCATCGCCGCCACCGTTGCTGTTGCACGACCAAAGGTGTTGGAATCAGACGCTGTTTTTTCAGCATTGTATTTGTACTGAATTCCATCGCGCAAAGGTTTGCTCATATCGATAACACCTGAATAATATGTTGTTGTAAACGCCATACTACCTCGCGTGGAAATATTTGACCAATACTTGCCGTCTTTGATCTCGCCTAAATCGACATCATAGGCCATTGACACGCCGATTGATTCTTCGACTTTACGGCTATTTTGTTCTGCTAATTTCATCACAGTGTCACCAAATGCCGCGCTTAATGTTGCCGTATCCATCGTTGATTTTTCAAGTTTCCAACCTGTCGGCGCATAAATTTCCACAACGCCCTCGCCTTTTTGTGGCGATGGAACCATTTTATCGCTGTTTAAGTGCTCGATCATGTCTTTATAGGTGATCGCACTACGATCAGAAACTTTGTAGCCAGCCGTTTCTAGCTGAGCAACAAAATTTTTATATAACGTATCGGTGATTTTCTGGAACACTTCTGGGTTTTCGCCGGTGATGGTATGAATCGCTTTTTTCTCTTTAATAGAAACGGTCTTCATATAGCCACCGGTATGATCTTGTCCCGCATCGCTTAAAAAATCGCTAAGGCCTGTTCCACTATTTAACCACGATGTATCATGTCGATGAAAGCGAACTTTAAAATCCACGACAAATACTTTTTGCGATTTCGATAGAATTCCTGTTTCCACCTCTCTGTTTAGCCATTTCTTGGAAACTTTATTACGATCTTGCCAGAAAGCCACGGGATCATAACCACCCGCTTTCGCACTCTCTGTTTGACCTTTTGAAGTCACCTCGGCGGCTTTGGCTTGCAATGATTGCTCTTCCGCTGGATTCTTAGAAACCTTAGGAGCTGATGAACAACCAACGACTAATCCCACCGTTGCAAATGTTAAAGATGATGTCCTCATCATTCGATTGAATTTTGAATGCATTTTTCCTCCTTCTGAGTGTGCATGATTACATATTAAATCACTGTAAAACAGCAGACTAAAAAAGTTTAAAGGCAACGTAAGGGACTGGTCATCTTGAGAATGCGACTGGCTAGTCTATATTTTTTCAAAACCTGAACTTTAGACCGTATGTCTAAAAAGTCTTCATCCATTCGAATAGACGATAGTGATCGCCATTCATTCCGAGCTTGTTATAAACGGCTTGCGCCTTTTCATTTGTATGATCAACATACAAACGAATTCCTCGGATATTGGGCTCGGTATGCGCCAGCTCTTGGACGTAGTGATACATTTTTGAAAACAAACCCTGACCACGATAGGCTGGCTTAAAATACAAACTGTGCAACCACCAAACCGTACCATTACGCCAATCACTCCATTCTTTGGTTAATAACAACGAGCCGATCACGTCAGCCCCATCAAGGCATACATGGTACTGCCCCAGTTCTGGATTTTGAAATACCGCACGAACCCCTTGCTCGAGAACTTTATCGTCCAGTTTCAATTTCTCGGTTTCCCACGCCATGGCTTGTTGAAATGATTGAATAGCGGACACATCTTGAATAAGGGCTTTACGATAACTAAATTGTGACGAGGTCATACCCTTATAACAAACGATCCTGTCTAAATAGTCAAACCGATTAAATATCATACTTAACTGCGCCTAAACAGTAACCGAAACATATGGCAGGATTTATGCACTCACTTGTGGGTAAAGGAGTTCAAAGTATGAACAAAACAATTGAAAATTCTGTAAAAAATCTAGCGGGCACTCATATCATGAAAGGCTTTCGATGGCATTGGGTTCTGTACGGAGCCGCTGCATATTTTGGTGTGCGCTATTTGTACAGCAGGGGAATTTTGCCCAACCAAACAGGAGCCGCGCTCAACGCAATAAATAAAGGCGTAGATTTTGCGAAAAATCAAATTGGCTTAAATGCGAACGATCCCAATGAGCGACAAGCACATAAAAACGAAGAGCCCATTGTTCATCACTGATTTACAAATTAAAAATTTTCTGTAGAAATTTCTGATAAAAAGTCCCGGCTTTGCTTTTGGGTTTAAAGTAAAAATTGATTGAACATCGTACATCGATTCTGACGCCGATTAAGTGGGGCTCACATAGATTAGGCTAGTTAATCCGTCAGCTCTAAACTCTATACTTTAACGGAAAACGTGTTGAGCCGGCACTCAGTAATAACGGAGTTTTTATAAACTCTAGTTACATTAGGATAAACTCAAATACGATGGCCCAGAACCTAAAAGTTTTTGTGTGCAACCAAAGAGAATGTTACATCTAAGAAATGAAAATTAATATTCTTGTAGCTCTTATTTTTTCTTTCTCTTTCTCGACGCTGGCGGAAATAAAAAAAACATCCGCCAAAACCGATGGTGAGGCCATTGCCGTCTATTTTGAAAATGATTCCCGTAGCCTAGGGGGCCCGGGATCTGACCAATCCTACACAAACGGTTTTCGCGCTTCTTATATCTATGCCGAAAACAAATTACCTCTTTGGGCAGAAAAACCTATTTCTGGGCTTAAAATTTTAGACGGCACTGCCGATCACAGCAAATTGAATTTGGGAATTTCATTAGGACACCAAATATACACACCTAACAATATTGGCGAGTCGAATCTGATTCCCAATGATCGTCCCTATGCCGGTTGGCTTTATTTGGGGGTTGCCGCTAACATCAAGGAAGAACACTCGGCCCAATTTTTTGAAGTCGATCTAGGGATCGTAGGCCCCAGTGCGCGTGGCCGCGAAGTTCAAAACAATGTCCACGATTGGATCTCGAAATACCGAGCCGCAGGGTGGGACCACGGCTTGAAAGACGAATTTACTTTACAACTCTCCTATCAAAAACGACTCAAAATTTATGCACAAAAAAACTTTGACCTGCTACCATACTACGGGATGGGAGTCGGTAATGTCTTGACGGCCATTCATATCGGGGCCCTGGGACGCTTTGGAACAAACCTGCTGGATGACTTTGGCCCCAGTCGCCCGTCCTCCAATGATGGAGACAGTTTTATTTCTCCTATGACCGCCGATCATCCTAGAAAAATCAGCTACTATGGACTTTTTGGCGTTCGCACTAATTTAATTGCCCGCAGTATTTTTATTGATGGCAACACCTTTCAATCCAGTCATCGAGTCACGCGAATTCCTTTAACGTTCGATACCGAGCTTGGCTTCGGCGTTCAAATTTTACCATTCAATATAGTATGGCGCTTTGTGACTCGCTCTCCTGAATTCGAAGAACGAAAAACGTTTGTCAGTTTTGCCTCTCTAAATTTGGTTTACTTTCTTTAAGGCCATAATATTTTTGGTGAGACATTCGTAGGCCGTTGTGACGCCCTACTCTTTAATCACAACGCGCCACTTTAAAGGCGCGTTCTTCTCTAGCGATCGAAGATCACCACCTTGAAGTGACAGACCATCAAGTATTTTAGCCAGAAGGGTTTGCTTTGCTGACATCTTTGCTTTGTCGGCGTAACCTGACACTAAGTCTCCGGATAAAGGCTGATGACCACCCTGCTCAGCAATCAATAAATAGGCACGAGATTGCGTGGTTTGATAGGCATGCTGGTAAGCGTGATCTATGACCGTCGCACCATCTTTGGCTCCTTGAATATAATAAACAGGTACACGAACCGGGTACGCAGATGAGTCATACAATTTTGTTTTGATATCTAACGGAAACCCTAAGGGAACACACATAGAATTCATATGATTTACAGTATCTGGCACCAATGTTCGGCCTCGGAAAACAAAGTATGAGCTTACGTTTGTTAGATTCATACCCAGCTCCTGACAACCCAACATTGCCGAAACTAACAAGCCGTTATCATCTGAATTATCTTTAAGTGATTTCTGATAAATCACAGTGCCGATCAAATCCTTGGCTATTTGATCATCCGAAAGAACATTCTCAAGAAAGGCTTGATACGCCTCATATCCGTTATCTAAATACAACATCAACATACCAACAACCGAAAACCAATTGCGAGGAATATCTGGCTTACTAGACAATTCTAAAATGCGATCCTGCGTCGCTTTAGGTAAGCCTTCAAAAAAATTCTGCAAAAGAACGCGCCGACGATCTGGCCCAATCAGTTGTTCTCCCCCTACAGCAACGGTTCCTTCTAAAACCAAAGATCTTGTATGATCCGCGTAGAGCGAGGCGTAGATCGTCGCCGGTACAGTGCCATAAGAAACTGCATAAAGAGAAATTTTATTCATCCCATAGGCTTTTCTGATTTCTTCAATATCTCGAGCCGTGTGTTTTGACGAATAGGATTCTTTATCTAAGTTCTGTGCTTCGTTATTTAGTTTAGAACAGGCGATTCCACGTTGATCAAAAAATATCAAATTCCAGTTAGATAGATTCAAACGCGAATCGTGATCATGATTTCCAGGTCCTCCAGAAACAAAAACTAATGTTTTCCAATCCGTTCTGAATTTCCTATTCGTCCACGTATAAATCCAGGTATACCCAAGCTCTGGTTTATCATAATCAACAGGAACCGGCACACGCATAAAAGCATGGTCTTTCAAAGCCCTGGCCCTGAATGCCTGACACACATCTTGTCTGCTGTGATTTTTATTGGCGGCAGAATGCGCCTCGAAAGAAACAAAAAAAAGTAGAAAATAAAGAAATAAATCGCAACGTCTCGTCATACTTACCTATTCCCATATCCCTTCAGAAAGTGATTTCTCACAGTGGCCGCACGCGTATGTTAAAACCTGGAAAAGTTTAGTCTATTATTTAAAATTTGTCGCCTGTAGAGAATTGGACATTTGGACAATAAATGTCACCAAAACCAATGATATCAGACGTTTGACACTGGGGTTTGAAGCTGGGGCCTGAAGCCTGACACATTCACATGGAACTGATGGATAGGTTGGTAATGACATAAGTACAGATGAACGTGTATGGTTCATCTGTACGGTCTTCAAAATTGTGACTAGAATAGCAAGATTACAAATTGCTGTTAACGAAATCCCAATTAACCAAATTCCAAAAAGAATTCACAAAATTAGGACGGGCATTTCTGTAATCAATATAGTAAGCATGTTCCCATACATCAATCGTCAACAACGCCTTACGTCCTGATGTCATCGGAGTACCGGCATTGGACGTATTAAAAATTTCAATTTCACCCTGCTTGTTCAGAGTCAACCAAGTCCAACCGGAACCGAAATTACCGATCGCTGTTTTCGAGAATTCATCTTTGAAAGTCGCAAAATTGCCCCACTTTTTATTAATCAATTCGGCGATTTTTCCTTTGGCTTCTCCACCGGCTTTAGGTGCCAAACAATGCCAGAAAAATGTATGATTCCATACCTGAGCCGCATTGTTAAAAAGCCCAGCTTCAGAATTCATAATGATCTCGTCTAGGGACGTCGTATTTTCAAACTTGGTTCCTTTGATTAAATTATTTAAATTAGTAACGTACGTATTGTGATGCTTGCCATGATGATATTCCATCGTCTCCGCAGAAATATGAGGTGTCAGCGCATCTTTAGAATAAGGTAATTCCGGTAGTGTAAATGCCATAGGTGTCTCCTTTAATTTAAGAATTTAAGGAAACTATAACATGATTTCCTATTTTTTCTGGTATTTGCTAAAACAATATCAAAATGCTAATAAATTAACATTGATGCTAAAATAACAACAACAACGGAGTGACGTCCATGCCAGACTTTAGGAACCTGTCAAGAAATCTAGCTGATAATTTGGTGGGAATTCGACAAAAACGCAGCATGACCCAAGACAATTTGGCCCATTTATCTGGTCTACCACGTTCCACGATTGCCAATCTGGAGTCAGGAGAAGGCAATCCCTCATTGGTGAACTTGGCCAAGCTAGCGTCGGCGCTCAGCGTACAAATTGACGAATTGCTTATGCCCGCCCAAGCCGTATGCAAATTGATTGAAGCGGATCAGGTACCTTACCATGAAAAAATGCAAGGCGCCGTCAAAGTGCTAAAACTTTTGCCAGATCCTATTGGCCATATGGAAATGGACCGAATGGAAATTAAATCAGGAGGAATACTCAAAGGGACCCCGCATCGATCCGGAACGCGTGAGTATTGCCACTGCATTCAAGGTGAACTCACCGTGCATGTCGAAGGCCATGCGTATCATTTAAAGAAAGGCGACGTCTTTGCCTTTCCCGGGGACTCTAAACATTCCTATTCTAACGAAGAAAAACTGAACGTGATCGCAATCAGCGTCGTGGTGATTGCACCCGTCGTTTACTGACATATTAAGAGTCATTACCAAGTGTCTGTCATTGCCAAGTGTCATTACCAACCCATCTATAGACGTGCCCTTTCAAAGTGTGTCTCCAATACAAAAATAGAAACTGAGTTTTCGATGATTCCTTGAGTTTTTAATTTATCCAGCAACTCTTGCAAATCCAGAGGCGTAGCCGTCCGTGTTTTCAAAAGTAAATCATCTTCGCCAGCGACCGCATGGCATTCAATAACTTCCTCAAACTGCACAACCTTTTTACCCGCATCTCGGCAACTGAGTTTACCTGTTTGTACACGAACAAACGCACACACAGGTAAACCAATTAATTGAAAATCGATGTCGATGCCATACCTTTTGATCACACCCAAATTTTCCATTTTTTTCACGCGACCATGGACCGCAGGTCCAGTTAAGTTAACCGCTGTGCCAAGGTCGGCGTACGATGCCTTCGCATTTTGAGACAGCGCTTTAAGAATATTAAAATCCATGTCATCGAGGTCAGCCTGCAGACGTTTATTATTTAATGCCATTCGTATTTCCTGTTAAGTGAATTCTGGACCTTGCTTAATCATATTAAGAATATATCCTATTATTATGAATAAACTTAAACAAGGCCACATTTCACTTAAACGCGGGGAAGTTCTAAAAATTGACTCTATCGATAAAAATGCGACTCTTATTTGTCGTTCTGGTTCGGTATGGGTGACAGCATCGAAAGACCTAAACGATTATATCGTCAAAGCTGGGGGATCGATTAATTTAGATGGGAAAAGTCAAATTGTTCTCGAGGGATTATCACCTGAGCTAGAACTTGATATTCAGCTCTGCGCCTAAGAAATCAGAATCTAGAGAAATATGTCAGAATCTGCATTGCAACACATGACAATACCACACTAAAATAGAGAAAGGAGACAATATGACGAATAGCTTGAATTATTTAACACGCCATTGAGTGAATATAAATCCGAATTAAAAAAAATTCTTTTATTAAAAGATCTCGACAACATCGAGGCTCCATTAAATTCCGTCCTCAAACTTTCAAACGAAAAAGATCTAGCTAGTTTTTTTATTGACAGTATTTACATAAAAAATGTCATTCTTCAGATAATTGATGATCATTGGATTCAAAGCAAAAATTCGTCTACAGAAGTATTGTTCGATCGGTTTATCAAAAGTTTTTTAAATTCTGAATTAAAGCCCATGCTTTACCTTCATTCCTTTTTTGCAAATTCAAGTATCGAAGGGATGCATCAAGCCTCTAAAGCCCTGACGAAGATAGAATTTTTTTTACTTAGCCATATTAAAATCATGTCCTACGAATTTCAAAAAAAATTCTTGCAGTTCGCGTTGACACAAATGTCTGATCTGTACGAATTAGAACATCAACTGAATTCAACCCCTAAAAAGAACGAACGGTCAGCCAAACTTTCACTTTATAGATCATTCGATATTTTAGATCAAATTTTTGAACTAGAATATATCCAAAATGAGGTCTCAACCTTGGATCAAAAAGAAAGACTCTATGAGGGAGCCGGCATAGGCGTGCAGTCCAGTTATGCGACAATACTGCTTGCACTGAAGTACCTAAACTTGGGTAAAAAATCTCAGTTCATCGATCTGGGCTCAGGCTATGGTCGCATTGGCTTAGTCGTGGGCCTTATGCGTCCAGATATTCATTTCACAGGATTCGAATATGTCAAAGAGCGCGTGGAAATTGCTACCAAAGCCTGCACTCATTTAAAACTCGATCAGCATGTACATTTTGTAACCCAAGATTTATCCAATCACAGTTTTAAAATTCCAGATGCCGACACCTACTATATTTTTGATTCATTCTCGGACGCAAGCTTTGCAACTGTCATGGAACAGTTGCAAGAAATTACGTACCGAAAAAAAATTACCGTAGTAACAAAGGGCAATGCAAAGCTATGGATGAATAAACAATTTTGGACCGAGCCGCAAGAATTCAGCGATGGCAACCTTTGCCTCTTCAGATCGCGGGCCAGACCAAAAATCTAAAACACAGCCAGTAGTGGAAGTCCTCGCCAACTTCCACAAACAAATTTAGAATCTACTGCCAATAATAAACCATCATATTGGGGTAACCGAAATTATCCAAATTTTTCTCTTGAGCGTTATTCAAAACGTCTAAAAGCTTATCATGTGCTTCGGCACCGATATTTAAACTCAAGAGACCACCATGAGCAATAGCCACTTGAAATCGTTGAGATTTAAATTTCACAAGCTCTGCCTGTAAACTTTCAAATGTTTTAGAATAGCCAGCGCCAAGACCTAACGCTTTGATAAATAAATTATGAATATCATCAACCGATCGCACACTCTCACCAGAAATGGTTATATACAATGTCGATTCAGGACTTTGAACATTCATTTCTGACGAACCCGCCGCAGCGTCATTCGCCTGAGCACTAAAAGATAATAAAGCCACTGTTACAGTCAAACTTAGTAAAGAAAAAAAATTTTTCATGACATCTCCTTGCCGATAACTGTTAATAACATAAAACTGAAATTATCAAAAAGCATAACCTTATCAGTGAAAAATGATTTCATACCTGTCCAAGTTTTAGACAACGGGTTCAGTTTTCTCTTCCGTAATAAAATCAATATGAGATCCGTTTTGAATAAGTTCCTTGACCGCACAGTTTTTAATAGCTGCTAAAAGGTTAGCTTTTTCTTCAGAATGCCACCCTTGAGGGAAATAAACTTCCGTAATCCATTTGGCCGCAAGATTTGGATTTTCAGGTTTGATAACCGATTTGCATTGTATTTGTATACCCACCACAGATTTCCCTAACTTCTTGGCCGCCTTTAAAACATACACGCCAGCACAGCCTGCAAGGGCGGCGTATGTCGCCTCGAGGGGGTTTGCAAGAGAGCCATCAATAGAATAATTGTAAGTGTACTTACGTGCCTGCACCACGATTTGATTGGAATCTGTCATTTCAAGTTTAAACATAGTCGAGTGTCTCCATTTTTGCTGAATGTTTTTGCCGCAAGCTTACGACAAAGCTTATAGCAAAGTTTACGACAAACCTGACACCGACAATATGTTCTAGATCATAATTGAGAAAGAAATAGGCCCTCTTATCAAAAATAGCACAGGCCAGTATTAAAGAGCCCTCATCTGTAACGCAATGATTTTTGGCGAGTTCTAACACTTTTTCTTGAATGAAATCCTTTATACATACAGTATATTCGGAGTGAAATACCTTAAAAAAATTCTTAGCAGAATAAAATGGAAAAAAATGTTTCTATACTCAATACTTTCATTTTTTATGTCTCTTTTTTTTCTTAAACTTCTACACGTGTGGGAAAGTAGAAACGTAAACTCTATTTTAGCTAAAGTCGAACAACAACAGCTGACTCTAGATGATTTAACGTCTACTTTTGGCAAGCCTGATACCGATGAAATTCAAACTAGAAAGCTCTACAATTTAGGCGGCGACGATAACTTCAACTGCAAACCGCCATTTCGCTATCTGTCGTTTAGCCGAAGCGCCTTAATTATTTTTGAATATAGACTTGAAGATAATTTGCGTTTCTATTTTGATAGTAGTGGTAAATTCTGCTTTTTTGAACGATCGGGACTTTAGTTTTTTTAGAATTTCAAATAGCGCAAAAATTTATTTATTGAAGAGCCTAGGGCCTGTTCTCATTTTCCTAGCAAGGTTACTTTTTGTTTTTTCGAAATGTCATAAAATCTTGGTGCAATAAAAAAATTGAAAATTGCGAAGATCCGGGCTCATGCGAATAAAGACCAGAAGCCTGATCTGCGGCTGCGGAACAATCTTTTATCGATATTGGGATCCAATCCTTGACTGACTCATTTTTTCACTTAGTACGTGAGGAACTACAGAATAATATCTTGATGTCCAATTGTTTTACCTGGTTGGCGATCAAATGTTTTAATAACAGATCGAACATTGGGATAATTGTTGCGAAGAAGATCGAAAAGATCTGATTCTGTTTTTGTCAAAGTGCCTCGTTCAGCAAAATACAAATATCGCAAATATTCTTTAGCTGCTAGCTCACCCAATGGCGTGCCTTTTACGAAAAGAGCACCGGCAAGAGTGGCAACGAATTCGGCGTTAGTAAAAAATTCGGGATGAAGGCTGGAATATAAAGGCGTTCCGCCTATTACAAATTGGGAGCGTTGATAGTCTGCACCTCTGTTTAAGCTAATAACTTTCACAGCAAAATCATTCGTTAATGGCGCATCCGCTAATGTTAAATGGCGGGCATAATAGTCTAGAATACCTTCTATATCAGCTTTAGAAATTCCTGACTTATCGTTTGTTGTCTCATGAATAGACTGCCAAAAAGTACTCCTGATTTTTAAACGAAAATCTCTTTGAACAGTTTGTGGTTTTTGGAATAACCAATTTGTTAAACCAAATACAAGCGATTTCATGCTTGTGGGTGTGGCCCAAATTCGAGAAAGTTCTGCGTCAGAAATGACTTTGCCCGAAGAAATGGTTTCAACCGAATTAATTTGCTCAGCATTCAGCTCTGTGTGTGACCTAAGAAATACATTGATAGATTTTGCTAAAACGATGGGATCGACGACTTGCCGAGGGGATTCCATTTGCCTGCGGACACCATATTTTTCCACTAGGGTGTTTATTTGTCGTGAGGTAATTCCATGTGCTGGTAAAACAGAAAAAGGCCCTTGAGCCGCGATCAGCTCGTTTAGACTAAGATTTGACTTGGCAATCCAAGCGACTGGATTTTTAAAATAGAAGACCTTGCAATTGTTTTTTGGGGTTTCCGCTGAAACAGTCGATAAACCGGCTAAAATGACTGAAAGGGCATAATATTTGATTTTCATATATAGACATAGCCTGCAACCCGAAAGCCAAAATCATAGCCACAACTCAAATAGCATTATAAGCAACTAAAAACACGGATATGGCGTTCGTTGGCGGCCCGTCGAAGTGCCTACATCTAAGTAGAACCTAGTCTTGTTCTGTCTAGATTAATGACACCTATGCCCCTCAATGTTCATGCCTGAGATTCTTTATGATTTCGAGTGAAACAAAGAAAACCCAATAAGTTCTTTAACACAAAGGGGCCATCGACATTCTTTTTTACTGAGCGTATGACATGACCTCGGTCCCGACGCATCCAGAAGTAAAAACATAAATCTTTGTGTTCGTGGTCATTGCGGCTAGCAAGCTTGCATAGGCTTCTTTAACATTGGCATTTGCTTCAGGAATCGAAATTTGCCGAGAGCCATTTCCGATGGCACCGCTCGATACAGTATTGCAATTGCATGACGAGCTATCTTTAGGAAAAATTCCAAAGTCGATGCTGCCATTAGATTTTTTTGTCAAGTAGGCCACAGATCCCCAACAGTCTGCTTGGGCCCAAGGGCTGATCAACATGGTGATGCTCATCGCGATGATCAAGACACTGATTTTTTTCATAAAATTCTCCTTTTTTTTGCTTCCTAAATTTAGTTTTGTAAATAGCTGTTAATAATAACCGAAAGAGCCGAGTTCAGCTTACTGCCTCCGCAGGATTGCGTATTACAGGATTGCAGCGCTTCTGGTTTGGGGGCCGGGCAAAGACTTTCCTTGGCCGATTGTCCGTTGATGTTTTGACAAACAACCGATCGACTTTGAGTCCCTCCACCACAGGCTTTTGAACAACTGGAATAACTGCCCAATGACCAAAAGTATGTATTTCCTCCTGACCCTACAGACTTGACAGCGACCGTTCCCAACAGATATCGCCCCTCAACATCCCGATCTTTCATTGCGAGTTTGATTTGATTCGAACCCGCTCGAGCTTCCACAACAGCTAACTTCAATTGATAACTTCCCGCGGGAATTTCGCCTGGCAAAAGAAATTGGGACGACTTTTCCAGATCTGGACTGCCCTTCAAAGAATCTGAAAGATCCAAAGACATTTCGGTGCCTTCCCAAACTGTAACGCCACTTTGATTGACTAAATAAACTTTCAAATTAACATTTCCATAAAATCGACCGACACCTTCATTTTTCCATGAATGATTCATCGTAAAACGATTTCCCGGCGTTAGAAATTCAGGAAGAACAACCTGACTCACCGAAAGACGATACCCCAACTGCATCATGACCGAGTTAATCAAAGTTTTTTGCTCTGAATAAAAGTCATCAGCATCATGCAAGTCACAGCTCCAGCCAAGAGCCGTAATATAGTTTAGTTTTTGTTTCAGAACATCTTGTTTAGCAAAATTAAAATTGCGACCATTGCTGTTGTTTTTATAGTCCTTGTAAAAGCCACCGAACTCGCCAATAAGAGGAAGTTTTTTACTACGGAAAGACTCGTCCATAAGACTATACTCATTCGCCGCCGTACACGCACCGACACAATCTTTATTAAAAGTTAACATAGGAGTATCTAAAGCTTGATCATACCCCATACGATATTTGAAACCGGCATAGTCGTCATTTTTTCGACGACTGCATTCTGGACTGTTCCAATCAGCTCCTTCACAATCAATAGACACAGGCAAACTCAAAATCTGAGGTCCCCCGGCCCATGCTTGTGTCCATAGCCCAATCATTTGCCGAAGCACCGAAGCCTTTTCATCCTGATTGCGAAATGAATACCCATCGTGCCACTCTCCCCAGGCTCCATACCCCCGGATAGACACCGCTTCTACGGCCGGATGAGTTTTATACTTATTCGCCAGTTCTGTTAAAAACGTTTTCAATTTAACTTGGTAGGTCGGATGACCAATATTTGGAAAATGCCAATTGCTAGCACCATCATAGTTCTTAATTTGTTTATCAACGCCGTACTTTGTATAGAGCCAATCAGGAGATCCTAAGCGATCCCTAGGTACAGAGTTAAAGTATGGTCCCAAGTCATCATTAGATACTCTTAAACGAATTTTCTTGCCCTTGCCAGACCACAACTCAACAGCCGCATCAAGACGACTCCAATCTAAAACGCCTTCCTGCCTTTCAATATCTCCCCACGAACTCAAAATTTCGATCACATCAAACTCGGGATAAAACTTACCATTAACTCCCATGTCTCGACATTGATGATTATTCAAGTACGGAAGTCCTTCGATGGTATTATACTCTAGAACCCAGCCCATATAGGGATTACCGTAAAGAGGAGTGCTACTATCCTTGGCCGGCTTTAGCGTCACGTTCTTAGTCTTGGATGCTTTTTGTTCGCCTGCGAACACCATCGTCGGCGACCTAAGAATCTCACTTTGTAAATACGGTAAATTCTGTGTGCATCCCACGGAAATAAACCACACCAACAACAAGCCCGTCCGCTTACGAACACAGACACAGGACAAAACATCTCGCCAGCTTAAATTTTTTTTTTGGATCATATCGTTGCCCCCGTCCCCAAAAAACGGAAGATTTGGACTTAAACTTAAGTCCAAATCTCTCAAACAAAGATCTAAGTCTAGCTAGTTTCACCAAAGATGACGGCACTCAAGATGCCGATCTACATTTTCCTCTCGAGATGACTGGGGCCTGTTCTCACTTGCCTAGCCGTCGCGAGAAAATGAGGACAGGCCCTGATTCTTAACTCAATAGTTGAAAATAATTTCATACTTACTCTGGATTTATCCTTAATTCCGGTCTTTTCAAAATTAGCTCGAAGAAAGAAAAATCCAATGGCCGCTTTTCTCCGAGCCACTGAATATTATCTGTATGATCTTTAAAATCATCGCCGGTGTCCTGATGAATCATGGCCGTTAACGTCCCACGATTAATTTTTATCCACTCTAACACCTGGCTATAGCAGGATTCCTTGAAATGCATCTCGACCATTGCGGTGGGGTGTGGCCCTACTGGTTTTTCCTGAAAACGAACGACCTCAAATAAGCCTATAGCTGTGGCTTTATCTAGCAAGACATAGGCATGGTTTATGTCTTTTTCTTCAAAGTAGACATGAATATGAAAGTACTTCATATTCATAACGTTACCGTTTTTCCAATCATAGATCAAATAGTATAAATTAATATACATCATAGCCTTAAGCCAATAATAAATTTTGTTTATAATATTTTATCATAATTCCTATTTTATTTATGATTATATTATGTGTACATCTAGGCAGATAAAGGGGGTGGGCATCATGACATTAGCAGAAGCTTCACTAAGCAACTCAGTTGATAACTTTGACTACTTGAAATTAGGACCACATTCGAGTCCGTCTTCCATCACGGCTATTGCCAAGAAGATCCTACTCGATGTGATGCAATTCAGACGCACAGCTAATCCCCAACACGCCTGCGATATTACCACATGTGAAGAATGCTCCTTGCCTCATCTATCTAAGATCATATCGGCGATAACTAAGGCTGAACCCGTAACATTTGTTTTACCGGCATTTCCGGGAAAATCACCTAATCCTGCCAAAGTTTTAGGTCCTTTACCTGACATGGCGGAACGATGCGCTTTAGAGTTTCTTCAGTATCTTTGCGATCGAATTAAACAGTACTATGCTCCCGGAGGTCGTATTGTTTTGGCCTCCGATGGACGCGTGTTTAGCGATATCGTGGGTATGCGCGAAGATGACGTCACCAACTACCAAAACGAAATTTCTGACATGATTGGCTCGTTGGGCTTGAACTCAATTTCAACGTTTAACCTAGAAGAGCTGTACCATGGTAAAAATTTTAACGATATGCGCGCACAGCTGATGGAAACATTCGGCGAATCTATTGAATCACTCAAAGCCTCTGTGCTCAGAGGAAAATCAAAAGATAGTTCCATCGACGATCAAGAGGCGCATCGTTTGTATCTTGGTATTACACGATTCCTCGTCGAGGATTCTCTGTATCCAGGTCAGACTCAAAGCCGATCAAGCATTCAGAAAGAAAGTCGTATCCGCGCTTATGCTGTTATTCAGCGAAGTAAAGCATGGGGAGAGCTCGTGGAACGTCAATTTCCAGATGCCGTTCGCCTATCTATTCATCCGCAAAGTTGTGGCGCAAAGAAATTAGGAATTCGTTTGATCGAGCCAGATAACTGGGCCACACCATGGCATGGAGTCGCCGTGCAGGTGGACGGCCGCTACCTGCTATTGAAACGCGCGCAAGCCGAAGCCTTAGGAGCCCACTTGGTGACTCGATTTGGTCGCCCTAGCCACTATGTTCTAATGAATAAAGAAGAACATCTCAAGTTAACAGGGATAACCAATGAAACCTAATATCAAACCGAATAAACCTTTTGGTGTCATCGTTGAAGCACACGGATCCAACGATGACATCCGTGATATTGACATAAAAATGCTTCGTGATCTTGTTTGGAGTGAGCGCTTACTTGTTCTCCGAGGATTTCGTACATTTATTGGTGCTGATGATTTTGCCCACTACTGCGAACGATGGGGTGAAATCAGTATTTGGCCGTTTGGCAAAGTTCTTGAGCTAGTCGAACGGAACAATCCCGAGGATCACATTTTTGACAATAACTACGTACCGCTCCATTGGGATGGAATGTATCGCCCACAAATTCCCGAATTTCAGCTGTTTCACTGCGTAAAGGCTCCAAAAGCAGGTCAAGGGGGTCGCACAACGTTTTCGAATACATCCCTAGCCTTGGATCGTGCGTCAGCCGATGTGAAAAGTTTATGGAATAAAGTCACGGGCAAATATCAACGGAAAATGGAATTCTACGATAGCACTACGGTGTCACCAGTGATTGATACCCATCCCTTACGCGGTCATTTTGTCATTCGTTATAACGAGCCACCACGTGAGGGGTTTGGAAACTTTGTAAACCCACCAACCTTAGAATTTACAGGCGTTAGCCATGATGATATTCAAAAGCTTCATACTACATTGCGGGCCGCCTTATACGCCCCAGAAAATTTCTATGCACATGAATGGCAAGAGGGTGATTTAGTCGTTGCAGACAATTTCTCTTTGCTGCATGGCCGAGAAGCTTTTGAAACCAAAGCGCCTCGCCATCTAAGACGCGTGCATGTATTAAGCAATCCTCCCCTCGATAACCCACGACTAGTGAGTCATAAATGAGCGTTCAAACTGTTGACGTCGTTATCGTTGGCGCAGGTCCCGTCGGTTTAATGAGTGCGTACCTAGGGCAAAAATGTGGATTAAACACGCTGGTGGTGGATAAGTCTGACAAACCACTCGAAGTCGGCCGAGCCGATGCATTGAATGCGCGAACATTGCAATTATTAGAAGTCGCCGGTCTATTTGAAGAACTGTATCCTTTGGGAAAACCATGTAACACGAGTTCAGTATGGGCTGATGGAAAATTTGTTTCCCGTCAATCTGCTTGGTGGGACAGTCTTGAGGGCTGCCTGCACAAACATTTTCTGATGATTGGGCAATCGTATATAGAAAAACTGCTAGATAGAAAGCTAAGCGAAACGACATCGCCGGTTAAGCGCTCAACTGCTGTTGAAAATATTGAAATCAACAGCGCAGGATGCCTAACCACTTTATCTGATGGCGAAAAAATTCAATCAAGTTATGTCATCGGAGCCGATGGCTCGCGATCATTTGTTCGCAATTTGTTTAAGGTACCATTTGAAATCGTACGGCCACAAATCGTGTGGGCCGTTATTGACGGCACTATCGAAACAGACTTTGATAAGGTTCCCGAAATCATTGTCTTCCAAGCTGAAACATCCGATGTTGCCTGGATTCCAAGAGAAGGCAATATAGATCGATTTTACGTTAGAATGGACACCAAAGACTTTACGTTTGAAGATGCACTTGCCAAAATCAATCGCGCCATGAAACCTCATTCATTAAAATTTAAAGAGATCGTGTGGTTTTCTCAGTTTTCAGTTAAGGAATCCATCGCTGAAAAATTTTTCGTAAATGACCGTGTCTTTCTTGCTGGCGATGCATGCCATATTCATTCCGTAAATGGAGGACAAGGTTTAAATACGGGACTCGCAGACGCATTCAATTTGATGTGGAAACTGGGTATGGTTTTAAAAACAGGGGCTCCGACAGAACTACTGCACACCTATGAAGGCGAACGTAAACCCGTAGCCCAAGGAGTAATCGAATCTTCGGGCGAACTTGTACGTTCTACAAAATTTTCAAAGACAGGAACTCATGCTCAAGACTACGTCAGTATTGTTCAGAAACGTTCGGGAAATATAACTGGAATGGGCATTCGTTATGGACAGCAAGGACCTCGTGGTTCTAGATTGTTTGACCTCGAGGTTTTCCAAGGATCTAACAAAACACGGTTATACTCGTTACTTAACTATTCACGATTTACATTGATCCTGTTTAGCGATACTGACGTGAACTTACATTTAGCAAGCTTTGCGAATGTCATACGCATTGGCTCTAATGCCCGTAGCAAAATATGGACAGACAGTTCGGTTTACAAAAACCAAGCGATTTTAGTCCGACCAGACTCTTATATTGAATCCCTAACATCATTAGACGAAATTAATTCAATTTTGTAGCGGCAACAGAAGGTCACTGTTTGGCAGGTAATGTTAATTCGACATCCATTTCCAAAACTAAATATCGTGTGGTAGCGTATCCAGATGTTAGCAACACCAACTGAAATCGAATATTTTATTGAGGTCTACCAAACACGACATGTTTCTAAGTCCGCTATCCGACTTGGCGTCACACAACCGACTTTGACATTAAGCCTACAGCGTTTAGAAGAAAAACTGAATGTAAAATTATTCCATCGAACAAAACAAGGCGTGATTGCAACCGAGCAAGGGACATTGTTCTATAAAAAAGCTCATGGGTTATTAGAATCATGGAATGATCTTCACCATGATTTAGATCAGTCGATGGATAATATCCAAGGCCACTTTAAAATCGGTTGCCACCAAAGCGTCGGCGCCTACACCTTGCCACGATTTCTGGAAAGTCTACACAAAGACGCACCCGGAATTGATATTAGTTTAGTTCATGATTTTTCTAGAAAGATCACGGAACGTGTCGTGTCGTACGATTTAGATTTAGGGTTTGTTGTAAATCCAGTACGTCATCCCGATTTAGTTTTAAAGAAAATGGGCGACGACCGAGTTCTTTTTTGGCGAGCAAAAGACACTGTGAATGTTCCTAAAAAGATTTTTGCTGATTCCAGTTTGATGCAAATTCAAAGTATCTTAGGAAAGACTCATTCTAAAGAATTTCAGGACTGGCAACTGGTCAACAGCAACAGTTTGGAGCTGATCAGAACTCTAACTTTAGCGGGCCAAGGCGTGGGAATTCTTCCCGAGCGAGTGGCCAAAGCTGACGGTGCGGATCTTGTTCCTTACGATGCCAGGCTCCCCATTTTCGAGGATAAAATTTTTGTCGCTTACCGAAAAGATGTCCTAGCCAACAAAGCGGGCCGCGAACTAGTCAGGCTTGCCAGCTTTACTCTGTAATTATTTTCCTGCCTCTAGCGACCTGTGAGTATCCAGAGACCGACCGACTGATCACATGGCCCTCACATGGCCCACAGTCAAACAGTCAAACCGATTTTAGTAATCGTTTAAATAATCCACTTAGAATATAAATGGAAAAAACATTTTAGTCTTAGATTGATAAGATTTATATTCTTTGGAAAAAGAACTCGTAAGAAATTTTTTTTCTTCATTTAATGCGGCAAAGACATAATCAACAACTAAGACTCCAGCCACAAGACTCACTAGAAAATTGTAATTCAGCAGAATCAATCCCAGATACGTGACGATATAAGATGTATAAAAAGGATGGCGTATAAGACGATAAGGACCTTCCATCACTATAACCTCAGGAGTCTTTTTACTAAAAATGACATCAAATTTAACATTTTCAATGGTGCGTTTGGCATACCAAAATAGACTTAAAGAAATCAAAAGCATAAAAGAAATCAGAAAAATTTCCTTTAGTTGCAAATTTATTCTTGTTTGCCCCCAAAGATCAGGCGACATAAAAGCCAATGTGATGAGGCTGTAATTCCAAAGTCCTATGGTCAGTAATTTAAAAAAAATACGGTGCTTTCGATTTAACTCTTTAGTCGTTTTGAAAATTTTAAGACTGGAATACCAAAAAGAAAGATAACATAAGAAAAGTAAAACAACCAGCAGATGGATTATCGATAGATCTATAGTCACGCTTTTCTTTCCCCTAGTCATTATTATAACAACATAGTAACATGATAAGTATGTTCAAACTTTACACTAAAGTAAAATTGCTTTTTGCAGTTTACCGTTATTTAAAAGATCCTAACCAGGTTGATTCCGTCTTAAAACTTGGAAATCAATTGCTGTCTCAACAGAGCCTCAGTGATTATCCACAGCGCTATCTGCGAAACAAGGAAATTGCAGAAATGGTTCAACAAAAACAAGGGACAAAAAAAATAGAGTTTGAACAACTAGCGACGTGTCATGAGGATAGCTTGGGTTGGGCTTATTATCATTTTATTAAAACGAATAACCTTGATTTTACTTTCTATGAAAAAGACACCAAAGACCCCATTAAAAGTGACCGGGATTATATTGTTTATCGCATCCGTCAAACACATGATCTTTGGCATTTAGTGACAGGATTTGATACGTCACAAGAAGGTGAAGCCGGTTTGATTGCATTTTATTACGCTCAATTGAAATCCCCCCTTTCGGCTTTAATCGTAGGACTGGCGATTATTCATTTCCTTCTAAAAAGACCAAAGGATTTACCTGTTTTATTTGATAAAATCACCCACGGATGGACTATGGGTAAAAATTCACTCTCTTTACTGGCCTATCCGTGGGAAGAGAATTGGAATACCAATTTGAACTCTATTCGCATAAAGCATCATATTCATTTATAGCCTGAACAAAAAGTATACACACTTGTAATCACTGCAATTAAAATTCAAATACTTGAGAACTTTCCTTTATTTATATAATTTTTGATCTTTATTAGGAGTGTCTATGTCTATGCTCGAGATAGATCAAGAGAGTTTAAATTTATCCTTAGCGAAAGCGGTGATAACTACCAAACATAGTATTTCTGAGCTAAGCCCGTTAGTGACCTGCCATGAAATTGATTTTAGAAACTCCACTATTATTTCTGAAGAACAGAACTCTGTGTATCAAAAGATCAGACAGCATCGCTACAAGTACTATTTAGAAAAAGCCAAGCATTTAACCCAGGAGCATGAAATAGCCTCCGAAGTCAGTATTGATTCCCGAAGCATTGTCTATGCACTAGAGATCAATAAACAGATTTTGCTTTCCCTTCGCGTCACCCCGAGCCCCTTTGAAATTGAATCTTTCCAATTACATGAGTTTGATTTTAATCAATTTTATCAATATGCCGAACTAGGCCGATTGGTCAGCGACCCCGATGTAGATCAAGTGACCACAGCTTTGCTGGCTCGCTATCTGCTGTGTTATACCGGACTACAAGCCTTTGAGAAATTCCAGTTCAAAGGTTTTATTGCTATTTGCAGACCATTTCGAATCACTTATTTCAAAAAATTTGGATTAAAAGATCAATTTGCTTTTTTCTATCAAAAAAGAAAACTTTCTTATCATGTCTTATCGGCTAAAATGGAAGAAATTCTTCTTCACACAGCGGCCCTTCAATCAAATGAAAGTTATCTTTTAAAACGTTTAAAAAATAAATTTCGCTTATGACAAAAGGCATGCCGAAACCCTTAGAAAAAATTTTTTTCTACTTTCCCTTCTTTCATTTGCTGTTAGTTGCCGGTAGTGGTCTGTATTTTCTTAAAAATATCAGCCTAACATCTGTAGGGATCATTATTTTCTCTACGTATCTTGTGCCCCTGATTCTGTGGCGCCTGCTTCACGGCAAGTACCCTTTACATAAAGGCTTAAGCCCCATCGGGATATTGGCTCGGGATGGCAGTTCTTGGATGGTAGCCCATCGCCTGCAATATCTTTTTTTAACATTTTCGTCGCTGGAAAAAATTCTGATTCTGATTCCTGGTCTTTTTAGTTTATGGCTGCGTTGCTGGGGAAGTCATATTGGTAAGTCCGTCGTTTGGACACCGAATGTTCGCATCCTAGACAGAACAGGGCTTCATATTGGAAGCTATAGTTTTCTAGGTGAAGGTACAATTTTAAGCTGCCATTTGATTGTCCGTAAACAAGGAAAATTAGTGCTACTTTATGATTCAATCACCATGGGTGAAAAAGTTCTTTTAGGAGCCCATGCTCACATAGGTCCAGGAGCTAAAATCAAAGATCAAGAACTGATCCCGACCTATTCTAAAATTATGAAAGGTCGTTACTTGAAAGGAAATGGAGATGGATATGAACTTTGAACACATCCCTAACAGCATGCTTGCCCCCAATCTGGCGTCGACTGATCCTTTATCTTTAATCATGCATAAATCAGCCGAAATTAAACAGGAAAAACTTTTTCACACAGACGAAATTTATTGGAATGCTGAGCACTATAAATTAGATCATTCTCACTATTTCAAAGCACTTCCCCCCAGTATTCAACAAGATATCTTAAAATCTTTGAATCATAAAAGCCTGTCCCTGTCTTACTATATTGAAAAATTTGGTTTGAATTATGGAGCCAAAATGGTGTTAGGTGCCGAAAGCACCGAGGAAAAATCTTTGTATGCTCTTTTTAGTTCGGATGAAGTCAAACACCGCATGAGTCTTGAACGTTTTCTGCAAAGTGACGTGATACCAAATATTGATTTTCACCCCATGTTACGAGCTTTAGATCTGTGTCTGAATGAGGGCGGCAAAAGTTCTATTATTTTTACCATTCAAGTCGTTTTGGAAGGTTTTGGTTTATTCCACTATGGAAACCTTAAAGAGTCATGCCAGAATGAACATCTAAAGAATACCTTCGCCGCCATTTTAAAAGACGAGGTTCTGCATCATGGAATGGGCGTCACCTTAATGCAGAGAATGGCTCTTGACAAGGAAACCAAAAAACAAGTTGTAGAATTCACGTCTGTATTTGTCCGCGCACTGATCCAAGCCGAGTGGGTCCTGCACACACTAAAAGAACACTCTGGTGGCCTCACACAAGAACAAGAAAAGAAGTTCAAACAAGATATTAATTGGCCGCAACAAATCCATTTAAGAATTGAAAAAATTAAGACCCTGATCGCAAAAGTCGGCTTCCAGGGGCTAGTTCAAGAACTGGAAGAAAAAAACATTTTCAAATAAGCCACGCTTGCATATTAATAAATTCGGGCAGACAATAATATCATCTATGCTGAAATATTTTGCCAATTTTTTTTGGATTCACACTCCTAACATTTTTCAAAAGATATGTTCTCGAGTTTTTTCTAGATTATTTAACACCAAGTTATCTCGCTTCTTGATCTTACCCTACTGCTTGGTACTCGGATTGAAATCTGATTACTTGGAACAGTTCGAATCAGAAACCGAAGAGACCTCCTACAGTTCTTTTTCAGATTTTTTTCTACGAAAATACAAATCCCCACTCAAGCCTCAAGGCAAAATCATTTGGCCTTGCGAAGGCTATATTTGCGATTGGGGGCTGTTTTCAGAAAAAAACGACTCGATTGTCAAAGGCCAGACTCTTGATTTGAATTCCATCTTTGCTTCTGAATCCACAGTGACTAAAGATTATTTTTTTATAAATATCTTTCTGCATAATCACAATTATCACCGGGTGCATTCCATGATCGAAGGCCAAGTGACTCGAATCACTCGAGTTCCCGGAGATCTGATTTTTCTAAGACCTTGGTTTTATAATCGCAGTGATGTTTCCTATCCCGCAACTCGTAACGAACGAATTATTTTCGAAATTACAGATAACCAAAACCGCCCTTGGTATTTAGCCATGGTTGGTGGCTTTGGTGTAGGGACGATAGAGATCGCTAGGGAGTTTTTAAATGGTGGCAGCGTTAAAATCGGCCAAGAAATCGCAAAGTTTCGACTGGGCTCAACAGTGTGCCTAGCCAGCCCGGATATTTTGGGACCAAACACGTTTCTGCAAACCATAACGGCCGGCCAAGAAATCGAACCTAAAAATGTTTAATTATTACGCCAAGTGGGCTTGACCGGTCTCACGAACGCAAGACCGGTTATTATAAAACAATAGAAATTAATTAGCGGCAGGTGCCGTTTCTTCAGTAGCCGCAGCTTTTGGTAAAGATGGTTGTAAAAGTTTAGCTTCTAAAAGAATGCTTACTTTATCTGCGCCATTTACGTTTTTACCTTGGCTGTTAACAACTTCGTAACGACCAGAAGATTTTTGAGTGATTGTAAATTCTTTAAGTTTAACGGGAACAAATCCAGTGAATTTTACTCGTGCTGGTTTTTTTTCGCCTTTTTTTACTGCAACTTTCTTAGCCATAATGGACTCCGTGTTTAGTTCAAACATCGGCAACAACGCCGGGTTTGATTGTTAATTTAATAAATTGGAGTTCACTTGTAATGACTTAGAGGCAACGAGGTCAATCTAATATACAGAATTCTGTAGAGATTATCTTATAGCCTATTTAATTCGTCTATAGTCTTTGATATCGAACCCGAAACTGTCCATCTTCTACAAATCGCTTACCACTGTCGGGCGCATCACTTTATCTTTCCTTGAACTTACCTTCAATTATGCCACTATATTATCTATGAAAGAAAATAAAGCACATCAAATTGCCCATAGCCCTAAATACAAAGAACTCGTCACAAAACGATCTCGTTTTGGATGGACCCTGACGGCGGCGATGTTGCTCGTTTACTATGGCTATATTTGTTTGGTGGCCTTTAACAAAGAATTTTTGGCCCAACCCATCGGCCAAGGGGTCACAACCCTGAGCATTCCATTTGGGATCGGCGTTATTCTTTTTACGATCATCGTTACAGGGATTTATGTCCGCCGAGCTAATAATGAATTTGATCGCCTGACGGCCGAAATCATTAAGGAGAATACCTAATGAAAAACCTTATTTTGTTCTGCTCCTTATTTGCGTCAGATATCGTTTTTGCAGCCGGTGGCGACCTGGGAGAGCTTCAACAACAGCCCACCAATTGGACCGCCATTTCCATGTTTGCGATTTTTGTTATGCTGACTTTGTGGATAACTAAATGGGCCGCTCAGAAAACTAAATCGGCGGCTGACTTTTACACCGGCGGCGGCGGCATCACCGGCTTTCAAAACGGGCTCGCTATTGCCGGCGATTTTATGTCCGCGGCTTCGTTTCTTGGAATCTCGGCAGCCGTTATGGCAAATGGCTATGATGGCCTTATATACTCCATCGGTTTCTTAGTCGGCTGGCCAATATTAACATTTCTGATGGCCGAACGTTTAAGAAATTTAGGTAAGTTTACGTTCGCAGATGTCGCCGCATACAGATTTAAACAAGGGCCAATTCGTTCATTTGCGGCGGCCGGTACATTAGTCGTTGTTGCATTTTATCTCATCGCGCAAATGGTTGGAGCCGGGCAGCTGATCAAACTTCTTTTTGGTTTAGAGTATTGGATCGCGGTTGTTTCCGTCGGTATCTTGATGATGATTTATGTTTTGTTCGGCGGGATGACCGCTACGACGTGGGTGCAAATCATCAAAGCCTGCCTACTTTTAGCAGGAGCTTCGTTCATGGCATTCATGGTTTTATATAATTATGGATTTTCACCTGAAACTCTGTTCGCAGAAGCCGTTCGTATTAAAACCGAACTCGCGTCAAAAGCCGGCCTTGTCGCCAGTGACGCCGCCGCCAAGGGATTATCTATAATGTCCCCAGGAAATTTCGCTAAAGATCCTATCTCTACCCTTTCGTTTGGGATGGCATTGATGTTTGGAACTGCCGGTCTGCCACACATTTTGATGCGATTCTTTACAGTACCCGATGCAAAGGAAGCGCGTAAATCTGTTTTTTGGGCTACCACATGGATTGGTTACTTTTACATTCTGACCTTTATCATTGGCTTTGGCGCGATCGTTTTAGTTTCGAACAATCCTAGCTTCCTCGACGCTAAAGGCGTACTGCTTGGTGGCGGCAACATGGCCGCCGTTCACTTGGCCACGGCTGTGGGTGGCAACATATTCTTAGGTTTTATCTCTGCCGTTGCTTTCGCTACGATCTTGGCCGTCGTCGCCGGTTTGACCTTATCCGGAGCCTCTGCGGTTTCTCACGATCTTTATTCGATTGTAATTAAAAAAGGACAAGCTGATTCAGCGAAAGAGCTTAAGGTTTCAAAGATCACCACCATCGCTCTGGGCGTGGTCGCGGTCCTTTTAGGTATTTTATTTGAAAAGCAAAATATTGCTTTTATGGTGTCGCTCGCTTTTGCCGTTGCGGCGTCAGCAAATTTTCCGGTGTTGTTTATGTCTGTGCTTTGGAAAGACTGCACCACTCGTGGGGCACTTGTCGGTGGATTTACAGGTTTGATCATCGCCACAGCTTTAACGGTCGTCTCGCCGTCCGTTTGGGAAGCAACATTAGGAAATCCAACTGGCAGCGCGTGGTTTCCCTACAGCTCACCAGCTTTATTCTCGATGCCGATGGCATTTTTCACGATTTGGATTGTTTCGATTTTAGATCGCAGCCCCCAGGCGACTCGTGATCGTCAAGGATTTCTCGCTCAAAAGATTCGTTCTGAGACTGGCATCGGAGCGGAAGGACCATCTGGTCATTAAGTGTGTCGTTAAATTTGACAAGTTTTACGTACACAAAGTGAGATGATCGTTTGAAAACTAAAAATTCACTAGATGCTGAAAAAGATTTATGGTCACTGGACGACACCTCGGTCGTCCTTGAAAATTTTCTTAAAGCGCTAAAGTTTAGTATAACTTGGTCGTCGTGGGTTGTTGACCGCAAAGATTACAAAAAAGTGTGGATCTCATTCGAGTAGACGAACGACACACATCAAACGCTTCGATGTATTGACTCTTCAATTAGACTCTATGAAATAAAATCGGATCACTCAATTTACTTTTTAGAAATTTCCGCTTCTAACTTTGGATTGAGCTGAGTGAGTTCTTCAACGGTAAGAGTCGCGATCACTTTGGCTTTGCCAGTAATTAAGCCATCGACAGGTGTTGCCAGTGCTGCTTTTGGAACAGTCATCTTGCTGCCAGTTTCAAGCTCTATCACGGCATTGGTTTTATCATAGCTTTTTAGAACTCCATAAATAGCAATTTTATGAACCGCCACAGAAGCGGCTACAGATGCGGTCATTGAGCCTGTCACGAGCAAAAATGAGATGATGAATATTTTCATTTGGTGTCTCCAGCTTTAAGCATTTTTGGTTTGGTTTCTATTACGGTGCCAGAGCTATTGTAAACAACCGAATTGTGCCCCGACGCCGAGTCCAACAAGCAGTCATATAGACCACCTTTAAACTGATTTCCGGCTGATTTAGCATCTGAACCGCACTGGACTTTACCGCCCGCCATAGCACCTGGGCAGCTGGTATCAGGAAAAAAAACTTTACCCTGTGGAGTTGTGCATTCAATCGTTCCTTGGCAAAGCAAATTTTGGGTAGGCATGCTGGCGCCGCCCAAAGTTGAATCAGGTTTATAGCAACCCCGTATCGGTAAAGTTTTTATGGTATCGGTTTCCTTACCTCCTATTTTTTCCACCCAGACACACCGAAAGTTGTTGCCTCTAATATAATTAATATATTCACTTGGCGATGTAGCCGCGCTTTCTTTAAAAGAACACGCACTAAGAATAAAAGTGATACCGGCAATTTTTCTCAAAGAAATCATCTAGACGCCTCCCTGCTATAGACATGACAACATAATAAATTTTATCAGCACTGGCTCAAACTTTCAATCTAGGTTCAATCAGTGCTAGACTGATGATCAGAACGGATATCTCTCAATGGAAACACCAGAACTTAGTCCTAAGCCAATTGAAATTCTCCATAACCCTATTCAACAGTCAGTTGTCCTTACTAATGTCCTGATCAACCTGTCATTACCAACCAAAGCAGACCTCAACTTTTCACAAAATATTAGGACGTCTAAATGGTCTGATCGATGCCCTGGCATAAAGTCAGAAGCGGAAAATGTATTCCCCCCCCATGACTATTACGACGAGCGCTGCTCAGTCACCTGAAGCTAAGGGGAGAATTGAAAGGCTTTCTGCTGAGAAGTTTCAAACGACTTGCTTTGCCTACAAGGTTGGTTAAAGTATGATTGAACATCAGAACAGATAGAACTGGATAAACCCGCGGGACGAGCATCAAGCTTATACTGCCTTTATGATGAATCGGAACACTATGAAAACAATTTATTTCGCTGCTGCCAGTTTAGATGGATTTATTGCTGACCAAAACGATTCACTAGAATGGCTTTTTAAACATGGCCCAACCGATATCAGTTTTATTGATAAATTTTTGGAAACAGTTGGCGCCATTGCTATGGGCGCGGCTACCTATCAATGGCTCTTGGACAATTCTAAAGAGTGGACTTACAAAGTTCCCTGCCTCATCTTCACCCATAGAAATTTTAAAGTCATGAACGGAGCCGACGTTCGCTTCGTGAAGGGCCAGATTCCGCCTCAACATCAAGATCTCAAAAATCTAGCCAAGGGAAAAAATATTTGGATTATGGGTGGTGGAGATTTAGCAGGACAGTTTCACGATCATGGTTTGTTAGACGAGATGCACATTCAAACAATATCTGTATTCCTAAACAACGGTAAAAAACTTTTTTCTCGAAAAACAGACACGGCATTTAAGATCAAAGATATTCGACAACGAGGAGACACCTGCGTCGAAGTCATATATTCCATCTAAAATCATGTAAGAGCAAGACCTGTTCTTTTAGTCGGAAATTGTCCTGCATACTCTATTTTCCTATGATTTCAAAATGAGTATTGAGATCCTATTTCTATACCATCGTGTCCTAACCATCGTATCCTAAGAAATCATCGTTAGGTAATCATTGCTAAGGAGTCGTCATTGAAGAATACATTTTATTATATTGTCGTAGGTTCTGTTATTGCCACTATGATTTCATGCACGACTTACTCGACACACAATGTGGCCTCAAGAAACCCAACACAAGAACAGACTTCAACCTCTGATAACTCTGTAAAAATGGACGTGGCTAATGAATGTGCTGGACTAAAAGCTAAGCCCTTCTCCAGTTACTCGAAATTCTATTTTAAACCCGATGGAACGGCGTACGGTCTTAAAAATGAAAAAGAAATTAAATTGAACTTTGAAGAGTCATACAAAGTATATAATGCCGATGGTTCTCTAAACTACATAGAAAGCCTAAATTCATTTAAAGCGGCAAAGGGAATTACAAGTGCGGTTTGTAATTCTGGCCTGCCACAATCATCCACGGGAAAAGCCGTCGGCATTCCTGCAGAACGCCCCACTTCCAACGCCTCACCGGGCAGCGCCAGTAAAGCCGGGTGTAATATCAAAAGCGATGCCGACTCCGTCGTCCTAGCCATGAGCTGGCAACCCGCATTTTGCGAAGGTAAGCCCGGCAAACCCGAGTGTAGACTGGCTCAGTTCCTAACTGATGACGCTTACCAAGCAAAAAACTTTACCCTTCATGGTTTGTGGCCAAATAGGAACTCGTGTGGTCAAAACTACGGATTTTGTAATGAAGTTAAAAGCCCTAAGAATGACTTTTGCCTTTATCCAGAAGTGACGATCGCAGACCACAGCATAGAGAAAGAACTAGAAACGGTAATGCCTAGTAAAGCCGCTGGCTCATGCTTGGAAAGGCACGAATGGCACAAACATGGAACGTGCCAAGATTTGGATACGACAAAATATTTTGCTCGTGCGATCAAACTTTTGAAAAACTTCAACGAGTCATCGACGGCAGCGCTTATCAGAGATCATATCAAAACACCTCAGTTAAAAAAATCCGAGCTGCTTAAGTCCCTTGATATCGCTTTTGGTGACGGTGCCAGCAAAAATTTCATTATTGTTTGTAAGAAAAGCGTACTTACGGAAATTCAAATTACATTGACGCCTAAAATTTTAAGTCCAGATCTTGAGGATTCCGATATCGCAATCAAAAATTTAATAGATAAATCCGCAAAAGGATACATCCGAAATTGCAATGAGGACATCACTATCGATCAAACCGGTCCGGGATAACCTTAAGAATTCTATTCCTGACTAAAACAAAACCCGAGTTCCCAAGCACATAGAAATTGCGCAACACACAGCCAAAATCGTTTTTAGCCCGCCGAGATCTAAATTTTACATTCCCATGACAATCGCCGATAGCATATACCTTAAGCTCAAATGAACTCTATGCATTTTCATTTTGTACAGGATCCTAATGTGGGTGAAACTATCTTACGGTACGTTATGAAAAGCGTAGTTTTTTTGGAGATTTGTTAGTTGGCCGCTCATCTGCGACGGGCGTTCCGTTCCGAATTGAAAAGTAAGAACTAAATAAATTCATAATCATATGATCGTGCCAAGGGACCCAAAATTAATTTTTTATTTCGCGTTATCGCGTGGGTCCCAGCCGGTCTTGGCGCGCCAGATATAAAGCTGCTCTACTTTCGTGCGCGCCCAGGGCGTCTTTCTTAAGAATTTTAAGCTGGATTTGATGCTGGGATTTTCTTTGAAGCAATTGACATTGATTTTTTCACTGAGGCGTTGCCAGCCATAGTTTTCGTACAATGCCGTGACCATCATCTCGAGCGTCACTCCCTCGGGAGGATAGCGTTTAGGCTTGTCTGTTTTATCTCGATCACCCATGACGATCAGTATAACATAGTTTTCAAGGATCGTGAGAAAAATTCATGGTCTTAGTAACTTTGATAGACTCGAACCCTTACGAATTGTAAAACTGGGCCCATGCAATCCACAAAAGACGATGGCGTTCGGCATATAACCAATACCCAGGTCGTTTTACTGAGTGAGTTTATCGAAGATGAACTCGGCATTAGCCATGAGCGGTTTAAATTGCTTTTAAAATTGGGCGCGATCTATGTTAATAGTTACCGCGCCACTAAAGATAAATGGCTATTTGAAACAACAACTTTGCGTGTCCATACACAACCCCGACGATTTCCTTCCGATCACCCTTGGCGTGCATTGATCGTATTTGAAAACGATACGTTCCTGATCCTGAACAAACCCGCGGGCTTGCCCAGCCATCCTTCGGTCGATAACACTCTAGAGGATGCCATGACCCAAACTGGTTTAGCGATTAAAACCCCGTTGTACATTACGCATCGGTTGGATACGCTGACCTCAGGATTGATCGTTTATGCGAAACGTAAATCTTTTGTGAAAGATTTTAACATGCAATTGATTGCTCGTACGATTCAGAAAAAGTACGTAGCGCTGGTCAGCCCAGTGGTTGATATTCAAAAACGTCTGGTCCATTATATGGATCCAGCTCCGGGAACACCAAAAAAACTCTCAACAGAACACCAAGAAGGCTGGGACGAATGCGTGCTGGAAGTTATGGAACAGAAGCGCCTTTCGCCAAAAACCCTGTGGATAAAAATCAATTTACTCACCGGACGCACACACCAAATTCGTGCGCAGCTGGCAAAGATCGGCGCTCCTATTATTGGGGATACCAAGTATGGATCCGACACTCCGTATAGACCCAATGCGATCGCCCTCAAATCTTGTGAAATCGAATTTGATTTCGAAGGCCGCCGACTAAGATTTAATTTGCCTGATGCCCTTGAGTTTTAACTTCTGGTCTTATATTTATACCCCCTGAAACTCAAATCACATGTGCCACCGAATTTTAACGTGAACCTCAAAAAAAGAAAAATTTTAAACCACAGCGTTCAGTTCTTTGAGTCCCAGAATGAAACCTTTTGGAAATACGATTTACCAGAGTCCTTGAAAGACCGGCTTGAATCCGCAATTATAGGTCTTAAGATTAAATCGTCAGGCGTTGCCAAATTTAAACTGAGCCAAAATCGAAATGACGAGGATTATCCCAATTCTTTTTTATAAAATTATATGTAAATCAATTCGCACCATAGAACTGAACACAACGTGTTGATTTTAATTGTTTTGGTGTCGGGTTCTTTTTTACTTTTGTTCCATATATATCTAAAACCGAGCGAACGACTGCCCCTACAGGTCCTTTTAATAGAACTGATTTAATTTCTAGCTCAAGCTGGCGATCCACTTGAGAGGC
>JAEUWH010000003.1 GCA_016785955.1 Pseudobdellovibrionaceae bacterium | reverse complement strand
TTTTCTTCTGGTGAAATGGAGATAATTTTAACAGCTTTAATTTTAAAGAAATAATTGATCATCTAACAAATTTTTGAAAAAAATTTATCCTTAGAATACCTATAACCATAGGTTGATTTTTAAACTAAATTTAACTTACTTCCAGAATCGGCCCGCGCTCAGCGCGGGTGGGAGTTAATTTCAATGATCATTTTCTGGTTCATCAATTTTCGGATTTGGGTAAAATGATTTACTTCGGTACCCGTACAAATCATTTTGTCTGGAAAGGCCGTTAGGAAAGCGGTAATTTCTGGGTTTATTCCAGCAATACTTTTTGCAGATATTAAAAACAAAAATAAAATTGAAAGATACTGTTTCATTTTAACTCCAGAATATCTACAAAAATTTGATTAGATTTCTAGTGATTTGTTTTGTTGAGATCTAGGCTTTCCTCGCAACGAATATTGCCAAACTCCCGTATAGTTCCACCATTATTATTATAGCCAATGTAACCGTAACCACATTCTTCAGAACCCTTCTTGTTCCAATCATAAATTAACTGAGATTTTGGCCAATTGATGATTTCATTGCCTATTTTATAGAAGCCACCTAGGCGAGCTAATGGCGATAATTCAAAGTTCGACCATGTTATATTGTAAGGTAGTCCCAGACTGAATTTAACCGCCTCGACTCCCTTTCCGTCGTTTTGATATACACGCATACCAAGTCTTACCGACCCATCGTTTGAAACAAAAGTACTTGCTCCTTTCCAAATATAAGGTGCTTTCATATCGGAGCGAGTTTTGTATACACGACCAATTAAATGCCCTTCCTTCGTAGTAGAAGCGACTAAACTCCAGGATTCGCTGCCGTCTTTTGACAGTGATCTAAACTGTGTGTGTTCAACAATTCGGTTCTTTGAATCAAGTAAATACTGTTCAGACATAGTAGTGTAAATACCGTCAAACATTGGCAAATATGAAACTGTAAGTACTTTGGTTGCTAGGACACCGGCTGAGTTTACTACCGGCTTGTTAGAAACCCTAGTTGTTGCATTTTTGGAGTCGATGTAAAATCCATTTCTAACTGAATCAGTGGGACACAATTTAACGCCGTTTACATTGTGAAATCCCTTGTCGCTTGAATGGCGCTCATAAGAATGAAATTGATAATTTTTTGAAACAGCTTGTTCAAGTTGAGCGCACTGCTCAGCAGAAATTTCATTACCAGTTTCATATAGAGTCAAAGAAAGTTTGTCAGCTTGATCCAAAAATTGGTTGGCAATTTTTAGCTGCGTTGAGGCCATTCCTTTGAGTATATTAAAATCTTCAGCATTCGGCCTGTTAATATTGGATATTTCTTCTGCTGGAGTTCTGTCTGAAACAGGACTAATGTTGTCCGTAGTCTCCTTTGTCTTCATATTTTCAGAAAGGTTAGGCCCTGGATTTTCCGGTTTTTGGCCTCCTCCGCTGTTCGAAGAGCACCCTAATAAAAACAGAACTGCCACCAGAGAAGAATAAAATTTTGTAGTTGTAAACATTGGAACTCCTCAATCAAAGTATAAACAAACTTCTAATTTTATAGATGATCATTTGAAATAGCAGCGATACTACAATCTCAAAAAATCGTCTATCGTAGATAGATTGGACAGCAGTTTTTACAACGGTTGCACGCGCGTGGATTCATGTTTGAGTGTCTGCTCGATAGGCAAATATCAAATATCAATACATTTCTTATAAAAAATTCACGATGAGTTCGGCTCTGCGAACTTCGAGATCCTTCTACAGAAATGTCGTAATTCTACGATAAGATTCGATTTAAAAGTAAATTCAATGTTTTAGCTCCGGGGTTCGGATTTTGGCACTATTCTCGCTATATTATCTTACGTCAGGGGGCGTAGATGAAAACACTTTTGCTTTTAGATGATGACCAAAATCACCTGGATCAGCTCAAGGATGCTTTGGCTGAAGAGTATAAGGTAATCACAGCTAATGAGGCTGGATTGGCTTTTCGCCTTCTTGGGCAAGCTCGTCCTGATTTAATGATCGTTGATTTGAACATGCCCGAAGTGTCCGGTCTTGACGTGCTCAGGGCAGTAAAACAGCGAAGTAAAGATTTTCCGGTTATTGTGCTAACAAGTGAAAGCGATCCGTCAGTAATCGTTAATATGATGAAATCTGGAGCCGACGACTATGTCGTTAAGAATTCGCCAGAACTAGTGGCTAGTTTAAAATTTAGGATCTCTAATTGTTTAAAAATGTCGGCCATAAAACAAGAAACGTCAGATTTAGCAAAAGTTGCGGCGGCAAAAGAATCTTCGCATTATCAGATTCTTGGAAACTCAGTAGCCACCTTGAAACTAAAATCGGAAATCGCTAAATACAAGGGCACAAACGTAACAGTCTTGATTCAGGGTGAAGCTGGTACGGGAAAAGAGCTGATTGCTAGAACCTTTCATTTGCAAGAGGGAAATATCAAAAGGCCTTTTGTTGCGGTTAACTGCGGCGCCATTCCTGAAAATCTTATTGAAAGTACTCTCTTTGGACACAAAAAAGGCTCCTTCACTGGCGCTACGGAAAACAATCAGGGTTTATTTTTAGCGGCAAACAAAGGCGATCTTTTCTTAGATGAAATCGGCGAACTGAGTTTATCTGCGCAGGTTCGTTTGCTTAGGGTGTTGCAGGAAAAAGTGATAACTCCGGTCGGATCAGAAAAAGAAATCGCCGTTGATGTCAGGATAATCGCTGCGACCAATCGTAATTTAGAAAAAATGGTCAACGAAGGAAAATTTAGAGAAGACCTATTTTATCGTTTAAATAAGATCATGCTCTACACAACGCCGCTTAGAGAAAAGAAAGAAGACATTGCGGTTTTGGCTGAGGCGTTTATAAAAAAGTATCATCCACTAGCAAAGCTTACCACCGAAGCGAAAGAAAAATTAGATAACCACATTTGGCGTGGCAATATTCGCGAGCTTGATAATGTGATTGAACGTGCCTGTATCCATACCAAAAGTGACTCGTTAACATGGATTAAGCCGGACCATTTGAGCTTGCAAAGTCAGCCGTCGCCTCCTAGTGAAGTAGGTATTCCGAACGATCTATTTCCAAACTCTGAGGGCGAGATTTCCGCCGATACATTTAACTTAGGAATAAACTGGGTCGAGAAAAACTATCTGAAGAGAGCATTACAAATTTTAAACGGCGACAATAAAAAGCTAATCTCATTACTAGGAATTGGAAAAACGCGATACTTTGAAATGAAGAAAAACCTTGGCCTTACAGAAAATCAAATTTTTGAAAGGTCAATCTAGTGATTAATAAGGCATTTCTTTTTTATTTAGGTCAGTTTTTGTCTTCGATGGGGAGCCTTGCGTTTAATCTGTGTCTCTTGGCGTTTATGCCTAAAGCGGGTTTTGATCTTGCGCAGATAAGTTTAATTTTGGGGCTACAACGTTTTATACCTGTTTTTATTCTAGGGGCGTGGGGACATTTAGCCGATCAGTTCAGTGCTAAGAAAACGGTGGTTGTTCTTGAAGTCCTTGCCGGTATTGTATCTCTCCTGCTTCTTTGGACATGGAATGAAACTCAGACGAACTACATATTATTTTTGGGCCTATGTGTCTTTCGAGCAGTGTTAGTAAATTTTCAAACCGGGAGCCGAGTTAAAATATCAAAATTATTGAGTGACGGCAGTTATGATTCCAACGCCAAGCACGCCATTTGGCAAATGAAAGCGAGTCAGGGCGCCACACTATTTGCGGGGCTAATTGGTTTAGTACTTATACAGTATCTTTCACTTAAGGTAGCAATCCTTATTGATTTTGCAACGTTTCTAGTTAACGGACTGATCGTTTATTTTATGCCCGACGAAGAGAAAATAAATCAATCAAATCCCGGAAATATTTCATGGAGTACAAAATTTAAAGAGCATTTCAACTTTAACAAACGTGCGGCGATCCTTGATATTGGTCTTGCTGTTTCTGTCGGCGGTTTGATTTCATTCTTTGCTCGTGTCGCCGGAGATAGCGCCGTTTGGAATGCATTGTTTCTTACAAGCTATGGTTTATCAGTTTGGATTGCTGGGTTTATGGAGAGATCATTTGCTAAGAAATTTAGCTCTATTCCGTTTTGGTTCGTGCTTGGCGGCTCTTTTTTACTTCTGGGGCAAATCCCGGGACCAAATGTTGAAACCCTTGTAGTTATGTTTATTAAAGACATATCCTACTGGATTATTTTACATCGAATATCTGGGCACATCCAGGCTGACACTCCGGTTTCAGCAATTGGCGCCGTTTCAAGTGCTCGATTTGCAATCATGGTTATAATTTTATCTGTTGGTGAAATTTTAGTGGGAGCCTGGTCAAAAATTGTATCGCTTGAAACAGAAACATTGCTTCGAGCAGCAGTAGCTATAAGTATTGGAATTGGATTAGTGGTACTAAGTAGTAAGAACAAATTTGGGGTTTTAAGTGATCGCCCGGCACTTTAAAATTGTCATTTTAGGGGCGACAACCATCGCGATGTTAGCTTGTACTAAAGAGAGAAAGGAAAACATGACTTTAAATATTCATTTGCCTGATGTAAATTTACAAATTGATCCTCAGAAAATGGAAGACGCGTTTTCTATGATGATCGCTATGCAGCTTCATCGGGGACTTTTTAGATACAATCAAAACGGAGATGTGCTTACGGATTTAGCTGAGTCTTGGCATGAATCCGAAGATCATTTAAGCTATACCATCAAGCTTAAAAACTTAAATTTCTCTAACGGAAAGAAAATCACGGCTACTCATGTTCAAATGAGTCTAGCTCGTCTCTTTTATTTGGGCTCGTCGATGGCTGCCGATATCGATGTGATTTCCGGTTCTGATGAGTTTAAAAAATCCTGGGATCTAAAAAAATTTGGAGTGAAAGTAAAAAATGAATCTGAAGTTCAAATTGCATTGTCTCATCCATCGGCGCTATTTTTAAAACAACTGGCCGTTGTTGATTGTGCTATCCTGGACATAGAGGATTTTAAATCAAATCCAAATCTGTCGGTACTAGGTGGATTTAGTGGACCCTATAAACTTAAAAAAACTGAAATCTCAAAGTTCACGCTAGAGAAATGGCGCAAAGATAGCATAGATAGCGCACGTCCTCCGCTTTTAATCTCATTTTTTGCTACGAAAGAGAGTCCTATCAGCCTAGCGATGACTGATCAGACGGATTCTTTAGACACTGACAAAGTTGATGCTGATTCGACTGCGAAACTTAAGAAAATTGGCTGGGTATCAAGTCCGACTGAGTTAACTTATGAATCGTTTGTTATTCTAAATCCCAAATTTGTACCGTTTGAAGTTAGACGAGAGCTTTATTACAAAATCGACCAAAAGCATCTTGTAAAAACTTTGGGTGATCAAAAGTTGATTCCAGCATTTGGTCTAATTCCAAATGGATTTTATGGGGGGATTTTAGAAAAACCAATACTAGAGCAAAACCATAAACCCTACGACGGCAAAAGGGTTTCGTTTGTATTGGACTATTTGGCTGGATCTGAATTTGATAAGAAACTGGCTGAGTATCTTAAAGAAAAATGGACAACCGATAAAATCGAAGTAGTTCTGAAAGAAATTTCTCGCGGCGAAAAACTCACAAGAATGTTTTCAAAAACCGCTGAGGCTACGGTCAGTCGAAAAGGGACAGATTATCCAGATGGCTATTCAGTGCTGACGTATTTTAAAGGAAAATACGAATCAAATTATTTTCATGTCGATGATCCAAAAATTGATGAAATGATTGCTAGCTCTGCCAAAGAGTTTAGTCAGGAAAAAAGAGCTAGAATGTATCAAAAGATTCAAAAATCGATTCTCGCGCATTACACAAATATCCCGCTTTACTTTGGCACTCCGGCTTCGGGACTATGGAGTGATAAAGTAGAAACGATTCCAGCCCATCCGCTTGGATTTCACACGATGCCTTTTGAAACGATTTTGATGAGGTCAAATTGAAGTTATCAATACTGATTCACCAAAAAGTAAAAACCATTCTTACACTAAGCTTAGTGGCGGCCATCGCAGGGATTGTGATATATGCCTTAGTTTGGAGCATACACACTAAGGAACAATCAAAACAATTTATCGTTTCACATTTAAAGGAAATAATAGTTGCGCAGGTGACTAATCAAAATACGTTCAATCTTGATGGGGAATTGAATCGAATAGTTGATACGTGGTCGAAAACCCAAGAGTTTCCCGTTCGCGCAGATCTTTATTTAGATGAGCGACATTGGGCACATGCTGGCCCTTTGACAAACTTTGATTTCTCGTCATTTGACTCATATTCTGAAGTTTTACCAAACGGTCAAGTGATGAAACTTGAAATCGAAACGGATCTTATAAGCCCACTATATCGGTTGCTCACCCTGATCTCAGTATTTGCCGGATTTTTTGTTTTGGTATTTTTAAGTTTAAAAAAGAGTCTTTCGAGAGCAGCAAATGAAATTGCAAAGCCACTTGAAAATCGAATTGAAACGCTAACTCAAGCACAAAGTAATTTGTCCCATACTGCAAAAAATGGGCTTTTATTTGAGGATGTGAAAATTGACGAACTTAAGAAACTTGATTCTTCGCTGGAGCGACTTTTCCAACGAATAAATGAACTTGAATCTGAAGTTTCTCAAAAAAAGTTTTTAGAAGGCCAAATCGAAATGGCAAAACAAGTAAGTCATGCCTTGAATGGCTCTCTTAGCGCACTGTCACTTTGCCTAAATAAATCAAATGGAAACGGTGAATTGGATAAAGAAGCTCTTAAGAAAATCGTTGATCAAATCTCTTCAATTTCAAAAAATTTAATCAATTCAAACGCAACTGGCGAACCAAAGCAGGATGATGAATTCGAACTAGTTCAAATTATCAACCAGATTGTAGAACAAAAACGAAATGAGCTTAGTGTGGATTTCACGACGTCTATAGATATAAATTTTGTAAATCGTGTTGGGCCAAAATTGGTAGTAGCGGGATCAGGCACTCAAATGACCTTGGCATTGCTAAATTTAGTTACAAACTCTATTGAAGCTATTGCTGGAGAAGGCCAAATAGAATTAAGTCTGTCGAGGGATGAGGGAAGCATTTTGATCCTGATCAAAGATTCAGGCAAAGGTATTCCTAAAGATATCATTCCCAAGTTAATGAACGAGGGCGCCACCTTTGGAAAGACAAATGGCAGTGGCCTTGGACTCTTTCATGTCAAAAATATTTTGGAGTCGCTAAACGGCAAAGTAGAAATTGTTTCAGAGGAAAGTATTGGGACGACAATTACTTTGAAGGTTCCTTTAACTCCTGAAAAACGCGTGAACATGCCGAGCCAAGGTCGACGAATCAAACTGTTTCCTGGCCAAGAGTTAATAATTGTGGACGACGATGAGCTTATTCATAAAATGTGGGAGCATATCCTCCAAGATGATGTTCATACGCTAAAGCTAGTTCACTTATACTCCGACAATGAACTTGATCTATGGTTGCAAAAGAATGAAAAAGACATTTTTTCATCACGTCTGTTCTTGATGGATTACGATTTAAAGTCAAAATCAAATGGCCTGGACCTAATCGACAGGCATGGTCTTAAGTTTGAGAGCTTTCTTGTTACAGGAATGTACGACGATGAGGCAGTCAAAAACCGGGCTCGCGAATTAAAAGTAAAAATAATCCCAAAAGATGCACTTTCTGAAGTCGAATTTGATTTTGAAAATCAAATGGCTTCGGAGTTCGTCCAATAAGGGAATTAACCCAATAAAGGGAGGGTATATGGAAATTGTTTACATCGACCTAGAGGCTTTAGAAGCGGAAGCTGAAAGTCACAATGCTGGACTCAGTTCAGCGGGATAGGACTCGTGTTTTTAGCAGATACGCATAATTTCGGACAACAGGTAAAAAGAGTTCAGCAAGGCACGGACGCTTTGCCTTGTTTTTATTTTGATAAACCCAGATCGGTTTACTGGGAATGGTTATTTTTTGGCCAAACAAGTCCCCTTAAAAATATTTTTGAATTCAAATCGCGCGATCCTTACAAGACGCTTTCAAACTATTTGTTTAATCTCGATATTGAAATACTTGGAAAATGGCGAGGTAGATCAAAAGAAGTAGTTGAGTGGTCTGGCGCTATTACTAACGAACACTTTTACGCGTTTGGCGCACTAATTGCCTATTGCTATATTTTTGGAATCAGAGACTTGCATAAGCAGAACTTGATAAAAACGGAAAGTCATTTTCAAGTCGTCGATGCGGAAGTCGTGTTTACCCGGCTGATTTTGCCAAGTGAAACGCTGCTTTTGCCATTTAAACATATTGGGTACGAACTGTCCGGAATTGGTGTTTTTGCAAATAACAAATCGGAGCATACCTTAGAACAGAAACAGGAAATCATTGATGGTTATATGGATATGTTCAGCTTTGTAATTGATAAAAAGAATCAGATTGATGAAATTTTTAGTTCGCTAAAATTAGATAGTCATCCAATACGGGTCATTATTCGAAACACCTCTGAATATAAATCAATTCTGGAAAGCAACGAAGAAAATATTTTGAAATCGGAACTATGTCAGCTAAGTAGAGGGGACGTGCCGTTTTATTTCAAGTACCTAGGCAGAAGTGAACTGCTTTGGCTAAGTAAGATCAATACCGAGTCATCGGAATTGGTACCGGATCTTTTAATAAAGGACGTTGATCGCCATGCTTTATTTTATTCCATAGGCTGGTGTGAATCAGTGGCGTCTGAGCGAATGATGGCTACTGGTATTTTATGTTTGAGAAAATACTTTAATATCAAGGACGACTATATTTTTGCGATCGGAGATTCTGCCTTCAGTGTACAGGCGCCGAAAGACCTAAAATAATAGAAGCGTTGCGAGTGTATTCATATTCAAATTCCATTTTTGTAGGTTATTAAAGGTTCAACATAAACCGGAAGACACCAGGATGTTATATTTTTATCGGGAAATTTTCCAAAGAATAACTTATTGATTTGCAGGAGTTCTAAACTAGTTGGAAATATTTAAATAACAAGAAACCCCGCCGTTAGTCCGGAATCTAAGGAATCATCACCTGTTTTTGGCATAGTTTCCCAAGACCCAACTGGTAGTCTAACAAGGCTTTCTTTCGATCTGGTTGTATGTTGGGATTTTTTAATTCTTGATCTAACTCTCGAGATCTTATTACTACGAGTTCACAAGCGCTATCTATTGCCGACTTACCCGTTTGCTCTAGAGTTTCCCCTAAAGATTTAGGATTGGAATCTCGGTAATTTCGAATAAATTTTTCCATTTCTTGATAAGCTACCCCACCAACGACAAAGGTGCCTGCCGCATACGTTAAATAGCGTAAAGTTTTAAAAGCACTCGCATAGCGAACAGCCCATGCACTCGCCTGGATCCATTTTAGAGTAAACCCACTTAAAACAAACGCTCCTAGACCAACAAGGTGTCCGTCCACATCCGCAGCTGCTAAATTCCATTTGAAAATTGCTTGTGAAAAAGAGTCGTTGGGAAAGCAAATCTCGACTGCTTTTTTAAAACCTGGACTGGTTAAAAATATCTTTGTTTGCCAGGTCGGTTTAAAAACGGCAAGTGGATCAAGCGTCCAAACGGACGCTTTAAATCCCTCGGCCATTATTTTTTGTCTTGCAAGGGATACTTTCAATCTATGATCTAAATATCCAAGTACATTCTTTTCATATCGACACAAGTTTAGGGTGTAATCGAAACTATAATTTTCAATTCTATTTTTTTCAAGTTCTTGCTCGACAAGTTCGCGACTATCATCGGACTGAGCATGGGCCGAAAAAGCTAGCAAGATACTAAAGATAAAAACTAATTTACTTAGTCTTTTAACGACGCCATCCATATTAACTCCTCAAATTGTTAGGGAGCGGTTGCAATCATAGAATTAACAGCGATCGCCTGTTGCAAACTTGCATTCAAATTAGCAATTTTTGCTTCTAAATCTGCAATTTGCTCAGCATTGGCGTTGATCTGAAATGAAGCTAGCTTGCTCCCGCCTGCGGAAATAGCCACAACTGCGACACTACCGAAGAACCATCGCTTTAGTATTTTCATATGCCAAGCCAACTGTTGTGGAGTAGAAATTACGAAGTCCCAGTAAATACCACTTTTCGCTCCATAAATACTCACAGCGTAAAAGCCAGTTCCTATTATTGAAAAAAGAGATGACATACCAGCGACTTCCGCGGAAGAAATTACGAACTTATATATGTCCTCTTGCCCTCGCTTAATTGATTGCTCTTTTTTTGCGAGGTCGATCTTTCCCTGAAGAGAAGCTACAAGGTCTATTCCTTCCTTTAATTTTCGAAGCTTTACATTAGCTTCGGCTTGGGCTGGAGTTAGTTCTGTTTGCGCAAATACGGCGCTAGAAAACACCAATAAAATAGAAATCGTAAATGAAAAAATAAGTCTCATATTAATCCTTTTTATCAATTCCAAATATTGCGGACTAATTTCCCAATATTTAATAGAAGTTGATTGAACAGAAAATCGATAAGCAGGATCTATTCCAGTGCAAACCTTCAAATTATTTGATTAGAAAGTAATAAAATGTACATCATTTACCATTTTCAGCCAATTTGGGTCACCGTCAAAATAATGTACACTAAATAATGTACACCGAATTGAGTCCCCCTCTATATCAGATCGTGGGGTTAGGTTACGTGCCAATACCAATGGTTCGTGCTGATGTTTCTAGAGTTTAGCAGACCACAGCGCTGTAAGATCTTATTTTTAAACGATATTTCGTTAGTGTAGGTATAACCAACTCTTTTAAGCACCTTTATTTTATTATTAATTCCTTCAGACACGGCCGTGGTTAGTCGAGAACGGATATAGACTTCGATTCTGTCTTGGTACTTTTTCACGGTATTTAAAAATTCTGTAAATGGCTCTAGTTCAGCTTCAACTAAATTACACAGACGGAGTGATATAAGGGGACGTAATGGATTTGTGAGATTTTCGGTTTGAATAATATGATTCAACAAGAACAAAGGTCCAGTTCGAATGAAACCCGATGGGTCAAGATGGCAAACCAGCTTAGGATTTGAAGTTGACCAAAATAATCAAATCTTTAGCATAGAGGGGACCATGCCAATCGTGTTCAAAAGATCGTATCTTGAACAGATCCATTTTCGCTACTGGAAATGCCTTCGATAGCTTATGGATACTTACTTCAAAACTTGTGTTCGATTTCGACTGGGATAAATATTTTTTTTGATGCCTACATATTCCAATTTTAGCAAATGTAAAATCAATCTAGACTTATTAGATTCTTTATTTTTTTAATTGGCGAAAGAAAAATTTATTAGTTTGATCCGGATCAGCGCATTTCTTTAAATTACGAGCGAACTCGAACTCCGCAAAAACGAACTCTGCTCCACTAGGCAAAATTTACATCAAATCAAATTTATTTCTCATTCCAATATGTTACCTAGCTGGCATAAAGGCCACTATTTTTTGCATTAGTAATTGGTGAAAGGACATTCAATCAAGCGTCCTTTCGAAGGGGGCCAATTATGGCAATTAGAAAAAGATGCCCGCGTTGCGGGGGGAATTTAGAAGTGCTGCGAACCTTTTCGCACTGCTCAGGATGTTTTTATTTTGAAGACTACTGGAGTGATCCAGAAATAGAGAACTTGAAGGCATTGAGGGAAGCAAAGGAAATGATTTCCTATAATGAAAATGAAATCAATAGCAAAGAGGAGGCGGAACAAGATGAAAAAGACTGCGCTTGAAAATACAAATCAGAACTTGAAAATTCCAATGGGAAAAGAACTAAAGAATAGTTTTTGGAAAAGACTATTCAGCATTGAAATTGATGATCGCAAGATTGATGAAATCAAACGACAAAATGAACTTAAATTTATGCGAATTCACTTTTTAGGATGAAAGGTAACTGCACGTGAAAATAGCAAGACAGAAGACATGGAGTTTTCCGTTGAACGAAGAAGAAAAATTGGAGGTTAAACAAATAGCGATGAAATTGCCAGCGGACGAGAGGGCCATCGTATATTTAAAATATTGGCTAGGAATGGGGCTAAAACATATTGCTCAAATACTTGGCATGGAACTTTACGACGTAAAAGTGACCCACGCTAAGGCGCTGAGTTTAATGAGAGAAGAACTTTTAAAAATTAAATCTGCATAAAGCAGAGCAAAACCAACAACAAACTAGATTCTAGGAAGGAAAATTAAATATGGAAAACAGAGTAAAAAATAAAAAATTAGATCTTGAATGGATTGATAAAGAAACAGGCCGAAAATTTCCGGCGGGGGTAGCTTTCTACCACGAAGACAAAGGCGAGTTTCGACTTAAAGTCGATGCCATGCCCGATGAAAAATACATTTTCTTAAGGCCAACGGGGTCGGATGGCGAAACGGTCCACTACCGTGTTGATGTTAGCCTTAGAAAAGAAGGAAAATTTGTTCGATCTTCGCCGATTGGTTCGGGGAAAAGCTCTAAAAGTGCAGGTCCCTATATTTTTATGGAACTAGGACCCTATTCACGAGTTTTAGCACTTCATACGGAAGAGTAGTATTTGATAAAAAATCAATCTTGGATTGCTTTGGGTGTAATTGCCTATATTGGCATTACTTTTTTTATGCCAGAACTATCATTTGCGCAGTACGGAGGCGGCGACTTTCAGAGTAAGGTGGGCGGCGTAACAAAGGGACTTGTAAACGTGCTCTTGCCTGCGGTAAGCGTCCTGGGTCTTGTGTACGCAGCGATACTAGCGGCTACGGGCGATGCAGAGGCAAAGTCTAGAATGGTGCTTGTGGCAGTGGCTAGTATTGTTGGGTTCTTAGCACCCATGCTAATTCGCTGGCTTCAAAGTATTTCAGGGATGTAATGGAGTATAAAGAATCTACTGTCCACAGGAAGCTGGACGCTAAAATCAAAATTGGGGGCATGGAAGCCCCCGACATTTTAGCCGTTCTAATATTCGCTTCAATAATGAATTTGTTTTTTGGCCGTACCTCGTTGTCTGTTATTTTTGTGATTGTTTTACCGGCCATCTTACTGAGCATTTTATATTTTGGAAAAAGAGGAAAGCCGGATGACTATCTTATCCACCTGGTCAGATTTCATTTAACCAAGGGATTCTTTGCCGCCGGAAATGAGCAATCAAATCGAGAAAAAATAATAGGAGTTAGAATTGATGGCAAATCAAATTAAAGACATGCTTGGGCTTTGGCACCTAGATGACAAGTTAGTCGTTTTTAATGACGCGTCTTTGGGTTCGGGATTTAGAGTTATCGGAAACGATATTAGTTTAAAAACACCGGCAGAGGTAAACTACTTTTCGGAAAAAATAGAGGGACTGCTTAACTCTTTGCCCGAAGAGTATTCTTTGCAGCTCTTTTATAAACTTAATCATGATGTAGAAAACATAATTCAAAAGCATGAAAATGTTTCTAAAAATTGTAAGGAAAGCTATCACCCGATACGTGAGGCCAGGGTCAAATATTTAAGGAAGAACGCAGAAAACCGAGAATATTTTGTGCCAGAGATTTTTGTCTTCGTCAGGTCCCCAAGCCACAGAATGAAGCAAATACGATTTTGGCAAAAAAGAGAATCATTTGAGGCGATGACAAAGAGGGAATACGATCAACATCGTCAAAAATTTGAAAGAACAATGACGCTTGTTAAAAGTGTTCTGGAATCGGCGGGACTATTTCCAACTGAAATTGATCCTGTTGAGTGGTACGGAAATATTTTTACCTATTTTAACAAGCCTCGTCTTGAGGAAATAGGCCTACCGTATCTTCGTCAAGATTCAATTGATCATACTCTGTCTGAACAAATTGTATTGAATGATATAAGCGTAGATAAAGACGCTATTACCATTTCTGACTTAAAATTCCGGGTACTAACACTTGCCATTTTGCCAGAAGGAAAAACACATACGGCTATGATTGAGAATTTCACTAAGCTACCATTTCATTTTTGGATCAGTCAAAATTTAAAAACTCTGAATCAAAAAAAGGAGCTGAGTAAACTTGAACTAGGTCGAAGAGTGGCGCGCTCGATGGCCTCAGGTAGTAAGAATGTTTCTGATATCGAAAGTGAAACCCAGTTTGAGCAGATTGAGAGTCTAACCCGTGAACTTCATGAAGGGTCTGAGAAAATTGTAATGATGGATTTTAACGTCGTCATTTGGGCCGACAATCAAGAAGAACTTGAAACGAAAACTGACGAAGTTTTGCGATCCTTTCGATCATTAAACCAGGCCGAAGGAATAAAAGAAACCTATGCGGGGCTGGACGCTTTTGTGGGAGCGGCACCCTCAATTTGCAAAGGATTTAGGCTGAAGAAGATTAAAACGTCAAACGCTGCCCACTTGCTACCGTTTTATTCTTGCTGGCTGGGTAACAATAGACCAGTGTGCCTGTTGCCAAATCGAGAAAATTCACTTTTTTCACTGGACCCATTTGCTAAGGAACTTCCCAATTGGAATGGGCTTGTATTTGGCGGTAGCGGCTCCGGTAAATCGTTTAGCGTCGCCCAATTGATGCTACAATTTTACGGGCAAGAACCAAATCCAAAAATTATATGGATTGATAACGGCGCTTCATCACAGCGGTTGCTTGAGGTACTTGGCGGCGAGTTTATTGACCTGACTTTAGAATCAGGAATCTCGATTAACTTATTTGATCTTGAGAAAGGGGAACTAGTACCAAGTCCATCACGAATAAAAATGATGCTGGGAGTGTTAGAGCTAATTTTAAAAGACGAAGATAAAAAAGGGCTTCCTAAAAGGGGAAAAGCCCTTCTCGAAGAGTCGATTTTTAGAATGTACCAAAGTGTAAAAGATCGAGTTCCAGTATTAACTGATTTAAAAACAATTCTTACTGAGCATGTGGAGCCTGAAATGAGGAAATACGCACAGATACTATTTTCTTGGACAGGTGACACGGCCTATGGACGAATGCTAGATCGGCCAAGTAACGTAAAATTAAAATCAGATTTAATTACGATTGAAATCAAAGGACTAGACAACCATCGCGAGTTAAAAGACATATTTTTGCTGCTGTTTACAAGCTATATTAAAACAGAAGCAGCCAGGGATCTTCAAACCCCGTATTTGTTGATAATTGATGAGGCTCAGCGTCTTTTCAAAACAGAAAGCGGAAGAGATTTTGCTATCGATTGTTTTCGTACCTTTAGAAAGTATAACGCTGGGATTTATTGCATTTCTCAAAACTATCGAGATTTTTTGTCTGACAAAGACTTAGCCGAGAGCTTAATGCCGAATACGACAAACGTGTTCATTTTGCGCCAACGAAAAATCGATTGGAACGATTTTAAGTCGAGTTTTGATTTCAATGACTCTCAAGTAGAAGCGATAAAAAGCCTTGAGATCGTGAAAGGAAAGTACTCTGAATTTTATCTTATGCAGGATAAAAATCAGGCTATTCTTAGACTAGTTCCGGAACCACTGAGTTACTGGATCTGTACTAGTGACGGAAATGAAAAAGCGAAAATTAAAGAAATGGAGGATAGGCATCCGAATGAATCAAAGATTCAAATTCTGCAACGACTTGCCTTTGAAAACGAATTGGAAAAATCACGAAAGTGACTAAGTTAAAAAAATTGTCAGCCGGATGTTTTGGAATCTCGGCAATTGTCTTTTTAATTGTTGGTCTCATGATCCCGCCAAAAGCTGGAGCGTTTACCGATGGATCTGGATGGACACAGGTTTCCTACTTGATAAAAATTCTCGAGGAGAATATTCGACGGTATTATCAGCTTAAGACCATGATTGAACTTGCAAAAGATCAGCGGGATTACTTGAGGCTGGTTAACTCTGGCCTTGATAATTCATTGGGCCTTATTGAAACCTTACCGATCAAAGATGAAAAAGTACTTTCTGAAATACGAAATTTCAAAAAAGCTGTGGAAAAGATTTCAGAAATCTATGGTGCTGTTCCTAAGAGCAAAGAAGAGTTTATGCAAAGACTACATGATCAAACCATATCAGAAAGTCTTAGGATGATAAACGATTTTAAGGAATACTCGGTGAAGCAAGAGGAAAACTCAATTCGAGTGGCCATCGATAGCCGGGCAGCATCGCCCAAGGGGGCTATGAGAATACAGGCGGAAACCAGTGCTCAGATTCTTAGGTCTTTGTCGCAATTGATTCGGCTTAATACGCAGATGCTAAAACTACAAAGCGAGCAGTTTGGAATGCAAAACAAAATGGGAAAAGATAGCGTCGCTAATTTTCAGCGAGTGAATCAAGATCTTGGAAAGAGTTTTAAAGAACTCAACCCACAAATGAGTTTAATCAAATTTTAGATGTTTGATTATTTAAGCGATGTGGGACGAAGCCTGCGCGGCGAACTAGTTTCGACGTACTGGGTTCTTATTGTTCCCGTTGTTCTGTTGCTAATAGTAATGGAGTTTTTAAAAAATGATGAGCCCGATGTTAAAGACATTTTCCGGAGGGTTTTAGTTTCGGTGATACTGTTATATAGTTTTGATACTACCTTGAATGCTATTGCCACAATCGGCGATAGTATTACCGATAAAATCGATGGACTTCAAAAACTATGGGATGTTTTAAAGAACCTTGGGCCAAACTATAATAGCGCAAGTAATGATTGGTTCAACCTTAGGGAGACAGCACTCTATATCTTTAATATAGGGGCCTATATCATTGCCTACTTGGGATTTTTTATTTCAAATGCAATGATTCACTTTGTGTGGACAATTCTATTTGTTTGCTCGCCTCTGATGATACTAGCCTATGTGGCTAGACAAACTGAACATGTGACCTTTAGTCTCTACAAGGGGCTAGTACAAGTGGTGCTTTGGAAAATTTTGTGGAGTCTTCTTGGTGTATTGCTACTAAAGCTAGCTATGAATCCAAAAGTGACCGGGATGGAAGATTATTTGATGTCTATAATAATCAATTTATCCATCGGTCTAAGCATGCTCTTTATTCCAATCGCGACAAGATCACTAGTTAATGATGGTATGGAAAGCGCGGCTTCAGCTATTACGGCTGTTCCGACTATGGCTACCGGAGTTGCTCTAAAAGCACAAATGGCAAAACTTGCTAAAGGCTTAGCTAGCGGCGCTGTTTCCGGTGGAAAATTTGCAGCTAAACCCATTACTAACCCTTTTTTTGGCAGAGCGGAGCTACTAAAGCAACGACTGAATCCAAAATTGAATCAAATGAAAAAAACATATGAAAATCTATTTTTACCTAAAGATCAAAAAAAAGGAAGAAATGACAAACGAAGATAGTTTAAGAAAAGAAAACTTAAAAACAGTAAGATCATCACTTGATCACTGGATTGATACAAATAATCAGCTACGGCTTTACAAATGGATTGGTGCTATTTGCGCCGGTATAGGAATTCTTTTACTGTGCGTAGTTTTGTTTCAATCGCTGAAATCACCGCTTGTGATTTATGACGACGGATCAAGTAAAATACCGCTTAAAAGTGAGTCTAAGCCTTTTAAGATTGATGAAGAACAAATTAGTCGCTTTCTAACGGAATATTTATTTCTATATTTTAAATGGGAAAAACTTGATCCTGATAAAATCATAAAAGAAATAGGTCCATTCACTAGCGATGCTTTGTCTGAAAAAATTAATATTCAGCTTCTTCAAAGGCGAGATCGGGATTTTAAAAACCAATCCGTTTCGCAGGACATCGCACATGTTAAAATCAACGTGAGCGAAAAGGAAATTACGGCTACATACGATAAAGTACTTCGCATTTCGGGAATACCGCTAGTGGTCCCTTGTGAGGCCTCTTTTCAAATTGTTGATGGACCTGTTACGAATTGGAATCTGCTTGGTCTGTACGTAAATGGTATCATCGAGCATGAAGGTACAAAAGGCGATTAGGCTATTGGTGCTATTACTAGGTATACTGGCGCTGTGCCAAGTGGCTTTAGCGGGAGGTGTTAGGACTATCGTGGCAGGGCCTAGCTCAATGGAATCGATTAATCTAAGCCTAGGAAAATCAACGGTTTTAAGATTTAAAGATAAGCCAAAGAAAATAGTAATTGGAAATCAAAACTATTTCGGCATTGAGTTTATTGAAAATGATATTGCCATCCAGCCGCACGGACCTATTAAAACCAATATGTTTGTCTATTCGGAAAATCGCACCTATGGGTTCTATCTTATTGTTGGGAACAAAGGTCATGATGACCTTGTAAAGGTAGACTGGGATTCAGAAAATCAACAGCGTCCGGCATTTAGTTATCGAGCCCTTGCTAGTTCGGGAAAAAAGGAAATTCGCGGCATAGAAGTAAAATTCAAGAACGGCTTGATTCTTAGGCCCAATTCTATCCATTCCATTCAAGGATTGAAACTAAATGCTTTAGATTTATTTGCATTGAATTCATCGAAAAATAAATTGGATCTTAAGGATTTAAAACTATTGGTCACTCGAGATGGAGCGACTTTGGATAAGCAAGTGATCGTGAAAGAAAAAAATCAAATTGAAAGCAATGAACGGGTTAAGGTACGAGTCCTTTTTTCTAGTGATTCAAAACGAGAAGCTAAAGTACTGATATCGTTGCCAAATGAAAATCAAAGTTTTCTATTGAAAAAGGAGTTTTTATAAACTCAGTCAAAAAAAATCGATGGAATTTATTTAAAGGAAAAATTGCCAATATCAAGTCGTACTTTTTAAAACGTAATGGTGAAAAAAACGTCATAAACTTAAAGCGTGTGGGCCTCATAGGAGGCCCTATTTTGTTTTTGATGATTCTTACAGCATTCATATTGTCAGATAAAGAAGACACAAGTTTTCTAGGACAATCGGAGAAACGACTTGTTAAAAGCGGCAAAGAACGCGATAAAAATGAGTCAAATGTAAATCATGACGACAAGCGAACGTACTCAGATACAGCCAAAAAAATTTTAGGTGACGGAAAATCCTCAGCGAAAAGCAGCCCAAAGGGAAATAAAGATCGATCAACGTCAGGTATACAGTGGGCAAAGATTAACTTAAAAGCCAGTCAAGTTATTGTCAGAGACGGAGCTAGTGATATAGAGCGAAGCATTCCGATTGGAACTAATATGATCGGAAAAACTTTAACGGCAATTGATACTCGTGAGCCAGGGCAAATAATAAAAATCTTATTACCCTATGGTGGCCGGTCAAAGTTTGGAACTGAACTGGAAAAAGGCACCGTCCTTTTTGGAAAGGTTATGTATTCAGGACGAGGACGCAAAGTCAGTATCCAAATCAGCAAGGGCCTATTTCCATCTGAGCAGGAATTTGATATTAGCGCCCAAGTTTTGGACCCTAAAAATTATTCCACCGGAATCGCTGGCGATACAAACACTGAGTCGGACACTCGGGTATTTTCTGCTCTGGGGTTGAGTGTTGCCTCAGGTACTAGTGACATAATGATGGAGCGCGAAACTATAAACTCGCTAGGGCAATCAATGCCTAAAGCGAGTATTGAAAATGCCATTAAAAAGGGTTTGTCTACTTCGGCCCAGGAAGAAGCTAGCCGGCAGATCGAGTCCTATAAGGACACCGAGGACTATATCACCGTTCCCGCCGGGCGAGATGTCATTGTGAGCTTAACAAAAACTTATGTGGAAAAATGACACAAATAAAATCTAAGGCTGGTCATTCCACTAAAGGGTTTGACGATATGATGAAAGTTGTCTCCTTTCTGGCAGGAATTAGTATACGGGGGATAGCAGAGATTTTTGACCGATTTAAGAGTCTATACTTTATGACTTTTGTTTGGAGCTGGATAAGTTTCTTGATTGTTTTTTCGAACTACAAGCACCTCAAATGGTTACATTTATTGTTTCCAAATGTATTCACGCCGACAGTGGTTGAAATACTCGTAGAAGAAATGCCAATCCCAATTGTGATTCATACGTTGCTATTAATTGTTAGTCCAATTACCTTTTTGGGATTTTTGTATGGCCTATTTACAAAAGATAAAAAGAAAGAGATTTCCCAGGCGCTTGGTCATCTTGGTTTAAAAACCGCCCAAGGTAGGGAGCCTATTGTGAGCAAAGTAGTAAATTTAGATGAGCATAGGCAAAGGATTTTGGTTTCAAGTATTGGAATAGGTGTTGATCGGTATCTAGATAAAAAGTCAGATCTTGAAATGGCTTTGGGAGCCACCGTGGAATCAATTAGGACAACAGCGAATAATAAGTTTATTGAAATTTTAAGCACGACTAAGATTATACCGACTATGTTACCTTATTCGGAGACGGCTAAGTATATTACTGAATCCCTTTCGTTTCCTATTGGGGAATCTCTAGGGGGCATTCAAGTTCAAGAGTTGTCAACTCTTCCGCACATGATGATAGCCGGGGCTTCCGGTGGAGGTAAAAGTAATTTCTTTAAACAAACACTGCTGAGTTTAATAAAGAGCACGAAAAATGTTCAAGTCTATATTTTGGATCTAAAAAAAGGTATCGAAGCCAAAGAATTTTCATGCCTACCAAATGTCAGTATTGCTAAAACTGAAATTGAAGCTAACTTACTTCTAGCTAAACTTAGGCAGGAAATGATCCATCGCTTTGATCTGCTAGAAAAAAATGGACGTATTGCAATTGATCCAGAAAATGACAAGAAAGACTATATTGTCATAGCGGTCGATGAGGCATCGGTTCTTTACGGAAAGACAAAAGTCAGTAAGGAGCGTGCGAAAAATGTTACTCAAGCTAGAGAACTCACAGACGATTTAGCAAAACTAGGACGAGCGGCTAAAATGAATCTCATTATTGCAACTCAAAAAGTGACCACAGATACAATTGATACAAAGATTCAAGAGAACATGGGCGGTCGAATTTGTTTCAGAGCCAACACACTACAGGGATCGATGACGGTGCTTGGAAATAAAATGGCGTTTGAGCTTCCCGATATCAAAGGGCGTGCGATATGGGCAAATGGTACCACTTTTACGGAAGTACAAACTCCGTTTGTGAAAGAGGAAGTACTCAAAGATGAAATCAACAAGATCAAATCAGAATTTGAAACCGGAGCAAGATCGAATTTCTCATTGCCATTTAAAGCGACGATTGAAGTGACTAATGGACCTGAACCTACATAAAAAAGTAAATAAAATTGGCTAAGAATCCAATTCTGACTGACAGAGAAAGGTTCCTGTTGAAGGGTCTCATTGAAAACAAGGTAATGACCAGAAATCAAATTCACCGACAAGTTTTTCCAAGTGTTGGCAAAAAGAGTCTTAGTCGATACCTGAAGCGATTACTAAATATCGGTTTTATTAGCGATAAGATGCAAAAGCGAATCAGTAAAAATGATATTTTCTACGAGCTTACGGACTCGGGGCTAGAGTATGGGATGAAAATCTATGATGCGGAGTTTGTTCAGAAGCCAACTCACTCTTACACATTTGAACATGATACAGGTTTAGTTGATATTAGATACAGCATTGAAAAATCAAAAATGTTGGACGTGTATTATACAGAAAATATGCTACAGTGTTTTAGTCATTTGCAGTCTGATGAACGCCTTAAGCCATTTATTGATATGAAATCAGACGCGGCCGCGTTTATAAATATGAACGGAAAACTAAAATCGGTGGCGATTGAGTATGAGCCCACAAAGAAGTGGATCGATCGCTATAGGGACAAAATTTTGTATTACTATGTTAATGCTAGCATAGATTTGGTCTTTTATTTTTGCAGAGACGAATCAACAATGAAAGCAATTCAGCAGATCGAGCGAGAGATTCATCCTGAAGGCCATTCAAAAATGTATTTTATTTTGTTTCAGGATGTCAGTCCACTTGCAAAATCAATGACATTTAAAAACAGAAATCAGGCCATTTTAGAAATCAAATAGTGACTAGTTATACTAGCGGCGCTCTGGCGGCGCGCCGCTAGTAAAATCTTTGTAAACAATTGAAATTACGAGCAACTGACAATCAAAAGTTAGGGTCAGTTTTAAATATAAGGAATTTAAAATTCTAGAAGGATATTTATGAATATACGAAATATAATATTGGGTGTTGGTACAATATCATTAGTGGGATGTACTACGATGAAAGAGTCAGTGTTACTAGGTACTGGTATAGGAGCAATTAGTGGAGCGGCTATTAATAGCCAAATTGACAGAGACAATGATAACGCCAAAAATAACGGAGCTATGTTCGGCGCGGCCATTGGACTTGCAGCAAGCTATTTTATCCACGGCAGTCTTGAGGACAGAGACAATCGCATTCGGCAGGAAACTTTATTGAATCTAGATCGGTTCAATGTGTCTCGGCCAAGCATGGCTAGCAGTGAAGCCGATCCAGGCGACTACTTTGTGACTCAGCCAAAAGTTGAAACCCAGTGCTTTGACTCTGATGTCAGGGGAAACAAGCTAATTGAGGCCCATTGTGAATCAGTTATAGTGGAAAGACCTGAATGGGCAAAGCGACAGAAAAAGACGTCTACGCGTGGGAAATAGAATCTGATGCGAGTCATTCTATCAAATGATGCGGCTGACGAATTAAAAAAGATGCTTAAGGAACTAAAAACAAATAAAGGGGTCAGCGCGACCCCTTCGGAGGTTACATCTTGGATTGTTCGAGAGTTTGGTGCAAATCATTTTAAGTCTTCAAGGTCGGATATGACTAAAACCTTCACCAATTTATCAAAACTAGTACGTGAGAATCTAAAAAAGAGCGCTAGCAACGAGGAGCTTATTGCGGCTCTGAGGGAGTCGCTAGCGGCCAGTGTGGCGAATAAAACGCCACGAGTCCGCACGCAATCAAAAGGCGATTCGACTATCGTGAGTAATGTCGATCTAAAAATCGATACGCAGGATAAGGGGTCGCAATAGTGATATTTAAAAATAAATTATCTCACACTACGAGCATCGCATCTGAATTTTTGCTTTCTAAAAATAGAATAGATTTTTCAAGTGAAGTTCGGTACAAATAAATTAGACAAAGACGTTGATAAAAATATCAACGAGTCATCGTCGAAAATGCTCTTTGAAAATTGCATATGGTTAAACACAAAAGAAACGGCTGAGTTTTTGAGAACATCTCCAAAACAAATTCGGAAATGGGTGTATCAAGGTAAGTTGAAGTCATACAGGTTGTTTGGGAAAAGTCTTCGTTTTAAGAAAAAAGAAATAGTCTCTTTAATCCAAGGAGGTTAAATGGCAATTTCAATTTCAAAAAAAGAAGTAAAGTCTGGAATCTTTAAAACTGTGTATACGGTTATTGCTGAAGGCATTAACGAATTCACAGGGCAAAGAGTTCAAAGAAAAAAGAGAGGTATAGAGTCTCGACCCAAGGCTGAATTAATTTATAAACAGTTGTGGCATCAGTGTCGATATGAAAGGCCGGATATTCCCAGCATTGAAAACTGGCAAAAGCTTGTTGAGTTTTACAGAGAGAAGCTGGAACAGAATAGGCGAACACCTGAAAATCTGGATGGGATGAGTCCCGCGACAATAGAAAATAAAAATGGCTGTTTGAAACATCTAGTGGATTGGGATGCTAAGAAGCTAGATATGATTACTCCATTGTTTGTTAAAGCAGAAATTGATGCTCGCCTTAAGGATGGCAGAATATCTGAATCGAGAGCGTATGACATTCAGAAAGAAGTGAAGTGTATTTTCGTTTTTGCCTATGAAGCTGGTTTATTAAAAGTCAATCCAATGGCTCATTTAAAAAACCGGCGTAGGCCGAAGCGAAAAAAAACGGCTTTGAATCACTCAGAGGTTGAAAAACTTCTGTCAGAGGCGCATCGAGAAGATCATCCATTCTTTTTAATTTGGCTACTGACGGTGACTTTGGGTCTTAGGAGAAGTGAGTTAGCTGGTCTTAAGTGGTCAGATTTAGATTTTAATACTAGACTGGGTCACTTGTGTCGGCAAAAAAAGCCTAAAGAGGGGATAGTTAACAAACTGAAGAGCGGGAATGACAGGATTGTTCCTATTCCAATTTTTGTTATGCCTTTTTTAAGTTTGTATAAACTGAAGGCCCAAAGCGAGTTTGTAATCGAGATTAAAAATCTGGACTGGGAAAAAGGTCGTCAGGCTCAAGTCCTACGAGAGTTTTGCAAAAAGATTGGTATTCGAGAGATTCGACATCACCAATTGAGGTCAACGTACATTACTCTGATGTTAAACGACGGTGTTTCGCTTGGAGTCACAATGGAAAGCGTCGGACACGCTCGTATTGCCACTACAAACGATTACTATGTATCTTCGGGGGCCGAACTGATGGGTGCGACTGATAAGTTGCAAATAAAGGTTCCGCCAACAAAGAATGCTGAAATTTTGCCACTTGTAAGGGTGGCAAAATAATTCCCTTCCATTCCCTGCCAAAATTGTGTAACTATATGAAAAGGCTGGCAGGATGTCCCTGCAACCATTCTTCGTAATGGTTGTTTCCCGCGAATCAGAAATCAATAAATGTTCTAAGTACTTAATAACACATAAAAAGAGTTTTACAATTTGGGTTTGAAATCTTAAGAAACGTCGGCAAATTTCATCAGTTTGCTACTT
>JAEUWH010000113.1 GCA_016785955.1 Pseudobdellovibrionaceae bacterium | reverse complement strand
AAGGTCAAAATAACAAAGCAAAAGTGGTGATCAGAAAATCCTACGGATTTAAGACGGCAGAAGTTCTTAAAATCATGTTATATCATAAACTTGGAAAGCTTGAAGTCCCAGACCTAGCCCACAAATATTTTTAACGAACCGTTAAGTCTTTATTTAAAAGTAATTAAATCGACCTAGATAGGCTGGTAATGACAGTCTTTAGTTAAGCGTAGGTAAGAATAATTAAGTGATGGCTACGGCGTTCAATTGTCGTATGTCGTAAAAGTCCGCCGTGACGAGTCCATGTGGTTTTTTGGTTTTGCCAGTGACCGTATTTACGATTTTTTTCTTAACAAGATAGTAAACCGTCCGTTGTGAAATTCCCATTTGAAAAACAGGAATAAAACTGCCGTGCTTGTGAATACAAATGCAAGAATAGTATTTGTTTTAATTTCTTCTTTGAAAACTAAGAACGCCACGAGAGTAGAGAATGTGGGTTCTAAAAGTTTTCCGCAGCTCATCCAATTGATATTTAGATAATTCATTAAGTATGTGAAAAGGGAATGTCCGAGCAGGGTTGGAATAATAATGGTTCCGACCAGAGCCAGCCACGATGTCGTGCTGTACCCAGTAAGAGGCGTGCTCAAGACTTGAGTTGTGAACAGAAAACAGAGTGCGCAAACAAAATAGATACCGATGCCAAAATCCCAGTTGTTGATTTGGGTTCGGCTGCGCTTGGATAGCAGAGTATACAGGGAGTAAAGGATACCCGAAGCCAAGGCGCTGAGTTCGCCTTTCCAGCCGGTTTGTAATCCCAAGCTGAAACGGCTTTGCACCAAAAAATACAGTCCTATCAGGGCGAAGGCGTATGAGAAAATCACGTTCTTCTCGAGAGGTTCTTTGAAAAAAACTTTTGCGCCAATAGCGGTAAACAAAGGGTTGAGTGCGAACAAGATCATACAATGGGCAATCGAGGTATTTTGAGCGGCGTAAAAATAACTCCAGAGGTGAAGATAAAAGAAAACACCAGTGAGGGTAATCCATTTCCGACTTTGTCCAATGTTGGTAAAAATTGTGTGTGGAGATTGTTGTGTCGAACGGAACATCAGAAGAGCGGTGCTTGCGCCAAGTAGTCGCCAAAATCCCAACGTCTCAGGGGGAATCGCACTGAGTTTAATCAGTATCGAGGCCTGGGATAGGCTAAAGATGGAAATGACATAGATCACGTAATGAAGCATAGGCTCTAGGTTAACAAGATTGTCGCTAAAAGTTAATTAAGATTTTACTTGGATAAAAGGAAAATAAATATTGTATTTAGATTCATGAAATCTTCACAGTTTTCTTCACGAATCAAAGTAGGTGTTGTCGGTGCTCGAGGCTATTCTGGTCAAGAACTCTGTCGAATGCTTTTGCAGCACAGTTACGTGGATTTATCCTCAGTTTTTTATAATGAGGGAAAGTCTTTTTCGTTGTGGCAGCAGTTTCCGGACCTTAAACGTGTGGGGCAGAAGAATGGGCGCCCAGAGCCAATGGGCTATGATTTGGTTAGTTTTTTTAAATCCCCACATTCTTTAGACGTCGTTTTTTTGGCTACTCCGAACGAGGTGTCGCTGGAGTTAGCGGATCAATTTTTGAAAAATGGAATATCCGTTATCGATTTGTCTGGAGTCTTTCGCTTGAATCAAACGGATGCGGTCGCTAGTCAGGATTTGTATTTAAAACATTATGGGTTGGCTCATACGCAGCCCAAGTGTTTAGCGCAGGCGGTGTATGGGTTGCATCCATTTAATCAAAGTGCCATCAAGTCTTTGGGATCGGCGAGTATATTTTTGGTCGCAAACCCTGGCTGCTATGTTACCTCGGTGCTGATGGCTATTGTGCCGTTATTATGTGCGGGATTACTGGACGAACAATCGATCATTATAGATGCCAAGTCAGGGGCGTCGGGCGCGGGGAAGAAAATGTCCGAAGGGTTATTGTTTTCCGAGCTCTATAGTGACTTCTACCCCTACAAAGTTTTGAATCATCAGCATGTGCCAGAAATGGAAATGTACGCGCAGGTGTTCACCCAATTAAAAACGAAAGTGATTTTCACGCCACATTTGTTGCCGACATTTCGAGGGATTCTTTCAACGTGTTATCTTAGGTGGGCGGGCCAGGTTCAACACATGTCTTTGCAAGAAAAACAAACCCGAGTGCATGAAGCCTTTAGTCGCGCGTATCAAGAGTACCCTTTGGTTGAGTTTGGGACGATGAAAGAAATGGGATCGAAAATTTCGCTCAAGGCGGTGGCAGGGGCAGGGTATACGCACATCGGATACGAGATGAATGATGCCAATTTGATTGTCTTTTCAGCGTTAGATAATTTGCTTAAAGGTGCGGCTTCGCAAGCTATTGAAAATTTGAATTGTATTTATGGTTTTCCAGTAAGAGAAAGCATCGTCTAGTGGGAGGAATATGTCAGTTGAATCAAATATGAACGTGACTCGATTGCCGTTGGGCTTTAGGGCCAGCGGAATTAACTGCGGAGTTCGTCGTTATCGTCCCGATCTTGCGTTGATTTATTCTGAAGGCCCCTGTGTGGCGGCCGGTGTTTTTACGTTGAATGAATGTAAGGCGGCACCCGTGGTGTATTGCCAATCCGTGGTACCCAGTCATTCGGTCCGAGCGATTGTCACTAATTCGGGACAGGCCAATGCGGCGACGGGGCCAGAGGGCGTTGAGAATAATTTAAAAATGGCGGAGGGAGTTGCAAAAGAACTGGGCTGTTTGCCAACGCAGGTTTTGACGGCCAGTACAGGAGTTATTGGGCAACAGCTGGCGATTCAGAAAATTTTGTACGCAGTTCCCGAGCTGGTTCGCCGTTCGACGAACGATGCTGACTTGTTTTCTCTGGCTATTTTAACTACCGATTTGGTTCCCAAGACGGCTTCGAAAGAAGTGAATTTGTCAACAGGACGCGTGCGTATTACGGGTGTCTGCAAAGGATCAGGGATGATTCATCCCAATATGGCAACCATGTTGGGGTATATCTTTACGGATGTTGTATTAAGTCCAGAGTTGGCGCAAAAATATTTGAAGCGTGCCGTGGATCTTAGTTTTAATCGCATCAGTGTGGATGGTGATTGCTCAACCAATGACACTGTGTTTTTGCTTGCAAACGGTGCGTCCCAGGTCGACATCAAACACGCGCAAGATGAAGAGATTTTCTTTCGCGCACTGGTTGATGTCTCCCAGGCTCTGGCGAAAAAGATCGCGATTGATGGCGAGGGGGCGACAAAACTGATTGAGGTGACGCTGACGGGTTCTTCGGCTCAGGAAATTGCCGACAAAGCCACTCGCGGAATTACAGTCAGTCCATTAATTAAAACCGCAATACATGGTGAAGATCCAAATTGGGGGCGGATACTGGCTCGACTTGGGGCGGAGGGTGTTCCGGCGACGGCTATCGAAAAGATGGTTTTACGTATACAGGGGCAAGTGTTGTTTGAAAATGGCCGCCCGACATCATTTGATCGGTCTCATGTTCGTGATCTTCTTAAGTCGAATGTTGTCAGGATCGAAATCGAACTTAACTCGGGTGAGTTTGAGTCGGTGGCTTGGGGTTGTGATTTATCTAAAAAATATGTTGAAATTAACACGGAGTACACAACATGAAGCGAGACAATTTGTTGGTTATCAAACTCGGTGGGGCTTCGTTGGAAAACGAAGATGTTATTCAATCCTTGGCCCGAGATATCAAAAAGCTTCATGAGCTGGGCTACACGATGTTGCTTATTCATGGTGGTGGCCCTGCGATTAATGCGGCTTTAACGGAACGAAATATTATTTGGGAGTTTGTAGATGGCCAAAGAAAGACCACTCCTGAAATGATGAAAGTGATTGAAGCGACACTGTTTGGAATTGTCAATCGTCGTCTTCAGTCGCACTTTGCAGCTTTGAATATTCCGATACTTGGCATTTCAGGTTCTGATATGGGGATTTTGCGTTGTCATCCATTGAACGATGACTTGGGGCTGGTGGGTCAGGTCACTCAGGTGAATAAAGATCTGTTAAGCAGTCTGCTCCAGTTGCCGATCATTCCGCTCGTAACCCCAGTTGGCAGTGATGAAAAGGGAAATAAGTTTAATATCAATGCTGATATGGCGGCCATGAGTTTGGCAACGGCCCTCAAGGCCAAAAATCTGATCTATATGACTGACCAAAAGGGAATTTGGGACCAAGCCAAGGAAACTATTAAAGAAATCGATTCTTTGGGGCTGTATCAACTAATGGAAACCAAAGTGGTTCAAGGCGGCATGCTGGTGAAGGTTAAATCCGTATTGCAGGCGCTTCGGGACGGAGTGGATGAGGTGGATATCATTGATGCTCGCAGTGAAAACTCGCTTTTTGACTTAGTTCATTCTCGTAAAAGCTTGGGTACCCGTTGCTATCGTAATTAGCAGTTTCAACGATCACGCTTTGCATCCAGCTCTGGCTGTGTTTAGGAGTGACACTATATTTTTCTTTGGCTACTATTTTCGGATATCAAGGAGATAGGAATGATTTCTAAATCAAAACTTTTAGTGGGATTAACAGTGACTGTTGCTTTTGGAATGGTTGCTTGTGAAAAAAAATTAGATACAGATCAAAAAAGAGCAAGCTACGCAATTGGGCAACAATTGGGTAAGAACTTTAAAGACAACAATGTTGAATTCGACGCTGATGTTTTGGTAATGGCTCTTAAAGATGTAAAAGAAAATAAAACAAGTAAAATGACCCCAGACGAAATGGGAAAAGCAATGCAAAAATTGCAGGAAATGGCTACCCAAAAGCAAGGCCAAGTTGCTGAAGATAACAAGAAAAAAGGCGAAGAGTTTCTTGAAAAAAATAAATCTAATCCTAACGTAAAAACGACGGAGTCAGGTCTTCAGTACGTTGTGGAAAAAGAAGGTACGGGAAAGTCTCCGGCTGAAACTGATGAAGTGAAAGTTCATTACACGGGTACTCTGACCGATGGAACTAAATTCGATTCATCTGTTGATCGTGGTCAACCGGCTGAGTTTCCAGTAAACGGTGTGATCAAGGGTTGGACAGAAGCTTTGAAACTGATGAAAGAGGGTTCAAAGTACAAACTGACTATTCCAGCTGATCTGGCGTATGGTCCAATGGGTCGTCCTGGTATTCCGCCAAACTCAGTATTGTTGTTTGACGTCGAATTACTTGAAGTAAAAGCGGCTCAGGCCAGTGCTCCAGCTCCTAAACCAAGTAAAAAGAAAACAAACTAACGAGATGAGTGGATTTAAATTTAACTTAGATCCTTTTGTGAATTTTGTTTCTTTGTATGAAGAGGCCGTTGAAAAGAAAATGCCAGAACCGAACGCGATGGCTCTGGCAACGGTCGGTGAAAACAATAAACCGTCTGTAAGAACTGTTTTGTATAAAGGCATCTTACGAGGCGGTTTTTCATTTTATACCAATTATCAAGGTCGTAAAGCGCTCGAGATTTCCCAAAACCCAAATGTATGTGTGAATTTTTTTTGGCCTCAATTGGAGCGCCAAATACGGATAGAGGGACAGGCCGAGAAAGTGACTCGTGCAGAGTCGGAGGCCTACTTTAAATCACGTCCGCGAGTGTCTCAGTTGGGGGCGTGGGCTTCGAAGCAGAGTCAAAGGCTAACGTCTTTGGAAACTTTAGAGAGTCATTTTCAAGAGCTAGATCAGAGATATGCACATCAAGAGATTCCCTGTCCTCCACATTGGGGGGGGTATATTATAATACCAGAGGCCATTGAGTTCTGGTTTGGTCGTCAAGGACGCATGCATGAACGTTATCAGTATGTGCGAAATGGATCTGATTGGGACCGTTTTTTTCTGAATCCTTAATATGAAACATATTTTGCTTACGGGGTTTGAGTCATTTCACGATATCGTCGTTAATCCTAGTGAAACTTTAGTCAATCAGTTATTTGATTCGATTCACTCGGGAGCCGGCTATCAGTGTGAAAAGATAGTTCTGCCTGTAGACTATCAAAAAGCGGGCGAGATAATGAGTGGGCTTGATTTTTCCCAATACGATTTCGTTTTCCAGTTTGGAGTTGCCGCCGAACGAAGAAAAGTAAGCCTAGAGCGAGTCGCCTTGAATTGGATCGAGTCAACCTTATCTGATAGCTCGGGTTTACAGCCGAGCCAGAAAAAAATTTTGACTAACAGTCCAGATGCTTTTTTTAGCAGCCTAGATTTGGCGACTCTGAGCAAAGACCTTAATCAAAGATGTAATCATGCATGCTCAGAGGTTTCTTTCACAGCGGGTGCCTTTTTGTGTAATTTTGTCTATTATCTGTCTTTGTCAAAAACGTCGAAATGTCTATTTACGCATATCCCTTTATGTATAAAATATGGAGATCATGAATGGTCCTCACATGATAAAAGGTATCAAGAGGCCGTTTGTAAAATTGCTCAGCAAATTATAAGCTTTGTGATCTAGTGAAGACTTTCGGGGCAAACAAGATAGAACTCCGGAATTTCTATAGGATATTCATCCCCATTGTCCGTCAACATTTGATAAAAACCTTTCATTGATCCACAGGATGTTCCCAAAGGGCAAGCGCTATCATATTCGAATGATTGGCCCGGCTGAATTTTGGGTTGCATCCCGATAACACCGGGACCTTTAACTTCCTCGATTCGGCCAAAGGCATCGGTGATGATCCAATGACGATGAAGAAGTTGGGCTGGGACGTTTCCCGTGTTTTTGATATGAATTTTATATGTGAAAAAATAGTAGTTCTGCTGAGGGCGAGACTCGCTCTCGATATAAACAACTTTAGTGCTAATTTGAAACGACGGCTGTGTAGTTTTAATTTTCGACATATCTGTCTTCAAAAATTAAACAATCTCATGTTTGATTTCAAGCTTTAAATGGTAATTGTTGTAGCTTGAAAAAGATCGGGTAGTGATCGGATGGCAATTCTAATTTTTGTTCTAGCGTAGAGGGTAGGTCCAGGGCAAAGCCGTAACTGTCTTTGTAGCGATAGACTCCGGCAGAGCTTTTATCCAGGTATTGTGCAGCCTTTGGTGTTAAAAAGCAAAAGTCGATTTGGCGGCCATCACTGCGTTGCCCAGAGCGGACTTGAGCAAAGGTGGCGCGACGGTCGTCAGCTAACCCTGCAACCTCCAGAACATCGATCAATTCAGTGTTTTCATACAAATATTTAAACTCTTCATCTGTAGATCTTAAGGAAGCATTGCCATTAAAATCGCCGGCTAAAATAAGTGGAACATTAGGGTTTCGTTTATAAACGTCGTTGGCAATATCGATAACTGTTTTCAGTTCGGCTTGTCGACGAGCAAAACCATTAGGGTCTTTCTTTTCAGGGTCTAATCGAGACTTCAGATGAGTTAATAAAATATTTAGGAATGGTTTGTCGACGTCTCGCTGAAACAGACGCAGCTCTGCACAATCTCGAGAAAGTTTGTGTTCTGGTGGTGTTTTTAAATACTTCTCCGAGTCATAGTTGAAATTAATTAAGCGGTGTTTGTTTGTGGAAAGATCAAAGTAAAACGGTAGATCTTTACGCACTAAAAAACCGACATCGATATTGCGATCTGAATTCCCTTCGATAAGTGCCGTGGAATATTTCTGCTCTAGAAATATATCATTAAAGTTCTTTAATGATTCGGGGCCGCCGACCTCGCACAATAAAACAATATCAGGGTCCATGTCTTTAAACGAGCGAACCAGTTCTTTGATTTTACTTAAATTTTTGTTTGGAAAAATAGATGTGGATAGTTTTTGCCACTGAATTTCATCTAATTTAGTATGTTCTAATGTCGGTGTTTGATCAAACAGAAGAAACAAGTTTTCCGCATTGAGAAGGGCGATCTTTAAATCAATTGATTCGGACCAGGACATATTAATACTATTATGCTGTGAATAAATACTCTATGTAAAAGGAAAAATCATGAAATCGTTAATATTTTCTAAAACTAAACTTTGGAACGTCGATATAAAAAATCTTATGAAAGCCGTCGACCTTTTTAAGGCTCAATTTAAGAAAAACCAAGAGCATCCGAGTGAAGCAAGACAAGGGCTGGTCCTTGTTATTCAAGCATTTGATCAAGATCAGAAAGATCAATTATTTAAGGCCGTTTTCGACAAATTAGCTTTGACATGGGAGAAAAAAACCAGTGCAAAAACGTTCGCCATGGATACGTTGTATTTTCAGTCAGAATGGGGGCCTGTTTGGCTATGCAGTCCTGGAAAAATAGCGACAAAATTTTTCTCGGATTCTCAATGGACATGGGCAAAAGAGGCCTTTGGATCATTGTTGGGGCATTTTAAACTGCACAAATTAAAGCGTGTGTATGTCTACACTGGTGAGGAAAAAAAATCGGTCGTAATGCCAGCCTTAGTTGGTCTTGAAATGGCTTTCTACCAGTTCAAGAATTTTCAAAATATAGATGCTAATGAGTTGCCAGAAATATTTTTTGATCAACTAACAAAAGACGACGTCAAAGAAGCACAAGCGATTGCCACCAGCATCAACCTTGCGCGGCACCTTGTGAATACCCCGCCCAACCAAATGGCACCTCAAGATTTTGTTCAATATGCAAGAAGCTTGAAATGGGGTAAAAATGTAAAGGTCGAAGTGTGGGATCAGCGTCGTTTAAAAAAAGAAAAAATGAATCTCCATTTAGCAGTTGGTCAGGGCTCAGAAAATTCACCCTATTTAGTACATATTAGGTACTCGCGCCGAGGAAATAAAAAATCAGTCGCTTTTGTCGGTAAAGGCATAACGTTTGATACAGGGGGGCTGGATATTAAACCGGCCTCAGGAATGCGATTGATGAAAAAAGACATGGGCGGTGCCGCCTCGATTTTGGGATTGGCTCACTATATTTCGCAGCACGATTGGACGGTTGATTTTGATTTTTATATGGCCTTAGCTGAAAACTCGATCAGTGGAAATGCATTTCGTCCTAGTGATGTGATACAATCACGAGCTGGCTATTTGGTTGAGATCGACAACACGGATGCGGAAGGTCGTTTGGTTTTGGCAGATGCCTTGGATTTAGCGACGAAAGACAACGCAAAATTAGATTGCGTAATCAATGTGGCAACATTGACAGGGGCAATCAAAGTGGCTCTTGGTGCAGATGTTGCGGGGTTATTCACTAACGATGATCAGTTAGCAGACGAGTTGATGGCGGCCGGACGTCGTACGGGAGATCACTGCTGGAGAATGCCACTGGTTGATAAATATTTTTCAAGTCTGAACAGTTCATTCGCAGACTTTAAAAACTCCTCAGAGGGATTTGGTGGTGCGATTACGGCAGCGCTTTTCTTGCAAAAATTTGTGAATCAAAAGAAGTGGGCACATTTGGATATATACGCATGGAATGATAAACCCACGGGCAGCTTAAGTTTTGCCGGCGGCAGTGGACAAGGTGTCGCCCTGTTAATTGATTTTGTGACAAAGTATCGGGCCTAGGGGCCTACTGAAATCAAGTGGGGCGTTCAACGTGCTATTTAGCCTTGGCGTAACCCCAGAGTTTGTTTTTCTTTAGATACTCTGCAACGGGTGCTGGGACTAGTTTTTCCCAGCCTTTTTCTTTAGTCTCAATCTTTTTTTGAACGTCGCTAGAATGAAAGTAGGTTTCGGTATCATCACAACCCGAGATATCTAAAATTTGCGAGTTTTCGATAAAATGACGGTACAGATGATTGACTTTTTTATCTGGAAAAAAGGATTTTGTAGTCAGGCAAAGAAGATCATTTTTATGCGGATAAATATATAGTTTTGTTTGTTCGTCTAAAAGTTTTCCGAGTGCTTCAAAAATATGGCCTTCCAACTGTTTATATTTGTCGGGATCAAATAATTCTTGCAGGTGGCGCGCACTCATGACCATAACAAGCGGGGCTTGAGTATAGTTACGGAAGAATCTTTTCATTTCATAAAAATATTTAAAATTAGAAATCAGGACATAGTATCCTAGACTGGTAATAATTTGTACGCGATGCCAAAACTCGTCGACATCAATATCAAATTCACTTGTAATTTCTAAAATTTGAATTGTATCGCTGGCCTTGATTTTTTGCGCTTTGATCTCGGATTTAAGTTGTTCAAATCCTTTTGACATGACATCCAAATGTGTTTGGGTCACTGGCCGATAAAATCCGCGTTGAATCAGTAATCCTTTGCCCCACACCGTATCAGAGATAGTGGCCACATCGTCCGAGCCAATTCCATTTTGGGGAGCAAAAAGCACGGCTTCTGCCAGCCCGCGCTTCACAAGCTCGAGATTCATTTTTTTATTGTTAAAGTGTTTCAGGTCAGGACCGGCAAATTTGATGACGTCGATAACGATTTGCCCCTTTTTCAGGCCGTCCACTAGAAAAGTCATAAAATCCGACGGGTTTTGGTTATGATAAAAAGCAGAGTAAACCAAATTCACGCCAAGCATACCCAAGGCTTCCTGTTGTTGCAGGCGGTGACGATCCATCATACGCACGTGTAATACGATATCATTGAATTCACCACCAGGCTTTTTCTGGAACCGGATACCCATCCAGCCATGACACTTAGGTGTTTCCGCCGAACCGGTCGCCACCGTATTCGCATAGGAAAAAAATGTTGTCTTGCCACCGCGATGTTCATTTAGTCGTCGCAGCAGCAGCGAGTATTCTTTTTCCAACATTCGGTTTAAACGTGATTCACAGACGTAACGGCCATTTTTCTCTTTACCGTATATTTCATCGCTATAAATCATGTCGTATGCAGAAATCGTTTTTGCAATCGTCTGCGAAGCTCGACCGGCTTGAAAAAAATGGCGAGCGACCTCTTGCCCGGCGCCAATTTCGGCAAATGCTCCGTAGATATTCAAGTCTAAGTTCACTCGCAGGGCTTTGCCGGCAGTCGTTCGTGAACCAGTCTGATCAGACATGCTTATCTCCTTGCGCATTAGATTTTACCCAGCCTGTGATGGCCAAGCTTAATGCTTTTTCTACGGGAATATTCAGTTTTTGAATTTTGGATTTATCAATCAAAAGTGTATATCCTCCCAAGGCATAGCTTAAGGGAACATACACTGCTACTTTTCCATCGAACGTGCTTTTGATATTGGGTTCTTGCGTTCCTTGAACGTCTTCGAAATGATCACGCGTCACAAGACCTACGACATGAGTGCCATTAGAGAGTTCCACCATTACGACACTTTTTAAATCTTTTTGCCCGTCACTACTGAATAAACCCATCAGATCTTTTAGTGGAGAATAGACCGCTTTGATCAGGGGAACTTGAGTCAGTCGTTTTTCAATTTGTTCCCAAATTGATTTCGAAATGAAATGAGTTAAAATTAAACCAAAGATAAAAATTATAACGAGGGTGGTAAGAAGTCCCAAGCCTGGAATATACGATTCTTTTAGGACATCTCGAAAAAATTGTCCCAGAATATTTTCGAAAATAACGACGCCCGTATAAATGAGATAGAAAGTAATAACGATGGGCAAAATGGTCAGCAGGCCACGCAGGAAAATATCGGTAATTCGTTTTAACATATGTACTGAGTGTCTCATAAATTTATGATGAGATGAATCACTTTGAGACTAAATTCTTATAGTTGAGTGGAAATCTCGTCGCCTTGGCTCAGGCAGGTGTATCATAAAAGTTCTAAAGGGTTCTAGACCTATGTCCGATGACTTTAGGGTAATCCATCGGAGGCTGCGTGATTGTAATTGCGAGGTCAGTACATTGGTTCATTTGTTTGTTAGGCGGGCTTTTGCTTTCGTTGTCCGCATGGTCGCAAACGCCTAAGGTTGTTCCTGGAGAATATCTTATTAAGTATCGCGTCGATATAGGATCGTCTCAGGTCATTAGTAAAATCCAAAGTAAGGTGAATCTAAAAGCAGCATTTCCCGAAATGAATATGCTTCATTTTTCGGTTAAGCCGGGGCAGGAGTCGGCGATCAACGATATTAAAAATGATCCTGAAGTTTTATTTGTTGAACCAAATTATATTTTAGAAAAATTAGATGAAGAGCGTCCCGGAGAAGTTGTGGATCGGCTTTCGATGAGTGAAGTCCAAATGCAATCATCGTTGTCGTTTTCGCAAAACTATGCCGCAGTTCGTGTCGAGCAGGCGTGGTCGGTTTCATCGCCCTACGCCGTGAATAAGCGTCCGATTGTGGCGATTCTGGATACAGGTATGGATGGTCAGCATGACCTTTTCAGAAGAACAAACGCTCTGTGGATAAATCAAAAAGAAATTCCAGGCAATGGTATTGATGACGATCAGAATGGATATATTGACGATATCAATGGTTGGAACTTTATCAGCAATTCTGCAAATTTTGCTGATGACGAAGGCCATGGGACTCATGTGGCTGGAATTGTGATTGGTGCGGGATTAGATATTTTTTCGCCGCAATTGGATCAATCAAAAATTCAAATTATGCCATTAAAGTTTTTAGATGCCCATGGGGCGGGCTCGACATCAAATGCGGTGAAGGCTATTTACTATGCCGTTAATAATGGGGCTAAAATTATCAACAATTCGTGGGGTGGTCCTGGTTATTCCAGTGCATTGCTTGAAGCACTTTCCTATGCCTACAATCAACAAGTTCTGATTGTATCAGCGGCCGGTAATAGCGCAAAAAACAATGATTCTAATGAAATGTATCCGGCGAACTATATTGTTCCAAGTAATATCAGTATTGCCGCCTCAAGCGATACTGACCGTTTAGCTTCGTTCTCTAACTTTGGTGTTCAAATGGTTCATATCTCGAGTCCTGGGGTGTATATCTATTCTTCACTGCCAGGGAATATGTTTGGCTCGATGTCTGGCACATCAATGGCGGCCCCGTTTGTTTCTGGTATTGCGGCCTTAGCATTAAGGGAAGCGCCGTCTTTGACTGGTTATCAATTAAAAAAATTAATTATCTCAACGTCTGTGCAGGTTGGGCCTTTATCTGGCAAAATTCAATCGGGTTCACGCGTTGATGCGTATTCGTTAGTATCGCAGGCGAAATCGAATGTGCAAACGGCTGCATCTCAACCAGATTACAAACCTTTATATGCCGAAACGCGCGAGCCTGCATCTGAAGCACAGGCGGCACCCAAATCCAGCGGTGGTTGTGGATTGGTGAGTACGGCATTGATGAATCAATTTGGTCGTGGGGGAGGCGGCGGTGGAATGACGCCAGCAAATGCGGTGTCGTTAGCACTTATTTTGTCTTTGCCATTGGCCTATTATTTTTACATGCGTGCAAGCAGGCCGGCGTCTCGACGTAAACACGATCGGTTTGTGATGAAATCAGATATCAAGGTCAATATTGGTGGTCGCGAGTTAGTCGCGCATATGAATACAATCTCGATGGGTGGTATTAGCTTTAATGTCGATGAAATGCTAGAGAAGGGTGGTTCGCTAACCATGAAAATCAAGGGACCAGATGGTGCCGAAGTCGAAGTTGAAGGTCGTGTCGTATGGTCAGAAGCAAATCAATCGTATGGTGTTAAATTTTCGGAGGCGAAACAAGGTATTTCGCAAACCATAGAGTCTTGGACCAATCAGTTGGTGAAAAGCGATAATTGATCGTTAATCAATAAGACAAGTTAAAGACGATTATAAGTTAAGGAAACCGGAGGTGTTCTGCCTCCGGTTTCGATTGTAGCTAGCAATTTTATATTGACCACATAATGTACGCAGGCTTTTTCAATGACCTAACCATGGCGGAAAATCGCCAAGTTCACGGACAGGATTGCGGTTCATTTCAACTAGCCGATTCCATTCCATATTTAAGAAAAATAATTGGTCATCCATCGCGGGTTCACTTGAATTCGAGTCTACACGGCAGGGGCTGTCGGGAGTGTAACTAGAGGGATGGCAGATCGCTAATTTTACCGAGTTAATTTCTGGAGTCATAGCCAGGATCCAATCTTTTAATAACATGGGTTGACCGGGTTCGATGGCTGGATCAAACACGATAGGTTGGTTTCCCACAATGATTATTGGTACAACATGATACCACCAGTCGACAGATCCATAAGGGGAATTTTTCGTTTTGACCGAGAGGTTGCCAAAAATAAAAACTTTTGCTGGTGGCAAAAGGTTCCATTGACTTAATTTTTGTACCATTAAGGCCGCACGGGCAAAACAGCCATCGTCGGGAAATAACCAACTCGAGCGTCTTATCATATTGTGGTTAGAGTCTTTAAGATATCGTACATCACGTATACTCATGAATGCTTTTTGTGTCATAATGGGACTTTGATAAACCGGAATGCCTTGGTAGGCCAGCTGACTGTAAGGCCTAGCGATCGCAACAGGTGTGTCATTGTTGATTCGGCGAACACCTGTCGAGGATAGCCGAGAAAGATAACGTTGAAATGCAGCATTTGCAGATTCGTTGGGGCCCCGCTGTGCGGAATGAAGGTGATGACTTATTGTTCTTGGTAAGTACAGCTGCTGTCCCCACCCATTAATGACCAAACATAAAAGTATAAAAAAGTAGCCCATAATTTCCCCTCTAACGATTGACCATGTAGGGGGAGCTTAAATTTTTCAAATAAAAACACAGCGCTGCAGAATGTTTACGCTATGAGCAAGACGATTCGCCTTTCCCAAAAAACAGTTTCTTTTATGGCCAATTAAAAAAGTGGCCAAGCCGTCGCTGCCTCTTTTTTCAGAAGGTCAATTATTTTTCCAACCATTGGGCAGGGAATTCAAAGGGTTGATTTTGAAAGTAAATACGTTCGTAGAAAAGCATATTGCGCAGGATCAGTTTGATGTAGGTCCGTGTTTCCTCGTAAGGAATCTCCTCTATGAATTCGACGACGTTGTCGCGCCCACGCACTTGAATCCAACCTTTATAGGCGGCCGATGAGGCATTATAGCCAGAAATGGCGGGGATGAATCGGTTTTGGTAGTGAGTCAGTAAATTCTTTAGCTCTTTTGTACCCAACGCGATGTTAATTGCGGGATCAAACAAATCGAATTCATTACGATAGTTAATGGATTCCCCTGCGGCCAGTTTTTTTGCTAAATTGGGCATCAGCTGCAACAAGCCCAACGCATCCACAGAACTTCGGGCATAGGGATTAAAGGCTGATTCTTGGCGCATAATCGAATAGACAAAACTCATAGGGACGGACTGCAGCTGACTGTTTTTCTGAACCTCATCAAAATAAGGTTTCGGAAAAAGTAATTCTGGAAACTGATATGTGATTGTATTTTTTTGTTCGCTGCTAAGGGCCTGGATAGAGTTCAGCAGGTTTTGGTATTGCCCCGACTGTGAATACAGCAGCAGAATCGGCAAGTAGTTATCCAAAGCTTCTTTTTCTAAAACCTTGGCCCAATTTTGTAAAATTTCATTTTGTTCTAGACTGATAAGCCACAATATTTCCGCGATTTCAAGTTCTGCAAGATTGTTTTTCAAGTTTTCAACCAGGAACTCTCGTTTGTTGGTCAGGGACGATTTTTTTAAAAGAGGAATGGGCTCGCGCAAGTCACGATAAGAAAGCAAGGTGTAAAATGACAGCGGTTCTTTCTTTCGTAAATTGATCAGTGTGGTTTTAAAGAGATCGTCTTGCCCCAACTGCCGATAGGATTGGGCCAGCCAGTACAGATATTTCGAGTCGGATTCGCCCCCTAGTTTGTCGACTATTTCTTGTAGCCATTTCCGAGAGTCTTCATATTTTTTATTTTTATATTCTAGCCATGCCAAGCTCCAAAGATTTTTCTCATACAGAGAGTTCTTGGCTTTGATTAAGGCTTCTTTTTTAAGAGGGGACTGGTCATGACTGTTTTGATACAGACGTTTGGCTTTTTCATAGTCTTTTTTTTCGTCATATATACGGCCCAATGTGTAAGAGGCCTCTTCTTTTAAAGAGTTACGGATTTTTCGATTTTCGTAGGACGCCAAGATTTCGATGGCTTTACTGGTTTGCGATTCGGTCCACAACCAACGTGCTTTCAGGATTTCCCATTCATTCAGCCAAGATTCGTATTCAGCGACTTTTTTCTGAGTTTTAATCCATTTTCCCCACCGTTCAATCAAAGACCACTGGTCTGTTTTGTTTTGGGTGCTTTTATAAATACGGAACATCGTTTTAAATGATCTGAATTTTTGCTCGGCCCTGACGCTTTTATCGTGAACAAGAGTGTTCAAGCGACGAAGAGCGTCCGGGAACGAGCGATCTTTGATAAGATCTAAACTGATTTCGTAGTAATTTTTTTGTAGGTCTTCCAGATATTGCGGAAACTCTTTTTTCAGTTCAGAGGATACCAGGTTAACTAAACTATCATTTTTCAGTCGTTTCGCTTCATTTAAAAGTTTAAGGTATGTTTCTTTCCTTAAAAAGCGGTCTTTTTCATCCGCGTTCAGCTCCATCAATAAGACAAAACGATTTTCTTGATTATTAGTTTGCACGGCCTGGGCGAGTTCAATTTCTCGTGTCCATTTTTTGTAAATCACTTTCTGTTTTTCCGAAAGTGAAATATCAATAGCCGCTTTGTCCGGACAACGGGCCTTCAGTAAAAGGCCGGCATATGGGTGCAAAGGAAACTTCTTTTCTAAATAGAGTTCTTCGAGCAGACGACAAGCCGTCGCGATTTGATTTTGATCTTGCAGATACATTTGGGACCAATGCAATTGCAGCCACCACTTTTTATTTTGATTTTTTTCGGTGTTTAACGTTTCCCAAGAGGAAACGCCTTTTAGCGTGGCGATTTCATGCTCGTCGGGAGGCAAAAAACTGGGTTCGCTGAGTCTGGTGGGATTGTCTTTAGACGTACATGAAAGCAATGCATTGATGATAAAAAAACAAATCCCAGATTTCCAAGTGGCCTTTTTCATGTATCCATTATGATATGGCCGAAGAAATCTGGGAATGTATTTTTTCTAAACGAGGCTGTTATTTTTTGTTACAAAGAAATTAAACAGCCGCTCTTTGAAGGGCTTGAATGCGATCTTCCAAATCGGGGTGAGTTTTAAATAATGACATTAAACCACCACCCTTGCGATTTGAGATTTTCATTGTAGCCAACATGTCTTTTTCCTCGGTATCGGCCGGAATTTGATACACCGTTTGAAGTCGTCGCAGAGCTGCAATCATATTCTGACGGCCTGAATATTTAGCGCCGCCCAAGTCGGCGCGGAATTCACGTTGTCTAGAAAAATAACTGACCACCATTGAGCCTAACATCGTGAATAAAATATCACCGACGATCACCACTGCGAAATGAACCACCGGACGAATTTTCTCATCCACATTGCTAGCGATCAAATTTGCCAGAATGCGCGAGAAAAACATGGCGAATGTATTCACCACGCCCGTGATCAACGTTAACGTCACCATATCACCGTTGGCAATATGGGCAATTTCGTGTCCTAAAACGCCATCGACTTCATCATCACTCATGCGACGTAACAAACCTGTGGAAACTGCGACTAAGGCGTTTCTTTTACTTGGTCCAGTGGCGAAGGCATTGACATCATCGGATTCGTAGATCCCCACTTCGGGTGGACGAGGTAAGCCACTGCGAGCCGCCAGTTCATGGACGCGATTCACGAGATGTCTTAGCGTGGGATCATTTGTGTTAGGATCAATGACTTTAACGCCAGCCATCCACTTGGCCATAACTTTGGATAAAAGCAACGAAATCAAAGCGCCGCCGAAACCAAATAACGAGCAGAACACCAGAAGTGATCCCATGGATTTATTGATGCCTTCAAGGCCGAAAAATGCCGAGATCAATGACCAGGCAATACCGATGGTCACTACCACCAGGATATTCGTTAAAAGAAACAAACCGATACGTTTGAAAACTTGCATAAATGCTCCTCATGACTTTGTATCAAAAAAGTCTACAGATTCAATTTTGAGGAGCTTTCCGATTTTGTCAATGAGACAGCGTTCAGACTGTCTCAGGTCGATTTTTACTGCTTATGAGAGGGGGATGGCTGGTGCTAAAATGGAACTTAAGTGCGGATTGTTCCAATTCGATAACCACTTTTCCGCCGTCGGTGAGTCGACCGAAGAGGATTTCATCCACCAATGGTTTTTTGAAATGTTCTTCCACAGCACGGGCCATCGGACGGGCGCCATAGGCACGGTCGTATCCTTTTTTTGCCAGCCACTTCATGGCCTCGGTAGAAACGATCAGTTCAATTTTCTTTTCGGCCAGGTTCATTTTTAGATCATCGACAAACTTAAATGCGACTTTGACGATAATATCTTCGCTGAGATCACGAAAGTGAACGACGGCGTCCAAGCGATTTAAAAACTCTGGAGCAAATGCCTTTTTGATGGCCTCTTGGCTGAGACGGGCGCTGCCTTCGTCCACAATGCCGATGCTGCCTTTGGAAACTTCGAACGCGCCCGCATTCGTTGTTAACACGACAATCGTATTTCTGAAATCGGCGACTCGTCCTTGGGAGTCTGTCAATCGCCCGGCATCCATGACTTGTAGTAATGAATGCGTGATATCGGGATGTGCCTTTTCAATTTCATCGAGTAAAATGATCGAATACGGCTGTTTACTGACAGCTTCTGTTAACAGACCACCTGATTCGTAACCGACATACCCGGGAGGCGCTCCGATCAGCTTGGCGACGGCGTGTTTTTCCATGTATTCACTCATGTCAAACCGATGGAACGGTAAACCTAAAATATTTGCGAGTTGTTTACAGACTTCCGTTTTTCCGACCCCCGTAGGACCTGCAAATAAATAACTGCCAATGGGTTTGTCGGGGCGACCCAGTCCACTGCGCGCCAGTTTTACACTGGTGGCGAGCTTGTCGATGGCATCGTCTTGACCGTAAATAAGCGCTTTTAGTTTTTTATCTAAATCTTTTAATTTCACGCGTTCATTAGATGAAATTTGCGTTAACGGCAAACCCGTCATTTGCGCAATGGTCTCTTCGATGAAATCGACCGTGACGGTGATGGGTTGACCATCTTGATTTTTCAATTTCAAACTGCTGCCGCATTCATCCATCACATCAATGGCCTTATCCGGAAGTAATTTTCCCGAGATATGTTTTTGAGATAAATCAATCGCTGCTTTCAATGATTCAGGGGTGTATTTGACATTGTGGAACTGTTCGTATTGAGGAGCCAATCCTTTTAGAATTTCAAAACAATCGGCAAGGGAAGGTTCGGGAACATCCAAGCGTTGGAAACGTCGATTAAGCGCGCGATCTTTTTCGAAATATTGACGATATTCAGAATGGGTTGTGGAACCGACACACGAAACTTCTCCCGAGGCTAAGGCCGGCTTCAGCAAATTAGAGGCGTCTAGGCTGCCGCCGCTGGTGGCGCCGGCGCCGACAAGGGTGTGAATTTCGTCGATAAAAAGTACAAAATTAGGATTCTTTTTGATCTCTTTCACAACCGCTTTGATACGGTTTTCAAAATCACCACGAAATTTTGTTCCGGCCAGCAGAGAGCCCATATCCAGCGAATAAATGATTTTTTGTTTTAAAGAATCTGGGACTTCGCCATCATTGATTTTTTTCGCTAGGCCCTCAACAACGGCCGTTTTGCCTACGCCCGGCTCGCCAATCAGTAACGGGTTGTTCTTGGTTCGACGAGCTAAAATTTGGGTCATTCTTAAAATCAAGTCGTGGCGCCCGATCAGAGGATCGACTTTGCCTCGTCGTGCTTTTTCATTCAAATTCGTGCAGAACTGCTCCAGCACGTTGACTTTGCTTTCGTCGGCGGGTTGACCATCAAATTCTTTTTTAACGGCATCCTCGGCCTGAGGGATTTCGGGATCTTTTTGAATTCCGTGCGAAATATAATTGATGATGTCAAATTGACTGATGCCTTGTCTGGACAGTGAAAAAACGGCGTGAGAATCTTGTTCATAGAAAAATGAAACCAGCAAATTGCCTTCCGAGATTTGATTTTTCCCCGCACTTTTCATTTGCAAGGCCGAGCGTTGAATCAAACGATGGCACGCCAGCGTGAATTCTGGAGTCCAAGATTCGTAGCCGCCATAGCTGTCCAGTTGATCTTCGGTTATCTCGGGGGTGTTTGTCTCTAGATAACTTAGGAGATCTTTCTTTAACTCCGGAATTTTGACTCCGCACGTTTCCAAAATTTCTGCCGAGCGGGGAGACTGCGCTAAACAATACAGGATATGTTCCAGCGTCACAAATTCGTGACGTTGTTTTTTTGCCATCTCTGTGGCTTCGGCGAGGCGGCGCTCCAGTTCTCGTGTCATCATACGTAAACCCCTTTTTTTAGGTTTCCTCTAAAATACTTTTCAGAGGGTATTGATTCAGTTGGGCAAATTGATTTGTTTGCATCACTTTCATTTCGGCAATCTCTAGGGTGTAAACCCCGGCGACGCCGGCTCCTTTTTGATGCACATCCAGCATGACCTTAATGGCCTCTTCCTCTTTTTTACCAAAAAATTTTTTAAGCACGAGGACGACAAAATCCATGGGGGTATAGTCATCGTTCATAAGAATAACTTGATACATTTTAGGAGTTTCCACCTTAGGGATGATTTGAACCGATGAATCGCCATCCGGTGAAAATGGTAGATTTTTATTATCTTGAGACATTCGCACTTCCGTCATCTTATCAGTTTAATAGTGTCTAAAGCGGCTGTCTATCTGCATCCTCGACAAACCTAATTTTAATATGCGCATAAATAAAAAAAAAGCCAGTATCCGCAGTGTGGGGGGGGCGGTCGAATGGACGTTGTATGGCTAGTTTTTCCAGTAAAAAGATTTTAACGAAAACGTATTGAAAACAAAGGGGGGCATTATTTTTTGTAGATTGGCACTTAATTATTTTCTAGCCGTAACGTCTAGTCTGGGTTGCATCATAATTATATCATGGCGTCTTGAGTACATAGACTTGAATTTTATAAAACGAGTCCGATAATACAGTATGGATTTTAATATATTTGAGAGTTCTTTCGATGTCGTTGTTGTTTATGACGACTCTGGATTAATTGAGTATGCTAACTCGTCATTTTATTTATTTTCGGGTTTATCTGTGGCCCGGGTGATTGGTAAGATGACGTTAGGTAAAGTCTTTATAGAAATTGATGAGCAGCCATTAAAACTGAATTCATTCATTGGTGTAAAAGAAGCTCGTCCGATGAAAGTGATTTCATTCAAAACCAAAAGTGTTGAAAAAGGTTTAGGTCAGTACTCCATTGTTCCCTTTGAGGGGAAATATATCCTGTTTTTCAAGGATGTAACAATTGAGGAAGAATTACACAAGAAGTACCGTCGAGAAATGGGTCTTAAAGATAAGAAGATCGAAGAAATGGACTCGTTAATTGAGCTTCTCCATAATACTCGCTTAGTTAAAGAACCTAGCAAAATTTTAGAAGAGTTTATTAAGCATATCTTAAATAATTTTGGGCTGGGCGTAGGGCTTTTAAAAAGTAATGAAAAAGAAATTGTTAAAATTATTAATTCAAATTATCTAGGTCAATCATCCGTATTTGACTCATTAAATAAGAAAATTCAAGGATTGCCCGCGACGACAAAATATACTTATATCGATAGTGACAAGGTTAAGGAATTGTTGTCGACAAGTCATATACACAGCATGGTTGTCTTACCTATTCAAGTTCAGTCAAAAGATCTGTACGAGATTTTTATCCCTATTCATAACCCCGAGAAGGCGCAGCAGTTTGATCACCAGAAAGTCATTACTTTGGCCGAGCAGATGAAACTGTTGATCCAAAATATGACGTTAGAGCGTCTGTCGATATTTGATGATTTGACCAAATTGCATAACTCGCGCTTTTTCCGCGAAAAATTGACGGACTATACGAATCGCTACGAGAAGTTAAATCTGGTCTTGCTGGATATTGATTTTTTTAAAAAAATCAATGACAGCTATGGGCATCCAGGTGGGGATGCTGTATTGGTCCATGTTGGTCAAATTTTGAGACTGCACCAGAACAACGAAGTTTTAGTGTCGCGTGTAGGGGGCGAAGAGTTCGCAATTTTAGCTCCGGACCAAACATTAGATCAAACATTGGATATGGCGGCTAAGATATCCGAGCAAATTAAATCAAGTATTGTTTATTACGAAACAAAGCAGATCAAATGTACTATTAGCATCGGAATTTGCAGTTGGAACCCCGAAGTGCAAACAGTGCGGGATTTTTATAAGAAAACGGATGAGGCGCTTTATGAAAGTAAGGCCAATGGCCGTGATCGAATCACGGTGTTACAGTCGGCCTGATCACTCATTTGTGTCGTTGTTGTCTTTACGATGTCATTACTAACTGTCTGTCTTTATCAGCCCATTTAGGTCGATTTAATTACGACGGTAATTTGACAAATTTATTTTGTTGTATAATCTTTAAAGTTCAACGGAGAGATGAACCCTTTTGTCGAAAATAGCGATTGTTATTCCTACTTATAATCCATCCGCGCTGCTTATGAAAACCTTGGCGGATTTAAATGATGATCCCTGTATCGCGGGGATGAATAAAGTCGTTGTTAATGACGGTTCGACGAACGGTCTTAATTTTTTACAACAGGTAGCCAGCGATCAGAGTTTTTTTTTGATTCAATTGAAGACAAACAGAGGAAAAGGCGCAGCCATCAAAGAAGCCATTCGCTATATTTTAAGCCAAGGTTGGCCTGTTGAGTTTCTTGTGACCGTTGATTCTGATGGGCAGCACTTGGCTAAAGATGTCAGTCGAGTGATTGAATCAGCATCACAAAATACGACGGCGATTCATGTGGGTTCTCGCCGATTAGAAAAAGACAAAACCCCATGGCGAAGCTTTTTCGGTAATTTTTTTTCCCGAATGCTTTTTTCTTGTCTTTATGGGAGTGAGCTGAAAGATACGCAATCAGGGCTAAGGGCTTATCCTAAACATTTTTTTCCGACGCTTTTAAGTTTACAAAGTGATCGTTACGACTTTGAGATGGAGGCTATCATTCGGGCCATGCAGTCCAAGGTGTGTATTGCAGAAACTCAAATTGATACCGTCTACTTGATGCAAAATAAATCGTCTCATTTTAGACCTTTTTTAGATTCCTATCGCGTATTGCGAGTGATGGCAAAGACCCGATTTAAACATTCGGCGTCGGCAAGACATAAGGCTTAAATGTAGCAATAATTTTTCTAATATTCTGTGTGCTGACTCAAGTTGAGTCGCTTAAAACTTATTCAGTGAAACTGCTTGAATACAATTGTAATATATGTGAACATTTGAATAAACGTATAAATTTATTAAATCTAGGCTATAAAGTAATGTGTAGCTTGACGATATGTGTGTGGAATCAAATTATTTATTTTAGAGTATAAGGATATAAACAAATTTTAAAAGGTTTTTAAAAATAAAAAGTTTAAGGAGAACTTATGAAAAAAATGATGAAAAAGAAAGCGCTTAAGAAAAAAGGGTTTTCTCTGGTAGAGTTGATGGTTGTTGTTGCGATCATCGGGATTTTAGCGGTTATCGGTATTCCACAGTATCAAAAGTTCATGTCGAAAGCTCGTCAAGCTGAAGCTAAGTCTCACTTGAACGCGATCTTTCAAGGTGAGTCTAGTTACTTTACCGAGTATAATCACTATACAAATAATTTAAGAGCCATCGGTGGTGGTGCTGTAGGACAAAATCTACGCTACAATGCGGGTTTTGTGGGTGTTGGAACAACAGGATGTACGGGTGGTCAACCTGTGGGTACGGGCGCACCTCCTTTGGGTGGTGCAGCTGATAATGATCTTATCGGAATCGCGGGTTCTTCGGCAGCTTGGACGTACGGAGCTTCTTTGACTGAAACAGGTTTGGATACATCTTTAGGCGTGTGTTCATATACAGCGACTTCGGCAACTTATGCAGCGGGCGCTTGGGGAAATCCGACAAACACACCCACTACGAATAACAACGATGACCAGTTTACAATCAATCAAACACGATTGTTAACTCATGTTCAAGTTGGTTTGTAATTATAATTAGATAATCTAGTTTAAAAAATATTTAAAGTTCAATAAAAAAGAGGGGTTGTTTGCAACCCCTCTTTTTTTATCCTATGATACATTTAAATGAAAAATTTAATTTTTAAAAAGTATCTGATTTTTGCTTTATTATTTCTAAGTATCTTGGTCAGTTATGCCTACGTTTTAAATGGTGATTTTATTGGCGATGACGTAGATCGTATTAACTTTAACCATCAGTTAGGTTCCTACAAAGAAGTCATCACCGGAATTCTGGCGGATCGTCCATTGCTGATGTTGTATGTGGCTACAATATACCAAGCGTTTGGTATGAATTCGACAATGTTTCATTTTTTTAGTTACGTGTTGCATGCCTTCGTTGCCTACCAATTGTTTCTTCTTTTGACCGAGCTTATCGGAAAGAAACTAACCAATGAAAATAAATCAGTACCCGTGTTTATGGCATTTTTGTTCGCCCTTCATCCTCTGAACAGTCAAGCCGTCACGACGTCCATTCAAGCGGGGGTGTTGTTTTCGGGAATATTTGGTATTTTGTCGATTCGGTATTTTTTTAAATATTTAGAGGCTCAGTCGAATACAAACTTTTGGTTGTCGATATTTTTTTTCCTTGTCGGAGTTTTGGCAAAGCCGAATATATTTTTTATTCCATTTTTCTTTTTCTTCGGGTTTCATATGTTATATCGGATAAAAGAAAGAGAATGGACGTTTCTAGGTCTAACTGCGGCTGTTTTGACGATACCGATGGGTTATTACTTTATTTTAGGACAAAATCAGCAAACTCATGAATTGAATCCGATCCAGTACTTTCTAGTGCAAACGCAAGTGGTATTTACATATTTTAAATTGATGATTTTGCCGTATGGTCTTAAGTTCCTTTACGACTTTAGCGTTCCTAAAAATATTTTTTGGAATTGGAACTTGCTTTACCTGCTGGGGCATATTGTATTATTTTTCGGTGTCTATAGAAAATTACCTTCGAAATTGACCCAGCTCATGTGGGTGGGATTTTATTTAACATTTCTTCCTGAATCCAGTTTCTTTTCGATCAATCACACCGCCTTTGAACATCGCACCTATTTTTCTTTGATTTTTTTATTTTTGTTGTTGGGCTTGCTGATTTCCGAAAAATTAAACGAGGTTCGTAAACCCATTTTTCAATTGGTAACGTCCTTTATATTGGTGATTTTTGTGCTGGTAAATCAATCTCGTAACCTAGAAATTAAACGTTGGGGAGATTGGGCCGTTCATACCCTGCAAAACTCGACTCAATATACGTATACTAGCTTCATGTTATCTTTTTATTTATTGCGTGCAGGGCATTTTGATGAAGTCGGTCCAATCTTGGAAAACTATAAAAAAATTGGTTTGGTGGCGCACGATATGGATATTTTGGATGATATCTTTGGCTACTATAAAAATCCTGAAAAACGGGCGGAGTATTTTACAAAATTCAGTGATTTGATGTTGAAAAGGGAATTGGTTCCTTATTCTCGATTTACGTTAAGTAAAATATTTTTAGATGATTTTTCTAACGTGGAAAACGATTTGCCGAAAGCCGCAGATGCGGCTTATGTGCTTGCGAAACAGCTTCGTATTTATGTTCGTTTGCAAGATCAATATTTTACATCGATTTTTGGTTTTTTTGTGGTGGCTAATCGTCTATTGGTTGACGAGTATAGAAACGAATTTAAAAAATATGATATGTATAAATACGTCGTTGTAAAGCTGGCGTTGTATTTGTATTACAATAAAGAATACCCGGAGCTTGGCGAGGAACTACAAGCAGCAATAAAGAACGCTAAGAGTGAATTCGATAAAGAGGATTTGACCTTTATGTACGATCAGTACGAAAAAAAAAGGAAAAGTCTTGAAAAGACTATATAAATCCTAAAGGTACTTTTATCGCAAAGTCTCTAGACGCTTATCCCCAGATGCTTTTGCTTTGAGTCTCGACGTTCTTTTTCCGCTGGTTTTCAGTTTGGATGAACAATATTGACACCATCTGTCTTTCGTCGGACTATTGCTGAGAATGAAACGTGCCCTGGCCTTTTTATTTTTTGTGATGGCTTCACTAGTTTTTAGTTTAAATTACGAAAGTAATAAAACCATACTCTTTCAGTTAATGGGTTCAACCATTGAGTACATTCCCCTTAAAATTTTCGTCTATTTTCTTATCGGGATGGCGATTAATTTTTTCTTTGTACCATTGGGGGTGTTTTATAAGTTACTAGGGGGGTACTTATTTGGCAGTGTATTTGGCTTTGCCTTAAGCTTATTGTTTACGCTTTGGGCGTCGTACCTCGCATTTCGATTCTCTGCCGTTTTTTTTAAAATTGATACAAAAAAAATCAATGATTTGTTGAACCAGAAAATTCGTCAAGAAATTGAAATGAATCCTTTTCTGACTGTCGTGCGATTACGGTTGTTTCCGTTGTTCCCTTTGCAAGTGACAAATTATTTACTAAGTCATTTGTCGATCGGTCGACGTCATTTTATTTTAGGCAGTTTAGTAGGGATGGCACCGGCGTCTCTGATCTATTCTTATTTCGGTAGCCAGTTGAACTCGGAGATTGTTAGGGCATTAGATGTCTCTACGGTGGTTTATATTTATGGAATTTTTTTTATATTATTAGCAATTACATTTGTGAGTCACTTTATTGGAACCAAGGTAAAAAATGGCTAAAGCGAAATACTTTTTCGAGAAACTTGTCAAAATCAGCGAGCCGCATGCATGGGATGAACAGGCAATCCCCTCATACACTCATTCTGTTTCTGTTGTGCGCTCTGTTTTTTGGCAACGTGTGCAAAGCGCATTTTCTTGCCATCCATCAGGGGTAAAAGTGCTAGATTTTGGTTGTGGGGTTGGGGCGCTGATTCCTTTGCTTGCGGGTGGTTATAGAAATGTATTTGCTTTTGATTTAGATCCTCGCAGTTTGGAACAATGCTCGAAGCTGTGTAGCGAATTAAAGATTTCTAATGTTCAATTTCTAAAGAATCTTGGAGAGTTAGTCCAAACTGACGCCGGCTGCATCGATACAATTTTTGCATTGGATGTTTTGGAACATATTGATGAGCTTGATGAAGTTCTTGTCGAATTTAAAAAACTTTTAAAGCCGAACGGACATATTGTAGTTTCATCACCAACGGAAAACTGGATATACAAGTTCATGCGTAATTTTGGTGGCAAAGGATTTCAAGGAGAATTTCACGTGCGCGCGGCAAAAGAAGTGGAAGCAGCCTTGGCAAATCACTTTCATGTTCGACTCATTCGTAGAATTTTTCCGGTTTTTACCTTTTTTAGAATCGTTGATTGTACACAGAAAAGCTAGACTTTAGTGCAAAGGATGGCTTGTCGTCTGGTGCTTGCGATTTAGGGTAAGATGTCATTAATATATGTATATGGCTTCTGTAATTTCTTTTTTCTCTATTGGATTGGTTATCGTTTACTTGAACTTTAATTTAGCTAGTCTTATTCCTCAAAAATACCAAGCCCCACTTATTTGCGTAAATGACTATATCAAATATTTTAGTTTTGGAAACGATTCTCAAATTGCCGACATTTTCTGGATTCGTTTTTTGCAAGAGTTAGATGCTTACAATCAACTGACCATTGCCGAGTCTCATTTATGTCCGGATAAAGTTTCGAGTTGGCATTTTCACATCATGAATGCGGCCTTTGATTTGGATCCAAAGTTTTATGAACTGATGTTGTATGTACCACTGCTTATTTCTGTATCAATTGGTGATGCTCGTGGGGCTTCAGTCCTGTTTGATAAGGCCGTTATGAATTTCCCAAATGATTGGCGTGTGTTATATCGAGCGTCTTATCAGGCTCAGATCGAGGAAAAAAATAATGAAAAGGCCGCGCAGTTGTTATATCGTGCGGGTAAAAATGGGGCGCCACCGTGGGTTTTAAGTTTAGCTGGCGGTCTTTTTAACGAAAGTGGTAATCGAAAAATGGCTGAACAGATCTACAATGAAATGCTGGCAGAGGCTAAGGATCCGATCTTAGCTGAACGATTAAAACTGAAACTGGAAAGTAAAATGAAAAATTATTTTGCTAACCCTAATGAAGAAAGCAAAACCGAAAAATGAAAACACATTTAAAAGCTTTAGTCGTTACAATTTTAGCATTTCTTTTGATGGTCGGAGGGTATAAATGGATTTCCTCACGAAATTCAGTGTCGACTGAAACCCCGGTTTCGAATACGACGCCTATGACTATGCCGGATAGCGATATGACCTTATTGGACGGGAAAAAAATTAATATAAAGTTTTTTACGGGTAAGGTCGTGATTTTTAATTTTTGGGCTAGCTGGTGCTCGCCATGTATTGAGGAGGTTCCGTCACTTGTTTCATTGGTTAAAGCTGACCCTAACATTGTTGTTGTGGCTGTTTCGGGGGACCAAAATAAGGACGACATTTATGCATTCTTAAAATCATTCCCTGATTTCAACAAGGCCCCCATATATGTGGTTCAAGCGGAAGCGGACGCTTTGACCAAACAGTTTAATGTCGAAAAACTTCCTGAAAGCTATATTTTTAATACTAAAGGTGAGATGGTTAAAAAAATCACTGGTACAATTAATTGGCACACTTCGGACTCATTAGAGTATTTTAAGAGTTTGAGATAGCCTTCAATGTACTATTTCCCGCAGTCTTACTTGACACAAGTTATAAAAAAAACATAATTGTCAGCATCTTACAGGAGTTTGCATGTCCAGCAATCAGGATTACTATCAAACGTTAGGTGTCGCACGCGATGCTGACGGAGACACAATCAAAAAGGCCTATCGTAAATTGGCGATGCAATTTCATCCTGATCGCAATCCTGGTGATAAGGAAGCGGAAGATAAGTTCAAGGAAGCGGCCGAGGCTTATGATGTTCTCAGTAATCCAGAAAAACGTTCGCAGTATGATCGATTCGGTCATGCCGCATTTAAACAATCGGGTGGTCGTGGTTTTGGTGGCGGGTTTGAAAATGCGGATGATATTTTTGCCAGTTTTGGAGATATCTTTGGTGATTTTTTTGGAATGGGCGGCCAAAAACGTTCAAGTCGATCGCGCACGGAACCTCGTAAGGGCGCTGATCTTCGTTATTTGTGTGAGATTACTTTAAAAGATATTATTACTGGCCTAGAAAAAGAAGTCGAGTTTGAAACCGACGAAAATTGCAAAGATTGTAATGGTACTGGTGCTGAAAAAGGCTCGCAAGTGGAGACTTGTTCGATGTGTGGAGGTCAGGGGCAGGTTGTTACCCGCCAGGGATTTTTCTCGATGCAGACGGCATGTCCCCAGTGTCGTGGGGAAGGACAAGTTATTAAAAAGCCTTGTCGAACCTGCAAAGGGTCTGGGCGAAGCAGTAAATCTAAACGTATCCAAGTTACGATTCCAGCTGGAGTGGATACGGGGACTCGATTACGAATCGCTGGTGAGGGAGAGGGCGGTTACCGAGGTGGGCCCTCGGGAGACTTGTACGTTGAGATTCGGGTTAAAGACGATGCCAAGTACGAACGCCATGACAGTGATTTGCATACTATTTTGAAGGTTCCGTATGTCCAATTGCTTTTGGGTGGCCACGTGATGGTTGATACCTTAACAACTGAAGAAAAATTGGAAATTCCCAAGGCGTCCCAGCCGGGTTCACAAGTGCGATTGGTGGGGCATGGCTTTCCATCATTGCGTTCACAGCGACGTGGGGACATGTTTTTTCATCTTGAGGCGGAATATCCAAAGAAAGTCTCGTCCGACGAGGAAAAGTTGTTGAAGGAAATTGCGAAACTCTACAAACTGGATGAGAACGAATCAAAAGGCTTTTTTGGTAAAAAGAAATAAGTCTGGCTTGAGTTTCGTTTGATTTTGAGTTGAGTTGATCCGAGTTTGGGAGTGGCCATGAATGATAGGGCGAATGTTTTAAATCCAGCAGAAGAATTTGCCACCATTTTAGCTGAAAATCCAAAAGAACTCAATCAAGCCGAGGTGAATCGGGGCAATAATGTCCTGATGATTTATAATGATGAAAATTTTGGTTCCCGTTTCGAGGATCTAAAGAGCCTAAAACTAAGTGTCGTTAAAATGGCCATCGAAGATATTTCAGGACGGGCTCAGATTTTGTCCTCGAACACGATTGGTGTGGTATTTTTGGAAAACAAGCTCCAAACGTTTTTAAGCCCTTTTGGCAGTAATACCTCGGGTACGGTTGTTTATAAAATAGGCATTAAAAACACGATTGCCTTTCAAAAGTGGCGTCAGGGTGAAAGTTCAGACATCTCACAAGAAGACATTAATTCTGCGGTCTATAGACTGGTTTACGAGTGGTCTAAACTGTTAAAATAATACTCCCCAATAGCTTGACCTCATTGATTTCATTCTCAATTTGAACTATGAGATTGAATCATCATAAAGGGAGATAAGCATATGGGAAAAATTATTGGTATAGACTTAGGGACAACAAACTCGGTCGTAGCAATTATGGAAGGCGGCGAGCCTAAAGTTCTTGTGAACGAAGAAGGAGCGAGAACGACTCCCTCGGTTGTAGCCTATACTAAAGATAACGAGCGATTGGCCGGTCAAATTGCTAAACGTCAGGCCGTTACAAATCCAGAAAATACAATATATTCAGCGAAACGTTTTATCGGACGTCGCTATTCTGAAATTCAAGAAGAAATTAAATTAGTTCCTTACACAGTTGTTGAAAAAGGCAACGATCTGGGCTTTAAAGTCCGCGACAAAGTCATTTCTCCAGAAGAAATTGGCGCGGCGGTTTTGGCTAAATTAAAAAAAGTAGCAGAAGATTACTTAGGCCAAGAAGTGACCGAAGCGGTTGTGACTGTTCCTGCCTATTTTAACGATGCTCAAAGGCAGGCGACTAAGGACGCGGGTCGTATCGCGGGCTTAGAGATTAAGCGTATTATCAACGAGCCAACGGCGGCGGCGTTAGCCTACGGTTTAGATAAAAAGAAAAATGAAAAAATTGCGATCTACGATTTCGGTGGCGGTACATTTGATATCTCGATCCTTGAAGTGGGTGACGGTGTTGTTGAAGTGCGTTCAACCAACGGGGACACGCATTTAGGTGGTGATAACTTTGATATTCGTATCCTTGAGTGGATGATTGCAGAATTCAAAAAAGATCAAGGGATCGATTTGAAAAATGATAAAATGGCGCTTCAACGTTTGAAAGAAGCGGCAGAGAAAGCAAAAATTGATTTGTCATCGTCTCAAGAGACGGACATCAACTTGCCATTTATCACGATGGATCAATCTGGTCCGAAGCATTTACAATTAAAGTTATCTCGTTCTAAGTTCGAACAGATGGTCGAAGACTTAGTGACTAAATCGATCGAGCCTTGTCGACAAGCATTGAAGGATGCGGGTTTAAAGGCGACGGAGATTGATGAAATCGTTCTCGTCGGTGGTTCAACTCGCGTTCCTGCGATCCAAAAAGCCGTAAAAGACTTTTTTGGTAAAGAGCCAAATCGTTCTGTGAATGTGGACGAAGTGGTGGCCATCGGTGCGGCCGTTCAGGGTGGTGTATTAGCCGGGGACGTGAAAGACGTATTACTACTAGACGTGAATCCATTGTCTTTGGGTATTGAAACTCTAGGTGGTGTCATGACCCCGCTGATCGAGAAAAATACAACAATTCCGACCAAGAAATCGCAAATCTTTTCGACCGCCGCTGATAACCAGCCGGGCGTTGAGATCCATGTTCTTCAAGGGGAACGAAAAATGGCGGAAGGTAATAAATCATTGGGTCGTTTTGAATTGACGGGAATTCCGACTGCGCCACGAGGCGTGCCTCAGATCGAAGTGACTTTTGATATTGATGCGAATGGTATTCTGAACGTATCGGCAAAAGATATGGCCAGCGGTAAAACACAACAGATCAAAATCACGGCGCAAAGTGGTTTAAGTGAAGAGGAAATCAAAAAAGCCATTAACGAAGCGGAATTGCGCGCGGATGAAGACAAGCAAAAACTGGAAGCCGCTAAAGCTAGAAATGAATTGGAAAACTTGGTTTACCAAAATGAAAAATTGATGAAAGACTCTGCGGCGCAAATCCCAGAGGCGGACAAAAAGAATTTAGACACGATGGTGGCTGATGCTAAGAAAGTTCTAGATGATAAAGCGTCGACGCCGGAAGAGTTGAAAAAACATTTTGATAAATTGCAAGAAGCGTCTCATAAGCTGTCGTCTGAAATGTACAAAAAAACAGGTGCGGCTCCGGGCGCGGCCGGTGGTCCTCAGCAGGACGCGGGTGCTAAAACCGAAGGCGCGGCTAAGAATGCAAATGGTGATGATGTGATCGATGCTGATTATAAGGACGTTAACTAACGAATTTTCTAAAAAAGATAGTCATCCAAAAAGAAGAGGCGGGTAGAAATACCGCCTCTTTTTTTTGGTGCGTCCGGCAGCAGACTTTTGGCAGAGATTTTTGGCCAACGGCTTGAAGCTTAAATTTGTCCGGAGTGGGCTTTACGCACGCTATTTGATGGTTTTGCCTTCTTGAATTATTTTTTTCAGGTCCACTAGGCGTTTGACGTAACGATGAGTGCGGACGGTCTCGTCTTTGGGAAGTTCCGTCGTTTCGATGGCTTTGGTTAAGCGCTCGATAGGTTCTTTCTTTAAACCTTTTCGGTATTCTAATTCTGAAATAAGATATATCGATCGCAACTGATTATCACCGTAGGAATACGTCAAAGAATTTTGCGCGTATTTAAGAGCCTCATCCCAATTTTTCAGACCTTTCAAAACGTTTGCATAATTATAGTGGAAGGCAAATTCGTGCGGGTAAATCGTGATAATTTTTTCATATTCTTGGCGGGCCTCCTCGACAGAGCCGGATTTGTAAAGAGAATGGATTCTTTCTAAATTGTAGCCGCGATTGGTTTGAGGATTTTGTTTATACAGATTGATCAGGTGCGCATATTCGGTGGCAATTTCGGCATGGTCTTTTTTAAATTCTTCTGTCTGGCCAAGTTCCTCGTGTGCGCTGGCGCGAAGGTGCATTAAATCCACGCGTGTCAGCGTGTTTAATTCCCATTTCGTATTCGCTAGAGCCGTATGCACATTTTTGATCTGAGTTTCTAGCACCCATTTTTTCAAGGCGTCATCTTTCATTGATTCCGCAAGCGCCTTCATCATCTCTTGCTTGGGGAAATAAAGGTCGCTGACGGGGTACGAGGCGAATAAGTTTTTAGCTATCGGCAGTATCGACTTGGGAACGTCATCTGATTTTATTTTACTTAGGACCAGTATCGGCATTAACAGCAGCATTTCTTTTTCAGAAAGCGTCAGTTTGGCTTGTTTGAAAGCCTCGGGTATATACGGCAGGGTTTCCGCGTATTTTTCGCTAGCGACCAAGGATTCAATAATTTCTAGCGCTATTTTAGGAGACGCTTTTTTTTCATATTGTTCCATCTTTTGGGCCAAACTGAAGTGCTTGTTTTGAATGGCGTAGTTCATCATTTTGACGATTTGAGATTGCGGCAGTGTTCCCACAAATCGCGTGATTTCTTCGCCGTGGGCGGTCGCCAGGACGACCGTGGGGTATCCTCCGATCGTATATTTAGATTTTAAGTCCCAAGAGATTTTATCGTCGGCATCTAGTTTCAAAAGTACCATGCCTTTGGCCGTCTGAACAAAGCCGGGGGTGTTGAAGACTGTTTCATCCAAAGTATTGCAGGGTGGGCACCAAGCCCCGAAGAAATCTATGAATAAAGGCTTACCCGTTTTTTTTGCCAGATCGAAAGCCATTTTAGGGTCGTTAACGATGAAAATCTCTTTTTTTTTGGCCGAGTTTATCGCACCAGATTTTTTATCGTCAGCCATCGGTTCTGCTTTGTCATTTTTTTCATTCAAAGAGGCCGATACATCAATAGAACCTTGCCGAGAAAATTCGGGTCGTGTGCTGAGTTTCTTGAGATCTTCGCACGATAACGTCATTTTTTGAGGCGCACAGAAAGTTTTTTTATCATCACAGACATAGGTGTGAATAACATAGTCACATTTTCCATCGGTCGCGACCGGCAAAATCAGTTGGCTGGGGGTCAATGAGGTGAGCGTTTGTTTTTGCCCGTTTTTAGTCACGCTTGTTGGCGCATCCAAATTATAATGATGCTCTTTATTCGGAATGACCTTCAAAGAAAAGCCGTCTTTTGTTTTTTCTATGCGGGCCGATTGCAATGATTTACCAATTATTTGTGCTGAACTAAATTGATAGAAAAAAGACAGGATCAATAAACCTATTCTCATATAACCTCCGCGAATTTTGGACTTGGCCCCCCATCTGATAATAGAAATTTTTGTTGGTCAAATCCTGAGTATGCTATAGCGTAATAAAATGGAAAAACACACACTTATTCAAGATATTGTCGGGAACACTCCGTTGCTTTTTATCCCCAGTTTGAGCCAAAGAACAGGATGCCAGATCTACGCGAAGGCCGAGTTCTTGAATCCCGGGGGCTCGGTGAAAGATCGCACGGCTTTGGGTATTATTTTAGATGCCGAAAAGCGGGGCGTGTTGAAACCGGGAATGACCATCGTAGAAGGCACGGCCGGTAACACGGGGATTGGGATCGCTACAATCGCAGCGCAAAAAGGTTATCGCTGTTTGATGGTGTTGCCCAACAATCAAAGTGTCGAGAAATATCAAACGCTCGAGGCCTTGAATGTCGAAGTTCTTAAGGTGCCACCGTGTCCGTTTGCGGATCAAAACCATTTTTATCATCAAGCCCGGCGAATTTCCGAGTCTGAACCCGCCAAATATTTTTGGGCTAATCAATTTGAAAATACAGCAAACTTTCAAGTTCATTACGAAACGACTGGCCCCGAGATTTGGCGTCAAACGAATCATAAGGTGGATGTGTTTTGCTCAGCGGTGGGAACGGGAGGCACCTTAGCGGGTGTGTCGCAGTATCTGAAAGAACAAAATCCAAAATGTCAGATCGTGCTTTTGGACCCAATGGGCTCTGGGCTATTTGAATATGTGAAAAATGGCCAGATTAAGTCCACGGGAGGGTCCGTTACGGAAGGAATTGGAATCATGCGTTTGACCCAGAATTTTAAACGCGCGAAAATTGATGAGGCTCTTCAAATCAATGATGAGCAAATGATTTCAATGCTGTACTATGTGGCAAAAACGGAAGGGCTGTTGGTCGGCACTTCCGCAGCGTTGAATCTGTATGGTGCCTACAAAATGGGACTGACATACAAAGATTCGCAGAAAACAATCGTAACGGTCTTATGCGATAGCGCTTTACGCTATCAATCAAAGGTTTTTAACTCTGAGTGGCTTAGTGAAAAAAAACTGACTCCATCCGAAAATCTGATTTAATCTCAAAGAGAGAACATTAGAGTTACGCTTTTATTCAAGTTTGCAATAGGTTCATTAAATTTAGAGAGTGAATAAATTTAACGACTCGGTCTAAATAATTTGGAGTATAAAATGACGATGGAACAAACAATTGCCGTTAAGAAAAACATTCTAGAAAAAACAGACATGAACTGGGATCAGTATGAAAAGCAATATCGGCAATCGATCGAAAAGCCAGATGATTTTTGGGCCGCGCAAGCCGAACGCATTACGTGGTTTAAAAAATGGAACAAAGTCAAAGAAACCAGTTTTAACAAGCCCGTCAGTATTAAATGGTTTCTGGGTGGAGAGTTAAACGTATCGTACAACTGCATTGATCGCCATTTGGAAAAAAATGCGGATAAAGTGGCTTTGATATGGGAACCTGACAATCCTAAAACAGCGTCCAGAAAAATCACCTACAAGCAACTCTCTGTCAGTGTAAATCGTTTTGCGAATGTCTTGAAAAATCAAGGGGTGAAAAAAGGTGATCGCGTGACGATCTACATGCCGATGATTCCAGAAACAGTCTTTGCAATGCTGGCATGTGCGCGCATTGGAGCTATCCATTCGGTTGTGTTTGGCGGTTTTGCGGCTGATTCTATTAAAGATCGCATCATCGATGCCGAGTCGCACTTTTTTATCACTGCGGACGAAGGTTATCGGGGCGGTAAAACAATTCCTCTAAAGAGTAACGTCGACGCGGCTTTAGAAAAAACAAATTTAATAAAAAAAGTTTTGGTGGTTCGTCATACGGGAAATAATGTGACGATGAAGAACGGTCGTGATGTTTGGTTTCATGACGAAGTGACAAAAGTTTCTGATGTATGTGAACCGGAACGAATGAACTCGGAAGACCCACTGTTTTTATTGTACACCTCGGGCTCTACGGGAAAACCAAAAGGTGTGCTGCATACGACGGGCGGGTATCTGGTATACACGTCGCTGACTTATAAATATGTTTTTGATATGAAAGATAATGATGTCTATTGGTGTACGGCCGATGTGGGTTGGGTGACGGGGCATTCATACAGTGTCTATGGACCTTTGAGTAACGGTGCGACCAGTGTGATTTTTGAAGGCATACCGAGCTATCCGAACTCGTCTCGTTTTTGGGACGTGATTGATAAACATCAGGTTTCGATTTTCTATACGGCACCGACCGCTTTGCGAGCATTGATGCGTGAAGGGGAAGAACCTTTGAAGTCGACCAAACGTACGTCCCTGCGCATTCTAGGCAGTGTGGGCGAACCGATTAATCCCGAGGCTTGGTTGTGGTATTACAAATACGTGGGGCATGAACAATGCCCGGTGATCGATACCTGGTGGCAGACGGAAACTGGTGGAGTTTTGATTTCACCTCTGCCCGGAGCGACCCCCTTGAAGCCGGGTTCTGCAACTTTGCCATTTTTTGGGGTACAGCCTAAAATTCTTTCGCCCGAAGGGATCGAGCTGACCGGCGAGTGTGAAGGCGTATTGGTGCTTGCGGACTCATGGCCTGGGCAAATGCGTACCGTGTACCGAGACCATGAACGTTTTGAGGACACCTATTTTTCTGCTTACAAAGGTTATTATTTTACCGGCGATGGATGTCGCCGTGATAAAGATGGATATTACTGGATCACGGGACGTGTGGATGACGTGTTGAATGTTTCAGGTCACCGTATTGGAACAGCCGAGGTTGAGAGTGCGTTGGTCGGTCATAGCGGTGTGTCCGAGGCCGCAGTGGTAGGATATCCGCATGATATTAAAGGGCAGGGGATATACGTGTATGTAACTCTCAAGGTGGGGGTTGTTCCGTCCGAGGAGATAAAAAAGGAACTCAATCAATGGGTACGCAAAGAGATCGGTCCCATTGCTTCGTTGGATTTAATTCAGTGGGCACCAGGATTGCCTAAAACACGATCTGGTAAAATCATGAGACGTATTCTGCGCAAGATTGCCGAAAATGAGATCGATAAACTAGGCGATATTTCGACGTTGGCCGATCCATCAGTGGTCGATGACTTGGTCAAAAACCGATTGAATGGAAAAAAATAGATAGGTTCTTGTTTTTGACCTATACGGATTTCACAGGTATAGTACGAGGGAACAGAACTTAAATTTTGACCGTTAAAGCTGTGGCTTATTTTGAAAAGCCTAGGTAGACATTGGGGTAAAGATGAACGCATGGAAATTAGAAAAATCGGAAATTTTATTTGTGTTATTTCTGGCCGCTTTAAGCGTGATGAGTCGCCTAGTGCCACATCCATGGAATTTCACGGCCATCGGGGCGATGGCGTTGTTTTCTGGATTTTCTGTACGCACGAGTCGATGGCCCATGTTAGTCACCTTTTTAAGCTTAGTCATTTCTGACATGATCATTGGTCCCTACGAGGGGATGGTTTATGTCTACGGTGGCTTTTTGATCGCCATGCTTATTTCTGCGGGATATTTTCGTAGGGCGATTTCACTTTCTTTCGGGCAACGTGCGATGAGTGTCGCGGCTTTGTCCTTGGTTTCTAGTTTTGTATTTTTCTTAGTGACTAACTTTGGAGCTTGGAAATCAAATCCTATTTACACTCAAGATTTTTCGGGTTTGATGACCAGCTTTGCGGCTGGCTTGCCATTCTTGTTCAATCAGATGGGTGGCGACTGGTTTTACGGTGCGATTATTTTTGGCGTGTATGAAATACTCGTCGCGCCCAAGCAAACGCCGCAATCCAATCTTGCATAGGACTGCCCTCGTCTACTTGCGGCTTCATTCACTTGACCTCATTTATTGGGCTTAATCCATTGGGTCTCAGAGGAGGCTGTTAAGATTTTTTTCTGTTTTTCCAATTTTTTTTAGTTAGTTCCCAAAGCTCGCGTTGGGTCAGTGTGGGGTCTACAAACGAGGCGGGCTCGTTTCTTAAAAAGGTCGCGCCTGTTTTTTCCTTTATACGCCGAGAGCCGATATTTCCCAAGGCATTCGAGAAAATCAGAGTTTCAAACTCAAGTTGGTCAAATGCATAATCCATCACGGCTGTGGTGGCTTCGCTCATCAACCCTTGGTTCCAGTATTTTCTACCGAGCCAGAACCCTCGATTTTCAGGAGAAGCTGGTTTCCAAAACTCGATACCACCGATAATTTCAGCGGGATGTGTTTTCAGATAGATGCCCCAGAACCACCGGTTCTGTCCTTGGCGGGCCAGTATCTGGTTTTGGATAAAGTCAGCAATACCTCCGGCGGGATAAGGCCATGGTACGCGCGAGCTTAAGTTTCGGACGACTTCGTAGTCGATGAAATGCTTTTCGTAAGACAGTACGTCGTTCAACGAAATATTTTTTAATATCAATCTTTGCGTTTCAAAAGTGGGGATCATAGATGAATGACCTATTTTGAAGATTTTAGTTTAGCGTTCATGTCGGCCACGCGATCAATTTGCTGATTTTTAAATTTTTCAAGTTTTGTACGCAGTTTGGAGTCTCCGGTGGCTAAAATCGATACGGCTAGAATTCCTGCATTGTAGGCATTATCAATCGCTACCGTGGCGACCGGTACGCCCTTGGGCATTTGCACGATGGATAGTAACGAGTCCATGCCTTCTAAGTTTTTCAGTCTGATGGGAACTCCGATCACCGGTAATGTCGTCAACGAAGCGATCATTCCCGGCAGATGAGCCGCCCCACCGGCACCGGCAATAATGACGTGAAAACCTTGATCGACAGCTGTTTGCGCGAATTCGTACATTTTTTTTGGTGTACGATGAGCCGAGACAACTTCCATATGAAAAGAAACACCAAATTCGTTTAACGCTTTGCCGGCATCATTCATAATGCCTAAATCACTATCGCTGCCCATGACGACGGCGACACGGACTGAACCTGATGAATTGGATTTTGTTTTTTTCATACCCGACTCCTAAAGTTTAAAACGGCTGCGTTCTTTCTGCGCGAGTTTCAATATTATTTGAGCATCTGTCGCCTGGGATGTGTAGTTGATATGTCCCATTTTTCGACCCGCCCGGTTTTGCGTTTTGCCGTACCAATATAAATTTCCCGATAAGTTTTTGGGAATTACGACCGGCATATCGGATTGACCCACTAAGTTCACCATGCAAAATCGTCGTGATCGGATTTGAATGGGAATACCAATATCCCAATTTAAAACAGATTTCAGGTGCAACGTAAACTGATCTTGAGTCAGGGCATCCAGCGAATAGTGAGCCGAGTTATGTACGCGCGGTGCTGTCTCATTCACGATGAGCTGGTTCTTTTGAACGAAAAACTCGAACGTCAGGGTTCCTACATAATTTGTTTTCTGCATTAATGACTTAATTTTATTCTTCATCGTTGCAAAGGCTTTGTGATGAATAGGGCCATACACAAAATCACATTTCGATTGGCTTTGTTTGGAAAATACCAGTGGGGTGTGAGTCCACTGACCATTTTCATTTCTAAAGAATGAAGCCGCGCATTCGTAATCAAACGGAATAAAGGCTTCCGCGATAAAACCAACACTGAAATCGGTAACAGATTTCAGGACTGACTGATGATCTTTTTTATTTTTAACGATAAATGTGCCATAGCCGTCATAGCCACCGATGCGTTTTTTTAAAACATATTTGTAGCTAAAAAACGGACCACAGTAGGCCAATTCTTCTGAGTTAGAAACTTTCAAAAATGGTGATGTTGCGATCAAATGATTTTCCAGCAAAGTCTTTTGTGAAAAACGATCCTGAAATATCTTGATATGCTCTAACGCTGGAAAAATTTGCAAATTCTTTGGGGCCAGTTCTTGAATTAAAGCGGCATCGGCGAACTCGCTTTCAAATGTCAAAATGGAAATGTTTTTTAAAAAATCAGCGATGTCTTTACGGTTCTTTGGACTGCCTTTTACCCAGTGACGTGTCACCTGGGCGGCGGGATCGTTTTTATCTTCAGATAGAACCGTCATGGTTAACCCCAGGTTCTGACCTTTTTCCACCAGATAGCGGGCCAATTGGCCGCCACCCAGAATTCCAACTGTGTGTGAAGTTTTTAAAGGCATGTCCTACTATACATGGCGACCGTTAAAATACAAGGTTTAGGCTTGAAGTCTAAGAGGGCATGATCTACAGATGAGGGCATGAACAAGGTTGACTGGACGCTGATTAATTTTCCCTTATCTTTAGCCCCGATGGTGGGTTTGAGTCACATCGTATTAAGGGAAATCATTCAAAGCTATATGCCCGCCGATGCGCTGACGATTTGGCCATCAGAAATGCTGAATTCACGACGAGTCCCGGGTGAAAATTTAGCCACCACACCCGAGACGTTAAAATTAGCGAACGAAACCTACTATGTCCCCCAAATTTTGGGAAACGAAGAAAAACCGATTCAAGAGACAATAAAAAAGCTACAGCAGTGGGGGGCTCACGGCATTGATATCAATATGGGGTGCCCGGTGCAAAAGGCGCTGAAGCATAATTACGGCGTCGCTTTGATGGGCGATATCGAATATGCAGCTGGAGTTGTGCGCATGGCCGCCGAAAGCAGTGTACTGCCAGTTTCGGTAAAACTTCGAGCCATCGAGAGTCAGCAATCCGACGTGGATTTGATCCGCTTTGTCGGTCGATTGATCGAGGCCGGGGCTGGCTGGATATGTTTACACCCGCGCGTGCCATCGCAACAGCGTCGGGGAGTTGCCGATTGGGAGCAAATCAAATTGCTCAAACAGGCGGTGAACGTACCGATCATTGGTAACGGTGATATTCAAACCGCCGCCGATGTATGGCGTATGAAAAATCAGACCGGATGTGATTTGGTCATGGCGGGACGAGCACTGGCAGCCCGTCCGTGGATGGCGGCTCAAATCGCAGACGACATGGGATTCAACGTCGGCTTCGTGCCTCGTACAAAACAGGAAGAAGGCCATGAGTATGGACTATGTCTTTTGAAATTTATCCAGTTATCAAGAAAGTACTTCGGTGAAAGCTTGGCCCTGCGAAAAATTAATTTTTATCTGCGTATGACAACGCCTTGGCTGGAGTTCGGTCATTCGCTTATTGGTCTTGGCCATAAAGCAAAATCAACACAAGAATTAGAAATGAATGTTATTGATTTCTTTAAATACAATCACCAAATGTCTGAACGCACGGAACTTCGCTTGTGAAACCGGAATGCTTGACGGGGTTGCTTAAAAAATGGAAGGCTTAGCTGGAGACTACTTAAATAGACTGCTTAGCTAGGCTGCTGAGATAAACTGCATAGATAAACTGCATAGATAAACTGCTGAGCTAAACTTCTTAAATAAACTTCTGATTGGGATCGTTGTCGTTGCTATGGTTTTATAAACACCATTTTCGTTTTAGTCCAAGACGGAGTTTCAAAAGGGATCTTATTTAGTAACAAGGGACCCAGTTGTATTTTTTCTGATTTACTTACCAAAATTTTAATAATCTCTTGGGCCGATAAATTTTGGTTTTCTAGAATTAATTTCGCTACCACACGCGCCACGATGGGTGATGCCATGCTTGTACCCGATGACGTGCGCATCGGTTTTTTGCCTATGCAATCAGACAGCAGTCGACGGGCAATAGATTCATCAGAGAACGTTTTTTCATTTTTAAAGTAGCTAAGGGCATTTGATTCGCACATATCGGTAGGACGAGCTGATTCGATTTCCACTCCATTTGCGGCCACGAAGGTGGCTTGGCTCAAGACCAAGTTTGAAAAATCAGCCAGATTTCCGGCGGCGTTTAAAGCACCCACGCAAACCAAATTATCCGCGGAAACGCCACAGGGGAGTTGCAGATTCGCTTTGTCATCCACCCACTGACCATCGTTCCCAGCGGCGGCGACAAAGACCACATGAGGGTGGGCGTTCATAAAACTTTGCAGCTGTTTCATCCATTTTTTGAGGCGATCGTTGTCGCTTTCTAATGTGCTGAAAATGCTATCGTTGGAATTTGATTTCAGCGCAAGAGACATATTGATCACGCGCGCGCCCGATTTAACAGCCAGGGCCATTGCTTGCATAATGTTTGCTATGACGAGGCTCAACTTATCTTGCGGCCTATCTTCGCGACCATTTTTGTATTTAATGTTGATGGGTAAAACTCGATAGGAAATTAAACCAATGCGAGGCTCGTCGTAGACCATCAGTGCGGAAACATGAGTTCCATGAAATGCCCCCGATTCTGCTTCTTGCTCGAAGTTTCGTCGAGGGTCTATATACCTGTTCAATTGTGGATAGGCCTTCACCAGCACAGCGGCTTGTGTGCGTATTGTTCGAGTCTCTGCCGCTTCCTTTTGATCGGCATCAGGATTTATATCTAGGGTGCGTGCGACATAGGGTGCGGGCCAATAATCTTGCCCAATAAAATCATAACCCAGCCCAATGGGGTTGCCATTTTCATCCAAATTAAAATGCATGTTATTGATCATTTGTGGATGATTATAGTCCGTACCGGAATCAATGGCGGCCACGATGACCTTATGATTCTGATTGTTTAAACGAAAATTTCGTTGAGTCGGTATCGGATTTACAATTTTCATTGCATTCGCGGGTGTCATCGTCTGATCGTCGACTTCCTCTTTGCAGCCCGCTAAAGTTAAGAGTGCAAAACTGACAAGAACAAGCTGGAGAAGTTTCATAAATAGGCCTCCCGGAAAAGACTTGCTCATATCCTTTTCTGAACATCGGGACAAGAAGAAAACAAAAACAAATGGACCTGAATTTATTACGCCCTATGCTTTAAGCATGGACTCAAGCTGGTTGCTATTTTCAAGCTCAACCAGATCTGTATAGCCGCCAACTAACTGATCGTTGATTAAAATGATTGGCATTGTGGCCCAACCCGTTTCGCTTTTCATGCGGTCCATTTCCGCCTGATTTCCGGTGAGATCAACTTCGGTAAACGTGATATCTCGATTTGTAAGAAAATTTATAGCGCGCACGCAGAAGGGGCAGGGATCTTTTGTATAAATAACGACTTTCGCATTTGTTTTCATAGATTTCAGTCTACACCTTTTTTGATAAAAAGACAGTGATCATGTCGAACAACAGGTCAAGCAGGGGTTAATACGAGGCATTTTCAGAAACAAACTGGCTGAGCTGGTCAACGAGATTTAAATGGGGCGAGTTGCTTTCCAGTAGGCTTAAAAAATCAATTTCATTCAGCTGGCTAGCTGTATAGGCCAGCCCATTGAGCTTGAGATAAAATGTGGTCGTGACCCAGCGAAAGCGGGGATTTAATTCAAAGGCAATCTTCGCGGTCGAGCGCAGCACTTTTAAATCTATCATTTGATTTTGGCCCAGACCGATCAAGGCCAAAATGCGCTCAAAATCGTTGTCTGTAATACGCTCATGCAAAAAATTTGAAAACAGATAGCTGAGAATCAAAAACTTGAGAGTACGAGGATAGCCCAGTAGGCCGAGTAGTTTTTTGAGCTGAAACCGATCTTCATACATAAAAATATACGAGTTAGCTTCGTAAAAAATTCGATGAGCGGGATCTTCAGCATCAACGATGCCTAAAAGTTCACAGGCGTTAGCAAATGATTCTTCAACAAGGAGGCGAACGACGTTTGAGTGTGGAACGGCACTCGCATTTTTAAATAAGGGGGTCGATAAGCTGCGGGCGACGGCATGACAGGATTCATGAAAGATATTATTTCTTTTTAGATTGTCGGTTATGTCATCCCAAGTTGCGACATCTTGGACAGTCTCCAAGACAGAAACATTATCCGAGTAGGGAATTGATTTTGAGTTCAAAACTGCTTCCAATTGACTGAGCGGTAGTGCCAAATAGAATTCGTTAACTGTGGATGAGTAGTGATAGTTTAATTGTTGAGCTTTTTCTCTGATGATTCGATAAAGAAAGTTGTTTTGCAGTAAAAAACCATCACCAAGATTCTTAGGTAGACTCAGTAGCGGTGAGTTTTTTTTGTGGAGTTTTAAAAGATGACTCAGTTTCATGGGTACTAGTGGTATCCAGGTTTTTGAGGGCCAGCAAGGCTAAATCTGTATTGAAGAGTTGTTTAATGAAATCAATACATAGAAAGGCTAGAAATGCGTGAACTAAAAACCTATAATTGCGTGACATCCCTGGCGCGGATGTATACTACCAAACATGTGAAATTTAAATACATTTTGCCTTCCATTTATGAGCGCTTTTATCCAAAGTCTTTTTGGAATTCGGCCGTTCAGGAAACCAAGGCGACCTGCGATCGATGTATTCAAGCGCCGCATAAATATGATAAGGATTTGAAGTGTTGTACGTTCTGGCCCTTTATTCCCAATTATATTGTTGGTGAAATTCTTTTAAGCACTGAGCAAAAGTATAAGTCTGTGCAAGAATTAATTCGCTCGCACGTAAAAAGCCATCAATGGAATTTGCCGATGGGGTTAGTAGCGCCGTCCCGTTATCAATTCGAATTTAAGGAAAAAAAATCAAAAATATTTGGCCAGGAATCTAAGTTTCTTTGCCCCTACTATTCGAAAGTGAACAATAATTGCAGTTTGTGGTTGTATCGTGGCAGTGTGTGTACAAGTTTCTTTTGTGAATCCAGTTTTGGGCAATCGGGACATGAATTTTGGCAGAGATTTGAAAATTATTATAGTTATTTAGAAATGGGTATTTCGCAAGAGGTCTTGGTTTATAAAGACTTTTCTCCGCGTGATGTGAATGAGCAACTAGAATACTTGATGATGGAAAAGAAAATTAATTTCACCAAACATCGTTATGAAAAAATTTGGAAGCATTTCTTGGGACGTGAAATTGACTTTTATATTCAGGCGGCAGAGTTCGCTCGCCAAATGCCAAAGTCTCAAATCCAAGAAATTATAGGTGAAACAGGAAAAGAAATTCAGATGCAATTGATGGATTCTTATAAAAAACGAGAGTTAGTCCCTAGATAGTTTGGTAATGACATTAGATAGGTTGGTAGTGACAGTTGCCAGCCGTACAATAATAGATTTTCGAAAAAACGATTTAAAAAATTCTGTAATCAATTTAAATTTAGGGCCTGTCCTCATTTTCTGGTGACGGCTAGGCAAATAAGAGCGGGCCCTAGTAACAACTGTTCTTATTTTGCTAGGTTTTGGATGATCCATTGGAATTGGTATTCTGTGACGGGTTGAATGCTGAGTCGTTGCCCTTGCTTAATGACTAACATATCCTCGAGTTCTGCCGTCTTTTTCAAATGGGCAAGCGGAATAATGTGCGGGAATTTTTTGACATACTCGACTTCAACGCAATACCAAACTGGTTTCTGTTTTGTTGCTTTACTGTCAAAATAACTTGATTTTTTGTCGAACTGGGTGGGATCGGGTTTCTTTTCTGAAATCACCTTGGCTAGACCGGCGATACCCGAAGGGTCCGTACTGGAGTGATAAAACAGAACCTCATCACCAATTTTCATATCGTTCATCATAAAATTGCGTGCTTGGTAGTTTCGGACACCTTCCCAAAGCGTGCTTTTGTGTTTTTTAAGATCATCGATGGAAAATACGTCAGGTTCGGTTTTCATCAGCCAAAATTTTTTCATAGCAGGTATATAGAACAATCACCATTCAAAAGTCGAGTTAAAAGTTAAAACCACCTTTTTTCAATAAGTTATGATAAAGTTTTGGTATGGATATATTCGCGTTTGTACTTGAGGATGAACCTAAACTTCAGACTCAGATATTTAAGGCGCTTAGGAAAATCAACCCTCAAGTTAAGGTTCGTTTCTTTCGAACTTTGGAAGAGTTTTCGGCTTGGATTGCTTTGTTTGTAAAAGACGGCATTTCCGTAATCGAGAATGCGGGATTTCGTTTAGAAGAAGATACTGATATAGAGTCTATCAGTAGTGAGAAAGTGATAAGATTATTGGTGTGTAAAGCCGAGACGTTGGGTTCTCGTTCTGTATCATTAGTTGCTAAATCAGTAGAACTGTTTATCCGAAAAAATGCATGCACCACGGAAGAAAAGACATCCGTGGTTTTGACGGCATTTGACCGAGAAGATTTTGATATCAAGTCGATGGAGTCCCCATTTATCAATAATGTTATTTTCAAGCCCTTTGATTCCTTAATTTTGGAAGAGCATATGCGGTTTGCATTTGTCGGCAGAAAAAAGCCCAGTGAAGAAAACTTCAAAAGTAATAAGTTAGAGGCTCAGGTGGAGATGGTTAAGGATATTCCCTGTGCTGGATTTTCCGATTTAGGTTTTATAACATTGAGTGATCGAGAATTGCGTACTGGAGAAGTTTCAAAATTTTATTCTGATGAATTTGCCTCGGATACTCTGCGCAGCGTGATGGCAAAATGTGTAAAATCAATTGCGCGTACTGGCCGTAACGAAACTGGCTATCTGTGTTGGATGGAGTATTTTGGTTTGGACGAGGGACAGATTAAAAAGTTTCGTAAGGAATTGGTTAATGAGTTTCCCGCCAGTCATATGAATGCAAGAATAAATGATTTTAAGAAAAATATTTTAATAATGGAGCCAGTAGACGGGGAAGAACTGGCTTCTTCTATGAGGCGGTTTTTCCCGCAATCCTTTGCGTTTTCTTATAGCAGCTGGGAAAGATTTTCATTTGATGCGGCTCCAGAATCTACAGATTTTCTGGTTGAAAAGGATATTCCTGTTTCATTTAATTTTTCAATCTACCTAGATTCAACCGGACGATATTTTTTAAACCATGAACCGTACAGCGAAAGTGATTTAGTTTTTGGTGAAATATTCAAAGATTTGAAAAGGAAAGATTGGCATCATGTTTTGACTGCCGAATCAAAAAAAACATGGCTAGAAGTGTTCAATGTTAAAAATGTCGAGCGGGGCAAAGAACCTATTCTTACTATCGAAAATGTCGGAAAGGTTTTTTTTGTACGACTGACTCAGTTAAAAAGAATTCAGAACGAGGGACAAATGCCTCAAATTCAAATTGTGTTATCGGCTTTGTCGCTGGCGGAAAAAATTGCATTTTTGAAATCAAAAAGTCCTTTGCCGAGTCGGGTTGATGTTGTTGTTGCATCTGAATATTTTATGAATAAAATTTTGGAAGGTGGGCTCTATCAAAATGCCAAGCGTATTCTTGTTACGGAAAAGCAAATTTCAGATAAAGAAAAGAAACGCTGGGCTCCTTTGGTTCATGATGTATTCACAAATCCTATTGATCGGAATTATTTAGTCAAAAAAATATACTTATCGTTTCTAGAGAAATTTGCATGGACGGTGAAGCATTTCAATACGACTCAGAAAGATATACAGTCTGCACAGCAGGTGCAAATTGACGAAATTTCAGAGGCCGGACTAATTTTTAAATATCATCGCACTTTGGAGGTAGGCAGTTTTCGACGTTTTTATCTTTGGACGCCGAATGAATTTGAGCTTCGTGATTATCACGCAAACTGCAACTATTTTGAACAAGTAAAGGACGGAAAAACGGTCTTTTACATTCATCACTATGTTTTTTTTGGGATGACCGATTTTTATTTAAAGAATATCCGTCTCTGGGTTCGCGAAAACTACATTCAAAGTAAATCTAAAGATTAATCCCCCTTGGCTAAGACCACCCAGGTGACGCCGTCTCCGCCATTTTCAGGAGTACCGGCCTTCCATTGTTTGATCAAAACGCTGCGAGAAAGATACGAGCGAATCGATTTTTTTAATACTTCTGTGCCATGGCCGTGAATGACTTTGATACGATCTTCTTGATTTTGAACGGCGCGGTCGATGATGTCCTCAAGCTCATTGATCGCCTCTTCCACCGTTTTACCTCGAAGGTCAACGGTGCGATCTTCATCTACCAACGCGGCTGAAAAGTGACTGGATTTTCGGACAAGGTTTGCGGTCGGATTAGATTGTTTATCAGGTGGTTTTAATTCGGTCCAATGCACTTGCAATCGTAGAGAGTTAGAAAATACAGTGATTTCACCTTTGGCATTGGGATGACTTTGGATGATGCCATCCTGCCCTAATGACGTTATGAATACTTTTGAGCCGGCAGGAAACTTGGCGATAAACTCGTCCGCCGTTTCAATTTTTTTAATTTCGACGGTTTGTGCTTTTACGATTTCGGGTAAATTAAATTTGATCTCTTGTAGCTGGCGATGTTTATCCATCGTGGCTTGGGCATTTGCAGATTGAATAGCGTCTTCAACTTTCTTTTTGGCACTTTTAACTTCGCGCTCAAGAATCTTCGATTTTTCATCGTTGAATTCTTTAACTAGCTTTTCATACTTGTTTTTTTGAGTATTGAAATCATGAATTTCTTTCTTTAATTTCTGCTGAAGAAGTTGCACTTCCTTCTTGAGTTCCTCTATGTTTTCTCGTGTTTGCATACGCGCGCGTGTTTCGGGTGATAACAGTTCGACAGCGCGAGTAATGATCTCATTCGAGACACCTTGGCGCTTGGCCATTTGAATTGCAAATGATTGCCCGGGAATGCCTGGTAGAAACTGATAGGTGGGTTTGCCAGAGGCCTGATCGTATTCAAGACTGCCATTCATCACGCGGTCTGATTCGTTCCAGCCCATTTTTAATTGGCTCAAGTGGGATGTGATTACAGCAAAAACATTGTTTCGACTATAGCATTCGATAAAGCTGCGAGCTAATGACGAGCCTTCTTCAGGATCTGTGGACCCACATATTTCATCGATCAGAATGAGAGAATCATGAGATTGTTTTTTTGATGACTCTTGTAAGACCTTTAGGTGAGCCGCAAATGTCGACAGTTCTTGATCGACACTTTGTGAGTCGCCGATACTGATAATAATTTCTTTAAAAAATGGCAGTTTGGACTGAGCCTGAGCGCAGATCGGCATTCCACTGCGGGCCATTTGGGCAGCTAAACCAATCGATTTTAGCAATACCGTTTTTCCACCGGCATTAGGTCCCGATAAAAGTAAAATAGATTTGTCCGAATTCAGCTGAACCGAGTTGGAAATGACTGATTTTTGACTAAGAATCAAAGAGGGGTGCTTCAGCTCGATGAGATCGATTTCTTCGGTCGAGAACTCGGGAACTTTTGCTTCTAGGGCAATCGTTAGTTGAGCTTGAGCCAACCGTAGATCCGCATGTTCTAGAATTTGAAATGAAGTTTCAAAATCATTTATTTTATGGAAAAGATATTTCGATATTTCCTCTAGTAAACGATCAATTTCTTCTTCGATTTCAACATCTATTTGGCGTAGGCGGTTATTTAAGGGAATCACCTTTTCGGGTTCGATATACACGGTTTGTTTTGTCTGTGAGGAGGCGTGAATCACCCCTGGGACATAGTGTTGCATGCCTGATTTTACCGGAATGACCAATCGTCCCTCGCGAAGAGTTACATATTTTTCTTGTAGGTACGATTCCATTTGGAAATCTTTGACTAAACGATCGAGCTGGTTTTCGAGTTCATTACGAAGACGATTTTTTTCATTATATAAACGATACAGTTTTTCGCTAGCATCGGTACGAATTTCGCCCGAGGGGCTCATCAGTTGATCAATAGCCGATAACGGTTCTTCGGCCTTCATGAGTTGATCATGAACGTGTCGGCACCAAGGGCTATTGAAATCTTTTAAAGCTTCTCGCAGAGCTAGGATTTCCATACAAAAGGTGCGGATGTCACGCAGCTCGATCGTTTTCAAAACGGCCTTTTTTCTTAAGCGGATGATCCAGTTTGCGTAGTGGTCTAAAGATTCCATAAACGGGCGAACACCACTACTGATTACTTGAGAGGCTTCGGCGATTTCGTCAAAGGACCGAATGGCTTCCGATTGCTCCTTTTTAGGAGCTAATTTTTTTTCGATTTGGCTTTTTACAAACGCGCTGGTGCAAAAACCCTCAATTTTTTTGAGCAGTAAATCCCAATCTAGATTTTCTAAACTTGTCATACACTCCATTTATCAACAAATGGGCGAAAAATGCAATCATGATGACGATCCACAAGTGATGGCCAAATTGCACAAAGAGTGTAGGTTCTGGATTATCTCGATACGGCACAATTTGTCGTTTAACCCAAACTGTGTTGATCGGAGATTTTTCGGCGACGTCACCATAAGCAGTGACAAATGTCGTTATCCCAGTATTAGTCGAACGGATCAGTGGTCGACGCACTTCTATGGCCCGAGCAAGAGTCATGTAAAGATGCTGATGTGGTTCAAAAGTACTTCCAAACCAAGAATCATTGGTGACGTTCACTAAAATTTCAGCACCTTTTTGAGCGAGGCCGACGGTAAACTCGGGGAATAGTCCTTCATAGCAAATCTGGGCGCCTAAATGAACGAAGTCCCCTTTGGCTTGATCTTTGGGGAAAATCAAAATCGAGGGCCCTGGTCCTCGGCCAAAATTTGAAACAAAGGGTAAGAGCTTCGTCAGGAAGGGAAACATTTGACTGCCGGGAAGGTATTCTCCGAATGCCAGCAAGTGAGTTTTGCGATAGGTGCGGGGCATTTCACGTTTATTGGGATCAAGAAGGAATAAGGCGTTGAAGACCGATCGATCTGCATCGGCAATGGACTCGTCTTTCGAAAAAGCTCCCGCGAGTAAAGTTTTCTGGCTACGATTCAGAAAGTCGACAATGTGAGCCTGATTTGGTTTGTTAAGGTAGTTTGCATCTAAATATTCAGGGATGGCGACCTCGGGCCAGATAACCATATCCACATCGGCGTTGTCGCTGAGCCCAGAGTGGCTAAGGTCGATGTATTGTTTAACAATTTCATCACGGAATCCTTTACCGACTTCCGCGTACATGCGCTCTAGGTTTCCAATGTTGGCTTGAACCTGAAGAATTTTTAGTTCTGCATTTGTAGAACGCCATTTTAAACCGTGGAAATATCCAGCGATATTGAGCAAAGCAAAAATAGCCAGCGCAATTCCGAGATGAAAAAGACCCCGTTTTGGTGTAAAAGATCCTTCTCCAGAACGGAATAGAAAATAAAAAATAAGCCCCTGGCCTGCAAAGATGAGAAATGATAGTCCCGCGAATCCAATAACATCGGCAAATTGATAAATGGGCAGTTTTGACCAGAAAACCGTATAGCCCAAATGCCAAGGAAAAATTCCGGGCCAGAACCATTCCAAAAGAAAAACAAGGGCGACACAAGAAAATATGCCATGGCCTATACCCCAATCAAATTTTTTTCGGATTTGAAAAATAAGATACATGGAAATAGGGATGTAAAGATGGGCAAGTAAACAAAAAAGAAAAAGTACGATAAGCGCCAGGGGCCAAGGGAATCCACCGAATGCTTTTGCAGTATAGGCAATCCAATGAAAGCCGATCAGAGTAAGCACGAACTGAGTGGTCCAGCCCGCAATAAAAGCGTCTCGTCCGTTTTGTGCTTTAAAAAAAACCCAATACCATAGTGGAATATAACTAAAGAAGATTCCCCAAGGATGAAATGGGATATAGCAAGTGCCAACAATCAGACCACTTAATATACCCAGACGATATTTCTTGAAAAACCCTAAAATCTTGTTCATGATTGTTATATTGAATGAACATATGGATAAAATAACAACTGAAAAATTAGATACAACGATCGATTATTTGAATATTCGCTGTCCACAGTGTCTGAAGCTTTATATGGTTCAAGAAGACCAAATAAAGACAGTTTATCCCGAGTTCACCTGCACGGGGTGCCAATGTCATTTTGCATTTGAATACCCGGCCCCTAATCGTGAATCTGTCGTGACTTTTCAAATTGCTCCCACCCAATTTGAATTTAAAAAAAAATGTCCAAAGTGCGACTTCATGCAAAGTGAAAAAAATGAAGTGTGTACGGCGTGTGGAGTCGTCATCGAGAACTATCTGCTGATCAAGAACGAAACGTATCCACCAAAGGTCAGCGTGGATTTGATTAAGCAGTGGAATGATGTTTTGCAAGAATTTGAAAATGGTTACATTCACGAATTATTTATTCGTAACTGTGGCAGCAAACAAAAGTTGGACTACGCGGAATTTAAGTATAAAGAGTTAGGCAAGCGTGCGGGTGATGAGTCTATGGTTATGCCGTGGCTGGAAAAAATATATCCTTATAAATACATTCCTAATTACCAAGAGAAATTAGTCGAGACAACGTTGGTTAAATCCAAGCCGAGTGTGGTATCGACAGCGGCTAAGCCATTACCTAAGATTATTCAGAAAGTGTATGCCGTGTTTGCGTACTTAGCCAAGCATAATTGGTTCTATTTAGTGGGCAGTTTTTCTGGTGTTTTGCTGATATTGATGGGTATGGCGATGCCTGGTAAGCGCAACCAAATTGGTTTGGGTATAGCCTTATTGTTAAGTTCATTGGGCTTCTATATTTTTAGAAATAACCCTCATCATAAGAAAAAGTAAATTCTATGGAATATCTTGGGAGTCTTTTTTGCCGCCCAATCTTGGTTTCGGGTTTGATTTTTGTACGGCTTCCAATAAGCTTTTGCCAAAGAGGCTACCGGTCGAAGAGTCGGGGTTTAATTTTGCATCAGATTTAGTAGTGAAAACTTCGTTAACTGGTGTGCTGACGACAATACCATTAGCGGACATTCCCTGATCGAGTATTGTCAGTGATTTAAATAGATTTAAAGAGCGGGATGTGCGCGTTTTTTGTGCTAATGTGGTCGATGGGTCCCCGGTTGACAAAATGTAACGTTTTATATCGTCAAATTTGAATTCTGTTTTGTTGGCTTTGACTAAAACAGCGGCGCCGCTGACAAACGCTGTTGCTTGTGATGTTCCGGTCATAAATCCGTATGAGTTTCCCGGTAATGTTGAAATAATATTTTGACCGGGAGCTGCAAGGTCTACCGTTTCGATGCCGAAATTACTGGAAGCTAGAACTTCCTTGCTGGGGTCAAGTGCGGTCACGCTGATAATATTTGAAAGCTTATAATCGGCCGGATAATAGTGAAATTGATCTGAGTTCGATCGTTCATTGCCTGCGGCTGCCACAAATAGAATTCCATTTTTCTCGGCTTTTTTAACGGCATCAAATTCGTCTTGAGAGTAATCTGTTCCACCGCCCGAGTAGTTAATAATTTGCGCACCCATTTTAATGGCATAGTTAATACTGTTGATCGTATTTTTTAAGTTATCAGTGCTGGTAACTTTGGGGTCGTAGTATTTAATGATCATCAGGCTGACGTCGGGAGCGATACCGCTGATGCCTTTTTGATTGCCAGCCATAGCGCCAATGATGCCTGCGATATGTGTCCCATGCCCATGATTGTCGGTAAGATCGGCTGTGTTGCTGACAAAATTCCAACCATAGACGTCGTCTACGTAACCGTTTTTGTCATCGTCAATGTTGTTCGTGGATTTGTCTTTGCCATTTTTATCCAGTCCAATTTCGCCTGGGTTTTTCCATAAATTATCTTTTAAATCTTCGTGATGGATGTCGATACCCGTATCGATCACGGCAACAATGATGTCCTTGCTGCCTTTGGTGACTTTCCATGCACGGGCTGCATCGGATTTTTTTAATCCCCATGCTTGTTTGATCGCGGGGTCGTTAAAAAGAGCGCTGGGTTCATTTTCAACTTTATCGGTTTTAGAAATAACCTCCGATTTTTCAAATTCACGACTCCCGGTGGCACTGTTTTTTTTTGTCGCATCTGTCGAACGGGTGGCTAAACTGGAAAAGTTGGCTTCTCCGTCTAAGTTAAAAAAGAGCGCTAGTGAAACCAAAGAGAAAAGAAAAAATAGCCCTAAAATAAGTGTAACTTTCAATGATTGCATCAGCGAAGTCCCTTCGAAACAGCGTCTCTTTATAGTTTATCGGGAAGTTGAAATTAAAAATAAGGGATCTTGAAAATAAATGGAAAGTGTATCAGTATGAGAAAACTATGATGCAATATTTTCGAGTTTCTTTTATATTTACATTTATTGGAATCCTATTATCAGCATGGCTTGGTTATTCGGCCGGGGGAATGACGGGTCTAGTTCAGACGGTCTTTATTGCTTCGGTTTTGGCGGTGTTGGAGGTTTCGCTTTCATTCGACAATGCGATCGTCAATGCGATTATTTTAAAACAAATGACGCCAATCTGGCGGCATCGATTTCTGACTTGGGGGATTGCGATTGCGGTTTTTGGAATGCGGCTTGTGTTTCCATTGGCGCTGGTCAGTGTTGTTGCGCAAATTGATCCATGGTCGGCGTTGAACATGGCTATTTTTGACCCCAAAGGATATGCAGATCGAATGCTATCGGCGCATCTGGAAGTTGCCGCCTTTGGTGGCAGCTTTTTGTTGTTGGTGGGGCTAAAGTATTTTTACGACGAGAATAAAGATGAGCATTGGATTAAGGTTATTGAAGAACCGCTGGTAAAATTGGGTCGTTTGGATGCCATTGAAATCGCCGTCAGTTTGGTGGTGTTACTTTTGATCATGGGTTTTTTACCTGAGGATGAAAAGGTACGTTTTATTAAGTCTGGGCTATGGGGCGTGATCACGTTTGTGGCCGTGGATGGAATTGGGACTTGGTTAGAGCTTTCCGGAAAACAGCAAAATGATATTAACCGCGCCAGTGCGGGTATGTTTTTATATCTTGAGGTTTTAGATGCCTCGTTCAGCTTTGACGGAGTGATCGGGGCATTTGCTATTACGCAAAATTTATTTATTATAATGATTGGTCTCAGTATTGGAGCTTTTTTTGTTCGTAGTTTGACCATAATGTTTGTTGAAAAAGAAACTCTAAATAAATTCGCGTATCTCGAGCATGGTGCCTTTTATGCCATTTTATCATTAGCATTGATGATGTTATTGGATCCATTTTTTCATATTCCAGAATGGGTCACTGGTCTGCTGGGCGCTGCCATTATTACGGTGTCGTTTATTTGGAGTGTGAAGTTTGCTCCAGCTTCAGAGTCAGGTAAGTCGTAAACAGAATCAACATGGCCCCTGACAATTGAAGCATGGTCAGGGTTTCGTTCAAAAATAAATATCCAAATAAAAATGCGAACGGTGATTCCAGTAGAAAAAACTGGCTGGCTGTCTCGGGGCTTAATACTTTTTGTGCGCGGATTTGAATCGTGAAAGCAATGATACTAGAGCCAATCGCGAGTGCCAAGATTCCGATCCAGGGGCGCAGCGAGGTTGAATACCAAGTGATCTTGTCTTGCCATAAAAACATGGGTGTAACACATATAAGTGTCCAAAAGTTTTGAAAATTGTTGAAACGAAATGCCGAGGACGAGGCGGGGGCCAATTTACCGATCACAATAATTTGGAGTGCCGCCATGAATGTACAGGCCAGCGTCCACCAATCCCCCTGATTCATATCTGGATTTTCGGTGAAGATATCCAGTAGGAGCACAGTTCCGATCAATGCCAGCGAGGCCAGTCCATAAAACTTCCGATCAATTTTAGACTTAAATATAAACTGGTTCAGAAATGGAACGATCAAAACATACAGTGTTGTGATGAAGCCACTTTTGGTCGCGGTGGTGTACTTTAAGCCGATTGTTTGCGGAACAATAAATGAGGCCATCAATAGGCCTGGCACCAGGGCAAGACGCCATTCTTTAAATGTGTTTATGAATTGAGTGCGATTGAAAAGTACGAGATACAGTTCCGCTATAAAGAAAGCTAAAAAGTAGCGAAAAAAAAGAATATCGGCGACGGAAAAATCAAGCAATGCCCATTTCACCGCTAGGAATCCAAAACCCCACAGCACTCCGGCAAAAAGAAGTTCGATAGCCGCCTGATTTTTAGTAGTCATGCCAGCGGAGGGAACTTGTAAAAATTTGTTTGTTCATTGTCGAACTTCTATATCATAATAAAAAAAGATGTCCATGGAGAAAGGATGAACATGATTTCCAGAATTGCCTTTATTTTTGGCTTAGTGATTTCGGCTGCGACTTTGGTATACGCTCAAAAGGAAGGAACAAAATCTGAGTTTACGAAAGCCACTTCGTTTGAACCAGGTGAGGGCATTATTTTTCCAAATATGGAGATCGAGTATGCGATCACTCCGGCGGCTCCAAATCAGTTGAAAGTCGGTAACGCTGTTTTTAATCAGAATACATTTTTAATTGAGTTAAAGGGGTTGTACCAATTAGATCCCGCGTTCAAATCGTTGGGGCAGAAAAACGAATGGGCATTTGTTGTGCATTGGCCGAAGTCTTTATTTCCGACGCCTGAAATTGAAATTATCTCGGGTGCAGGGCAATCTGTTTGGCGTAAGGCTTTAACGGATGCAGATTTGAAAGAGTGGCAGGGACGAACGGATACGTGGAAAAAAAGAATAGGCACGCCTAAAATCAATCCGACGGTTTTGAATTCAAGTTTTGGTTTGATTGGCGGAGTTGAGGTGAATCGCCTTCGGGGAGTTTTGGCAAAATCTTTTAAGTTTTGTGTTTTTTCGAAAGGAAATAAAGGGGACACTCGCTACTGCTCGCCACTGATGGCAATCAAAGCGGGAAAGAAATTATTTGCACAAAACGACTTGAGAAATCGTGTATTGATTCAAAATGAGGACGCCAAGCTTGAAGGTCTTGTGAGAACGGATCCGTTAGTTCCCGCGACATTTTTTGCAGAGTTTTCTTTAGGGGGAAGTTATGAGTTTAAAACAGAAGTTCCCAAGCCAGATTTAGTTGATATTGCTGAGATCAACGATACAACCTTGAAGCTGACGGGTTATGGAATCAAACCTAACTTTCCAGTTCGCATGATAACCAAAGACGAAACGTCTGCATTGACGAAAATGTTTGGTTTTGAAGCAACCATCAAGGATGATCGCGAGTTTTGGGAGGCTGCGATTCCAAAGTCCACTCCGTATATTTATTTTCCAGGACCAGCGGGAGGTGTTTTTCGTCAGATGATCGCCGTGGCCGAGGTTCCCAAGGCCCGTTCACGAGTGTGGGTTCATCAGTCAACTCCAAATTCGGTATACAGTAGTGAAGTCGCTATTCGTGGAGTGAAGCCTCTGGGAACAACGATTGAGTCGGATCAAAATTCGATTGCCCCCGGAGCGACAGCACGCGAGTTTGTTTGGAATTTTCGAGCGGATAAAAAAGGCGAAATCAACAAGAGTTATTTGACGGTCACTCAAGGTGGAAAGAAATTTCCTTCTTTTTTTGAAATTTATCGATCGCAACCAAACGAGCTTTCTGGTCGTTTCACGGGGATTGTGGCAAATTCTGGACAGGTGATTTTAGGTGAGGTTTCCTACAACCGTTGGTTTGAAGCTCTGTTGGGACGAAATGCGTTCTCATTTCAGCGTTGGGGATTGAATATAAAATATTTTAAATCTTTTAGTCCGTTGTTTGTGTCTGAAACGCAAAAAGAGAATTTAACATCGTTGACGAGTGATGTTAAGTATCGGTTTACTCCAGGGGTATGGACTCGTGATGCTTCGATGGGTTTGATGTTTGGATATCAGGATCTAGTATTTGGCGATTTTAAATCCACAATGGCTGGAGCGGGTTGGTTTTGGGCGCGCTCAATGCCGCGAGTATTTGATAACATTTTCAACTGGGTGCCATTTATGAGATACCCAAAATGGGTGGATATGGAAGTCATTTATTATTTTACTTCGTTGAAATCAAATATCACGTTGAACTCTCCGTTCAGTGTCAACTTTCATGGTCAGATTTTATGGAGTAAGAGCTTCTTTGGAGAAGCTGGTTTTGGTTTGAAGCGATACGCGTTTATTGACAAGGTATTAAATCAAAAAGCAGAACTGAATACATTTTATGGAACTGTTGGGCTAGGCGTAAAATTTTAATTTTTAGCTACATCCGAAATTCCCGTCTGACTAGAGAACGGGATTTTCGTTCATTTCATTATTTGCTTTGGCCATGTTTCAAAGGTCAAATTGCGGTAGTAATTAAATCGACCTAGATAGGTTGGTAATAACATCAAAGCGACAGCAAGCCATCCGGTCATACTTTTCCCCAGGATGTTGATTACCAACTTGCTTATTGCGTTTTAGAGTTTTAAAATGGCTTCCGATGTCCAATATTGTTTTGCCTGACAAATATTACTTATCTCACTTTTTTGAGCTGATTCAGCATCTTGAGAGGCATTATAGTCTTGTTTTAGAGGACTCTCACCGAAAGTTTTTGACCTCATTTTACGGATTGTCTGAAACGGCTCAGTGTGCTTATGTTCGTATGATTAATCGTAAAGGGCGCGTATTTGCTGCAAACTCGTTTGCTAAATATATAGAGATTCCTGATTATCTGGCGGCACTGGGTGAGCTTGAGGCCAATCATTTTGTGTCTCGTCTATCGGAAAATGATAAGCCTATGCTCATCGAATTTTTGACTAAAACTGAACTTGCGAAATGGTTGAAAAAGTCTGGTGTGCGTGTGTCATCCTCTGAGCCTCGAGGGGATCTGATTTTGAAAGCTTATGAAAATGCATCGCAATTGGTGCTAGAAACGTTAGAGTCGTTTTCGGAACTGCTTGTGCAGCGAAATTTTGATGAGCTTGATTACCTTTTGTTTCTTTATTTTGGGCGGATACAACGTAACCTGACCTTGTATACTCTTCGGGATCTCGGTATTCGGCAGGCCTATTCGCTGAAGACGGAATTTAGTTCTCGGTACGCCGAATTGCAGGACGCAAAGAACGACTATTTTTTTCACTCCGAAATTGAGCGGCTTAGCGAAGACCAGAATGAGGTTGAAATATGGTCGAAATTGGCATTTAGCCGTGGGATTAAATATTCACCGGTGAAAGACCAATGGTTGTTGGGCCTTGCAATTAAATTTGAAAACGTGAATCGTGAGGTGACAATCACGGCTTTAAAGCAATGTCTATCTCATCCAGCACGTGAACGATTAGTACGATTGTTTTATAAATGGGAGCAGCCTGAAACGGCACGATCTGTGTTGGAAGATATTATTCAGGACCCTTATTGTGATGAAGAGCTTTTATTTGCCGAAGATTTTTTTGCCCGTAAATTTGGTAAAAAGAAAACGGGATCGTTAACAGATATTTTGAACAACTCAAAGCAAGTGACCCTCAGCGACGTGTATCTAAAGAAGCCCGAGCAAGGAGTCATCGATCTTTTGTCTAAACAAGGATATCGCGCTCAATTTACGGAAAATTATCTGTGGCTGGGGTTGTTTGGTTTAATATTCTGGGATGAGCTATTTGATAGCTCATCATCCATGTTGTTTAATCCTTTTGACCGTAAACCGGCGGATTTATCTGGGCCAGAGTTCTATGGTCGCAACGAGGTCGTGATCGAATCCAAACTTGCGCAAGTGAATAACCCGGCGGCGATGGAATTTTCTATATTAAAAACGGTGACTCAACATTATGGTAAGATGAACGACCTCTTTCAGTGGAATACGGGGTTGGCAACTTTAGTTTTAGATTTTATTAAAAAATCTAAAACTAAAAATGTCGCTCATATTTTACGGACAATGGCAAAGCGATTTGATGTTTATCACAGTGGTTATCCTGATTTGATAGTTGAAAAAAATGATGAAATTAGTTTCGTCGAGGTTAAAGCCGAAGGGGATTCTCTTCGCTATAAGCAATTGTCGAAAGCTCGATTGCTGCAAGAGGCGGGTTTTGAAGTCGAGGTGTTGCGTGTTAAATGGCAATCCGATCCGAATCAAGTCTATGTTGTTATCGATGTCGAGACAACCGGAGGCGCCCCACAATCTCATCGCGTGACGGAAATTGGTGCGGTTAAAGTACAAGGTGGTAAAGTTGTCGACGAGTTTCAGACATTGATTAATCCCGAGCGGTCTATCCCGCCATTTATTTCTAAACTCACGGGTATTACAGACGAGATGGTTCAAACAGCTCCAAAGTTTGCCGAGATTGCCGATAAATTTATGGAATTTATGGATGGTGCTATATTCGTTGCGCACAATGTGAAATTTGATTTTAGTTTTATTCAAAAGGAATTTGAACGAGCTGAAAAATCATTTCACCGTACGCAAATCTGTACCTGTTTGGGAATGAAAAAAAACTTTCCAGGGCTAAAATCATATGGTTTAAAAAATTTGACTCAGTATTTTCAAATCTCATTGGATCAACACCACCGGGCGCTCTGCGATGCTAAAGCTGCCGCCGAGCTGTTATTTCTGATGACTGGATATAAAGAACCAAACCCAAAACCCGTGTTAGAACCCATGTTAGAACACGTGGATGAATTAAAGGAGACCGTGTGAGTTGCCCCTGCGGAACGAATAAATCTTTCGAAACATGTTGTGAGCCATTTCTAAAAGGCCAAGTTTTTCCAGACACGGCCGAACAGCTGATGAGGTCTCGTTACACAGCCTATACAAAAGGTGATATTGACTATATAAAAAACACCTTGGCACCTGAATCGGTCCACGATTTTGACATGGTTGCGACGAAAAAATGGTCTCAGCAATCAAAGTGGCTAGGTTTGAAAATCCACGCAGCCTCGGGTGGTGTGAATGATAAACAGGGTAAAGTCGAATTTACCGCGACCTACAATAATAAGAAAGAAAATTTGGAACATCATGAGGTCTCAGAGTTTCGTAAAGATGAAAATGGTCGCTGGCTGTTTGTTACGGGGGATGGCCATACTCATCGAGAGGGTGAAGGTCACGATCATCATACGACCAAAGTGGAAACGGTTGTTCGTCAGGAGCCAAAGGTTGGTCGAAATGATGCGTGTCCATGTGGAAGTGGCAAAAAATACAAAAAGTGTTGCGCCGCTTAGGTTTAAATCGAGATAAAATTATCTTTCGAGTTTTGCATCGTAAAACTCGAGGCCCTATGTTAGAGCTTTTTTCATGGGATGTATAAGTTGCCAAAAAGACAAAGCCTTGCTGAAGTGTGGACTGTGTGAGTCCGATGTTTGCAAATACTGCGCGCAGATTTTGCCAGAAGGTAGTTTCTCGTTTATTCCAAATGCTCCCGATCATTTGAAGCATTCAGTTTATTGTGGTTATTGCTTTGATGGCCAAATTGCTGATGCGTGGAACGATTATCAGAAAACGATGGAGCAGGCTCGAAATATCCAGGTGTTTTTATCACATCAGGGAAAAGAAACCCGATTGATCAAACGAAAAGAAAAACCCTTTCAAGTCGTGGATTGTTTGGATCATGACGAAACTCTCATGAGACTGGCATTTCAAGCTGTTAAAGCAGGGTTTAATGCACTTGTCGATGTTGATTTGACCTCTAAAAAGGTACGAATCAATGGTTACCAAACGCAAATCTGGAGCGGTAGGGGAACACCTGTGAATATAACCGCCCGTGATCAAGTGCGGGATCGATCGATCTGGCATAACCCTAATTGAAATTTAACAGTTTCGTGTGCAAACCTAATCTTTGTCCCTACCCCAAGTTTCTGCCATTACCCTGTCGTTACCCAGTGTCATTAACAAGCTATCTAGGGCGATTGAGTCACTGAGGCTGAGGCCATGTGCCGATCCTAAGGCCAGCTTCTCGTTCGTGTTATTGTCTCATTTTGAAATAGTGACATAAAAAGTAGATTTCTGACTTTAGAACTTCGTGGGAAATCACGATAGAGTAGTTATGGGAGTTTCTAATGTCATGGGGCGATATTCCAAGTTGGGCCAATAATACAGCACTCGCGTTGATGCAAACACTAAGTTATGTAGATCCAATGACGTACGAACATTGTTGTCGCGTCGGTTCTTTAAGTCGTAAGTTGGCCTTGAGTGCCGGGTTGAATGAATATGAACAGGCCATCGCCGAGTATTCTGGTTTATTTCATGATCTTGGTAAAATCGGTATTTCTAACGAAATCATTGCTAAGCCAGGAAAATTAGATCCAAAAGAAATCGACATTATGAGAAATCATTCCATTATTTCAGAAAGTATTATTAAGCCGCTAGCGGAAAAAGATGTTTTTTTTCGTCAGCTCCTAGCACCTGTGCGTGGTCATCACGAGCGTGTTGACGGCGAGGGGTACCCTGATCGTCTTTTGGGTGAAAAAATTAATTTACTGGCAAGAATAATTTTAATTGTCGATACGTACGATGCCATGTCGCAAACTCGTTCATACCGTAAAGGTCTACCGAACGAGGTTGTCTATGCCGAGCTGAAGCGTTGTTCGGGAACCCAATTTGATTCCCAGCTTGTAAAGATATTTCTAGATTCTCACAAATTCTGGGAGCAGGCCAAAGAGAACGAAAATTCCATTGTTGAATATCTTAAACGAGCCGCTTAGGTTTTATTGGTGCTTTCAAAGATTTTGTCTGCCGATTTTGCGATAAAACCTTGATAGAGTTTGCCGTCGTTCATGGGATAGCGTTTTGCAAATTCATAATAACACGCTGGAATTTTATGAGTACCATCTTCGAACTCGATAGCGACATCTTTAGCCATTGTTGAGCTTTGTTCTAGCATTTCCTCGGGGGTGCCTTTGATTTCTCCACCGGACTGATTTAATTGGAAACCATTAGTTTTTATAAAATTATTCAGTTTAGGAAGATCGCTAAATTTTTTCAATTGATTCACGTTCACCGTAAAATGATTGGCGCGAAAGCCGTAGGCGTATGTCCAAGCCGCATACTCACTTTCTTTATAAAGAGCTTCGTAGGTTTGGTAGGATCGTTTCCAGGTGGCCCCCGAACACAGGAATTCAGGGGAGCTGGCTTTACTGTAGTCAAAATTTTCAAAAACTTTTTCAATAGTTGTACGAATAAACGGGCTGACCTTGTCTAGTTCAAGTTCGCTGATGAACACTTTAGGTTGATTTATGTCCAAGTGTTCGTAGTGTTTAGCATAGAGTTTTTTTTCTTTAAAAATGTAGTCATTTTTTTCTGAATATCCAAGTTCGATGAAATGTTTGGCAAGTGTTGAGAGGCCGATGCCGGGTAGGTTGAATGTACGAAAAGCCACGTGGTCATTGAGAACTTTTTCATGTTGGTCGCTGAGTAAACGATAAATTTTGAGTGCTTCTGGATTAAGTGAAATATAATCTTCCCAAAGTTTCTCGAAAATGGGTAAAGTCGCCATGAAAAAATCCTTTGTTACAATGTGCTTATTCAGAATAAAATTAAATCCCCAAGAAAGTCTAGTGACCTGTCAGGTCCTGGACTGCGAATGAAAGTATTAATACAGGGCATTAACGCTTGGTTGTTAGCATGCATCGTCGACAATAAACGAATGAGCCGTAAATCGATACCTGAACTTGAGTTAATTATTCATTTAAAAGAAGAGCTAGGCCACATCGCTCGATTTGAAGTTATTGGTGAGTCACAAGAAGAGAACCTGCGGATGCCTATTCATAAAATTACTTTTGGCAGCGAAGACCCGACCGCGCCGACCTTGGGGTTGATTGGTGGTGTGCATGGGCTGGAACGCATCGGATCTCAAGTGACGATCGCGCTATTGAATTCGTTATCTCAGTTATATCAATGGGACGAAACTATCCGACGGAATTTGCAAAAAATCAGGGTATTTTTTATCCCAGTTGTAAACCCGATCGGTATTTTAAAAAAGCGTCGTTCAAACCCAAATGGTATTGATATCATGCGGAACGCGCCAATCGACGCGGAAGACAAGGTGCCATCATTTCTGGGTGGGCATCGTATTTCGAATTTGTTGCCTTGGTATCGTGGCGATCATATGGAGCCCGAGACATTCGCGTTAACAACGCATGTAAAAAAAGAAATTGAACATGCGTCGGTGGCGGTGACCGTGGATTTTCATTCGGGTTTTGGATTTCAAGATCAAATTTGGTTTCCTTATGCAAAAACGCGAAAGCCATTTCCAGATTTGGCCTATTTTGACTCCTTTATTAGTTTGATGAATAAAACATATCCGAATCATTTTTATAAAATTGAACCACAAGCGTATCTGACTCACGGAGATGTTTGGGATTATTTGTACGATTGGAAAAAAAAGCTCAACCAAAAAGAAAGTGTTTATTTACCGATGTGTCTAGAAATGGGCTCATGGATGTGGGTAAAGAAAAACCCATTGCAGATTTTTACTCCGGAGGGTGCTTACAACCCGGTCAAGACTCACCGGTATCGTCGTGCCTTAAGGAGGCATAATACATTTTTTGAATTTTTAATTCGTGCTTTGTATTCGCCACAGAGTTGGTATCCATTGGGAATTGATGATTTTGAGTCTCATCGAAAATTAGCGATGGAAAAATGGTATGACAAAAAGTAGAAATTGGGTTCTATTGCGTGGCCTTATTCGTGGCGTTTATCACTGGCATCAGTTTCCAGAAAAGTTAGCCAAGGCGTTTCCGAATGACAAAATTCATATGTTCGACCTGCCCGGAAATGGCCGTCGTAATAGGGATGCTAGCCCTATTACGATTGAAGGATACACCGAGGATTTGCGTTTTTTGTGTCGTCGGTTAGATCGAGTTCACTTGATCGCGATTTCATTGGGGGGAATGATTGCCCTCGATTGGATTGCTCATCATCCTGGTGAGCTTGAGCGAGTATTTGTTATGAACACGTCATTGGGTGATACGGGCCCATTTTATAAGCGTCTTAATTATTTGAGCTACCCGCGTATTGTAAAATCCCTGAATGCCGATGCTCCTGCTGTTGAGCGATTGATTCTGGATTTGACGACAAATAACTTGCGGGTTCAAGACGAGGTGTATGAGCATTTTGTAGATATGGCTCGAAGGTATCCCACACGTCGGTTAAATTTTTTAAAGCAAATCGTGGCGGCGAGTAGGACACGATGGCACCCAAGTATTGCTGAATTTAAAAATATTCATCTGATGGCCAGTGCTAATGATCGTCTTGTTCATTGTGACAATACATTTTATCTGGGACATCAACTGGGAATCTCCCCGGCGGTCCACCCATGGGCGGGTCATGATATCACATTAGATGATCCCGATTTTGTGGTTGAACAGTGTTTGTTGAAAACCCACGCTGACTAATGTCTATTTGACCAAGGCATGGGTAGAGAAGGAATTTTTTACAGCGTCTAGTCGATTTTAGTCTTAAATAGGTCTTAACGCATTCAATTATTGACTGGAGTAGTAATTCCATTTTTACTTCCAAATACTTGATATGAGAGACTAAAAGAGAATGAACCAAGACTTTGGGAAGCGCCTATTTTTATCACTAGTTTGTGTCAATTTCTGCTTTATGTTTCAAGCAAATGCCTCGCTGTATTCCAATCAATTTTCATCACTGAATAGTTCATCAAAATCATCAACGGGGCATAATTTTTTTGGCGTGCTTCGCTTGGAAAGCATGGACTATTTTACGACATTGCCGGATGCGGAGAAGTATAATCGACAGCAATATTTTTCGGCACGTTTTGGTTTGACCGGGTTAAGTCCAGATGGTCGTGCGGGGTATGGTGCGGATTTACAGGCGGGTAAATATAATTTCGGGGCGTCCAATTATTCGATCCAAGAAATTTTTCTTTTCTATCGTCTTGAAAGTTTTTTTAAGGTTGTCTTAGGCCGTAAAAAAGTAGAGTGGAGTGCTTTAGATAGTTATTGGAAAACCAGTTTGTGGCAACCAAAGTATGCGATCGATTATCTGCGTCCCGAAGAGCAAGGTTTAATGGGCGCATTTTTCGAGTACAAGCGATCTGATTTTCAATTTCTTGCGTTAACGACGCCCATTTTTATTCCAAATATGGGTATAGATGTTCGTGAAGAAGGTGGGACACTGAAGTCAGATAGTCGTTGGTTTCGTGTACCCTCCAATAAATATGATTTTAACGGACGTATTAAGACGATAACCTATGACCTCTCAATGCCGGAAACGCGCAACTTGATTTCACGGCCGGGGGTTGGATTTAATCTGTTGCTGGGAGATCGTTCGCGTGGTTTTTGGGCCAACCAAAGTGCTGGCTACAAACCCGTGAATGACTTGATTTTAAAACGAGAGGGCTATGCTGCCGCAGCGGAAAAGAGTGTGAAGGTTGTGGTGTCTCCTGATGTGACTTATCATTCTGTACTCTCGTTGGATGTCGGTTACTCATTTGAAAACTTTAAAGTGATTTCGTCCTATATCGAAGACAATCCCAAAGAAAAAATTCCCGTAGATGAATGGGTTATCCAAAGCCTAGGAGCAATGAAGGGGTATTCATTGATGGTCGAGAACAATTTGGAATCATCATTAATCCGCGATTTGAAAATTCAGTTGGGTTATTTGCGAATATATGGTGGTGGTATCAGTGATATTAATGCTCGATCCGAGAAAGACAGCTTCACATTATTTGACGAGCGATTTTACTTTTATAATTCGATGCTGTTTAAAACAGAAGGAAAGTTGTTTAAATTATTCAACCGTGATTTTACGACAAAATTTTCGTATCTGCGCGATTTTAGCCAGAAGGGATCTTTGGTAAATACTGAATTTCAATTTTATCCTTTTCAAAGTTGGGCGATTTTGGTGGGTGGCGATTTTATTTCTGTTGATGTCGAAGATGATGCGTCGTCATTTCTGAATCAGAATCGTGCGAATGATCGAATCTATGCGGGGGTAAACTATGTTTTCTAAAATGCCGTTGAAGATAGTTTCGATTGTTCTTGTGGCGATCTATTCTTTATCGTGCAATTTAAAAATTGGTGAGACTCCGCCTGAAGCCGCAATTCCCGAATATCGGGCCGACAGTTGTTTGAACTCGGCAAGTGAATCATTTAAAGATTTTTTTTCGGGAACGGCCAGCCATGAAGCCATCGGGGCGAGTTGGGATTGTTTCGCTTCTATGGTTAAAGAGTTTAAATCCAAAGTGCGATGTAAAGTGCGTGAAAAGTGTTCGCCTGGGGAAATCGCTCAATTTGTAGAAGATAATTTTTTAGATGAAAACACCGGCGCGAATGTTAAGCAAAAAGTGATTTCAGCAGAATTGCAAACACAGTTCATGAAAATTAAGAAATTATTTTTAGGTGGAAATCTGGAGTTTGTCAGTCCAACGGAATTAGATCGTCTGATTAGCTTAATGGGCGATTTAAAATCTCTTTCTCAGGACATCAACCCATCAATGAAGGTTTTGACATTAAATTGGGAAAACAAATTAAAGTCTTCAGATGTAAGTCTTTTTGATTTTGAAGCGGTTAACGAAAATTTAGTTAAGTTGTCTCAGCGTCTCAGTGGATTGATTAACAAAGAAGATAATATATATTATTTTGATGACTTTCAATCATTGGCGTCGCAGCTTGGGAGTTTTGTAGATTCTGATTTGGCTTGGGTTGATACGGTTGCAAGCTATTTGCCGCTCATCAAGAAATTAAAAAAATCGATCACGGGTGGTGATGAAGAGTCTTTGAAAGATAACGAATGGAATTTGTTTTTACTGTTGGGTTCACGCGCCTATATTCAGTTTTTACGTTATTACTATTTTATTAAAGATCTGGAACCTGAATATACTAGTCTGCGTCTAGCATATTCTGCGCGAACGATCGAAGAGATTTTTCAAATTTTATACGATCTTTTAAGTTATAAAGAATCCAATCAAGTTTCTAAGTTGGAAATGGAAGAATTGTTTAAAAGCTTTTCAAATATTTGGCCCGTATTTAAGACATCGCCAGGTTTTATAGCGGAGGCCATGAAGTTAAAGCAAGTCTTGATTGGTGGCTCGGATCAGGGATTTGGCAAAGATGATTTTCGAAGAGCTCAAAATAAAGTAAATTTGATTAAACAGATTGTTGAAAAATTCACTCCGTATTATCAATTTTACGGATTAAGCTGGCATCCAGAGTTACTCAAGCAGTCCGAGTCCTTCGCATTCTATGGTAAGGCGGTAAAGAATTTTGATGAATTGATTACTCAGCTGACGGATGAATTTAAGTTCGAAAATGGATATAGCTTAAAAAGTTTTATTGGAATGATGGATGAACTTGAAAAGTTGTATCCAGCGTTACAAGAAAATAGCCTTAAAAAGAAATTATTAGAGTACGCATGTGTCGCGCAAATAAGCACTGATGTTTTATTGGACAAGCAAAATCACCAAATAAAAAATGCATGTGATCAGATTGAACTTACAAATGTTGATTTGGCGCGGTTATTTAAACAAGGGAGCAAGGCCTTTAATATTTTTTGGGACTACTATTATTTTCTGAGCCGATCACGGGTAATATATAATGATTTAGAGTTTCAAATTAAAATTAGGGATTTTGCATTTAATGTAATTTCTTTTTTTAAGGATACTATCGGACAAAGGAAATCTAAACGAATATCCAACTATGAACTGAAGTCGATCGCAACTGAATTAATTAATTTAGAAATCATTCCTAAGACAATTAAAAAAACCACCGTCGATTCAATTTTGACAACATTGACGACGCGAATTCTGGTTCCCGAAGACTTAAAGCGCAAGATTTCCCGATTTGATGGTATTGAATCTTTCCATATGGACCAGCTTTATCGTGAGTTAGATAATTATATTGGAATCAATATTTTTGTACATCAAGCCTATGAAAATAAAATTAATCAGAAGTTTGATTACAGTTTTATGTTGAATCGTTTTAAGCAGTCGATCGTGAACTCTGCTAATCCTAATTTTAAATTAGGTATGACTGAATTTGTAAAAAACTTTCAATCACCGTTTCCACTGACGATCACTGGTGACAACCGTATTTATTTTGTTAAACGTGCAAATCCTACTTACGACAAGCGAACCTTAGAACGATATAATTTGAATCGTTTCTTGGCGGGATTGATTTTGCGTTCATACGCAAAACGGGACGGAGGATCGTCTAAGGCTGTCGGTACACTACTGACAGAGTGTGAAGTGAAAGCCGCCTACTTGGATTTGAAACCGGCGTTGGTTGATTTGGATATTATTTCAGACTCGCCGGGAACGGATTTTATCGACTCTCGGCTCATTGAGGCGAACCTATTTCTAACTAAATCAGATGGAAATGATTCTGTCAGTTTTGAAGAATTGGCCGAGTTCGTGAACTACATTATGTCGGGATTAGTGATCGATGAAATGGTTAAAAAAGCTGTGACCGTGGCCGCCAAGGATCCTAGGCAGACAGACTGTATACTCACACCAGAGAACAAAGATACACTTGTGAATATGTCCTGCCTACAAGCGATTTACAAAGGAAATATGGCAACGATACTGAACTCGATGCCTAGCTATGTGGCCTATTCGGCGTCAGAGCCAGCGGCTGAGTGGTCGAATGCATTTTTGAATAACTTAAAAGCGGCTGGTTACAAACCCCGCGTGGACATGAAAGTTGCACTGTCTGATGTGGCTTTGTTGCCTCATATTCTTCAATATGGAGAGACATTGTTTATCAAGTTTGATGGGAATAGTGACGGATATATTGATAAGCTCGAGGGGATCAAAGCCTATCCTCATTTTGCACAGCTTTTAAAGAAAGTGGCGCGTAAGCAGTTGGAAGCGGGAGATATCAAAGAGTCGGAGCTTGAGGCGCTATTCACATACATACTAAAGTATGGGAAAATTCCCGAGTGTAATAAACCGTTTATACTTTTGTGCTTGTTTGATCGTAATGTGACCAATTGGTTGGATTGGAAATCAAACTATAAACAGGATAGCTATCAATTAAAAGCCAATCGAAGTCAGATTTCGCGTATTTTGGGAATCATCTCTGATATGGTCAGTACCAGTCCATCTGTGGCTGAAGAGAGCTGTAAATAAAAAATTCTTGTTAAAGCTGGTCCTAGGCTAGCTAACGTCCGTTCATAAAAGTCCGATAAATTTGTAGGAGATTTTGTGTTATTTCCTACACTGGAATTTGCAATTTTTTTTGCTATTGTTTTTTATTTTAGCTGGGAATTAATTTATAATAATTCCTATCGTAAACTATTTCTTTTACTAGCATCTTATTTTTTCTATGCGACTTTAGACTTTCGATTTTTGCCTATTCTAATTTTGAGTCCGACTTTAAACTTTCTTTTTGGATTGTGGATAGGCGTCGAGGATGATCCCAAAGTAAAGAAAGGAATTTTGATTTTCACGGTAGCGGCCAATTTGGCTTTGTTAGGGATTTTTAAATACTATGATTTCTTTGCGGGAACTATGATCGAGATCCTGTCTCATGCCGGATATGGTCCGTCGTGGGGGGATGACATATTTATGAACTTTGTCTTGCCGTTGGGGATCTCGTTTTTCACCTTCCAAGGTATTTCCTATTTGGTGGATATATATCGCAAAGAGATGACCTATAAGAATTCGTTGTTGGATGTGCTTTTATATATTTCGTTTTTTCCGCATCTAGTGGCGGGGCCAATCGTGAAAGCCAGTGAATTTATTCCGCAGTTAAAGCAATCGCCAAAAACCGACGAGATACCCTTTCTGTTTTCGATGGTCCTGATTATTTTGGGCTTGTTTAAGAAGACGATTATCGCGAACTATCTTGGCAGTGATGTGGTTGATCCCGTTTTTGAAAACCCAAATCATTTTGGGGCTGTGGATATCGTGTTTGCGGTATATTGCTATGCTGTTCAAATTTTTTGCGATTTTAGCGCCTACAGCGATATGGCGATTGGTCTAGCGTATCTATTGGGGTATCGATTCCCGTTGAATTTTAATCAGCCCTATCGAGCTGCTAGCCTGAAAGATTTTTGGAATCGGTGGCACATTTCATTGAGCCGTTGGTTGCGAGAATATCTGTACATTCCTTTGGGTGGAAATCGTGTTTCAGAAAAGAGAACATATCAAAATTTGTTGATCACTATGGGTTTAGGTGGGTTGTGGCATGGTGCCTCGTGGAATTTTATAACATGGGGACTACTGCATGGGATGGGGTTAGCTTTTGAAAAGCGATTTCAATGGGATAAGCCCAAAGAGACTTGGTTTAAAAATGCCTTACAAATTACGATAGTATTTCATTTTGTCTGCTTTGCTTGGATTTTTTTCCGGGCCGAAACTTTCACAAAAAGCTATGAAATGTTGATTCAGTTTGTTGATTTTTCAAAGCCTATCCACAAACTCACCCCGTTTTATCTGACGTTATTTGTTTTAGGCATGAGTTTTCATTTCATGCGACCGTTAAGGTCTTGGAATATTTCTGATCGCTGGTTACAGCTTCCGGCGTATGCTTATGCGATTGTATTTGCTTTGATGGTAACAATTGTAACTGCGCTGATGCCCGAAGGTATTGCGCCTTTTATTTATTTTAGGTTTTAACAATGAGTCTAGAGACAAAGTATAAAGGTATTTCTGAATCCACCCGAATCCTTAAATGGACAGTTGGTATTGCTTTGTTGCTTAATTTGTCCACGATAGACGAATGGTTAAAGCAAAAAGAAGTCAGTGCCGCAACCACGCCGTTTATAAAACTTACGGAAGCGTTAAAAGAAATTGGTGATCAGTTTCATTTGAATTCCATTCGTGATGGTCTGCGCGCGCAGATGTTTCCTAAAAATTTGGATGTCGCGAACGAGAATCTAGTCAATCCGTTAGTGCCAGACTTAGGTGATCCTCGTCGCCAACTTGCAGCCATCGAACCGAGTGTGGTGGTTCCTGATGCTGATTTTGATGTTTCTGATCTTGATGTCATTGAGGATCTTCTTGACGACGATAAAACCACAGAAACGACGAGGATTGTTAAAGACAGTAAGGATGTCGAGTTGGGTGAAGATCGAAAAAATATTTTAGTGATTGGGGACTCAATTTTGAAATCCGGTTTGCAAGAGCATTTTGAACGTAATATCGCTCGTCGGGATAAAAATATGACGATGGAAATCAAGTCTAGATCAGGCACGGGTTTGTCACGTCCCGATGTGTTTGATTGGATTCAGTACCTAGAAAATACAAAAAGCCAGTTTGATAAAGTCGTTATTTTTCTGGGAACAAACGATGCTCAGAATTTGATGATCGGGAAAAAAATAGTTACATTTGACTCCAAAGATTGGAAAGCCGAATACGGTTTGCGGGTTCGCACGTTGCTGCAAAAAGCGTGTATGAAGGCAAAGCAAGTTTATTGGGTAGACTCATTAAAAATGAAATCCGACTCGTTTGATGCGAAAATGCGCGCGCTTCACGAGGTTGTTCGTAAGGAAATCAAGGGACAATCTGCTTCCTGCGCACAATTTATTTCGGTGGCAAATTGGTTCACTAAAAAGTCTAAGTACACAGATACATGGACGACGACGTCTAAGTCCGGAAAAAGAACGGTCAAACTGCGCGTGGCCGATGGAATCCATATGACCTATTGGGGGGCTGATTTATTTTCTCAGAAAATAATAGAGTCTATTTATGAGTAATTTGAAAATTAGTTTTATAGGTGACTCGCATTCAGTTTTGACGTTTGGACAAACAGTACTAGCTAATTTTGCGGATCAAGCGTCCATTCATTTTTTGGCTTTCAGTGGTTTAAAGTTACAATTCATGACTGAATGGTGGGAGCAAAAAGAAGATCTTAAAATTTTAAATTTTGAAAAGCGACCAAATGAAGAGGCTGTTAAATCTAATGACCCAGAGGCGCTAGGTTTGACATTTCAATACAGAGTGGCCGATGTTTTAATCGTGGCTCTGGGGACAAACGATATTGTAGAATGCGTGCAAACTAAGAAACTGTACGCCGAGGTCATGGCCCCCAGGATCCAGAAGCAGTTGGAAAAGATCGCCCGGCAAAGAGTTCTATTTGTTGAACCACCACGCCTGTCGGTCGATACCGATTTTAAAATTCGAAATGCATTGTTAGATCAAGTTCGCAGCTTTGGATTTACAGTGATTAGCTGCGGAGAGGTATTCGCCGATCAAGCGGATGGAGTCCATATGACAAAGGACATGGCTCGAAAATATGGCGAACATGTTTCTAAAAAATTACTAGAATTGATTTTTCCACATCATTGATTCGACAGGAATGGCCTTCACTTCGTTATATTTTGCAGATGTTTTTGAGTTGTATGGAGTCAATAACTGGCCATCGATTTCGAAATAGATTATCTGGCCAATCGGCATACCGGCATAGACACGAACGGGTTTTTTTACTGAAATTTCTAATGTCCAATGATTACAGAATCCAACGTCGCCTTTTCCGGCCGTAGCGTGAATATCGATACCTAAACGACCCACCGAGGATTTACCTTCAAGAAATGGTACATGCCTGTGAGTTTCAGTGTATTCAAGAGTGACACCTAAATAGAAGTTCTCCGGCGTCAAAACATAACCTTCCGGTGGAATCTCGAACGTTTCTATCTGGTTGTGTTTTTTTGCGTCCAGAATGGAGTCTTTATAGACCGCTAAGGTTTTTCCCAAGTGAACATCATAACTATTACTGCCCAAACACTCTCGGCGAAAAGGTTCCACTTTGATAGAACCTTCGGATAGGCACTGAAGAATCTTTTGGTCAGTAAGAATCATTAACTACTTAGTTTCGCGGTGAACAGTGTGTTTTTGCATATTTGGGTTGTATTTTTTAAGTTCCATACGACCCGGAGTTTTTTGTTTGTTCTTGGTTGTTGTATAACGTGATACTGGTTTACCAGCTGCGCGAGCTTCTGTGCATTCCAAAGTTACGATAATACGTCCTGATTTCTTAGCCATAAAAACCTCTTTAATTCAAAAATAACAACTTAATGCTAGTAGCAAATTCATGTACATTTAGCAACACGAAATATAGGGCTTGCAACCCCTTTTTCATTTTTTAAGTTTTAATTTCATCACTTTATGGGTTAATTGTGGCAATGGAGGGCGCTTCATGAATTTAATTTCTACACTTATTTTTTCGGTGCTTTGGGTTGCTGAAACCATGGCCATTCCTTTGGGTTACTACCGGGGAGACACTATGCATGTGGCCACATTATCGTCGCTGGTCTCGCAGGTAAAGCCAGGAATGGTCGTGATTATTGGTGAAAAACACTATCAGAGAGCCGCTCAGGCTGGGCAAATGAATATTTTAGAGGCTTTAAAACATCAGGGTTATTCCGTTTCGGTTGGGATGGAATTTATTTCATACCCTAAACAAGCTGTTTTAGATTTTTATAAAGTTGGCCGACTGACCGAAGCTGAGTTTGTTAAAGAAACCGACTTTAAAGACTTCACTTTTTATCGTGATCAGGTGCTTTTCCCTCAAATTTCAGACCGAGAAGCGACTGTGGCAATAAACGCGCCGCGACAGCTTACAAGTCGAATTGCGAAAGTGGGAATCGAGGGGTTAACAGAGGACGAACGGTTCCTGATGCCACCTGGATTTCAAATGGGACAAAGTGAATATAAAAAGCGATTTGCGGAGGCAATGGGTGGACATGTGTCCGCTCAGGTTTTGGATAACTATTTTGCAGCACAGAGTGTTTGGGATGACACCATGGCATGGCAAACAGCTGGGTATATGGCGCAAAATCCTGGGCATGTATTTGTGATTATTGTGGGAGAGTTTCACTTGCAATATGGTGGAGGCTTGCCAGATCGTCTGCGTGCTCGGGGAATAAATTCGATCCTAACCCTAAGTCAAGTTGACCATAATGATTATTCTGATGAAGAATTAGAAAAGGAAGTCAAACCGCATCCTCAGTATGGACCGCGCGCTGATTTTATTTGGATTTTCTAAAGAGGTTCTATGTTTCCAACTAACACGCGGGTTCTGGTCATTGATGATATGGTTTCTATTCGTGACCTGGTGAAAAACCAGCTGCGATTGATGAACTTTACTGAGATTATGGAAGCAGAGGATGGTGTCGAGGGATGGGCTATTATTGAAAATCAATATGCTCAGGCCAATCCCATCGAATTGGTGATCTCGGATTGGAATATGCCCAAGATGAAAGGGCTCGAGCTGCTAAAAAAGGTTCGAGCCAACTCTACATTTGTACAATTGCCATTTATTTTACTGACCTCGGAAGCGGAACGAGAACAGGTCACTGAAGCGGTGATGGCGGGAGTATCTCAATACATTGTGAAGCCATTTTCAGGAAAAGTATTTGAAGAGAAACTGAAAACGGCTTATCAAAAGCACTTCAAGAAGTAGTAGTTCTTTTACATTGGTGCGTTCTTACCAAATATTCTTGCCAATCCATTTACGCAGACTTGGAAAGAATTACGGTATTTTTTTTTGGATAAGGAAGCAGAAAAATAAATTCAGTGTATTTGTTCAATTCTGTGCGGATCTCTAGTTTTCCGCCCAGCTGATCAACTTCATATTTAACGGCATCCAATCCAATGCCGCGCCCACTCGTCTCGGTTGCATTATCGCGCGTCGAGAAGGAGGGGTTGAATACGTAGTAGATCACCTGATCGTCAGACAAGTGTGCGTGGGGAATATTTTTTTGAGTTAACTTGGCGCGAATTTGTGATGGATGAATACCCTGTCCATCGTCGCGATACTTAACTTGCAAATATTTCTTTTCCTCGTAGATGAGATTAAACTCAAGAGTGACAGTCCCGGCGGGATCTTTTCCCAATTGCTGGCGAATGGACGAGCTTTCAATTCCGTGATCGACCGAATTTCTTAAGACATGAATGAAGCTACTAAAAAAAGGATCAAAGACCTTCCGCGGAACCAACGTCAAGTCGTTCCTAATCTGCAGTGGTTGAACCGGTTTTTCTAACAACAAGGCGGTTTTTTCGATTACAATGCCGAATTGGCTGACTAAATTTTTGACGGGTTGAAAATGTATCTTCTCTTCTAAATAGTTGCGAAGGTCGTCAATCTTTTGAAATTTTAGAATGGTTTGGATGTCTTGCGGGCTGAATACGGTGTTCTCGTCCTCTTGTGGTTGGAGTTCACCGAAGACATCATTGTAAAATGAAATAATAGATGAGGCTTCGCTCTCGATGACCTTTTTTAGTTCGTGGGCTGTATTCATTTCGGTCATGGGTCCATGCTCGGGAAGCATATGCTCTTCTAACTTATGAGCTGTATCTTTTAAAGCATTGTAGGAAAAGGTGGCCGCGCCGCCTTTGATTGTATGGAGAATTCGTAGGATAGAATCGCGATTGTTGTCAGGATGACTTGCCAGTTGCGCGAACTCTTGGCCTAGAGATGCAATTTGGCTTTTTGTTTCTAGCAGAAACATACGTAGCTCTTTTTTATTTTGGATCATCTTTAAAATTGAATCGACTTTGGCGCGATCTTGTTCCGCTTGGTTTTGGGCTAGAACCAAATCGGTAACATCTGAACCGACACACACAATTTTTTCGATCTTATCGTTTTCATTACGGATGGGAAAGTATTCAAGCGAAATTGATTTCGTGGTGTGTGGGAAATGTGTTGGTCCCAGGGGCTTTAAGTCATCAAATGGAAGCATTTCACTAAAGAGCGTCAGGAGCCAATTTTGAAATCCTTCAACTTTTTCGGTCGGAATTTTCAAAACGTCCCATATATTTTGTCCGCTGGGAACGACCTCTAGCATATCAATGCAGGCGCGTGAATAAAAGGGTGCGCATATACCATTTTGATCAAACACAAAAAAGGCTTGGTTTAAACTGTCTAGAAGCGCTTTCATCAGGATGTTTAGATCTTGAATTTCCGCTGTGCGTTTTTTTACAAGCGATTCTAAATTTTTTGAATAAAGTTCTAATTGGTTTCGTGCTGATTGTAGCTCATGGATGTAGGATTCTTTTTGTTCAAGTTCCGCACGATATTTTTTTTGCAGCCTTTCTTCTAATGTTACGTCACGGAAAAATACGATATATTCAACTGCGTCTGGTTGTGGCGTGTAGGGTTGAATCGTAATCTGGGCCTTGCCATTTTCATAAGACTCGGTGCTGAACTTTAATTCTTTGTAAGGCGTGGCGGTTGTGATGTTAGTAAGGTTGGCCAGAGCGTCTAGGGGTTCGGCAAACTGAATGGCTTGTGCTAGTTTTATTTTGGCGCGAACCAATTTTCTGGGTGTGGAGCCGCAGACTATGGCAGCGGTTTCGTTGCAATAGATAATATGCCCTTCGGCAGACAGCACAAACGTTGGTTCAAGTAAAGAATCAAAAAGGAAATAGATCACCTAAAAACACCTTCGTTTTTATTGTGAATCAATTGGAACTCCCGAGGCTCTGTCCAATCAGAAATGCGACTAGGATCCGGGCTCAATTGACGAACACGCCAATAGATTTTCCCAAGTGGTAGCTTCGTTTTAATTAAAAACTTGGCTTCAGTCAGTTTTTGGCGTGTGATCAATTTAGAAAATTTTCTATCCAGTCCGATTTGTAGTTCAAAATCTTTTTGATCAGTCGTTGATTCCCAATTTAGCCAGATGAATGGCTCGATTTCCTTTTGCAGGAAAACCGTCATTTTGTTTTTTGGCTCGATCAGAATCGGTTTAGATAAACGTTTGATAAATGTATATGTGGATGGTTGTATGTTCGACAGTTCCGACCTTTGCGTACCAGATGAATCAGAGGCGATAACTCGAAAGTAAAAACTTCCTGGTGTTTTGGTTTCATAGCTCAAAAAGGTAGTGTCGGAGGCGATGGCTTGAACCTCTTTAAATTCGGGGTTACGAGATACTTCTACGATGTACTTTTCGGCTAAATAGACAGGGCTCCAGTTAAGTTTCATTTGAGTAGAAGGGGCGGGGCTGTCGGGATTGCCGCTTCGAATGACGACGGGCGGGACTTTGTCTAGAGTCGGCGAGTGGAGTTTAGTTTGTAGCTCACCCACGTCGCTGAAGTCACCTGCGACATTGTCACTGCTGATGGCGCGAACTCGATAGTAGTGTGGTCCATTTGTTTTGGGAATAAAATTGAATTGCACGCTCTTTGACGAAAATTTGGTGGGTTTAAGAAACTTAGCATCACGCACAGAGAATTCGATTTCGTATTTTTCCGCGTTATTTGGTTCTTTCCATTTGATAGTGGTAGGACTGATCGACGATGGCGATCGCGATTGTATCGAATTAAAAATCAGTTTTTTTGTCAAGAGAACAGGCGTATCCGGTTTAATTAAACCTTTAGGTTTGACGATCACCTCGAAAGTGCGAGTGTCGCTCCACTCCGAGTGTAGGTTGTTTTTTTTGCCACGCACACGAGTAAAGTAAATACCAGAAGGAAGAGAGTGTTCTATAGAGAATATTTTTGTGAACTCTTTGTCTAAAATGTTCTCTTGAAATGTTTCTGATTTGGAAAGTTGTAGTTGTATTATGTCGTATATGTTCGTCCAGGAAATTTTGATGGGCTCTTTGTGTGCATTTATATTGCCTTTGACTTCGATTTCGAACCGTTTGTCGGCTGGAGGATCAATGATGGCAAGTTTCTCGAGGGCTTGGACTTTGAAAGTCCGGGCTTCTGCTTGGATGTTAGTGTTATTCAAGTCTGTGCCCGAGACTCTCCAGAAATAGTCGCCGGGTTCTAGATTGGGTACATGTACCTTGGTTTTGATATTGGGCTCGGTGTAGGCAATGATCGTAAAGTCTTTATCCTTAGAAATTGTTAGGACGTTTTTTTCTGTTCCTTGACTGTGCCAATCAAGGTCAAATCCCTTTGCCGTAGGGCTTTGGAAAAACTGCGTTTGATTTGGCGTGATTAGGGTGATTACGCCTGTTGCGGCTTTTTGTAAGGTACCCGTTGGTTTGACTACGACGGATTGATCTTGTACCAGTTTTTCGACGGCCGAGTTCGCAGATTGCTTTAATGAGGCTTTACCGGAAACCAGCTTAATTTTGGTGAGACCATATTTAGGCTTTTTGATTTCCAGCTTCGACGAACTCGATTCTTTATCGATTAGAATTTTTTGTGAACCTGCCTTCAAATCCAATTTTGATGTCGGATTGATTTCCGTTTGGATATTTCCATATCGTAGGTTTAGCTCGAGCCGACCATTTTTTGCAACTAATGTGACTAGAGAGTTTTCATTTAGGAAAATTTTTGAACCGTCAACAAGGTCAATCGTAGTTTGTGACCGTTTGCCTGTAAAGACACTGTCACGTTCGAAGACGGTTTCAGATTTACGAGCGGGGTTCCATGTGAAGCTGTCGCTGGCGCGTACACGAACATCGTTTTCAGCTATTTTGACATTTCCTATTTTGGTATTGCGAGATTTCCGGTCCTTAAAAAGAAATGAATCGTCATATAAAAAGTACGAAAAAACACATACGATTGTAAGTGCAAAACCTAAAATAGTTCTATCCGTTTTGTTAAACTTTAATGACATGACTTTTCTTTATCGTCCAAAATTTAAGAAACCATAACGATCAAAGGTCCAGACAATTTGTTTTGGATTAATCAAAATGTCCTTACCAACCCATCTAAAGACCAGCTAGTTTAATTTAGTTATCTTTTGAGACAGTTCCTTTTAAAATCAAAGTGTGAAAAAAAAAACGTTCTCTTTAAAGTATAAAATTTTACTTCTATTGACACTTATTCCCAGTCTGGCTTTGTCTATCTATGTCTTTCTGGCGATGAGTATTTTTTCTAAAGATAAAATCGCCTATATCTATGATTCGTCGGGAAACTTGTCTCAGGCATTGTCGCAGCAGTTGCGCGTGTTGATTGCGGGAGTTATTAATAATAACAAATCGGTATTTCAAAATTTCGTAAATAGTCGATCTTTTAGCGGTGTTTCTTCTGGTCACTTTGAAAGTGAAAATGGTGTCGATGCTATCCTTGTGTACGATGTCGATGAGACCGCAAAAAAAATTAGTTTTGTATCAATGATTGCACGAGATAAGTCAGAGTATGATGTTTTTAGACCCAAGTTGGATAACCAAGTTCAGTATGAAGCTCAGCATATACAGGGAAATCAGAGGATTTTATATAGTCTAGATCAAAACGATAAAATTTTTTTCTTAGAAAAAACGACGCCGACGGCGCCGGGACAAAAGGCAATTTATTTTGTTGTCGTTATTAAAGCCGAGGAGTTTTACGATACGTTCTCGAGTAGTTCAGCACAACAACTGTTTCTTATTAATCAGTTTGGACAAGTGGTCTTGGGCTCGGCGCAGGTATCTGAACGTGATATTACGAAGGTGTACGATATAAAGTTTCTAAAAAACAAAGCAAATAGATTTCAGCAGGGCGTGGAAGAGACGGTTGATAAAAATAAAAAGGAAATGATTATTTCCTTTGCTGATGTTGGGTTTGGTGAATCATATGTTTTGGCCGCCGTGAAGAAAGACCTGGCTTTATCGGCATTGGATCAGTTGTTGAAGAAATCTGTTATATTTTTTGTCCTTCTTGTTGCAATTATTGCCGTTGTTTCGCTGTTTGCGTCTGGGTCTGTGACGAATGCACTCACGCAGCTGTTTGAGGCGACTCAGAAAGTCAGCCAAGGACAATTTGATATTCAAGTCCAAGTTAAAACCTCTGATGAAATAGGGGTGCTAGCGGAAAATTTTAATTTGATGGCTAAAGAAGTGTCCAGGTTATTGGAACAAACAGCTGAAAATGCACGTATGCAAAACGAGCTGCAAACGGCCAAGACAGTTCAGGAGACTCTTTTTCCAGAAGCGAACGCCATGATCGAAAAAATCGCTATTTCTGGTTTTTACGAACCGGCGAGTGAATGCGGTGGTGATTGGTGGCACTATTGTAAAATTAATAATCGGGTATTTTTTTGGATTGGGGATGCGACAGGGCATGGCGCTCCATCGGCATTGATTACAAGTGCGGCTAAATCTGCGGCGGCGATTATCGAGCTACTCGATGTTGGGCCAAGCGCGGCGATGGAGTATTTGAATCGGTGTATTTATGAGGTTTCTCGGGGGCGATTGATGATGACATTTTTTATCGCATGCTACGATCCGATCACAAAAAAATTGACTTACGCCAATGCGTCTCATGAATCTCCGTATTTAATTAAGCACAAAAGCGGGCCTGTTAAAAAGAAGGACCTTATTCCTCTTAACGACGTAAATAATCCACGACTGGGGCAAGGTCGTAGTACCAAGTATGATGAAACAACTGTGGATTTTGATTCGGGAGACTTTATTTTCTTTTACACGGATGGCGTTCCCGATGTGCGTAGTGCCAGCGAAGTGGCATGGGGCGAACGTGAATTTCTTAAGGCCATTGTGGAAACTCAAGGTGATCATCCCAGTGTTGAGGTTTTTATTGAAAGATTTGTAAATAAAATGCAAACTTACAGAAGTGGTTCGACGTTAGTAGATGACGTTACGTTCTTTGGGATCAAAAACTTAAATGGGTAGGATTGAATGTCAAAATTCGAATTAAAAATTGATAAGAATGCCGATGCCGCGAAAATCGTGATTGCAGGTACTATTGATGAGGATGTCGATTTTACCCAGTATAGTTTAACGGGAATAAATCAAATGGAATTTGATTTAAACAGCGTAAAAAGCATTAATTCTTGTGGTATTCGTGAATGGATTAAATGGCTAGGAACCAATTCCAAAGCAAAGATGACCTACATCAATTGTCCTAAAATTATTATTGACCAAATCAATATGGTGGATGGTTTTTTGCCATCGAATGGCAGAGTATTGTCGTTCTATGTTCCTTATTATAACGACGATAGCGGTACGGAAAAAAACGTTTTATTTCGACACGGTACCGAGTTTGGAGAGGCGGGCGTGACCCCTCCTGGTAAAGTCTTGGATGACATCGGTAATGCGATGGAGATGGACGTGATTGAGTCTAAATATTTCAAGTTTTTGAACAAAAAGTAGACCATGCGTGCTTCTCTCTAGGCGTTGGTCGGGCTGTCGGGACGTCTAGTCTGTTTTTGACCTTATATTTCTAAAGTTCAAAGCTGTAAAACCCGATCAAAGAGTGTGGCAAGAAGTAAGATTTTAATTTTAGAAGATGATAAAACCCTAAGCCAGTCATTAGCTGAAGCTTTGGAAAAAAAGTCATTTGATGTCATTATGGCAAGCACTGCTGACGAGGCGAATGGATTGCTTAATGAACATAAAGTTGATTATATTTTTGCCGATTGTTTATTGCCAGGAATGTCTGGTGATGAGTTTGTTATCAAACTTAAACGTGATAAGCCAGATAGAAAATTTAAAGTTATTCTGATGTCTGGTATATATACCGACAAGTCGACGATTCAAGATCTACTCAAGCGCACGCAAGCCTTTGCATTCTTAAAAAAACCTTTTGATTTAGAACAAATATTTAATATTGTAAAAGAGAAGGAAGAGGTTGTTAAACCGGAATCTCCTCGTAAAATGTTATATCAAATTTTCTCGAAAGACATGGTTTCCACGCGCGAGAAGCGGAAATTAATTGAAAGTATCGAAGAAGTTTCTGCTTATGATTTACCATTTATTTATAGTTTGCTGACCGAGACCAAAAGCTCTGGTTATTTAAATATCTACTTTAATGATAGCAGCGTATCGGGGATTGCTTTTTCAAATGGCAGTATTGTGGCTGTGGATGTCGAAGATAGGTCTACCTATATTGGTGAGTTACTCATTCAGAGTGGCTATGTCAGTCCCGCAGATATTCAAAAAGCATTGCAATCAAAAAATAATCAAAGACTTGGCCAGCGATTGATCTCTTCTAATTTGATGAGTCCACATGCTTTAGATTTGACAATGATCGAGCAGATGAATGTCAGGTTGTCTAAGACCATTTCGGAAAAAACAGTAAAACTTAATTTTTCGGCAAGTGAAGTGGAGCTGACCCAACCAAGTATTGATTCTGAATTGTTGTTGAGTTATTTACATGATTGGATCGCCTCTAAATTACCTATCAATTGGCTTAAAAATCTTTATGTCATGTGGGCTGGGCATCAGATCATTCCAAATGCACAATTGAAGTCAGATCATCCCTGTATTCAAATGAGCTTAGTTCAAAGTTTGGATGGATTATACGACCGCTTGCAAAAACGAACCACGCTGAGCGAGCTATTAAGTGTTTCAGAATATAATCAGGCCGCTCTTTATAAGGCGCTTCATTTTTTAGTAACTAAAGGTCTTATCTATTTTTCGAAAAATGTTTCATTCGATAATGTGGACGAACATTTCGATTATTTGTCACGATTGAAAAATCAAATTCAAAATAGGACCGATTTTGAATTATTGGAAAGTTTGGGGCTTACTCAGTATAATGATGCCGAGTCTGCAGCGAGCGAAATCGAAACTTTATTAGGTCAAGAGCCAATAAAGAAGGAAGCCAAAAGTTTTGCTCTTTGGTACGAGCTATTCAATAAGATATCAACGGCTATTAATTCTTTGAATCCAGAAGCAAAAATTCAATTGAAGAAAGCGATTGAAAAGAATGAAGCCGAAAATCGAATTAAGGCCAGTCAGCTGATGGATGAAGCGAAAAAAGAATTGATGCTGGGGCAATTTCAGTCCGCGCTGGTGAAATTGAACGAGGCGGGTAAGTTAACAAGCACGTTATTTCAATACAATATCTACATTGCATGGTCACGGCTTGGAATGAATATGCAAAAGAAAGATAAAGCTGTAATCAAAGAAATTGAATTTGACCTAATGCAAATACCAGCGGACGAACGATATGATTTCTTATACCCGTATGTTATGGGCTTATACTATAGAGCAACTAACGACTATCTCAGCGCAAAGAAGTCATTCGATAAAGCGTTGGCGATGGATAACACATTTCTTGCCGCAAAACGCGAACTCAGTCTGATCGAGCAAATGATCAAGAAAACGCGTAAAAACGATAATATTTTTACTATGGATTTGAAAGACGTTGTGACCGTTTTGTTTAAAAAGAAATAGGCTCATAGGTGTTTAGCGTATAGAGGCAGGCCGCACATCCTGCGTACACTGAGCCGGCGTTTGTTGATGTCTATGGTTCTGGTTTTTTCTCTTCCGTGTGGGATTCGATAATTTCTTTGGCTTTTTTTCCAGTGATGCCGACCCATTCCGGAAAGAAGAAAACGATCCCGACAAAGACGGCAGTGAAAAGGATGAAGAAGATTCCAAGGGCGACAATGATTTCCATAAGAGACAGACTAGCATAATTGAATGAAATGGACAAGGCGAGCAAACTCAGATATGCGTTATATATGGGCTATAATCCTAAAGATCATTTTTTTAAAAAGGCAAAATCAGAAGACTATTTAGCTCGGTCGGTCTATAAACTCCAAGAAATTGATGAAAAATATAAAGTTATTCGTAGAAGTGATGTGATTGTGGATCTTGGCGCGTCGCCGGGGTCGTGGTCGCAGTATTGCCTTAAGAAGTTAGGTGCCGAAGGGCGATTGGTGGGAATTGATTTAACGGAAGTTACTGTTATCAAAGACCCTCGTTATACCTTTTTCCACGATGATATTTTTAAAATCAATTGGTCTCAAGAATTGCAAAATCTTGGAATTCAGGCCGTAGATGTTGTTTTGTCTGATATGGCTCCTAAAACGACCGGTATTAAACTGACCGATCAAATGCGTTCTCTCGAATTATGTGAAATGGCTCTGGGTTTTTCAGAAAAGTATTTGCGCCCGGGGGGGAAGTTTGTTTGCAAGTTGTTTCACGGTGAACACTTTAAAGAGTTCCAAATTTCAATGAAAAAACATTTTAAACGAGTCGAAGCATTGAAGCCCGAATCGACTCGAAAAATCAGTAAAGAAATTTTCTTAATTGGATTAGATCACGTTTGAGGTTTTATGAAAAATGTAGCTTTGTTTTGTGGGGCCCGAACGGGTTCTGAGATGCATGCAAGAACAGCCGAACAGTTTATTTCTTGGATGCAAAAGTATAAGTATAATCTGGTTTATGGCGGGGGTAGTACGGGTATTATGGGTGTAGTTTCTAATGCACTCATCGACAGTGGGCATAAAGTTATCGGAGTGATCCCGCATTTTTTGTATGACTGGGAAGTGGGTAATGATCGTTGTGATGAATTGATAAAAGTCATTTCTATGCACGAGCGAAAGAAAATCATGTTTGATCGTGCCGATGCCTTTGTGGTTTTGCCGGGAGGTTTTGGGACGTTGGATGAAATTTGTGAAATGATTACCTGGCAGCAATTGGCGATCAATGATAAGCCGATCGCATTTTTAAATTCGTCTGGGTATTTTGACAGATTTTTCGATTTTATTGAATATGCCGTCGAGTCGCAGTACATTTCGCCAGAAGATCTGAATAAGATTCAAAAGTTAAAATCAATGGATGATTTTCTCTGGGAAATTTCGTGACGCCATTAGATCGGGATGAACGCAAAAAAGTTTTAAGCTGGGGGTTCTATGATTGGGCAAACAGTGCTTATGCGACAACGGTGATGGCGGGTTTTTTTCCTGTGTTTTTCAAAAATTATTGGAGCCAAGGATTTTCGGCTGTTGATACCACGGCAAAATTGGCAACAACCGTCAGTGTCTCGAGCTTATTGATCGCCTTAATTTCACCGACATTAGGGGCTGTTGCCGATCATAAAAACCAAAAGAAAATGTTTCTTATTTTTTTTATGCTTATTGGGGTCATGATGACGGCATGGTTAGCCTTTATTCCGGCAGGAAGTTGGTTTGTTGCGGCTTTTGTTTATGGGATAGGAATGATGGCCTATAACGCCAGTTGTGTGTTCTGTGATGCCTTACTTCCGTCTGTCGCGCGAAAGCAGAACTTGGATTTTGCCTCGTCGTTGGGGTATGCGATGGGATATTTGGGTGGCGGAATTTTATTTGCCATTAATGTGTTCATGTATTTGAAGCCAGAATTGTTTGGCTTTACCAGTGGTGTCGCTGCTGTACAGTTTTCGTTTATAAGTGTTGCCGTATGGTGGTTCGTGTTTTCGGTGCCATTGATGTTTTTTGTGAAAGAGGACAAGCAAGAGGTCAGTAGTAAACAAAGTTGGTGGGATCTTACGTGCCGGTCTTTTTTGTCACTGCGAGGTACGCTGCGAGAAATTCGCCAGGATAAAAATCTGTTCCTATTTATGGTCGCATTTTGGTTGTACATCGATGGCGTTTATACCGTGATCACCATGGCGGTTGATTATGGAATATCCTTAAATTTTGAGTCTAAAGATCTTATTGCGGCCCTGTTGATCACTCAATTTGTTGGTTTTCCTGCGACCTATGTATATGGCGCCATTGCCAAAAAGTGGGGATGTCGTAAGCCGATTTTATTTTGTATCATCGTGTACGCATTGACGGTGATTTTGGCATCACAAATGAGAACGCCTATGCATTTTTATATTTTGGCGGCGGTGATCGGCTTGGTTCAAGGCGGGGTGCAATCTCTGAGTCGATCGCTGTTTGCGAAAATGATTTCTGAGGAAAAAAGTGGTGAGTATTTTGGCTTTATGAATTTGATCGGCAAGTTTGCGTCTGTCTTAGGGCCAGTCATCGTTGCGTTGACGGTCTTGATTGTTAAAAAATCCGAATACGGTTTAATGGGATTAATCGTACTCTTCGCTGCCGGCGGCTATCTGTTGATGAAGGTGGATGAACCCAGAGATTGTTAAAATAAATACGTCAGGCCAAGTGTAAGGTTGGTTTGCGTAGGTTTCATTGCGCCCATGTTTGCCAACGAGAAGTTTTGAATATTGAAACCATATTGGAACATATAGGTATGCGAGAGCGCTAAATACAAGCGATAGTCTATTTGCATAACACTTTTAATTTCGGCGTCGCTTGATTTTGCACCTAAATAATAATTGAAGTTCCAGTTATACCAATCTGCAAAGCTCAAAAAGAACGAAGAATTAAAGCTAGATTTTTGACCGATCCCAAAGCCTATTTGCGAGAATGAAAAGTCTCCAATGGTCGACGATCGCAAATGAGCCGATACATAGAAAGAAGGATCTTGAAAGTTAAGGCCAGCATTTAATCGGTGAAGATAGCTGAACTCATTCGTAGACCATTTTTCAATCGTATCTGATTTTGTCAGTGTCTGATCAATATTTAAACCCAATCCCGAGCGTTTATCTATCCAATAGTTTAAACCAAGATTCCCGAAACTTAGCTTTTCGGCAGAAAAATAGGTAAGGCCTAATCGCGCTTCAAATGCGGGAGCACGATATATTGACTGGTAAACGGCAAATTCACTATTGTCTTTCTTCAAGTAAAGTATGCGTTTACTGTTTTCTCCTTTTTCAAGATTGCTGACGGTCCAGTCTGCTTTTTGATTGCGTACTGGTGAGACTTTTGAATTTGCTTCTTTTGAAATAATACTGATGCCTTTTGGCAGCTCGAGAGTCATTTTTTCTGAAGAAGCATAGGTCGTGTGTACTAGATCAAGAGCCTGTGTTCGCATACCTTCGGTTGGTAACTGGCCTCGAATAAAGAATTCCTGACGAAACGGAATTCCGCCTTCGCCTTGGATGTAAAATACCGGAAAATCGGTAGGCAAGCGAATTTGCCAAAGTGAATCGCCGAGCTTCGTGACATTTTTATCGGAAACAGGAAAAGACCCGTGGCCAGTCAGGATCAATGATTGGCCATCATCCGAGATGACGACATCTTTAAAGTCGACTGGTTTTAGACGTGTCTCGATTTCTAGGCGGGCCCCAGACTCGCTTTGCCCACGGAAATGAATACTTTCCGTTAAGTCATTCAGAAAGATGATTCCTTGCTCGCCAACGTGTGCATTATTCACCAAAATCTGAGCTTTCTTTTTGCTATCTGAACGCATTTTGATAGTCGGTTTCCCATCCTTAGAAGAAAAATAAAGTTCGACCGAGCATAAATCAATTTTTGTGTTTTCTTCTTGGCGTTGTATACAAAATTTGAAGAAAGGCAGATATTTAATTTCTTCGATAAGAACTGTTTCAATATTGGTTTTAAATATGGCTTTGTCTGTTCTCAGTAGGCTATCTTTTTCAACCGCTTCTTTGGCCAACTCGACATTGTCTTTGTTTATTGTATAGGTTTTAATGGCTTTGCCATAATTATTAAATAAAACCAGTTCGGCGTATTGAAACAATCCTGCAGGCCAATTAAAAATGAATGAGTAGCCTTTAGTGTCACGGCTAAGTTCAAGTGAGAGATTATTCGAGTCGATAACGATGTCGCCAATTTTAATGGTCGATTTGTTTAACAAATTATACTCGAACTTTTGAGGTAAAATTTGTAGGTTGTTTTTTTCGGGCAGAAAGTAAATCGGGTCTTTTGCCCATGCAATTTTTGAAAAACTAACAACGAGTAAAAGTAGTATTTTTATAAGCCTATTTTGCATACGTCTTCGTAAGATTTACCTTTCACAATACTTTTTATAACCTGAATCGCCTTCATGATCTTAACTAAGAAGTCACCGTTACTGCTGATTGTGATTCGACGAGGATGGCCATTCCAAGCCATCTTAATTTTTTCGTTCAATAGTAGAGCTTCCGTATGGGTTTCCGTACGAATGGGATTAGAGAGATCGTAATTTTCGGAGGCCGCCGTGTCTAAATGCATCACCCAGTCGTAACGACTCAGCTCATCGTGTTTGTTGGACTGAATGTTTTTAAAGAAATCGTCTTCGTCATTCGGCCAATAGGCAATGCTGTCTAGTGATCCACGATCAAAGACAAGAAGTGAATTGCTGGATTCACCAATGGCAATGGTCTCGAGTTCTCGTTGGGTAAAATAAATGGCTCGTTGAGTAGAAATACGTCCTAAAATCGACTTTTTCCTGGGAAATCCACCGCTGTATAAAATACTGGCGGCTTCGGGTACAACTGTGATCTCGGAACCAAATTCTTTCTTTAATGTTTCAATCAACGTGGTTTTGCCTCCCGAGGGTCCTCCGGTGATGGCGACTCGAATTTTACTCATACAATATCCTAAAACCCCTCTTATGATTAAGCAAGAGCTTAACTCATAAGGTATGGGGCCTGTTGAAAAAGTCCTATGGGTTTACGTGCGTAGGTCTATTGATAATATTTAGCCACGGCATCGTGGCCAATCCATCGAACGGCTGCGTCTGGTTTAAAGGCATCGTTTAGCATCAGGGTGCCGCAAGACTTAAAAACAACTTCGCTGAGTGTGCTGGTGATTAATTGTTTAGGATTTGCGTGAAGCTCGATTAACTCATCCGAGCATTTTAACATAAGTTCCATTTGTTGCCTGTTAGACTGACATGGCCATTGCTCAAAATTTTTATTCATTTCAATGATGACTGGTTGGGAATAATACGTCTTTGTTATTTTAAATAAATCATCCAGTGTTTTTCCCGGTCTCAGTAGATCCTGACATTGTTGTTTAATCGTCGATACTGATGGCGTGTTACTTTTTTCTAGAGAGTGGATTAATGGGTATAAAGAAACTTCCACGCCTTGAAATATAGAACTCGAATTCGTCAAAATTTCTGGGCAGTTATAAACACATGTAGGGATTCCTTGAGAAAAAAACTCGGAGGCAATATCCTCTAGCTTTTTTTTGGCCCAGCCCTGAAGATAAGGCTGATAGGTTTGCCATTTTAATTGTCCATCAATCAAAATTTCTGTTCCATGATATCCATAGGCTAGGTAGGTCACCTGGCCACCAGCTTGCTTCACTTTTTCGCGAAAGTTCTTCGTTGCTTCAATAAGGTGACGAAGTGTTTCTGCGGTAACTTCGATAAAGTTCATTTGGCACAAGCGTCCTAGATCGCTAGTCCAAAATTTCTCGGATTCTAAGTGGCGGTCCTCTGTGCCTTTGAACACGCGGTTCATCAAAGGCATAATGATTTTGGCTCGCGGAACACCGCCAGCCATAAGGTGGGCGATTAAAAAACTACGTCCTGGGATAATGTGTTTCTCTAATTCCGCGACATAGTGTGTGAGTTGTTTTTTAAAGCGAGCCACTCCATTTTTACGACATTCTTCAATAGCCTGAAAGTCTAGTGTGGTTTCTTCCCATTGGCTGAGCTTAATGTCCTTGATCATTTCTGTGGGGCTGATTCCGGATGAGTTTTTATCCATATCAAAACCGGCCTCTAAAGGAACATTAATAATAGGGCCCTGAACGGTTGAAAGTTCTTCGGCATTCAAAGGCCTCAGATCGTCTTTTTCTCGGCGACCTACTGTGCCTTTTATAATTTGCATTTCATGTTTTTCGGCTTCGTCAACGAGCCCATTGGCATAGCCACGTTGAAACAATTCGCCAAATAAAACTAGGGCGTCATTTTTTTTCCAGGTGTTTGTGGTTTTCAAATTTCGTAAAGGATTTAAAGTCGTCATGATTATTTATCCAATGCCATCAGCCATTGATGTCGGTCTGGGATGTCGCCGTATTGTATTTTAGTGATTTCTTCATAAAGCCGAGTGGAAAGTGTCTCGCCACCGGTATTTAATTTATACGTGAAATCTTTGTGTTGAAGCTCGCCAACCGGCGTGATCACCGCGGCCGTACCTGTTCCGAACATTTCTAGAAATTCGCCACGAGCGTATTGTTCCTTAAGCTCGGACATCGTAATTTTTCGTTCTGATACAGGCAGTTTCCATTCGCGCAAGAGATGCAATACGCATTCGCGCACACCGCCCGGCAAAATTGAGCCGTTCAATGCTGGGGTGACGATTTCATTTTTGAAAACAAAAAATACATTCATCGTACCCACTTCTTCGATTTGATCTTTGGTGACAGCGTCTAACCATAAAACTTGATCGTACCCACGTTTCTTTTGTTCAGAAGCCGCATACAAAGAGCTGGCATAGTTCGCCGCGGCCTTCACCGCGCCTAGGCCGCCGGGGGCTGCGCGTACATGTTCTGTTTCTACCCAAATGCGCACGCTGCGATGATTGTTCGAGTAGTAAGAACCTACCGGAGACAATAGAGTGAAAAAAAGATATTCATTGCTGGGACGGACACCTAAGAAGCCTTCCGTTCCGACTAAAGTTGGACGAATGTACAGAGCCGAGCCACGTTCAGTTGGCACCCAGTCTCGTTCCACCGATACAAGTTCAGCAAGTGTTTGAATGAAAAGATCCTCAGGTGGCGCTTGCATAGATAGGCGTTGGCAACCATGTGCCATTCGGGAGGCATTAAATTGCGGTCGAAAAATAACAATTTTATCATTTTTTTGGCGAAAGGCTTTGAGGCCTTCAAACAGTGCCTGCCCATAGTGATAGACGCATGCGGCAGGATCCATACTTAAATTTGAGTAGGGTACAATTCGGTGTGTGTGCCATTTTCCATCAGAATAATCCGATGCAGCGATGTGATCGGTAAAGTATTTGCCGAAACCAAGAGCCGTATTAGGAGGCGGTTTTGACAAGGGGTTGCTGGTTTTTGTCATTGAAAAAGAATAATTCCCAGTACTCATTTAGTCCTCGATGTGAACTAAATCTGACATAATCACTATATTATTGCAAATAAAAGAATAAGCCTTTAGTTATTTTCCACGGCTTATGAAATTCACTGCGGAAAACCTTAAAAATTATTTAAAATATACTCATCAAGTTCTTGGTGTGTCGCATATTTTTCAGTCAAATAGTGTACCGATCGAGGCTGTGCAAGAGAGTGTGGATCGAACCAAAATTTTTAAATTTTATTATTGGCCACAAGCTCAAACGTGGGTGGACTTTTCACTTGATGACTTGGAAAAGAAGGCGATGGTTCAAACACTTTTTGTTTTCTTTAGTACGCATTCTGAATTTCAAGGACATCTGCAAAATCAGACCGAGTTGATCTCGAAAATGAATCAAGCATTAGGAGGAACTGATCGTTGTCTTTTGATTGCGTGGCTGTCTCCAAATGGAGAGCGTGATTTATTTTCTATGCTATCGCAATGGGTGTCGCCACTTAAAGTTGTTTTGTTTCGTCAGGAAACCGGTACTCAAGACGCCATTTATGCTTCTGGTCCACATTCAATTCTCGAGACGCTGACGCCGATGAATGATCCCAGTGATAAAGCGCGCAAGCGTTATATATGGAATGATTTTAAACGCTGGATGGCCTCGCTCTCGGGCTAGTCTGGGTGTTTGAGAGGCTAGGCTTTGGTGCCTTTTTTGTGAACTAGACTGGATCCTCGCCGGGGCTAGAACTAGTCTGTTTCTATGCAAGTGACTTCGTGTTTTTCGTTTTTTTTTGCCTTTGTGATTTCGTTTTCAGCACGGGCCATCAGTGTTGACGAGTCTTGGATTCGAGTGCGAATTTTTGAAAATTTGAAACTGGTGCAGATTCAGGGCGCGGGTCTGGAAATCGTAAACAAAGCGGAATTGTTTAGAGGTGTTTCGGTCACTAAAAGACCGATCAACTTTCTTGAGATTCAATTTCAAAAAAAATGGAATCATGGTTTTCTTCTGATAAAAAATGATCGAGCGTCTTCTGAGTTAAAATCGGAATCTGTGTTTTTGAAGGGTGACGGCTTGAGTGTCGCGGCTCGAAGTGTCGGTGATTTTTTGCAATTATATAAACGTCCAAACGGGTTTGATGTCATCGTTTACGTTCGATTGCGCGATTATTTGCGCGGTGTAGTTTCCGCGGAGGTTCCCGTGAGTTGGCCTGAGGAAACACTAAAGGCGCAGATCGTTGCGGCGCGCTCGTACGTCTTGTTTATGTCCGAGCGAAGAAAGGCGTTGGTGTTTGATGTCGAAGCGTCAATAAAAGATCAAGTTTATAAGCATACTACCGACACTCGGCTAGAGCCATTATTAGAGGCCACCAAGGACTTGGTTTTATTCGACCAACATAAAAATATTTTCAAGGCTTATTATCATTCGGAATGTGGTGGTCAGACGTCTTCGGCGAAGCGGGTTTTTGGTGACACGCAGTTTGATGCCGAGGTGAAGGACCCGTATTGTCAAGGCCGTGTCTGGCGTTTGAAAACGAGCAAAAATGAAATCGAAAGATATTTTGGTACTTTTAAACAATTGGTGAATACATTTAATCCGCGGGGGAGGGCCTATGCAATTACGGTCGAGAAACCAGATCTCACTCGGGAGCAATGGAGTGCTCAGGATTTAAGAATGAAGATTGGCTCCACAAGAATGAAAAGCACGTGGTTTGAAGCGCGTGTTGTGGGAAATCAAGTCGAATTTGTAGGCAAAGGATATGGGCATGGTGTTGGTCTTTGTCAGTGGGGAAGTCGGCAGATGGGTTTGATGAAAAAAAGTTTTCGAGATATTTTGTCTTTTTACTATCCTGGTGCAGTCTTGAAAAAAGTGGCCTCTGAGCGTCTGATTTAGCAACCAAATACCCCCCCCCCGAAGGGATCCATTGTTAGATTTTAAGAAACATACGAACGGTGAAAAATAAAACCACACAAAGAACAAAGACGTGATAGCGATTAATCGAACTGATTTCCATTTCTATTCCTTATAGCTGTTTGTGCATACAACTGTGCCTAAAAACTTTACTTAAAAAACTTCAAATAAAAAACGGCACTTAAAAAGTTGTGCTAAACAATAATGTGCTAAATTTATTGCCCTATTCGGGCGAGAACTATAAAAGAAAAGATAAATTTCAACTGCAACTTCAGTCAAGCAAATAGAATTAAGAGGCTTTCAAAATTTTATGAGTCCAAATAGAAAATCAAAAGAAAATAGAAATGGTAAAAAATCTGTTAAGCGTGTGGCTTTGATCACGGGTGCTAGTGCGGGAATTGGGTTGGCGTGTGCGCGGCGATTGGCTAAAGACGGGTGCTCTTTGGTTTTGGTGGCGCGTCGCCTAGAGGCTTTGAAAAAGCTAAAAAGCTCTCTAGAGAAGGCTTATCCTGGAATTTCGGTTAAAGTATTTAAGTTGAATCTGGCTGATTCCGCCGATGTTAAGGTGTGGCAAAAAGAGCATCGGGTGTTGTTGGAATCGGTAGATATCCTGATCAACAATGCAGGGTTAGCTAAGGGCACCGATAAAATTCAAGATTTGCAATGGAGCGATGCTGAAGCCATGATTGAAGTGAACATGAAAGGCTTGCTGCGGTTTGCTTTGCCAGTGATTAAAACTATGGCAGAAAAGAAGTCGGGGCATGTGGTGAATCTGGGTTCCGTTGCGGGGCGCTGGGTTTACCCAGGGGGATCAGTTTATTGCGCCACTAAATTTGCTGTTCGAGCACTAGGCGAAGCCATGAGGCAAGATCTGTTGGGTAGGAATGTGCGTGTCACAAACATTGAGCCGGGTATGGTCAATACGGAATTCTCAACGGTAAGGCTGGGTAATAAAGATTTAGCTGATAAAGTGTACGAGAAAATGACGCCTCTGAGTGGGGATGATATTGCCGAGTCCATCAGTTGGTGTGTGAACTTGCCACCGCATGTGAATGTTCAGGAGTTAGTCATTTATCCTACTGATCAGGCTCATGTGGGCGTCGGCATGGTGCATAGAAATATTTAAAAATTTAAGAAAAGTGTAAGAAAGAAATCGAAGTAGATTTAAGATACAGATACAGATACAGATCGAGACCTAATGTAGATCATTGATAGAGAAAATTGAGGAGAAATTATGAAAAAAAGACTAGATGATATAAAAAATGACAAAGAATTTCGCACCGAAAAAGATACAATGGGGGATGTCAAAGTTCCGGCCAGTGCTTTGTGGGGCGCGCAAACTCAGCGGTCTATAGAAAATTTTAAAATTGGTGGCGAGCGGTTTCCTCGAGAAATGATTAAAGCCCTTGGATTGCTAAAAAAAGCAGCGGCCTTGGCGAATACGAAATTGGGTTTGTTGGATGAAAAAAAATCGGATTTGATCGTAAAAGCCTGTGACGAAGTTATTAAGGGTGAATGGGATGACCACTTTCCTTTGGTTGTTTGGCAGACCGGATCGGGGACGCAAACAAATATGAATACAAACGAAGTCGTGGCCAATCGGGCGATGCAAATGATGGGTTTAACCTTGCCGTCAAAAGATGTTCATCCTAATGATCATGTTAACAAGGGGCAGTCGTCTAACGATACGTTTCCCACGGCGATGCATATTGCAGTGGCGGATCAAATTCACAACCGTCTTCTGCCCGCTATGGAGCAATTCCACGCGTCGATGGTGAAAAAGCAAAATGAGTTTCTAAATATCGTAAAAATTGGTCGAACGCATTTAATGGACGCAACACCATTAACATTAGGCCAAGAGTTTTCGGGTTATGCGACTCAAATCAAGCACGGGGTTACTCGTGTGAAAAATACGTTGCCGCATCTGCATGAGCTGGCCATCGGCGGAACCGCTGTGGGTACTGGGCTGAATGCGCACAAAGATTTCTCGGTGACGGTCTGCCAAGTTCTGTCGAAAGAGACGGGAATTCCATTTGTTTCCGCTGAAAATAAATTTGAAGCACTCGCCACCCATGATGCTTTGGTCGAAGTGAGCGGCGCTCTGCGTACATTGGCCGTTTCGTTGATGAAGATAGCTAATGATATTCGGTTGTTAGGCAGTGGTCCTCGCAGTGGTTTTGGCGAATTGTTATTACCGGAAAATGAGCCCGGTAGTTCTATCATGCCTGGAAAAGTAAACCCCACTCAAAGTGAATCGATGACTATGGTGTGTGCACAGGTTGTTGGTAACGATGTGGCAACGACTGTGGGTGGGTTAAACGGACACTTCGAGTTGAACGTATTCAAACCCGTGATCGTGCATAATGTTCTGAACAGTGTTCGATTGTTATCAGACAGTCTAGACAGCTTCCGCGTGAACTGCCTAGACGGTATTGAGGCCAATACGACTCAAATCAAAAAACATTTAGATAATTCATTGATGCTGGTGACGGCGTTGAATCCATATATTGGTTATGACAACGCAGCGAAAATTGCCAAAACGGCACATAAAAATGGAACGACCTTGAAAGAGGAAGCGGTGAAGTCGGGTCTTTTGACGGCTGAGCAGTTTGATCAGTATGTGAAGCCAGAAGAAATGACGGGCCCGTTAAAAAACTAGGGCCATCAGGCGACGTGCCGCGAAGGTGGGGATTGCGATAGGTAAAGAGAAAATCTCTTGGAAATTCAAAATCCTCATCTGAAGTATGCTCTATAAAAATTTGAATTCTAGTGAGCTTCCTAACGGAAGACCCTCCCCAGTCTGTATTTTTTTTCTGTCACAAGTTTTTACAAAACTATTATATTTTCATTTTTTATTAAGTAATTGGGCGGTGTTTTAAGTTTTTTGAGGCGAATATTGTTTTGCCTGTGGATTTGGTTTAATATCTTGTCTTTGGAGGGTTTGTTATGAAATTGACTGCTTTGGCTTTAGGATTAGTGCTATTTTTTGGAGTCGCATGTCAGCAATCGGATGGCGATAAGAGCGTGAGTCAGCCGACCGCACATGCCCTTTCCGTTAACTGTGAAAATAAAGAGGCTAATTTGGTTCCTGGGTTGTCGGCCACGATGGGACAAATTCCGGCGACTCCGGCAAATGTGGCGGCTGGGATACAAAAATATAAAGAATTAAGTGTGAGTGATTCAGTAAATGCTGAATTTTACAACAAACAGTCTGAATTGATGACAGCTAAATTAAATGAATTTAACGCTCAATATGCTCAGGTGTGCGGGCAATAGCAAAATCTGTTTTTTAACGGGTTGTATGCCGCCGGTCCTCTCAATATACATTTGGACTTAGAATTATTTTCCGTCCATAATTAGAGTGTGGACGTAAATCAAATTTTCCAGCACAAAGTTCCTTGGCTTCAGAATCCCGATATTCGCCCTTACGTTTATGTTCGGGATGAAAACTCGATCAGCCAGCCGGGCAAGCGTCATCGCTTGGATTGGTTTTCTAAGGCCCCCATTTTTAAAGATCCTTTGGACTTGGCTGAACTTCCTTTTGCGGAATATATTTATCATATTGAAAATATTGCCTTTGGGCCTTCGGCGATGCCAATGCCGCGTTGGGTGTTTTATGACTGCGCGGTGATGCCAGGGTTTGTGTGCGGATTTGCGTACAAAAAAGATAAGTTACCTGCGCTTCTGAAAGCTAAACTTCCAGATTTTGGTGACATCGACTATGTTCCACTTTCGCTTTTTATTATTATTCCGACTATGCATAAAGGGGAATGGGTTGCTCATAATTTATGCTCTGTGAATAGTTTTTTGGATAAGAGCGATCAGTTTTATGGACTTGGGTTTTTATCTAAAGCGTTTGGCCTTTGGTATGCCAATGTCGAACAGTGTTCGGGCATGACTCAGTGGGGTAGTCCGGCGTTAAAGCTGCACTCGCATTATGGACATTTGGAAGTGATTGGTGCTTATGCGCCGGTGCATTCTCATGCCAAGACGGTGACCTATCGTGCCCAGGTGAATGCCAGCAGTTGGGAGTTGTTTTTTACCAAAGAAGCCGACCTGGAATTCTTAGAGCAGTATGAAAAAACGGGGCTTTTGATCGATCCAAAAAATGAAAAATCAATGATTGAAATTCAGAGCAAAATTCAGAATAATGAAGGTCCCTTTTACCTAAACGCGTCCGAAGTTCTTGCGAACGATCTAAAGGCGCCTTTAGACCTATATAAACCTAAGGGATATTAGACACTTTCGAGTGATGGAGAGATAACATGGCTGACGCAATAACAGAACTGCCACCGGTGGCGAAATCATTTCACACATTTTGTAAAAAATGTGATGTCGATCGCTATCACAAGGTGTTGGCGCATAAAACAGCCACGTCGGCAAAAGTTGAGTGTGAAGTGTGTCATTCAAAAAGTACATTCACTTTACCTAAAGCTAAAAAAGCAACGACGGCCCGTACTCCGCGCTCGCCCAGTGCGAATCAAAGAAAATCTAATCATCAGTCGGAATATCAAGAGTTGTTAAGTTCTTTGTCATCGATGGAAGAAAAACCATATAGTTTAAAAGCTAAGTTTGAAATTGCGAATAAGATCAATCACCCAAAATTCGGAGTCGGTGTTGTTCGTTCTGTGCAACCAGATAAAATTGAAGTTGTATTTTCGGATGAAGTTAAACTTCTGATTCATAATCGCCCATAATTTTACATGTGGTACTCTGGATTAAATCCCGAGCAGCAACGAGCCGTGGCCCATAATTATGGGCCTCTTTTAATTTTGGCGGGTGCTGGTTCCGGAAAAACAACAGTCTTAGTTTCGCGCACGGGTCGCTTGATTGCAGAAGGGATTTCTAAAGCCGAGGAAATCTTGGTGTTGACGTTTACCAATAAAGCGGCGCGTGAGTTAAAGCATCGGGTGACGGTCAAGGTCGGCAAGGCCGCAAAAAAGATATCGGCCGGGACGTTTCACTCGTTTGGTCTTCAGTTAATCAAAAAATATCACAAAGAATTAGAGCTGGACCAAAATTTTGGCATCATCGACACGTCGGATTCATTCGCCATTCTTAAAGAGATGCTGAAGGAAACCAAGGTCGTTGGTCGGGACAAGTACGATCTGGAGCATCTTTATAACTTGATTCAAAACATTCGTAATAAAAAAAATAATTCTACAATTGATGATGAGTATCATCAGATGGCCGAGATTTTGGCGCCTAAATATGAAAAAAGATTAAATTTGCTGAGTGTGGTGGATTTTGAAAGTCTTTTGCTGAAACCGCTGGAGTTATTTAATAAATTTCCGCATATCAAAGCCGAGGTGCAAGCGCAGTATAAGCAGATCATGGTGGACGAGTTTCAAGATACCAATATGACACAAATGAAACTTATTCGTCATTTAATCGGGGGACATAGCAATATCGCGGTGGTGGGTGACGATGATCAATCGATTTACGGTTGGCGTGGGGCCGAGGTTCAAAATATTTTGAACTTTCCGAAAGATTTTAAAAGCTGCGAAGTGATTAAACTAGAGCGTAACTATCGTTCAATTTCCTCGATCCTGAATTTTGCGAATGATGTGATCAGTAAAAATAAATCACGACATGGAAAAGTTTTAAAATCAGAGAGTAAAAAAATCAAAGACCATATTCCAGAGCTTTTCATTCTGGAAAACGAAGAAGCCGAGAGTGAATTTGTCGCCGCCGAAATTTTAAATTTCATAAAAGAAGGGTACGCACCGAAAGATATTGCTATTCTGTATCGATCTAATTCTCAGGGCGCCTGGTTGGAAAGTGCGTTGAAGAAAAACCGTATTGATTACTCGATCACGGGTGGATCGTCACTGTTCGAGCGAAAAGAAGTAAAGGATCTGGTGGCTTTTATTCGCCAGGCGATTCAGGCTAAAGATGTCACCTTGAAGCGAATCATCAACGTGCCCCCGCGCGGGATTGGGGAAACGACGATTGAAAAATTGAATGACTTTGCTAAATTGAACGGCATCAGTTTTCACGAGTCATGTCAGCGTTGGCGCGAGCAAGGGATCATTCCTAAGGCGGGTGAAGGTTTGGATGGGTTGTTTTATTTTCTGTCAGAACTGCCCAAAAAAATGGTTGAGCCGGGGGCGACGGAGACCTCATTCTTAGAAGCATTTCGGGATATTGGTTATCGTGAGTATGTCTACAGCTTATCGGATGATGCCTCGGTCGGAGAACGTAAATGGGGTTTGGTCGAGATATTTGCCCGAATTTTATTTTCATCTTTAAATAAAAACGGTCAGAATTTGTTCGTGTTAAAGGAATTCCTGGATCGGTTGATGTTGCGTGATGAAATGTTGTCGGGGGATGAGGAAGAAAATAAAGTTCAGCTGATGACCCTGCATGCGTCCAAGGGGCTTGAGTTTCCGGTGGTTATTTTGTGTGGTATCGAAGAGGATTTGTTGCCGCATAAAAATTTGGGGCAGGATGTGGATGAAGAACGTAGATTGTTTTATGTGGGGATTACGCGGGCACAAGAGTATCTTTTGATGACCAAATGCTTGGAACGAAAGAAAAATGGGGCGTTTCGACGGGTAGCCATGTCTCGATTTTTGTTGGATGCGAATCAAGAATTGTTTAAGACGTATCCGCGTGGGGTTCGTCCAGTGAGCGGAGAAAAACGAACGCAACTGGTGGCTGATTTTTTAAAATCGTTAGACTCGAAAAAGTTATAAGTATGCTAAAGTTACTTTATTTTGTAATTTCCATTGCCAGCGCCCAATATGCTGTGGCTCACAGTGAGGCCTTTTGGAAGTCGTTTGAGAACGATTTTATTACGATGGAGATGGACCATAAGCTGAATCCTCAGGTGAAATCACGTTACCCACAGGCTGTGCGGTTTTTACTGGAAGGATTGATTGGTTGGCATCCCGGGACCACTTGGGATCAGCAAAGTCTTTGTTCTTTGGCTGAGTTTCGGGAGGCATTGTATAACGAGCCTCTTGCACGTAAGAAACAGGTGATATTAGATGAATTCATTCAGCGATGTCATCCGGTGTATTCGAAAAATAATACACTGAACGCCTTAAAAATACTTTCCCAAAAGGGTTCATTTCATCATCATCCTTTTTTTAAATATTCATTTTTAAAATTTCCAGAGGCTCATAAAACACGTGTGTTGTGGGGATTTAAATCTGAATCCAAGCGAGATCTCATTGTTATTCGTCCAGGTATCTATGCCAATGTGGACGAAATGATTGCCGAACGGTATTTGCTTTTTTTGCTTACAGAGTTGAACGATTTTCATGTCGTGGTTCTGGAGAACTCGACCAGCGGCGAGCATTTTCATAACAATGATAAGGTTATGATTGGTGGCGCTAAAGAGGCGTTTGAGAATTTGTACTTGATTGAGCATATTCGTGCGCATCCCACTCTATCTAAGTTGGTTGATAAAATTCATCTCATGGGGATTAGCCTGGGAGCCAACGGTGTGTTGTTGTCTAGCTTGGTGAATCAAAAGAAAGAAAGAAAGTATTTTGATAAAACATTTTTGTTTTGTCCGGTGGTCGATTTGCCAGGGTCTTTTTTGGCGCAAATGAATTCAGGACTACGTCCTTATTTGATGGACTTGTGGAGCAGTCAGCGACTAGAAGATCTGCAAAGTAAAAAGAATTTTCAGTTAGATTCGTTTTGGGGGTCGTTATTCAGCCTGACGCCACGTTGGATTCGTGGTGCCTGGGCGTGGTTTGAGAAGTCGTATTCGTACAAACCGGGTTGGCAGACTTATTTGTCTAAAGATTTCTATACGGGTGACTTTAAAAACGACTATGATTTTTTTAATGAACAGACTATTCTGCCGGAACAGTTCTACGTGTTTGCGACAAAAGTGGACCCTATTGTATTTCCAGAGATGAACTACGATCGCCTAGTACCGAAAGGGCACCAGGATACACTTTTTTATAAATTTGAAGATGGGTTCCATTGTTCATTTGCCTACACATATCAGTGGAAATTTTTGGACGCTTTGTTTTCGGCCATGGTGGGGAGGTCTGAAGAGTTTATGTCTAAAGACAGTAAACGCTATGAATTGACGGTCGAACATCATCAGCATTTACACGATAACAGTGTATCAGATCGTCCGTATATTCGCTCGGTGGAAATTTCTAAGTTGCAAGAGGGCACGGTAGAGTTATTAGTTTACTTTGCTGTTCAATCCGATCTGGCGAGTGGTCATGTTAAGATTCCTCTGAAAGACTTATCTATAGATGAGCATTATGCAGAAAATGAAATAGAAGCCATACGTAATTACATTAAACGTTTCATCCAAACCAAGTTTGAAATCGAAAAGGACAACTCTAAATTCTTTATCAAAATTTAACCTTTACCAACGACTATCAATGTAATAGCGTCATTGAAGAGTAAGGGGGTGGCGATGATTCGAATGATTGAAGAGGCATCCAGTTTAACGGCCAAGTCGGCTGTGTGTTTGTCGGCCATTGATCTGGCCGATGTCGTAGGACTTACTCTGCCACAGCTGAAAGCGGATTTCGCCAAGAATTTTGGAACCAGTCATCAGCTCAGTTATATTCCGGCCGAACTTGTGCGTGAATATTTAAATCAACGTGGATATAAATATCCTAAAAAAGTCGTCTCATTTCAAATGCTGAAGGGCGGGGTCGCCAAAACGACGTCGGCGTTGAATTTAGGATTGCGTGCTTCGATGTTGGGAGCGAAAGTTTTGTTCGTGGACTTGGATCAGCAGGCTAACTTGACATTTGCTTTAGGGCATTCGGACGAGAATGCTGCGGTCTGGTTGGATATTTTCGAAAAAAAAGTTTCGATTGAAGCGGCGATTAAAACCATCAATTCGCACATTGATCTGATTCCTTCGAGTTTGAACAATTCAGTTTTGGAACGAGCCCTGATTAATTCAAATCGGAATTGGTCTCAATCCATTAAAAGCCAATTGGCCCAAGTCGGTTTAAATTATGATTTAATTATTATCGATACGGCTCCGGCTTTATCGGCAACGAATACGGCGGTGACCGTTGCGAGTGATTTAGTGGTGTTGCCGGTTAATCCTGATAAATTTTCGATTTTGGGTTTTGAAAAAAATTATCAAGAATTGCAGGATATTCAGAAGGATTTTAAAATTCATGCGGATATTAAAGTGCTTTTTACAAAGTATGATGCACGTGAAAAAATGAGCGGTGAATACCTTGAGCTTTTTATTCAAAAATATCCCAATATTTTACTTAAAAGTTACATTCGCGTTTCTTCAGATGCGAAAAATACTTTGGCTACCTCTAAGTCGATTTATTCGACTAAATCTTCAGCGAAGGAAGACTACCACTTGGTAACACTAGAGCTGCTCGAGTTTCAAAAGGAGAACCTATGCCATCTATAAAGGATTTCGATAAAGATAAGAAAAAGAAAAAAAATGGCAAGAAATCACACGACATCAATGTAAAAGCAAAGCCATCAGAGGAACTGGACGTTGCGCCTGAGCTTGAAGTTGAACCTATTTCCGCAACCGATATTTTGCCACAGAAAGAAAAACGTCGTCCCAGTCATAATCTGGGATCTCATCGGGAAACACTCGAAAAAACATCAGGGCAAATCGGTGCTGATATGGCCGAGGGGAGTGGTGAGAGTAAGCAAGATGAGATGGACTTTTCTGAAACGAACGCTTCCAGACGGGCCTCCTTTGAAGGCGACGATAAAGAGCCATCTCCGGAATCGTTTCAGTCATTTTCTGAGCCGTCTAAATTTGAACTCAGGTTTCCCGGTAGTTTTCTGATCAAAGAGAAAGCGCCAAAGGCGTTTGATTTGGTAGAGCGTGTTGCGGGTGATTGGGTGAATGACGGTACATTTGAGTCTTTGCCGGTGGGACATCCTTTAGCTCAGCTATTGGCGGCCAAGACTTTGACGAAAGCAAAAAGTATTGAAAAGAATGTTCTGAATTCCACTCCGGTGGCTTTGGCAAAAATTGGTCTGGAATATGCGAAGTCAAAGATTAAACGATAAGCTGAGTGAATCGCTGTCTCCGGTCTATTTATATATTGAAGATGAATCTGCAAATCATAGTGTGCCAGAAGGGGCGGAAAGTCATTTTAAAGTGATCGTGGTTTCTCGTGACTTTGATGCCCTATCAAAAGTGATGCGTCATCAACGGGTGTATTCTTTGTTGAACGACGAGTTTAAAAAAGGGCTTCATGCTTTATCAATTAGAGCGTATACTCTTTCCGAGTGGGAGCAGGAAAAAAGTCGGATCGACTTTCGCAGTCCAGAATGTTTGGGTGGAAGTAAAAAGTCTTAGCCTGCGGTCCTAGAAAATAATCCGGAGTTTTTATTTCTTTTTGTAGATCAATTTCTAAACCCCTTGCGATTTCGTTTCTTAAATTGATGTACAGTAAAGATCCTTTTCAAGAGTTTAAAAAAGAATTTGGCGGCTAAGTGGGAAAAAAGCACATTAATAATTTTAAATTGATTTCAGACTACAAACCTTCGGGTGATCAACCTAAAGCCATCGAACAAATTGTCGATCATTTTGGCAAGGGTATAAAGCATCAGACTTTGTTGGGTGTCACGGGCAGTGGAAAAACATTTTCCATGGCTCATGTCATCGAAAGAATGAATGTGCCGGCGTTGATATTGGCTCCTAATAAAACCTTGGCCGCCCAGTTGTATTCGGAATTTAAAGAAATATTTCCTAAAAATGCGGTGGAATATTTTGTGAGCTTTTATGATTACTATCAACCCGAAGCCTATATTCCTTCAACGGATACATACATCGAGAAGGACTCGGCGATCAATGATCAGATCGATCGCATGCGCCATTCTGCGACGCGATCACTGTTTGATCGACGGGATGTGATCATTGTCAGCAGTGTCTCTTGCATTTATGGTTTGGGCAGCCCGGAAGCCTATGAAGACATGATGGTTCACGTCGTGCGTGATACCGAGATGAAACGCGATCATTTTATTAGGGAATTGATTCGCATTCAGTATGAACGCAACAATGTTGATTTTCACCGGGGTACGGTTCGTGTGCGCGGAGACATCGTCGAGCTGTTTCCGGCCTACGAGGACAGCAAGGCTATTCGTGTTGAATTTTTTGGAGACTATATCGAACGACTTTCTTGGTTTGATCCGTTGACAGGCGAAATCGTGGGTGAAATGGATCAAATTGGAATTTACCCCGGCAGTCACTATGCCACGTCGGAAGAAAATCAAAAACGGGCCATTAAATCTATTCAAGAAGAACTTTTGCATCGTTTGCCGGAGCTTAAAACTCAAGGTAAATTTTTGGAGGCACAGCGCCTGGAACAGCGCACGTATTATGATATTGAAATGATGGAACACATGGGGTTTTGCCAAGGGATCGAAAATTATTCGCGCCACTTAACGGGACGAGGGCCGGGGGAGGCGCCGCCGACGTTGATTGAATATTTTCCGAAAGATTTCATCACGTTCATTGATGAGTCGCACATCACTGTGCCGCAACTGGGGGCTATGTATCGAGGCGATCGTGCCCGCAAGATGACGTTGGTGGAGCATGGTTTTCGTTTGCCGTCGGCACTGGACAATCGACCCTTGAATTTTCAAGAGTTTGAGAAAAACATGGATAAGGTTGTCTATGTTTCGGCGACGCCGGCAAGCTATGAACTTGAAAAAAGTGAAGGCATTATTGTCGAGCAAATCATTCGCCCGACAGGACTTATTGATCCCCTGGTGGAGGTCCGACCGGTTAAGTTCCAGGTTGATGATATACTCAAAGAAATTCGCGAGCGTGTCCCTAAGAAGGAACGAGTTTTGATCACGACGTTGACCAAGCGCTCGGCGGAAGATCTGACCGAGTATTTTGAATCCATGAACGTGAAAGTGAAATATCTGCACAGTGAAATTCACACGCTGGAGCGCACGGAAATTATTCGTGATTTGCGATTAGGTGTGTTTGATGTTTTGATTGGTATTAACTTATTGCGGGAAGGTTTAGATATTCCAGAAGTCAGTCTGGTGGCTATCACAGATGCCGATAAGGAAGGCTTCTTGCGTTCCGAGCGTTCGTTGATCCAAACCATTGGGCGGGCCGCGCGCAATATTAACGGACGAGTTATCTTGTATGCAGACAATATCACCGAGTCGATGAAAAAGGCGATGTCTGAAACGGAACGCCGTCGTCGTATTCAGATGCAGCACAACCTGGCGAATGGAATCACCCCGGCGTCCATTCATAAAAAAATCAGTGAAGGGATCGGTGAAATGTTTGATGGCTCGCTGAATTTGAAACAGCTTAAAGACGAGTACAAACAGAAATCGGCGCAAGGGCAACCGATCAAGACTGAAAACCTACAAAAAGAAATTGGGCTTTTACGCGAAAAAATGCGAAAAATGGCCAAGAATTTAGAGTTCGAAGACGCGGCAAAGATTCGCGATGAAATTCGTCGGTTAGAAATTATGGAAATGAACGCGCGCGATGTGACTGGGGATAACGCCGAGTGAGCGAGCGCCGCGGAGTCCGTTTTGATGAACTCAAAGATCTGGTGAAGGATTTTCCGATCCAGAGTGGCGTGTATTTGATGAAAAATGACGTCCAAAAAATTATTTATGTGGGCAAAGCGAAAAATTTAAAAAATCGGGTGCGCAGTTATTTTCAAAATCTGGATCATAACAGCAAAACCCGCGCGTTGATTCAAAACATTCATTCCGTCGAGTACATTCTAACAAAGACCGAGGTGGAAGCATTTTTGCTGGAAGCGTCGCTCATAAAAAAAAATAAACCAAAATACAACATCCGTTTACGTGATGATAAATCGTATCCCTATATCAAGTTGACGTTAGGGGACCAGTTCCCGCGCTTGTATTTAAGTCGTAAAGTGAAACGGGAAGATAGACATGTTTATTTCGGACCCTATACCAGTGGAGCTGCGGTTTTTGGTACAATTAAGTTTTTAAATCGTACCTTCAAGATTCGGGATTGTTCGGATGGTGTGTTTTCTACACGCAAGCGTCCCTGCCTGACTTATCAGATTGGCCGCTGTACAGCACCGTGCGTGGGGTACGTGGATCAAAAGACGTATGCGCTGGACGTGGAAGGCGCGCTTCATTTTTTACGGGGCCAGAACAAAAAAGTCATTAAACACATGACGGAACGGATGCATCAACTGGCCGAGGAAGAAAAATTTGAGATGGCCGCGAAAATTCGTGATTCCATAGACTCCATCAAAGTGATTTTGGAAAAACAGGCAGTCATTAACGAAGCCAACGAAAAAGACCAAGATGTATTTACATATTATGGTGATGAGCGTGGGTGTGTAATAGAAACACTGCATTTTCGTAGTGGACGTATTATTGGCAACAGGTCGCAGTTTTTAGAGGTCAACCCTGCCGACACCATGGAAGATGAACGGGAATGGTTTGTCTCGTACATCAATCAGTACTATGAAGAAAACATCATCCCCGAGGATGTTTTGATCGGCAGTGATTTTGGGGGTGATATCAATAAATTACTCGAAAATGTACTCGAATTTCGAGCGGGTCGAAAGATTTCAGTTCGTTTTCCGACGGATGAAAAGGGTCGCAAGCTTTTGGAAATGTGCAAGCAGAATGCTATTTCCCATTTTGAAAAGCGACTGGTGGAAAATGAAGAAAAGTTTGTCGGTTTGGACGAGATAAAAAATAAGTTGGAATTACTGACACGTCCTCATCGCATAGAATGTTATGATATTTCAAATTTCCAAGGGACCGAGGTTGTGGCATCGCAAGTGGTATTTGAGGACGGCCTGCCCGCTAAAGATCATTATCGTCGCTATAGGATTAAGACAGTGGACGGACAAAACGATTTTGCTTCGATGTATGAAGTGCTGGCACGGCGGTTTCAGCACTCGGAATGGGATGAACCTCAGCTGATTGTGGTGGACGGTGGTAAAGGCCAATTGAACCAGGCTGTAAAGATTTTAAATGAATTAAGAAAAAATCATATTCCCGTGGTGGGGCTGGCCAAAGCCCGAGTCAAGAGAGACTTTCAGTCGCCTGATGTGGAGGCCTCGGAAGAACGAGTATTTTTACCGGGACGACAGAATCCTGTGTTTTTTCGGGCGCAGGCGGATGGATTGAATATCTTGGTGAATATTCGGGATGAGGCCCATCGGTTTGCGATTACGTACCATCGTAAATTGCGTGACGAGCGAACATTAACGAGTGAGCTGGATTACATTGTTGGTTTGGGTGAAAAACGTAAAAAAGCTTTACTCACACGTTATGAATCGATAGATGCTATTAAGATGTCTAGCCCAGAAGAAATTGCCAGTATTAAAGGTTTTAATCGCCTCCTCGCCGAACGTATTTTATTGCAACTGAACGAGGATGAAAGTCAGGAGACTACAGAGTGAGTTTATTAATTTCAGCCAATCGCTTAACCCACTCCTATGGTGGTCGCACGTTATTTTCTGATTTAAGTTGCGGGATATTTGAAAATGATAAAGTGGGTCTTATTGGTCCCAACGGTGCGGGCAAATCGACCTTGTTTAAAATTTTATCGCAAATGATTAAACCGGATTCGGGAGACGTTGTCCATCGCAAGGGCTTGAAGGTGGGCTTTTTACAACAAACGGTGGAAATGGATGATTCGAAATCATGGTTTCATCATCTGATTGAAATAGAGCCTGATTACGCTGAACTTTTGCAGACGCTTTCGAAGTTGGAACTAACTAACTTGAACGAAGACCTTAAATTTTCCGAGTGTTCGGGAGGTTTACAGAAGCGAATTGGAATTGCCGCCGAAATGTTAAAAAAGCCAGATGTACTTTTCCTGGACGAGCCGACCAATCATTTGGACGTAGATTCGATTATTTGGATCGAGGACTTTCTGAAAGACTCCCAGCTGAGTTATGTGTTGATCACGCATGATCGCCTATTTTTAGAACGCACCTGCACCAAGATTTTTGATTTGGATAAAAAAAACCCCAAATTTTTGCTCGTGACAGAAGGGGATTTGGCCGTTCATTTAGAAAAAAAAGAACAGTTGATTACGCAGCAACGATCGACCATTGAAAAGATGAAAAATACGTTGACGCGCGAAACGGAATGGTTGCGACGAGGGGCGATTGCTCGGCAAACGAAACAAAAATTTCGTATTCAAAACCATGCCGTTATCAAGGGTGAATTTGAAGACTTGAAAATGAAAGTGCGTTCGAAATCTTTCGAATTTGATTTTGGCGAGAAACGTACACCTAAGAAGCTTTTAGAAATCAAAGATCTGGATTTCTCGTATGGGGACCGCCGCATTTTCGAGAATTTTAATATGCTGGTTATGGGTACGACTCGTTTGGGAATATTAGGGCGTAACGGATCGGGGAAAAGTACTTTACTGAAATTGATTTTGAACGAGTTGGCGCCGGACAAAGGCACGGTGCAGTTAACAGATGGAGTTAAGGTTTCTTATTTCGAACAGACCAAGCAAACTCTTAATCTATCAGAATCAGTTTTAAAAAATATTTGTCCGCAAGGAGACTACGTCAAATATCAAGGCGAGCATGTGTATGCAAAAACGTATCTTGAACGATTTGGTTTTAATTATGATCAGATGGAATTGCCCGTGGCCAAACTGTCGGGCGGCGAGAAAAGTCGAATTCGGATTGCCCAGCTGATGTTGGAAGAAAGCCAATTGTTGCTTTTAGATGAACCGACGAATGACTTGGATTTTGAATCGTTGACGTCGCTGCAAAAGGCCTTGGCTGATTTTCCGGGTGGAATTATTTTGGTCAGCCATGATCGTTACTTTATGGATACGACCTGTAATCAAATCATGTACGTAAACCCGCCCCATCCCATCGAGTTGTTTAGCGATTATTTTCAATGGGAAGAGTATTTTTTCCGTGCCGATATTTTGCAAGAACAAGAGAAAATAGCGGCCAAAAATATGAAGAAACAAAATACGAAAAAGGGGCTAAGTTTTAAAGAAGTGCGTGAATGGGAAGGCATCGAAACCGAGATCCAAAAGTTAGAGGCGCAGTTAGAGTCGTTGCAGAAGGAATCTCAAAGTGAGGTCGTGATGGCGGATTCCAAGCGCACGTACGAGATTTTCGTCGAGATACAAAGTATGAGTGAAAAAATAAACATTCTATATTCGCGTTGGCAAGAGCTAGACCTTAAAAAATAGTATTTTTTTTGTTTTGAAATACGCAAGTTCAAGGAATCCCGACTTATATTTAAGTTATTAGTATCCGAATAAATGTCTATGATAGAAGGTAATTATTTCGATCAGCTAGTGTCGGCATTGAACCAAACGGCGATTGTTAGCATCACTGATATTCGCGGTAAAATTGTTTTTGCTAACGAGAACTTTTGTACTATTTCGGGATATTCATTGCCGGAATTGATTGGTCGGAACCATCGTATTTTGAATAGTGGAACCCACCCTAAGGAGTTTTTTGATAATCTTTGGAATGCCCTGAGGCAAGGTAAGGTTTGGTCGGGTGAAATCCAAAATAAAAAAAAGAATGGCGAAACGTATTGGGTACAATCGACTATTTCGGCTATTGTGAATGAAAAAAAAGAAATTGTAAATTATGTCGCGATTCTTTTTGAAATAACTCAGATGAAACAAGCCCAAACGCGGTTGGCCGAGTCCAGTCGATTGGCTTCGTTGGGGGAAATGGCCAGCGGTATTGCTCATGAAATAAACAACCCTTTAACAATTATTTTAGGACGACTGACAATCGCTCAAAAAAAAATCGAGCGCAATGATCCTCCTGAGGTTGTCATCAAAGAGTTGCAAACGATCGAACGAACTGTTTTTCGTATTTCAAACATCATCAACGGTCTGAAAAAATTGGCGCGTGAAAGTAGCTTTGACCCCATTGAAACGTTTGATATCGTGCAATTAATAAACGAGTCCCGAGAGCTGTATTCACAAAAGCTGACAAAACATGAAGTTAAGTTTATTTTCAATTACAAAGACCCCATTTTGGTCAATGCCAGGCCTTTGCAGTTATCACAGGTTTTGCTAAATTTAGTCAATAACAGCGTTGATGCAATCGAAAATATGGAAGACAAGTGGATTCAAATAAATATTACCAAGCATGAAGATCTGTGCAGTATAAGTGTTGTGGATTCAGGTAACGGGATCCCGGCAGAAGTTGCAAAAAAAATCATGAATCCATTTTTTACCACGAAAGATCCTGGACGTGGAACAGGCTTAGGATTAAGTCTCTCTAAGAAAATGGTCGAGGATTCTAATGGTCGTTTCTTTTACGATGCCAGTAAGAAGAATACGACGTTTTGTATCGAGTTGGATTTGGGTAACAGCAAGGAAAACGTAGCATAGGAGCTGCATCAATCGAGTGATTCGTGTTGGCTTAAAAGTGCCTATTCAGTAATCGAAATAGACCAGGCTGGTAATGACACTGTCCTCATTTGAATAGAAAACCCAAACGTTCATCCAGGAATATTTATAAATTTCTTTCTTCAGTTTTAAAATTAGAAAATGCTAAACTAAACAAGTGAAGGAAATTTGTTTTCTATTATTTAGTATTTTTTTTTTAGGTCAAGGCTTCGCTCAAGAGTGCAAAAAAAGTCATTTACACTTGGAAGGTATTCCAGATTTTAAAAACTATTTTGAGAATAGTAAGTTCTATGAGTGTGCTGAGCAAGAGTTAGTAGATCCATTGATGGATACATGGCGCTTACAGGATTTTGTCTTGCACGAATGTCAAAAAAAAACAGAGTGCATCCAGTTTTTGAAAAATAAGTATTCAGAAATAGCAGCAGAATCGGCTTCAAGATTGCAAAGTGATAATGCTATTTATATATGGGGCGAGTTAATTAGGTTTTCAGGTTTTTACAGGAGACGCTTGCCAGATTTTTCAGAGTTTCCCTTAGCCGGTGATCCAGTAGCCTTATTCGATAATTTAAAAAAAGCCAAACTGGCATCTAGAGAGTTAAACCAAAATGAAACTGTTAAAGTTGCTTGTGCTGCCTTTTTTGGAATTGTGGGACCGGGCAAGCTAAAAGTGGCTAAGTCTATGGTCAAAGCAGCAGCCGTAGTAAAGTCTGTAAAGTTAATTGATACTATTGAAATAGGACACGATGCTGCGAAATTGATAAAAAATTTTAGAGTCCCTAAAGCGGTTTTAAAAAATTTTGATAAATGGAAAGACAGTGTTAAGAAACAAGGGCTTTTAGAAGTTAGGAAAATTCCTGGTTATCATGATGAACCTTACGAGAAGGTCATAGGTGCAAGGTCTTTTCGTCTTAGTGATGGATGGCGAGTTTTTTATAAAATCGAAAATCAAGATGGTAAAGAAATTATAAGTGTTTTTAAAATTTCTTTACATGAATATTAAAAATAATTTTGATCAAAACAGGGCGACTGTCAGAGCAGATCTGAACTTCTACATTTTATGGACACCGAGAACCACCTCGAGAGGTGGTTTTTATTCTGCTTTAAACGGAGTGAATTCAAATTCTGTTCGGTACAAATCTGTTTTTTCGGTATCTTTAAACAGTGTGTGGCATGTGCCGTAAGCTTGTTTTTTCCATTCCTTTTCATCCTTACCCAAATCTTTTTTCCAAACCGCATCTTTATTTTGGGCCATTTTGTTCTTAAAGCCTTTGCCGATGTCTGTGGTCAATTCTGATGCGAGTCCACGGAATGATTTTTGTAAGTTTTGATCTTTCGTTAACATGGCATTGTATTTCAGTTCTTCGAATTGAATACCGGTCGTGCAGAGTTCATATTTTGTTTCGCCTTTGAATTTATCTTTTCGAATAAATTGTACCCCAAAGCCACTCCAGATACCGCGACCAAGTGTTTGGTTAAATACTACGCCAGGGATAAATCTGAGACCAACAATTGAGTCTTTTTTTCCTAACTTCAACGTTTGGTTAAAATCTTTGAGGTTAATACTGACATGATCTTTCGTTTCATTCAGTTCGAATCCTTTCAGGTAAGACGATTCGGCAATATATTGACTAAGATCCGTGGACGGCAAAGAAGGTAACATGAAGAAATCCATCATGGCATACTTTTCATTAAGCTCAAAGTTAACAAAGTTTTTGACCAGTTCTTCTTTCATGCGATCAACAGAACCTTCTTGAAAGGTGCTCAAACAATGAGTCGCAGTAAGGGTGTTCATGCAAAATAGCTCAATATAGAAGGAATCATAAAAGTCAGCGACGTAATATTCCCAGCTGCGATTGTTTTGATCCTTGTATGTTTTCACTTTTTTTATGCCCGATGGAAAGTCCTTCACTTTGAAATCGGCTTTTGCTTTTGGTCTTAAAAATGGGAAATAACGTAGTGAAACAATGGCGCCCTCTGGTCCAATGAACACGTCTTTCATTGTTTTCAGTGTATTGGCTTCTCGTTTTTTGAAGTCCTTTTCATGGTAGTTATAGACAATCGAAAAATCGGGACTTGCAATAAAATATCTAGATATATCAATTGACTCTTTTGAGTCTTTTACGGAAGAGTAAACAAGATAGTTGTCTTCTTTAGGAACTTGAAAGCGCTCTTCAATAAGAGAGCCTTTAGTGGCCATATAGCCCTCGTTGTACAAATAGACTTTTTCTTTTTTCCAGTCATTCAAAGTCATTTCATAACCCATCTGTCCGCTGGTTCCAATGAGTCCGATTGATTTAGGAATCAGTTTGTCGTTAACAGATTTAAATACTAGGTGCGGATCACTGGTTGTTGAAGGTATGACGTAAGGTAAGTCCTTTGTTGCTTGTGTTTCCCAGTCTGTTCCCGGAAGATCTTCTTTGCGGACCATTTGATTGACCGCTAGGATTTTTTCTTTTGCGACTTCATGAAATTTTTGAAAATACATTTCGTGGGCTTGGTCAAAATTGAAGGGTACTTGAATTTTGACGATGAATTTATTTAGTACTTCCAAAAGATGTGGTTTGTTATCTAGTTTTTCGATTAATGGCAAACGGAATGATTTGGATAGGTAATACTCGATTCCGCCAAAGTTCAGATCGGACGTTTTTGAATCAAAAATAATTTCTTTTGGCTCTTTGTTTAGGACAAAGTTATTAAAACCATTTCTGAGATCATTATATGAAATACCGATGTTATAGTTCTCGGCCATGTTTTTCCTGGAAACCAATGCGACGACTTCTCCTTTTTCGTTCAGCAAAGGGCCACCACTATTTCCAGGGCTGGCTGCAGCTGAAAAGCGAACATACTTGACGCTTGGGTCATTGGGATCTTCTGTTTCGCCCGAAATGATACCTTCGCGGATGGCTAGGCCTTCTCCGGCAACATTCCCAATTGTGAATACCTTTTGGCCAATTTCGGTTTTTTCAGTGATTTTAAAAAATGGATTATCGTTAAAGCCTTCGATTTCCAAGAAAACATAGTCTTTGGTAAAATCAAAACCTAAAATTCGTTTAGGTGTGATTTCTCGATTGTCGTATGTTTTCAGAATAAAATCTTTTTCGATCGACAAACCTGGCGGTGGGCTGATGCAGTGATGAGCGGTGAGTAAAATATTTTTTTCCACTAAGAAACCGGTACAGAATCCGACCGTTTCTTTGAAATCTTCCTCTTTTAGATCGGCCTCTTTTTTTATTTTTTCGAGTAGATCTTTTTTGACTTTCAATTCAAATTTTAAAATTTTATTCTCGGCAAAGCCCATTAGGGATTTCGAGTCAAATTTTCCTTGAAAATAGAACGTAAAATATGTGGCGATGCCCGCAATAAAAAAAATGATTAATGTATAGGCAGTGGCTTTGATGTAGCTGTATGAGTTTTCTTTTTTTTCTTCTAGAATATGAGTTTTTTCACTGGCTAAAAATGTATCTAAGGAGATGGACAGGCCTGTTTTAAGGTCAACGCTGACGGAATCGCTTAGGGTGGTGACGCTGTTTTTTAAGCCACCCTCATTACGAAAATGCCAACGGCCTTCTTCAAAATACAGAACACCTTGAAAACGAGAAACAGTGGGGACTGGAATTTGAACGTCACAATTTAGTCCGCGGCCAACGGTATAGGATTTGTTGATATGTGGCTCGAGTACCGCGACAATTTGATTTTTATGGCGAAAATAGATCTTCATTTCTTCTCCCGTATATGAGTTTTTATCGGCGTGGCGGTATTGATTGTTAAGGCTAGCTGTGGAGATAGTGTAGAACTCGACTTTGGCAAGATTACCCGCGAAGTCACTGAACTCTTTAATTGACGGCGATTGAATTTGTGAATAGTTCTAGGTCTTTAGTATAGGGGTTATATGTACGAAACATCAGATTTTAAAAAAGGCCTAAGAATTTTATTTGAAAATGAACCATTTTCTGTAGTGGATTTTCAGCATGTTAAACCAGGTAAAGGGAATCAATTTACCCGTACCAAACTTAAAAACTTGCTGACGGGTCAAAACCGAGAATTGACGTTCAAATCGGGCGAGCGCTTTGAAGTCCCCAATGTTGAAAATAAAGAAATGACCTTCTTGTATAAAGACGAGAACGGCTATAATTTTATGGACCAGACTAATTACGAGCAAATCACTATGACAGCTGCCGAAATTGGTGAAAATACAAACTTTCTTCATGATGACTTAAAAGTGGTTATTTTGATTTATAACGATCGAGCGGTCGCGGTGGATGTGCCTAAAGCGGTTAATTTGAAAGTGGCGCAAACAGATCCGGGTGTTAAAGGTGATCGGGTCACGGGTGCTACGAAAGCGGCGATTATGGAAAGTGGTTTGAAAGTGAATGTTCCGTTACATATCAATGAAGGGGATGTTTTGCGTATCGATACTTCGTCTGGTGATTACGTCGAGCGCGTGAGTCAAAAATAGTCTTCGGTGGGGCACGATTTGTATTCGATGGCCCTACAATTTTTGCCTCGTTCCTTCGTCCGATTTACAATGACGCAACAAATTAAGTCTCATTAATCACAAGATAATTCTGCAAAATTAAATTGGGAGACTATATTTGGCGTTAAGTCTGGATGATGAGATTCATATTCATTTAAATCAAGGGCATCCGCCATCTTTTATCGCAGAGTGGATCTACGAGAAGATGATTTCGTCAGACTACGAATGGTCGGATGCAAACATGAATACATTTTGCCTGTTTATTTTAAAAGCGGGTCGGTGTGATTTGATTTTATATTTTTTTCAGAAGTTTTACAAAGATGAAGCGTTGAAGATCGAGCCGGCATTTCTGATTTGGGCGATCGTAAAGAGCTTTCCTTTGGTTTCTAAAGAATTGCAAAAGATTATTTATGCTTACTTTAACGAAGACGAAAAACGTTGGGTGGAAGCGGCGTTGACGAAGTTTGGGGATCCTTATTGGCCCGAGCTGCGCGAGCGACGAAAGAGACTGCGTGATTTAAATACTCAGAAGCTGAATAAACTACGTAAAGATCTGATTCAAAAGTTCGAACTCTTTAGCAGTCAGAATTTGAACGAGCCTGCAAAAAATACTATTCGTAAACTAGAAAAAATATTTCCTGGTGACCTTGAAATTTTTAAAATCACGATGAAGTTTAAAGAACGTGATGCGGAAAGTGTTTTTGACAAATACAGACACAAAAAATCACGTTTAGATTTGAAACCCAAAGTTGACCCGGATGTTATGTTGGCTCAGCAAGGTTTGGGGCGATTCCTAAAACGTGAATTGAATAAAATGAAAGGTTTTGAGGCAGATTTAGTTATCTTGTGCTTAACTTTAGAGATGAATGAGTTGGCGTTAGAACTTTTCCATAGTCCAGAGGTGATTAATGAGAATGTATGGTTGTATTTAGAGGTGTTGTTACTGAATCGAAGAAATTTGGAAATTTTGTCCCTATTGCCCTCGATTGAAAAAAACTTCTCGCATCTGCCAGACACATTTTTGGCCTGTACATTTATGCGATCCCAGGCCCTTTGGAATTTAGGCGAAAGAAACACAGCGATTGAAGTTCTTCAGGCGGTGGTTGAGGTTAAACCCAACTACAGAAGCTCGGATGTTTTGTTGGCCGAGTGGAGTCGCTCTTGAAGAAAAAAATTTGGCTTTTTGGTCTGCCAATCGGGATATTACTTCTGATCTATGTTGTTCTGAAAACAGTCGTCTTTCCAATTGTGACCGAATATGCCAATGATCATTTGAAAAAATTGTCTGATTCAAATGAATACGCTGAAATTCAATTTGAAAAAATTGATTTTGAAGTTTTTGATCCACGGCTGAAGATTCGTAATATTAAAATTAGAACTAAAACGAGTCTGAATTCGACGCTGAAAGATTTCGAAGTCAATGAGGTTGATTTAAAATTTAACTTGTTCGAACTTATGTTGGGTAAGCTAAGTTTTAACTTACTGAGTGTGGCTGAACTAAAGCTAGAGGTCGAGTTAGACCCACTATTAGCTGAGCCCAAGTCAAAAACGGAATTCAATATTTCACAACTATACGATGTGTTAAATATGATTCCAATACAAAGATTTCGTATTGATAATTTGAATTTGAAATTAAATTCCCAAAAACATAAAATTTATTACCGTATCAATGAATCTTTTGTTCGAACAAGTTATCTGGACAACAAGTTCTTGGTCCGTGCGGGAATTAAGAACAGTGTCGTAAAAAATGACAAAGACGATTCTTCTGTTCCTGTCGAATTAAATATGAACCTTTTGTTTTCTAAAACAAATTTGTTGGTTCGGGAAGTGGATCTTAAAGTTAAAGAGAATCGTCTGCGAATAGACGGCGTGATTCACGATGTGAATCAGTTAAATAGTTCGATTGCAGGGCAAGCGAATGTATCTAGTATCGTAAATCTGCAAGAAATCAAAAGCATTCTTGAAAATTTTAATATCAGCAAACTTAAAGAAAAACTGGAAGGGCGTGTAAATATTGCGGGAACATTGAATTTCAATGGTACTCACTCGATAGATGGAAATATTGACTTAACTTCCGAAAATATTATTTTTGATAAATTTGATTTAGGCACTGCGATTATAAAAAGTGAATTCAAAAAGGACCGGGTAACGTTCTCTAATATCGAACTGATTCATCCTGCCGGCAAGGTAAAGCTTTCGGATTCGATGATTTTATTGAAAGAACCACATGAATTTAAATCTAGCGTGTCGTCGGAGCATTTTGATATTCAGAAATTATTCCAATCGTTGGATTTAAAGGAGATTCCGGTTTTTACGGTGTTAGTCCCACAGGTTCAATGTGAAGGCAGCATAAATAAGTTTAATATCTTTTGTAAGGCCCAGATCAAAGGTAAAGGGTTGCGAGTGTCCTCAGAAATGCATGATCCCAAATCGCGCATTGTTGAAATTGGTGATTATTCCGCGACGGGTGAGTTTTTTTCTGATCTAGAAAAAATTGCCTACAAAGGAGTGGCGACGATTAATGATAATACTGCCGAAAGCGACGGCGTCGTTGAGTATGCAAAGGGATTTGATATAAAATTTAAATCATCGAAAATCGATTTTAAAAATATTGTTTCGTTAGCAAATTTGGATTTTAAAGGAGAGCTAAGTCTGGATGGGAGTACAAAAGGGGATTCGCACGCAGCCACGTTCAGTATGAAAGTCAATGCCGCTGACTTTAGTTTAGAGAAGTATAATTTTGGCAACCTGGAAAGTATGCTGAATTATAAAGAAGGGACATTGTCGTTAGTCGAGATGAAGGGGTTAATCGGGTCATCAAAATATAACGGAAGTTTAGATCTTAATTTGTTGGGATCTGAAATTCATGGAGCTATTGATTTCGAAGGTTCTAAATTGAAAGATATTCTGACGATTACTAAAAATGTCGTACCCATTCCTTTTGCAATCGATGGCTCGGGGACGGCCAAGGTAAAGCTTTCTGGGCCGCTAGATTTTTGGAAATTAAACTATCGACTAGAGGCTGAATTTCGAGACGTCCTGATGCACACCGAGCATTTTACTGATCTTAAATTGAGTATCCTTGCCGAAAATGGAAACTCGGTGTTCTCTAATAGTTATTTAGCCAAGCGTGGTTCCCGCTTAAGCATTGAAGGTGCTTTGAATGCGGATAAGACGTTCAATCTGAGCGGTTCGGGGCAAGGATTTCGCTGGGAAGAAAGTGAATTTGTTAAGAGTCTTAATGTTCCTATTTTCGGTGATATTAGTTTTAACTACATAACAAAAGGTCCCATCGACGATCCTAAACTGAGTGTTCAAATTAATTCCCCAGAGGTGTTGATCGGTGAAAAACAGTTAGAAGCGAGCGAGATTAAATTAGATTTAAACAAAGCCGTGATGGAATGGAATATGCGGTTGTTTAATGAAAAGTTAAATGCGCTAGTTCGTTGGCCATTTGAAAAGGGTGCATCCAAGGTTGTACTCAACTCTGAATTTAAAAATTTTGACTACACGGTATTATTTCCATTTATTGGCGCCGAGAGTATTCAGGATGATTACCTCGGTAATTTAACGGGACAGACCGTTTTGAGTGCCTCCAGTTCGGATCTGAGTGATCTGGATGGGCAAATTTCTATTGATGATTTAACGTTGCAACGGGGGCAATTGCGATTGGCGTTGGCGGAAAGAGGTCGCATTGATTGCTCAAAAGGTGAGTTTTCTATCTCGGAATTGCGTCTTATTGGACCAGATAATATCGTAGAAATTTCTGGAAATGAATTTACTTTTGATCGACTGAATATTCGAGTGAGTGCCAAGTCGGAATTGCGAATACTACATTTTTTGGTTCCATTTTTAGAAGAAGTGAGCGGTCCATTTGAACTAGGCGCGCGCATTTCAGGACCTGTTAGGGCACCACGTATTTTAGGTCAAGCACTGGTGCGGGATGCTTATGTAAAAATTAAAAATTTTCCGCATCCATTTGAAAAAATCAATACCACGCTGGTGTTTTCACAGTCAAAAATTTTTGTACAGAATTTAAAATCCAATTTCGCAGGTGGAACTTTAAAGTCTGATGGTCAGATCGAAATTATAGGTCCAAACGAGGTCCCACTGTTCTTGAATATTAGCGCAGAGAATGTAAATTTAAATATTCCGGAAAAGGTTCGTACGGGAGGAAATGCTAATTTAGTTATGTCGGGCAAGTGGTTTCCATTTCTGATTGCGGGAACATATAATATCAATAGTGGCATTTTCGAGAAAGAACTTGGTGGTGATGACGGCGGGCCAACGACAAAACAAAGTATCTATTTGCCGAAGTCATTAAAAGAAAAAACATTTGATCCGATTGCTTTAGATATTAATGTCTTCTTGGATAATAAATACTTGATCAAGAATTCACTAGTGGAAGGCTATGCCAACGGAAATGTGCAGCTAAAAGGCCCCATTTCTAATATTTTGATTTTCGGTAAAGTGGAAATGGAGAAAGGAACAAAACTGTATTTTAAAGACAAGCAATTTGAACTACAAAGTGGTTTAATTAATTTTGCGAGCCCAACAGAAATTAATCCTGATGTGTATATTACAGCTTCGGCTCGTGTGAATGACTACGATATCAATCTTTTACTTCAAGGGCCTGCAAAAACTGCAAATATCAAGATGACCAGCTCGCCTCCATTGGCGGAAAACGAAATTATTTCGTTGCTAGCGCTTGGGGTGACCTCATCGCAGCTTGAGCAAAATGTTCAAGGCAAAGATCAAGCAGCACAAACGGGATATGAAATCGGAGCGGCGGTGTTGTCGCAGTCGGCGTTAACCAAAGGCTTAAAGAATCGTCTTGGCTTAGAGATTCAGTTCGTCAATCAGTTTGATACCTCTAAAAATGCCAGCGTATTGAAAGCGACTGCGACCAAGCGAATAACCAATAACATTCAAGCAACGGCCAGTCGTGCTATTGTGAATTCTACTACGGAAGTTAAAGTCCAATACTTTTTTAATAATAATCTATCAGCGATTGGAAATTGGGAGGGGCGAGAAAGTGAAGAGGCCAAGGGTGTGGAAACTCAATCACAAAGTGTCTTTGGTTTAGATCTCGAGTTTAAGAGGGATTTTAGATGACAAAGAAGTGCGTGGTTTTTGTCCTCTTCATGATTTTCTTGGAATATGCATGGGCCCAAAGTTATGGTTTGAGGTTTACGAATGTTCCTCCGGACATTCAAGCTGAGGTTCTTGAACGATATAAGTCTTTGGTACCTAATGGATTTACGTTTGCGCAGGTCGATGACATTATTCGTTCTATTCACTTGAAAACCAACAACGAACTAATCGAAATGTATTTGGAAAATGACACGATCGTAATTAACTTGGTGAAATCAACCAGAATCAAAAACATCTCTATCGAAGGTAATCGTGCTCATTCTGATGGGCAACTGAAAAACATATTGGGGTTTTCCGAGGGCGATATCTTGGATACAGATAGTGTGTTAGAGGGAGCCGAAAAAGTTCGTAAATTTTATATTGATTCTGGATTTCTTAATGCCACCGTGAATGTCGAAATTCCCGATTCGGTAAATCAAAATGTGAATGTTGATATTACAATTGTTGAAAGTAATCCAACCCGTATTCGATCAATTGAAATCAAAACTTCGAATATTGATTTAAAATCTGAGCTGGGGAAAAAACTAAAAAAGTTTGAAAAAAACTATTATACCGATGAACTGATAGAGAAGTTAAAAGAAGAAGTTAAAGATTACTTTCAAGATAACAAGGTGTTGCAAGGCGAAGTAGTTAAAATTGAAACTGGTTTTTCTGAAAATGATTCAGCAGTCAATTTGGTTGTTCATCTGAATAACACTAATAAATTTAGTTTTGATTTTGTCGGGTACAATGAGTTTTCTAGATACAGGCTGAATCGGGTGCTGGACGTTGATAATTATGCTTCGACTAATCCTAATGTTTCGGCAGAGCTGGCATTTCGATTAAAGAATTTTTATCTTGGCGAAGGCTACGCGCGAGTGGAAATTCAGAGTGAATTGCAAGAACCAAAAAAATTTGAACGAAAAGTTTTATTTAAAATTAATGAGGGTCCCAAGGTTCATATAGAGAAAATATTTTTTCAGGGTAATTTTAAAAAAGAGAGCCGCTTTTATGAAAAGCTCTTTGCTAAGGTTTCGGAAGATATCATTTCTGATCGGATCTATGTTCGTGAGGCATTGGAAAAGGTCGTGGCTAATTTTGAAATTGAGATGCAAAACCAAGGTTATTTAGCATTTGATGTTCCCAGTTTTCGTACTGTTTACAATGCCAAGAAAGATAAAATCAGCCTCTATGTTAATATCGAAGAAGGTCCGCTGACAATTGTGGAAAGTTTGGCGTTTGAAGGCAATAACTCGATACCGAACGATTTATTGATGAGTTTAATTGACCTAAAAAAGGGTCAACCGTTAGAGCTTTCAAAATTAGAGCGATCAATTGGGCTCGTTAAAAATTATTATCAAGAGCAAGGGTACCTTGAGGTGGCCATATTAAATGAAAAAGACAATTTGGTGACCTACAATTCTGACAATACAAAGGCGCAGTTGTTTTATCGGGTGTATGAAGGTCCAAAAGTGCGAGTGGCCAGTATTGCAACCGAAGGAAATTTGTATTCTAAAGACGAAATTATTTTGATCGAACTTGAGTTCAAGCGAGGAGATATTTTGACGCCTTCCAAGTTGGAAGAATCGGTATTGCGTCTTCAAAAAACAGGATACTTCAACACGGTCGAGATAAGAACTCTTGAACAGCGAACAAGCGTAGCCGACCGCACTGTGGTGGTTAAGGTTACGGAACGCGACCCGGGTACGTTCACCATGGGTTTTGGGGCCACGAACGAACGAAATGGAACATTGCGTGGCTACACTGGTTTAGGGTACAGAAATCTAATGGGTACGGGGCGTGGCGTATCAAGTCGATTTGAAGGCAACTACAATATTGCAGATATTAAATATCCCGAGCTAAGAGTTATTTTTGGTTACGTCGAGCCGTATTTGTTTGAATCCCGATTACGCGGACGCGTGAATGTGTCGCGATCGCGATATGTCAGTGATTTAGACGTAAAGCAAGGGGTCGAGAGTAATCAATATATTTACGCGTTGGAAAAGGATTTCACGAGTCACGTGACCGGGATTTTCGAGATTTATAATTTAGAACAATATCGAGATTTCTTTTTACGTGACGATGTCAGTACGCCCGATGAAAATGAAACTAACAAAATCATTAAACAGCAAAATATTGCCTCGATCGGTCCCACTATTGATATTGATTTTCGTGATAATCCTTTTTTACCGACAAAGGGTATCTTTGCGCGATTGAATCTGGAATACTCAAATCCTGCACTGGGAAGCTCGGATACTATTGAATATGTTAGGTTTATGAGTTCCTTCACTCATTACTGGCCGTTCATTAAAAATTGGGTGTGGGCCCATAATCTGCGTTATGGGTATTTGGAAAATCTTAATAAAAATCCCGATGGTGGAGTGCCATACTCGAAGAAAGGTTTTATCTTAGGTGGAGGCTCGACAATTCGAGGGTTTAGATACCGAGCCGAAGAGTTTTTACCTTCGCAAGTGGACTTGGGAGTGAATCCTTCTAGCTATTCTTTGACCACCAATGCTCAGCAGTACTTATTCAAATCGGAAGTGCGTTTTCCTATTCACGGTAATATTTATGGTGGTGTTTTCTATGATGGTGGCGCGGTCGTAATTAAGGATTTGAAGCAAGACGATGTGTATCGAGACTCTGTCGGAGTCGGTCTACGATACAATACAATCATGGGGGCGCTGAACATGGAATTTGGATACAAGTTGGATCGTAAACCAGGTGATGAACCATACGAATTCCATTTATCCTTTGGAACATTTTAGCAGCTTCAGGGTGGGGTAAGGACAGGCAGACTATCGATAATCGTGAATTCGTTGCAGTATTTTATTTAGTTTTTCCAGCTTGGCTTGTTTTGCACGTTTGCGAATATCTTCTGCAGCTTCGGGAACTTCAGAGACGATAAAGCTGGGTTGTGTTCGCGTTTTTAAAACTTTTTGTCGATATAGCAAGTCTTTGTCTTCGGGATAATCCTTTAAGCTGTTTTCCAGCAGCACGGCGGCTTGTTTCAACTGATTGCGTGCGATAAAGGCGTCGATCAGGGAAATGATTCTTTGCAAGGTTCGTTGGTATGTCAGCTCCATTTCTGAACGATTGGGTTCGATCACCTGGCTGCGGGTGCCTTCAAAATTTAAAACTGATGACGAGTCTTCCGGGGTAAGCGAAAGTTTTTTGAATTCGAATAAATCGTCGGCATAATCTTTTGCCGAAAGGCTTTCAATACGCTCGAGAATCTTTTTAACTTTTGTGTGGTTGGGATTTAAAAGCAAAACCATTTTATAAGATTTTATGGCGTTACTGGTGTCTCGTTTTTCTAAATAAATATCGCCCATCAGCTGATGGGCTAAAATATTGCCGCCAGAAAGTTTTAGGGCTTGGGTCAATGCCTTTAAACCCTCGTCCCAGATTTTTCTATCTTTCAGGATTTTACCTAAAATCACCCACGCACTGGTATGAGTGGGATGGCGACGGAGACCTTCTTTGCATACTTTTTCAGCGAGTTCGAGTTCGCCATTCTCGCGATAAGCCTCGGCGAGAGGGGCAAAGACTTGTGAATCGGGTGTCTTTTTCAATACACCACGATATTTTTCGATAATTTCCTTCGGGTACGAAGCCATATTTTTATACTACACTCAGTCATGAATCTTTCAAGGATTTTGCCAAAAAAGCTTTGAGGTGATTGAATTCAATAATGTCTATTATTTTAGGGATTGATCCCGGTTCCCAAATTACAGGTTTTGGCGTTATTGATGCGGCCACGGATAAGCCACGAGCAATTTCTCATGGTATTATTCAGCTTAAAACGGGTACACTGACGTTTAATGAACGATTGCTGCTGTTGTCGCAAAATTTGGATCATCTTTTAAAGAAATATAGACCGGATACGGTCGTGGTTGAAAAGTTATTTTTAGGTAAAAATCCTGATTCTGCTTTCAAATTAGGTCATGCCCGTGGGATTTGTGTTGCTAAAGCAATGGAGAGCCGCTGTGCAGTTTTTGAGTACACACCAAGAGAAGTCAAAAAAACAGTCACGGGTTCGGGTGGTGCGGATAAATTGCAAGTCGCCGAGGTCCTGAAGTTTGTGTTAAAAATAGGGCACTTTGACTTTCTGGATGCGTCCGATGCATTAGCTCTTGCCTACCACCATCATTTCGTTCACAAAATGAATGTGGCGATCGAGCAAGCTAAAAAGTCGTTATAACAGGGGATAACATGATCGGTTTTTTAAGAGGAGAGGTGGTTGAGCTGCAGCCCGAATATCTGATTCTGGATGTTCAAGGCGTCGGGTATGAAATATACTGCTCTACGCAGACGTTAGCCCTTATCTCTGAAGGTTCTAAAACTATTTCGGTTTGGATTTATACCCATGTGCGTGAAGATGTGATACAGCTTTTTGGGTTTCAATATCGCGAAGAAAAAAATCTGTTTTTATCACTGTTAAAGGTCAATGGTGTGGGGCCGAAAATGGCGATCGGTATTTTGTCCGGTGCCCCGTACGATAGATTGGTGGATATGATTGAAAACTCGGACGCCAAAGCGTTGTCGCAATTGCCTCGTGTGGGTAAGAAAACCGCCGAGCAAATTGTGCTCAGCTTAAAAGGCAAGCTGGTTCGCGTTCCTGATAAGACCGTAGAAAAATCGGTGCAGCGTTCACAGGTGTCGTCGGCGTTAATTAATTTGGGATTCAGACCCCAACTAGTTGACGAGTATGTCAGTCAATTGCCTAAAGATCTTTCGGTCGAAGAATCGATTCGTGGCGGCTTGGCCAAACTAACTCAGGTGTAATTAAGTCAGGTGTAATATGGAAAGAATATTAGAATCAGTCTCTTTTGAAGACGAAAAAAAATGGGAAAACGAGCTGCGCCCGCAGCAATTTTCAGATTTTCCCGGCCAAGAGGATATAAAAGATAAATTAAAAGTCTACATTCAAGCGGCCAAAAAACGTCAAGAGCCACTGGATCATGTGCTGTTGTTTGGCCCGCCAGGATTAGGTAAGACGACACTGGCGCGAATTATTGCCAATGAATTAGGTGTTGATTTTAAAGTGGCGTCGGCGCCCTCCATCGAGAAAAAAGGGGATTTAGCAGGGCTCCTGACTTCGTTGAAACCCTACTCGGTTTTGTTTATTGACGAGATCCATCGTTTAAACCGCACCTTGGAAGAGTACTTGTATTCTGCGATGGAGGATTATTACATCGATATTGTTACCGGCGATGGGATCGGTGCTCGATCGATGAAATTTCAATTGAGTCCCTTTACTTTGGTGGGTGCAACGACCCGCGCGGGGGCCTTGAATGCGCCCTTTCGGGATCGTTTTGGAATTGTCGAACGGTTGCAGTTTTATGATCGCAAATCATTACAGCAAATTTTAAGTCGAAATGCGGGATTGTTGAAAATGACAGTGGGTGAGGGGGGCGCGGAAGAAATTGCCGGGCGCAGTCGCGGCACCCCACGAATTGCCAATCGTCTGCTGAAGCGAGTTCGTGATTTTGCCGATGTGCAGGGGAACGGCATAGTGGATGCCGTTCTGGCCGAAGGGGCATTGAATCGATTGGGCGTGGATAAACTGGGTTTGGATATGATGGATCGAAAGCTTTTGACTTTGATCTATGAAAAATATAACAGCGGTCCGGTGGGTATCGAGACTTTGTCGGCGGCGCTGAGTGAAGATAAAGATACGTTGGAAGACGTGTTTGAGCCATTTTTGATTCAGGAAGGTTTTGTGCAAAAGACACCGCGTGGCCGTATTCTGACGGATTATGCGAAAAAGACATTGTTTTCAGATACCCATACCTAGTGAGGCACTTTGTTTTTACAAAAGACGATTCGAACCAAAGCGATAGTAGAAGGGATCGGGATCCACTCGGGAGATCGATGTTCACTGACTTTTAGACCGGCACCCATCGATACGGGTGTGCATTTTGTGCGATCGGATTTACCTGGAAAACCTTCGTTAAAAGTAAAAAGTGAAAATGTGCAAGCGACTTCGTACCAGACTACGATTGGCGGTGGTGCATTTTCGGTGGCGACGATCGAGCATTGTTTGTCGGCGTTGTCGGCGCTGCGAATTGATAATTTAATTATAGAGTTAGATGGGCCTGAGATTCCCATATGTGATGGTAGTTCAATCGATTTTTACAATGCCATTCAAAAAGCGGGCGTGATTGAGCAGGATCAGCCGCGGGAATATTGTTATATTAAAGAGCCCATATTTCTGACGGAAGGGGATAAGCAAGCCTATGTTTTGCCCTATCATGGTTTGCGCCTCAGCGTGACGATCGATTTTCCGCATCCTCAAATTGGCATGCAGAAAATCGATATTGACGTGAACGAGTCTTCCTATGCTCGCGAGTTGGCTCCGGCGCGAACATTTGGTTTTTTAAAAGACGTGGAAGCATTGCAGGCCAAGGGTTTAGCTAAGGGTGGCAGTATGGACAACGCCATTGTTTTGGATGAACAAAAGATTTTGAATCCCGGGGGATTGCGCTATCCTGACGAGTTCGTGCGGCACAAGTGTTTGGATGCCCTCGGTGATCTTGTGACCTTGGAAATGCCTTTGATGGGACATGTGGTTTTGCACAAAGCGGGTCATGATTTGATGAACAAGCTGGTTCAGTTGATCAAAAATTCTAAGGAAAAATATCGGCATGTCGAGCTGGGGGCGGATATCTCGGAAGAGGTGAAGAAGTTTTCCAGCTGGGCGCTGACCTAAATTCATTCATCGGGACGGTCGGATAAAATTTTGGTGATTCTGTTTTTCTTGAATGTCCTGGACCTACTTTTACGCAAGAGGCTAAGTCGATCCTGTTGCCTTCGCTTCGGAGATCCGTGATGATAAAAAAACTAAAAATGAAGAGTGTACCTAGCTAGAGCAATTGTTTGATTTAGGTATGAATTATGTTATCAAAATAATTAAAAATATATTTGAAAGTAGAATTAAAAGTAGAATCTATAATTAAAAGTACACTTAAAAAGTAGAATTGAAAAAAGGAGTATCGAATGAACAAAAAAAGAAAACAAGAAATCGCCGATTTAGTAAAATCAGGTAAATCCAGCAAGGACGCTTATGAAGCGACCAAAAAAAATAAACCCGTAGCTAAAACAACAAAAAAGAAAACGGCTAAAAAAGCCACTAAAAAATAAGTAGGGACACATTATGATTATCGGAGTGCCTAAAGAAATCAAAATCAGTGAAAACCGTGTGGGTATCACTGAAGCCGGTGTAAAACAATTCGTAAAAGAAGGTCATACTGTCATCATTGAAAACAACGCGGGCGTAGGGTCAATGATCACGAATGAACAATACGAGAAAGCCGGAGCAAAAATCATCGACACGAAAGCCGAAGTGTACAAAAAAGCCGACATGATCATGAAAGTGAAAGAGCCACTTCCTGATGAATACGACTTGATGAGAGAAAACCAAATTATATACACCTATCTGCACTTAGCGGCGGAACCTAAGCTAACTAAAGTTTTAGCGGAAAGAAAAGTGAAGGCCGTGGCGTATGAGACTATTGAATTGCCCGATCATTCACTGCCTTTGTTAAAGCCCATGTCAGAAGTCGCTGGTCGTATGGCGACACAAATCGGTGCTTATTACTTGCAAAAAGATCATGGTGGTAAGGGCGTTCTGTTGGGTGGCGTGACGGGTGTTAAGCCAGCCAAAGTAACGATCATCGGTGGTGGCGTCGTAGGAACTAACGCGGCGAAAATGGCGATGGGCCTTGGGGCGAACGTTACAATTTTGGATGTGAATACGGCTCGTTTGGAATACTTAGATGATATTTTCCAGGGTCGTGCGATGACTTTATTTTCGAATACTAAAAACATTGAAGAGTCTGTTCGTGACTGTGACCTGCTTATCGGTGGTGTATTGATCACGGGTCAAAAAGCTCCCACGTTGGTAAGCAAAGAATTAGTGTCGCAAATGTCGAAGGGATCTGTGGTGGTAGACGTTGCGGTTGACCAAGGTGGTTGTATTGAAACCTGCCGTCCTACGTCTCATCAAAACCCGACTTTTGAAATCGATGGGGTGATTCATTATTGCGTGCCGAATATGCCCGGCGTGGTGCCTCGAACATCAACATATGCGTTGACCAACGTAACTTTGAAATACGGTTCAATGCTGGCCGCTTTGGGTGTGGAAGATGCGATTGCTAAAGATAAAAACTTGTTAAAAGGTTTGAATGTGTACAATGGTTACGTCTGTTACGAACCGGTCGCACGTGATCTGCAAATGGAATATCGTCCATACAAAGTGTAATTTTGAATTAAGAAATTTTTTTCATCATTGATTGTTTTGGCGTCTGAATCTTCAGGCGCCTTTTTTTTTCTGTAAATATCTTGAGGCCTCCATGAATCTTGTTTTTTCCATAGATTTTTCTGACGTTCAGAGGGGATTTTTTATTTGTTGTTTTTGTGACTGGCTTGGGAGCGTGTATCATGCGTGAGGGATCGGAAGCAAGCCACTGCGTGGACAGAAAGAAAAGGCAGAAAAATATGAAACTATTCACGGATGGTTTCCCTTCGGAAATGCAGGGTCAGCATGTGAAAGCTGACAATCGAAATCAATAAGTAAATCCATAAATAAAATAAATCAAATGAACCAAAATTTTTATTTGGCACGATCTGCGTCGAGTATTTGAGAAATAGGAACACCATATTGTTTAGCGGTTCTAAGAGAGAGTCAAAAGACAGAGTTGGAAAAGCGCGTGAACCTAAAATGAGGCCTGCGGAAAACAATAGGAATATACAAAATGGATACAGAAAAATGGCACCCAGAACCAGATTCAAGGGATGGAGGTAGCCATTGGTGAAATTGAAAGGAATCAGAAAAATATAAATGCAGATCAGGGGAAGAAAAAAGGAAATGGCTTTGTTGTTTTGGGTTTTTAGTTCTTGAGCAAAGGCCAATGCCAGTGACACGGCCAAGCTTAGCCAAAAACTAAGAGATTGCCATAGGTCTACGTTGATTGCTAAGCACGCAAGTCCCGAATAAAAGCACAGGACCGGAGACGACAATTTCAGATGCCATCGTTGACTGATGTGTCCAAGATTTAATTGCATTAAACAACGCAAGCCTGGGGCCTGTAGATGTGTGGCTAAGTAGTAAAAGAGTAAGACAACCATGCGAGCCAGATAAGGTAACTGTATACGTTTAAGGAGCGATTCTATGAATAAAAAGTGTCCACCTGAAACAACGATGGCATGATAGAGGCCACTTTTTTGTAAAAGATTTTTATGTGCAGAGTGGGTGACCTTTTTTCCACAAATAAACGAGGCACTTAAGTCGTGAGGACGGTGCGCATCCGAGAATACATGCACGCAGTGGGCGTGGATACGAGCAGCCGCTGGCTCGAGAGGCCGAATAAGATTTATCTGTGTGTAGATGCTTAAGAAAAGCACAATAGGCAGGAGGATAAACATCGGTAAACATGTCATGCAAAGTAAGTCCGCTGTGCTTGTTGCCAAATTTTTAAGAAAAATTTGGATTTTGTCAGATCTTCAAAAGTTCGGATTTCCTATTTTTTAGGCAAGCTGAAACTCTATAATTTTTATGACTATAATTGCAGCAAATGGCTCAAATCCTTGAAAATACTATGGTCCAAGGTCCAGAACAACGAGTTGATAACATTTTTTGTGGATAACTTTTCTTGATGTCATTTTTGTTTACGTGTCATAATTTAATGGGTGGTCAGAGGGGAAAAAATGATAAAAAAAGTTGGTATGATTTTGTGTGTTTTTGGAGCATTCACAGCGAGTGCTGTCGTAAATAAGTCACGCTCAAACAACTATGATGAACTGGTGCGCGAGTTGGAAGGAATCAAAGACTCAAAATCAGATTTAGAATACTATTCTGAAATTATCTCTGACTATCAGATGGGAAAGTATAGAAACCTTTCGATCCGACTAAAAAGTTTTGCTAAAAAGTTTCCACGAAGCCCATTTTTGGATAACGCTTATTATTTGGCCGGGAAGATGGCTTTGGAAGAAAAAAACTATAAAGATTCTATCGGTTTTTTTCAAAAAGTGGTTTCTGAGTTTCCTCTGAGCAACAAAGTTGTGGCGTCTAAGTTTGGTAAAGCCATGGCCTATCGAAATATGAATTTGAATACTCAATCCATGGCGATATTTAGTGAAATTCGTCGTAAGTATCCGCAATCACCTGAATACTTCCGGGCTGAAACCGAGATGAAACTAATCAAATGACTATCAAAAAAATTATTCTTTGTGGTTTGATGCTCAGCTTGGTACTTCGTGCGCAAGAAGGCGAGCTTACACTGGATCCAAACGACATTCCCTTAACACCAGACCCATCACTGAATGTACCCGCCGATGAGTCACTGACATTGCCCAACTTAGACGAGATGCCACCAGATCCGACGTTGACGCCGGCTCAGCCGAATCCTCATTCGGCAGTTGAAACCCCGGTGGCTCCGACGCCCATCGCGCCACACGTAGAGTTGCCTTCGGCTGAAGCAACAGCTCCGCGGCAGGTAGAAGAGTTCAAGCCTACGCCATCGAATTTAGAGGTGAAATCTGAAGTTCAAGCCTTCGGTCGTGAAGAGCGATTTAATCAAACCTATACTCGGTATCATAAAGATAAAACATCCCCTGAGAATTGGCAGAAAGTCGTCGGTAAGCGAACATCTGATACCTATATCGTGAACAAGGGTGACACCTTGTGGGATATCTCGGGAACTTTATTTGGTGATCCATTTTATTGGCCCAAAGTATGGTCGTTGAACAAGGAAATGATATACAATCCACACGTGATTTTTCCGGATATGAAAATTAAATTCTTCCAAGGTGACTCCAAAGCCTTACCCACATTGGCGGCTGACAATAAACCGGGAGTGGCTGTTGAAGAGAAAAAGGAAATTGCAAAAAATGAAGATCTTGGGACCGTTGATTCGGACGACGATGGCAACCAAGCTGATCCTGTACCTAAAAATGAGACGATAAAAACAGCATTAAGGAAGCTACCAAGCTTTTTTAGAGATAAAGACGTTCGTATTCAAAAAGAAATTGATATCCAAATTGAAGAGCGAAAAAGTGTTGCTCAAGAGGCAATGTTAAATTTTGAGTTTTATATTTCGGAAGAGGCGCTAACCTCGGTCGGAGAAGTGGTTGAAGTCGAGTCCGAGTTCAAGTCGGCAGGTGAAGATCAATACGTGTTTGTGAAAATGTCGGTGCCCCCTGAAGGAATCTATACAATTGTAAAATCAGGAAAAAAACTTTCATTGCCGGCCGTCGATGGGGAAAAAGTTGAATACAACGTGAAAATGCACGAAGTAGAAGGTGAAGTTCGAATTTTAGGTCGTGTGAATTCCCATGAGAATGTGTATCGCGCTCGAGTTACGAAATCAAACTCGTTGGTTTCAGAAGGCTCGCTGGTTTTAGCTGGGCGGATGAGAACGTTTCGTTTATCTGACGCTACGGTCGAAACGACGGCCAGTAAAGGTCGAATCATCGGTAACTTGAATGCTTACGGGATTATCGGACAAGGGAACTTTGTTTTAATTAATCAAGGTTCTTTGGGTGGCTATCAGGCCAATATTAAACTTCCTATCTATGAAGATCTAGGGCGTCGTCGTGTGACCTCTTTGGTTCGAGAAAACCCAATGAAGGTGGGTTCGCTCTTGATCATAGATGCCACCGCAAATTTTTCAATTGGATATGTCACTCGCGTTACTGATCGGGTGGTGGTGAATGACCTGGTTGCGATACCTGATGGTGCTGATTCTAAAGGTGATGACTCGGCCAAAGCGGAGCCAAATTTCGAAGATACGGCGGCTCCCCCCAATGAAGAGCCCGCCCCCATAGAAGAATTTTAATTCGAAATTCGTCATTCGTAGTTTTATAAAACAAAGAGAATCAAAGATGAATTGTTGCATAGGGTGAATTTATGATTTCACTCTATGATTTTCTTTTTTTTCTACAAAAACAGAGTTTTTATTTTCGTCGGCAAGATCAAATCCTAACTTTGTTGACACAATTGACGATGGCGGATCCTAAAAAAATTTTGGACGAAATCCAAAAAATAGATCCTGATCTGTACCAACAGACCTGCTCTGAGGTGCAGCGAAATGCGCAATTCGAGACGCGCTCATCCGTGAACCGGGTTCGCTATGGTGAGCCCGACTATCCAATTGAATTTACATTTCTAATCGATCCACCTTTGGTTTTTAGCTATATCGGAACGCCCGTATGGAAACGGGAAAAAATTGCGGTTGTTGGCAGTCGGCAACCTTCGCAGAAAAGTATCTGGTGGCTACGACGAGAGCTGTCCTCTTTGTTGAGTCTCTCTGAATTTGTTACCGTCAGTGGGGGTGCCATCGGTGTCGATCAATGGGTGCATCAAGCCAGTGTGGATTTGAAATTGCCCACGATTGCGATTCTTCCCTCGGGATTGAATCAACTCTATCCACACTCATTTGTGCCTTTGGTAGAGCCAATTTTAGCTACAGGTGGATGCGTGCTCAGCGAATTCGCGGACGATCAAACAGTGAAAAAGCACCACTTCTGTCACCGCAATCGATTGATTGCGGGGTTGGGGAAGGTTTCATTGATCGTCGAAGCTCGTGAAAAAAGCGGTACACTCATTACGGCTCATCGCGCCTTAGAAATGGGCAAAGATGTGTTTGTTGTTCCTGGGCATCCGTTGGATGACAGTTTCAAGGGTAGTCTTTCGTTGCTAAAGCTGGGGGCGCATATCATGACGGCTGCGGACGATGTTCATTACTGGTTATAGGGTCCAGCGTCTGAGTTTGAAAGCACTTCAAAACTTGGTAAGTATATAGTTTGCTAAATTTTTGAGCTAACTTGAAAAAAAAATTAAAAACTATTAAAAAAGTCTTTGATAAATTTTAACAGATTAGATTTAATTAATGTTAAGGGAGGGGCGATGTCGTCACGGACGACGGTGGTGGTAAGGAAGCTACTGCATCGCTCTATTTAACCTTACTTTTCAGATCGGTTCTTATCTGACCTGTTTTTTCAACAAATACGCACTGTAAATACCAAATAAAATATTCGGTGTCCAAATAGCGACAGTAGCGGGGACGGCATTCGAACGGGCAATGCCTTCGAAGGTTACGTACAGAATCCAGTACACAATAATCACAATAATCGAAAGTACAAATCCGCTGGTTTTTTGTTCTCGACGATTAGCCTCAATGCCTAGCCCCACGCCGACAAATGCGAATACAAAACACAAGATCGTGATTGCCCAGCGTTTGTGAAACTCGATCGTGTATATGTTGCGATCTTCTTTTTTTTGCATTTCATCGTTTTTGAGATAGCGAAGGTCGGTTAAGGTCATCGACTGTGGTGACTTCTCTTTGTACTCGGTTTTAACAGGATCAATCAGCTGCAAGTCATAGGTTGAGAATTTAATTTTTGTATGACTTTCTCCACTGCGATGTATATCGCCATTTTCCAGTCGTAGCAGGACTCGATGTCCAGGGTTGTTAGGGTCAGGAATCAGCTCGCCTCGTTTGGCGATGATGGTGATGGGTTTGTCGGTATCACGCTCGTTGTATATAAAAAGATTTTTCAACTCCCCGGTATCGTTGTTCACCTCATTGGCATACACAACAAGGTCAAAAAAACCTTCAGAGAATGTGCCGGCTTTGATGGTTGCCGAGGCCTTCGTATTTCCTAATTTTGTAAACAAGACCTCAAATTGTCGATTTCCCCACGGTGCCAGTTCAAAAGAAGTTTGTCCCGACACAATCGCGACGACCGCGGCCAGAATAAGGGCCGGAGCCGTGATGGTCTTTAACGATAATCCGCTGGCTTTCATGGCGATAATTTCTGAATCTTGGCTGAGTCGTCCATAGGTGATCAGTATAGAAAATAAAAGACTCATGGGAAATAGAATGGGCAACATAGATATGCAGATATACATAACGATTTCTGCCAGGGTAGGCGTCTCGACGCCATGAACTAACGCAAACTCTGTAAGGCGAAGCACCTGAAACATAAGGATTACGAAAATAAAGACCAGTAAGCCCAGCAAAAAACTGGGAACCATTTCAAAGAAGATATACTGTACTGCTTTTTTACCTCTAATTACTGGCATGGACTATTGTCTCACTCGTTAGCATCTTTGAGAGAACCTATTGAATACCTAAAACCTCACTAATATTATAAACCTAATGAGTAAAGTACTCCTTGTCTATGATGATTTTGCCGAACTAAACGCCACCGAGCTGTCACTTAAAAAATGTAATTTCGATGTGATCGGCTTGACCAATGAATATACGGTGAAAGACCAGATCGTAGCATTTAATCCCGATATAATCGTTGGGTTTGGAAATTCGCAGCGTGTATCTTCGATCAGTATTGGAAAAAAAGTTAAAGATATGACTCGTTGGACAGGGAAGTCCATATTGATTTTCCCCAGGGACTACGATTTACCGGCTGAAGAATTATTGCGTATGCGAATGGATATGTTGCTTGAATCACCGATCTCTGTGATTCGTTTGATTCAAATTATTTGCAAACTGACGAAGCAGGATGAGAAAGTCGTCATTGAAAAATTAGCCAAATCTTTTGCCAAAGATCGCACAGATAAATTGGCGTTTGCCGCTTACGACGCCGAGACCGTTAAGGTGATTCAAAACATTCAAGGCGAGTTGGACAAGCTGAATGCGGAAAAACCGTCGACTTCGGCCATTGGAAGCGATGAAGGAACATTCGTAACCGGTGGGGTCGGCACAGAGCCAACCACCGAGTTGAAAAAAAGTTTCTTTGGAAATGAAGAGACCACGCACGCCAGTAGGGAGACTAGCGTTGATCCTTTTGCGGAATTAATTAGCGAGCTATCGGGCGGAGGGGAATCCAAAGTGGCAGAGGCCTTGGATAAACCCGTACCCCCGACGACCGAGTCTTTTGAGGATCCTAAGGTGCTGGGGGCTCAGCTGCAAAAAGATATTGCTGCGCGTGCAGATGCGCTTGCAGGAAAAATTAAAAAGTACACCGAAATGACGGCTGAACTGCATTTGTATCCCGAGTCTACCATGAAGAAAGTCGCCGCCAAAAGACACCTCAATGAAATGAAAAAAGATTGGAATCTAGAGGATTTAAAGACCCAGGACGAGGCTCGTCGTCAGTTCGTCAATCAACTGTTCGACGGCAAGCCCAATATAAAAACTGACAAAAAGTAATGGTCCTCTAATGCCTTTTTTTTAGTCGTTTTTATGTTATAATTCCAGGTATGGACAACTGATTTATAAAAGATTATTGTTGGGCCATCAGAGGAGAATTTATGGGATCCGTAACAAATGCAGTGACAGACACTTCTTTTGAAAATGATGTTTTAAAATCGAACACTCCGGTGTTGGTAGACTTCTGGGCCGAGTGGTGTGGGCCATGTCGTGCCTTAGGTCCAAAGCTAGAAGAGATCGCGGGTGAAATGGCCGGCAAAGTAAAAATCGTAAAATTAAATGTCGATGAAAATCAAGAGACGCCCTCTAAGTATAATATTCGTGGTATTCCAGCCATGTTACTTTTCAAAGGTGGCAGTCAAGTTGGCCAATTGGTGGGCAATCAACCGAAAGACTCAATTATTGATTTTTTAAATCGAAATATTGTTGCGCCTTAATGAATTTTTACGAGAAGCTTGATCATATCACACAGAAAAATAAATCATTTTTGTGTGTGGGGTTGGATCCGGATTTAAAATCGTTGCCAGAAATTTTTTCTGGCAAGAAAAACCCATTTTTTGAATTCAATAAAGCGATTATTGATGCCACCGCAGATTTGGTGAATGCGTACAAACCGCAAGTTGCATACTATTCGGCGGAAGGCTTAGAAGCCGATCTGGAAATGACTTTTCAATACATTCAAAAAAACTACCCTCATATTTTAACGATCTTGGATTCAAAGCGTGGAGATATCGATTCAACAGCTCGGCAATACGCCCGTGAATCGTTTCATCGCTACCAGGCTGATAGTGTGACCTTGAATGTTTATATGGGCAAAGATGTCGTCACCCCATTTATGGAGTATGAATCTAAAGGCTTATTTTTGTTGTGTAAGACGTCCAATCCACATGGTGGAGACTTTCAAGATCTGAAGGTGGGAGAGCAGCCTCTTTATTATCACTTAGCTAAAACAGTTTCGACCGAGTGGAACGAAAAAAAGAATTTAGGTTTGGTCGTGGGTGGGACCTATATCGATGCTTTGAAAAAGATTCGTCAAATGGACTCTCAGTTGCCTTTGTTAGTTCCGGGACTGGGTGCTCAGGGTGGAGATTTGAAGCAGATTTTAGATACAGTTAAAGAGTTAAAAAATAAACGTATTATTGTGAATGCTTCGCGATCGATTATTTATGCTGGGAAAGGTGCCGACTTTGCGGACAAATCCAGACAAAAGGCACTGGACTATCAATCTGTCATGCAGACGTATTTCAAATAAGAAATCTGACGTTGTGCCAGGTCTTTTGTTTAACCGCCTATTTAGACTATATCTCTAAAAAATTCTGCTAAAATTAATTTATGGAAGCAACGAACTGTCGTTATTTCAATGGCTACAAACCGTGTAGTCGTGGTTCATTATGTAATGACAAATGTCATTCGTATTCGGCTGTGGACTCGGCGATTTTAGTTGTCCATCTAGGTGCGATGGGCAGTGTGGTGCGCTCGACGGCACTACTGCGAAAAATAAAACAACAATACCCCCACAGCTATGTCGTCTGGTTAACCGAGAAGGCCAGTTGTGAAATCTTAAGGTATCATCCCGCGATTGATAAAGTGTTGGAATTCAGCTTTGAATCGATGTTGATCTTAAAGGCATTCCATTTTGAATGCGTATTCGCGCTGGATAAGGATTTGAAGACGGCTGGATTGCTGCCATTTTTAAATGCTAAACAGATGAAAGGTTTTAAAGCTGATGGCACAAATGGCAGTATCGCGCCCATGGACACTGATGCCAATGAATTATGGAGACTAGGGCTTTCGAATCAGAAAAAATTTTTTGAAAACACTAAATCAGAAATTCAGTTACTATTTGAAACGTGTGGTTGGGAGTTTCAACGTGAGAGGTATTGGCTTTATCTTACTGATGTTGAAAAAACAGAGTCCGCCAGACGTCGTCAGCAGTGGCTTGGCTCGCGTCGATTGTTGATTGGCATTAACACAGGTTGTGGAAACGTGATTGCCTATAAAAAAATGTCTACAGCTTCGCAAATACAGCTTATTCAAAAAATTCAAAAGGTGCTCCCCGATGCGCAGATTGTCTTATTGGGTGGTCGGGATGAAACAGTTACTAATCAGCAAATTCAGCAGTGTTGCCCCTTCGTCGTCGTGTCGGATACGCAAAAAGGATTGCGTGATGGATTACAAAGTATTGCCGCCGTTGATATACTGATCAGTGGGGACTCTTTTGCTATGCATGTTGGCATTGCTTTTCAGAAATATACGCTAGCATGGTTTGGGCCCACCTGTGCTCACGAAGTAGATTTTTATGAAAACGGAGCCGCCATTAAATCTGATTTTACCTGCAGCCCTTGTTGGAAGAGAGATTGTAGTCAGCAGAGAATGTGTTATGATCATCCTGATATTGATCAGTTTGTAACACACATACTTAAATGGAACGAGAACGAGATGGCTTGTAAATTAAAAAGCCAGGACGCTTCTCTGTAGAGAATACATGAACCCGAATTCGATTCCTTTAGAAATTGATACTCAGGCACGACGTATTGTCGTTATTAATACCGCCTTTTTGGGTGACCTGGTGTTAACTATTTCATTTATTAGCGTTCTCAAACAGAAATTTCCTCAAGCAAAAATTATTTTGGTGTGTAAAAAAGGTATTGGGGATTTTTTTTTAAAGCTAAAAATGGTCGATGAAATTCAAGAAGTTCAAAAAGGGTCCGCTCAAGATTATGCGTTGGTGGTTAGAAATTTGAATCAGGTGATGAATGATTTTGTTTTTTGTATTCATCGCTCGTTTCGTAGTTATTTGTTTTCAATCAGAATAAAGACCGTCGTGCGGGTGGGCTATCGATTGGGTTTTAATTTTTTTGGTTATGATTATCGGGTTCCACGCGATTTGTTATTGCCCGAACCCTTGAGGATTTTGCAATTGTTAGCTTTGATTGATGGCCGGTTTGCTGTTTTTTTTGCAAAAGAGTCAAAAATACGCAATTTCAATTTCAAAGAAGCCGACCAGCATATGGTCGAAGTCCCAGCATGGGCACAGTTCCCAAGAGTCGCGATACCACCTTTAGGTAGCTCGGGTCGAGCAGAGCTTGTCGAGTCAGTAAAGCATAAAGTGGGTGATGAAAAACATATTGCTGTTTTTCCTGGCAGTGTTTGGAATACAAAACGATGGCCGCTGGAGAGTTTTGCCCAGTTGGTAGATCACCTAAGACAGCTGAACTACAAAGTATTGTTGATGGGGGGGGCCGGTGAAGAGATATACGGTGATGAAATTGTAAAACGGGTCGGGGCTGGCGAAGGGGTCGTTAACTTGATTGGAAAGTCATCCGTTTGGGAGTCCATACTGGTGCTGAATCAGTGCGATTTGGTTGTAGCCAATGATAGTGCTTCGGCCCACCTGGCCGCTTTACTGGGTAAGAAAATTTTGGTATTTTTTGGTCCCACAGTTCTGCATTTTGGATATCGTCCGTGGGGTAATTTTGTTTATGTTTTAGAGAATGAGGCATTGGCATGTCGGCCATGTGGATCACACGGTCATCATGAATGTCCGATTAAAACTCATGAGTGTATGAAATCTATTCACGTTTCATCGGTATTAAATAAAGTCCAGCAGCTAGCAAAATAAATGGATCGGTTTTAAATACGAATTTAAATACGAATGCCCAAGGCACTCGCAATATTTTCGATAAGTTTATCATGGGTTGAGTCAACATCAAGATAGTGAATGGTTTTGGGTGTCAAAATCGTAATTTGTACGTGCGTTGTGTTTTTTAAATTCTTCATTGTAACCATGGTTATCGAACACTTGTAAATATCTGTAGATGCCGTGGCATAACTAAACTTTGGTTGTTGTTCGATAGTCAATCTGATCTGTTTCATATGATAGGCGTAGTCACATGAACCTGAAAACGAGTTCGTGTTCGTAATGGGTACTTGAATACGAGATTGGCTATGAATTGCATACGTGGATACAAATTTTGAATAGAACCGTCTGAAATCTGAAACTTTTTTTCCTAGGGTTTCTTGATCGAGTGAGCCATAGTTACATTTTTTACTATAGTGACGATTGGCACCAGCAAGTAGAGTGTTTAATGCTGAAAGTGATTGATCAATGCCTGCGTGGCGTTCCGTGTCTTTGTCGGTGTATCGCTGTTCTATCAAGGGCGCCATTGTAGCCCAGGCACATAGCATTTCAATATTGTCGGTTTGCGAGAAAGACTCGACCACTTTAGGAAGGAGATGAGTGTTTTTCCTAAAAAAAGATTTATCCTCTATATCACGTCCCCAAAAGCCGAACAGTTCCAGAGATCCGGCCGCTCTTGAAGTGAGTATGTGTATTAAACGTTCGCTGATCGTTGAGCTTTCAGGAGGATTGAATCGCTGAGAGGAGATCAGCAACTTGAGTTGGTCGGTGGGGATACGACCCAGATAATTTAGCCAATCTTCTGGTGAGGAATGCAGTTGTTGAAGCATGGTTAATGTTTGATTCAAGGATTGAAGACTCCGGGCGTAGGGGCCAGCGTTGGAATTTAACCATTGGATCGCATTGCCTAGTCGAGGAGATGGCGATTGAGTATTTAAACTGTGAAGATCGATATAGGCTTGACTCATGGCGAATCTGACTTCGTCTTGGGTAAGATTCTGTATTCCTTCGTCTTTCATTTTCTGTGAAATATATTTTTCAAAGGTCACTTGGTGAGATTGGGAAATAAACTGATTCAGCCAATAGTCGCCCGTAGTGACATAAAGCAGAGTCGAAAAGCGCATTTGTCCTTCGGTCGCAGTAGCGGCTGATGCCATCAGAAGAAGGATAAAAAGAAAATGCAGAACTTTATGGTTCACGCCACACATGTACGCCCGGAGGTGAAATTTTATAAGATTGCATTTGCATGAGACCGCTTAAGTAGTCTTGGCTATTGCTATTCTGACCGGAGCCTTCTGGTCGTTTCCATTTGCGAGACAGCATGTATTTAAATCTATTATAATCTTGATTTCCACGAATCATGATTGTGAAAATTTTGTTACGTTCGTCATGGGAGTCTTGAACTTCGTTGTCACTCATAGGTTGAGTCACCCAGTAATATTGTTCGTTAAAGACAAGATTCGTTGTTGTTTTTTTCGCCCGGCAAATGAAAATACCTTTGTTAGACAACGAGATCTTTTCATCATCAGTAACATTGGGTTTAAAGAACTGGGTGTAGTCGATATCGCCGTGCCAGATTTGTGTGATGATACCTTTACTTGATGGTTGGAATAATTTTGCATTTGGCTTCACGGAAATACAATATTGATAGTCATTCGATTGAATTTTGAACCGAGATTCTGTGACCATCAAATTGCTTCCCTCACTGATTGCGATCGAATTGGAATCAGAATGGGCGGTCGTGTAGCTCCATTCGATTCCGACATAAGCTTCCGCTCCGACCGATACGAACTTACCGCCGAGTGGTGCGCCCGCACCTAATTTTCCAGCCGAGCCAGCAGCCGTGCTTTTCGCCGCTGAATAGGATGTGCTGACCGAAAATGATGTTCCCAGGTTAAGTCCACGCTCTGGTCCAGGTCCCGTGTATTCTGATCTTGTGACGTTGTTTATAAAATAAACACGATCAAAATCAAAAAATGTTTTGATATTTTCATCGGCGGCATTGGCGCATACGCGTTTCAGCCAGTACTCGCCCATGTTAAACTTTCCGTTCCAATAGTGGTTGAACCAGAAGTCACACAATTGTTGACCCGCATTTTTATCCGCCGTTATTGAATTAGCATTCACATTGGATTTCAGCCAAGAAGCAATTGATAGAGAATCAACATTGGCTTCGGTGTAGTAATCTAAGTTTAAATCTTTTGCATAGGTGTCTGGGCGAGCCATTTTTTCTTTGGTTTGCTGTTGTTGACGTACTTTTTCCTTAAACTCTGAAACTAAATCTGAAAAGCTAATGTTTTCATTTTTATTGCTGTAGTTCAGTTGTAAATGCGTTAAGTATTCAGAACCCGAGAACGGCCGTAGAGTTTTGAAGTTTTCTCCGTCCAACACGATTTCCTCGGTGTAGATGGGAGAAAGAATGCTGACGTCTTTATTGATTAAATTTTCAATAGGCTCATTTGGATTTTTTAATTCCAATGTATTATCGTCTGTTGCCTTGACCTTGTCGTGCTTGATTGGAATCAATTGCATGAAAAGAGTATTGCGTGCGTGAAATAGACGATGGTCTTTTAAGTTAAACGGAAAACGGGCATAGATGGTGCCACTTCGTGTATTAATAACAGGAATATCTTTTTGAGCAATAATTTCAATCTTGGGGGTAAGATTGATGTTTCGAACAATCATCACGCGTAGTAAATACGCACCATCGACTAAAGGGTCCAGAGGATGGGCATAGTCTTGGTGTAGATCGCTGGGGATTTTCACCATAGGGTGAATGGTGATGCCTAGATCTTTCTGTAAATCTAATTCAAGCAATGAATTGATGCTTCCGTTGGATTTTGAAGGTTGATTTTTAGTACTATTTGATAAATGAGTTTTAAAACTGACGTCGGTCAAAACAATTTCCGAACGCTTAGGGTTTTCAGTTTCACACGAGGTGTTCAGCTTTGAAGGATCTTCAATTTTGTTTGCATCTTTCGCTCCGAAAAAATTATCCCACGGATTGACATAGTAATAACGTTTGATGCTGATATTATAGTCGGGATTTTCGATGACGATATAACCACGGTAATAGTGTTGGCACGAGTAAATGTCGAACTCGATATTTTCGGTCCAGTATATACAGCCCATGTTATTACTAGTTAGAACCTCTTTTTTTAGTTCACCTCGTTTGGATTCGTCTTGGCTAAAACCATAGACCTTAAATTTTTGGAACGTGATTGGAGTCTGAGTTAGGTTGTTTACAAAGCAAATGTTCGCCGGATAAGTGCTGATGCGTTTGTGATTTAAATGTTGGACGCTTTTTAGCGGCGAATCAAAATCGATGTTCGTAACGGAAATCGCCGAATCTGTTTTCGCATTTTGTGAAACGCTTATCGTTTCGGCTTGCTGGGTAGCATTTCCGTTAGGGGACGTTACATAGGCTCTGTTTAAAGGCAGTTGAGCTTCTAATTCTTTGATAAAGTCCTTGCTGGGCAAAATCTTTAGGAACTGATTTGTACGAATACTTCGAAAATCACCAATCGGAAAAACGCCAACAAATGGATTTAAATTTGCGACAGTTTTAGAGGGTTGCAGATAGAGTCGTACAAACAAGCTGCCTCGGGACACAACGCCGTTAAATTTTAATATTTTCGTAAATGACAAATTACCCTTTTCCATTTTTTCAGCAGAAAAATTTTGACCAGCAAGAATTTCGTATATGTTTTTTGATGACGAGCCTTCGTAGTATCGTTGAATTATTTCTAAGCGCCCGTTAAATAATCCATATTTCAGGTTATACTGCGAAAGTTCACCGCTGGTTTTTTTAGTTTTGATAAATGGAGCGAGATTAAATTCGTATTTTAATTCGAGCGCATTATTCTTGGCGTCTCCCATTTTTTCGTCATTGGCGAATAGACGACCATCTTCAACCCATAGGTCAAACGAGGCTTTTTGAGATTTTCCTGAAAGTTTTTGTTGAACGTCTTCACCGCTGATCAGTGGTTCCACTTTTTTCTTAGAAAGATCAATGGTGCTGTGGTAGTTCTCTGTATCCCAAGGGTTGACCGCGAACGAAATGGCATAAGAGCCTGTGTGAACGCCTTTTGAACGAATCTTTCGGTCGATTTTCAAAAATGCGGGGTCTGTTAAGTACTCAAATTTAACCGATTCATTCCAGTTGATGCATCCGGTGGCATCTGATTTTAATTCGATGTTGGTTTCTTCGATTAGAAATGGATGATGAATGACAGGCTTGCTGTATTGTAAATCTCGCAAACAAACTTTCATCCCGTAAACACGTTCTTTCGGTAAAGAGATCTCCTCTAGAAAATTTTCTGCGATGAATTCTCCTGTGACTTCGTCGGCGTAAAAAGATCCTTGTCCGTTGGCATCACTGCGTTTTTGGGTGCCTGGCAGATTACACGCTGATAGCAGTACGAACGATGCAAAAAACGAAATTTTTAGTGAGGTATAGATGCTAAATTGGGACATTGAGGACCTCAAAACGTAAGAAATAAATTTTACCATCCGACTGTGCTGGATTTTCAACAATCAATCGTAAATCAACAAAAGCAAAAGAGACGCGAAAGTTTTGCTTCACATTTTTCCATGATGCCAAAAATTCGTAACCTAGATGATTAGTGCGAAAATAATCTGTATTTGCGTAGGAGGCTAAGGCGGCGTCAGATTCAATACGGAAACTGTAGCCTGAAAGCTCTAGCTCGTTGTGAGTTAAAATGTTGATGCCTGCGCCACCACCATATCGATAACCCTGATTTATCCCTTTTGGAGCTCCTTGATTTTCCAAGAAGGATGCGCTTCCCAAGAGGTAGGCTGATTTGTGTAGGTGCCGACGGAAATTAATTTCTGTGTCTAGACCATAGTATTCATATTTAAACGCTCGTTGCGTTTCTGAAATGCGAAAGTCCGCCGACGTGTTACCGCCAATAACACTGGCTGTCGACACGCTGGTTGGGATTTGAGAGTATTTGAAATATGAAGCCTTAGCGTGAGTGGTATTGCGTTCGTTTGGGGACCAAGTCGAAGAAACACCCACGGATGTCAGCATGGGTGTTGACTCTTTTCCGTTTTGATCCGTAGTAGATGATTCTGTATTGGGAATGGCACTTTGAGAGAATGCACTGAACGTCCAAGGACCTGTCACGTGACTTTGCTTAGCCTGTCCGGCAACGAAAGCGATTTGATCATCAATAAGCAGGGCCGAGAAAACTTCATACTGATCCAAAATTCCGATACCTAAATAGCTTTCTTTCATCCATTCATAGTAGGCACCCGCATTTTGAATACTGATTCGATTGGCTAGCGATTCTGCACCATTGACACTTTGAACGTGTCCCGAGTTCAGGCGAGCAATGGGATTAACTTTCAAATAAATTGACGGGTTTACAAAGTATTTTAGATAGTAGTTAACACGAAATTGAAACACATCAGCTTTTTCAAACTGAGTCTCGTAGCCATTGGATCGCAGCATAAGACGCAATCGAGATTCATTTGATGGCTTTTGAACGCTTGTTTTAAGCAATGGTTCTGCGGAGGCCAGTTTTTTTTTGTCAGCACCCCAAGTTAGAGAGACCGTAATAGATATAGTACAAGCGATGAGGAAGTTTCTCATAATTATATAATATTGCAAAGCGAAGGCCCGCATTATTCATCGTAGTGAGTTTAAATATAATTATTATATAAAAATAAATAGCGGTGACAATTTTGGTAGGCAGCCGACATCTTTGAGGCGTCTCAAGTTGAAACAAATGAGGAAGGAGCTTTGTTTACAAAAGAAATAAAATTTCTTTATAAGTTCGTTCGGTCGCCCCTTTATGTTGGCTCAAGAGGGTTTCTAAATCCCGACCGATTTTGTCTTTTTCTGATACAGAGAGTTTCGTATGAAGGCTTAAGAGGTTTTCTAACTCCTGAGCACTATTGAATTTTTGAACCCAATGAGTATTGATAAAGTTCATTTGGATTTGGCTAAACTCAACGGCTTCTCGGTTGTTTGTATGGTGGGGTCCCACGCACACGGGTTTAAAAAAACTGAGAGGTTCCATCACTGAATGCACTTTGGCTTTAAACGAGCCGCCGACGAATGTTAAATCTGCATAGGCATAAAGATAAAAAAGATAACCATAGAGGTCTACAATCATTACGTCCCAAGGGGTTGATTCCGTTGATAGTAAAGCCTGTGAGAGTCGGATCACTTTTAATTCGTGTTGTTGGAAAAACATTTCTAAGCGTGTCAGGGTGTCTTCATGGACTTCATGTGGAGCAAGGATCAGTCGCCAATTCCGAGCTTGCAGGGCGTAGGCGGGGAGGACAATATTTTCGTCTTCTAGCCACGTCGAGCCTGCGATAAAAATTTTTTTAGAGTCAGGAATAGCGGGAAGTGTTTTTTTTAAGTTCGCTTTCTTATAAAACACCTGATCAAATCGTGTGTCACCGGTGACGTGAATCGGCGTTTGTATTTTGATAGACTCAATGTTTTTTTTATCGGATTCAGAGACAACAAGAATTTTTTTTAGGTTGTTGAGTGAAATACGAGTCAATGCCTGAGCTAAAAATCCTTTATCTGCACGTGTTTTTGAAAATGTGGCTGAAAAAAGGTAGCTGGGTATTTTTAGGCGGTTCAGCTGATAGCTTATCTCGGGCCACACATCAGTACGAGCAAACAAAAATATTTTGAACTGAAACTGGTTCAAAAAATACAGGATAGGTTTCCTTAAATCGATGGGCGCTGGTCCGACAGCATCCACGTCCATTTGATTCATAACGGCTTTTAATACTGACATTGAGGAGAGGGTTACGACAATATTATAGTCAGGATGAAGTTGTTTGATTTTACGTATCAGTGGTAATGCGTATTCGATCTCACCGCTGGCGGCATGGATGCCGATAGATTTTTTTTGGGGATCGAATGTGGGTTTGTAATGAAATTTATTTTTTAAACGAAACTGAAGCGTTTCAAAAAATTTATTCTTAACTTCTAAAAGTGCCAGTGCTTTCGCAATGGCGAAAACCAAAGGAAGAGCGATATAGCGATAGACAGAAAAAATTATCCAATCCATTTAAGCAATTCGGTGGCAACGGTTTGTGGTTTAATGTCGACTAGGCATTGGTGGTGATATGGGTTCACGCATGGCCCCTGGCCATGTTTGCTGCAAGGACGGCAGGCGAGCGGCAACTCCATTTTCAAAGTGCTTGAGCGGCTAGGAAACCCAAACGGAGCAGGGCCTAAGAGGGCCAAGCAGGGATGTCCCAATTGTTCTGCGATATGCATTAACCCGGTATCATTGCTGACAAGGGCTTTTGATTTTTTAATAATGGCGGCATTTGTTTTATAATCTAAAGCGCCTGCTAGATTTAGACATCGATTGGGTGCTTCGGCCACAATGTCTTTTAAAAACTGATCTTCTGGGCCGCCGAGTAATACAAAATCATACTCAGGTAGTAGTCGAATCAGTTCTTTCCAATAATCTTTAGGCCATCGTTTCAGAAAGTAGGCGGCGGATGGGGCAAGTGTGAAAAATGGACGGCGCAGGGAATGTATTTTTTCTAGGGCCTTTGATTCGGTTGCGGGTTGTAGAAAAATTTGGGGTGCTGTCGGTAAGTGTTTATTTATTCCCCAACCTTGCAACGGTTCGATCAAATCTCGTTGTCCTGAAAAAGGCATTTCAAAGCGATTGATTCGAAGCTTAAATAACAGGAATCGTCGCCAGCGATAGATCGGGCGTCGTATTTTTTGATTAAATTTTAGGAATGTTGTCAGGGTGTATATGACCAACGAGCGCAGATTATTGTGGGCGTCGTAGACGTGCGTGAAGTTTTGCTGGCGCAGTTGCCAAGCAAGTTTGGCTAGTGATACAAATCCTTTTTTTCGGTTAAACAGCCAAATGCGATCAATATGGGGATGATCTTCTAACAAAGATTTATAGTCTTCTCGAGTGACCCAATGGATTTCGGCATTTTGGAAATGCTCTTTTAATTTTGAAGGCAGACTCAGTGCTTGGGTGACATCGCCAAAGCTGGAAAATCGTATGAGCAATACTTTAGTTTTTGATTGCATGTTGTCTACTTTACTCAGATATTGGGAAATGTACATGAATTATTTGTTATGGGTTTCGTTTTTTAGTTTATTCATTTTGGGGTTTGGCGACAACATACGGGGTCCTTTATTTCCCGAAATTATTCAAACATTCAATTTGTCAGATTCCCGTGCGGCTTGGTATTTTGCTCTATCCTCGTTTATGTCGTTTATCGGCAGTTTTATGGTGCGAAAAATAAAAACAATATCGCATTTATTGCTGATTTTATATGCTGGGGTTCTGTGCATTTTTCTGAGCTTTGTGATTCAGTATTGGGCCTCTTCCTATGACGTTGTTTTATTTGGTGTTTTATTTTTTGGGGTCAGTGTTGGGCTGCTCGGGGTGGCTCAAAATAATTTGGTTATTCTGGGCACGAGTCCTAAAAATCGCTCGCGTATGTTGTCTTATTTGCACAGTATGTATGGGGTGGCGTCTCTGTTAGCGCCGTTATTTGTAGCTTGGTTGTCCGACCAAAAGTGGCAACAAATCATTTTGCATTTTGCATGGGTGGCCTTAATTTTTGGTATCATTGGTTTGATTTACAATTCACGTCAGAAAGACAGTATTCTGCATTTTTCTCAATTTCAAGAACCGGTAACCAGTCGGTTGGAGGGGGTGTCTGAGCTTAAGATTTCTGTGGTGATTTCATTGTATGTTCTAGCTGAAATCATGATGGGAACTCGGCTTGCTCAGTTTATGCGAAAGTACTACAATTATGACCTATCTGAGTCCAGCCTATACGTTACATTGTTGTTTGTTTTTGTCTTATTGGGGCGCATTCTGATTTCGTTCACACCACATCACTATAATATTCGTAAGCAATTATTATTTTCTTTGATTGCTTCTGTGGTGTTGATCTTATTCGGTCTGTTTGTGCATCCTTTAGCTTTGGTATTGAGTGGATTTAGTTTGGCACCTTTTTATCCGTTAAGTATGTCCTATATATCACAATTGTTCCCGACGAAATCGACAACCATCGTTTCATGGACGTTATCGATTCAAGGATTTTGTATTGTGCTGATGCATTTAGGCGTGGGGCAGATGGCCGATTATGTAGGTCTTAAGTTTGCCATGGTATTTGCGCCTATTTTTTTACTTGGAAGTTTTATTATACTCTTGTCTATGAAGGATGCAAAAAGTGCCTAAATTTTTCGCCGTTACGGCGCCTGGCTTTGAAAGTGAAATGGAATCCGAGATCAAAAATTTTCATGCAATTTATGAATACGATCATGGTTTTCAGATTCTATCTTCCCAAAAAGGCGGGGTTGAATTTCAGTCCGACGTGAAGGAGTCAGTGTATCTGAATCTGTATTCTAAATTGGCGACGCGGATATTGGTTCGTTGGGACGAGTTTCATTGCGTGTTTTTCAGTGATCTTGAGAAAAAGCTAAGAGGCCGATCCTTGTCTGAATGGTTTCCGCCCAAGTCTCGTGTTTTTGTGAAAGTGAATTCGCGAAAATCAAAGTTGGGGCAAGAGAAGAAAATATTTGAAGTTTTTAATCGTGTTTATTCGGGATATGAATTGCTTTCAAAAGCAAGTGAATCAGAAGAAAGTGATTTTATCTTGTTGGTTGATTTTTTCGAAGACGTATGCACGCTCAGTATCGATACGACAGGGCCGGCGTTGTACAAACGTATGTTGGATAAAAAAGTTTCGTTTGGTTCAATGCGGGAAACAATCGCGCAGTGGGCGTTACGTAAAATACATACCTTGGATTCGCCATGGAAAGAACCTACGGTGTTGATTGATCCATTTGCAGGTTCTGGAACGTTGCTGCTCGAGAGTCAAAATGTCGGTATAAATACGCATCGTTCTTACACGTTTTCCAAGTTGGTTTTCTTTAAAGAGCTGAAACCGTTGGATAAGAGTTTTATTTCGTTCTCTAAATTGCCTTTTATAAAGTTGGTCGGAATCGAAAGTGAACACGAAACATTCGATATTCTTCAGCAGAATCTGCGCAAAATTTCGAACGGTGTGAAGGTCGAATTGTTTCATGGAAAAAATGGAGACTATGAAAATTCACACAGTGAACGTATTTGGATATTTTCAAATTTGCCATATGGAAAACAGGTCAAGTCGGAAACATTGAAAGATATGATGAAGACATTGAAGCTTGTTTTCAAGCCACAGTTATTGGCATTGTTTCATCCGGAGCCTGTTAAAGACAAAGAAGCGCTCCACGCGCTTCATTTTCCAGTGATCAATGGTGGACTAAAGATCACTTTGTCGATTCTTATTTACATTCGCTAGCGGCGATCTTGATGTGTTTTTCCATACTGTCCGAGGTGCGTTTGAAACTGAACATGACGCTGTTTTTAGCGTTCGTCGCGCGATCAGTCCAATCATCCGCAAGTTTGCAGGTGATCACATCAATTTGTTTAGCATTTTCTTTTGAAAGCTCCACTTCGCGTTTTCCGATACAGATTTGGGTCTCGCCATACTTAAATTCTTTCTCGGTATGCAGAGCATAAGATCTGCAGCTGCTGTTAGATTTCACGCAGGCCACAAAGCCTTTTTCATAGTTCACGGAAGAGGGGGCTTCAAGTTTGGTCGGCTCGACATTGCATTGAATTCCTAAGGTTTGCTTATTGTCTTCCTTCTTGCCGACATAGTCCAAGCGATTATCTTTATCCGCATTCTTGGTGGGCTCAACATTGTAGACTACTTCTTGATCACCAATTTTTAGCACGACTTGGTATTGACTGTTCAAAATCAGATTATCGATTGTAGCTGTCGAGGTTAATGTTACCTCGAGCTTAGAGTCTTGTGTTATTTCCATATCCTTATCGGTTTTGTCTTTAAGGACGATTTTTCCTTTCAGAACGTCCTTTTTGTTGAACTCAATTTGGGCAAAAAGCGCCGAGCACGCGAGTGTGGTAACGACAAAGTACTTCCAATTTAACATACAGACCTCTCATTGATTATATTCCACTTAAAGGTAATTCAAATTGAGGACCAACGTTTCATGATAGGGGAAGTAATAAGATGAGTTTTAAATAGTTGAGGGGTGTAAAATTGTTAGACAGTTGTTAAATCCCAAAAAGAGTGAGCGTCCCCCGGGCTTTCATGGAATCCAGAAGGATCGGCGGCAGATCATAGTTTTTTCCTGGACAGCAGGCGAGTTGTAACTGGTCTGTCATCTGGTTTTTTCCTCTCTTTATTTTTTGTCGTATCGCCTTGATATTCTGTCTAGGAGCCATTTCTAGACCTCTAGTTTTACGTCCAGATAAAAATTTGTTATGTAAACTATAGAATCAAATGTGCTGGCGATTGCTGTTTTTCATTTGCTATCCTTGGTTTAGTTTTCTTTAATTGAAGTCGAGCCTTATGGCGGGATGCGAAGGCTTTAAAAAAAACAAATCCAAGGATGAGGATTTATGAAGACTAAGAGTTTGCTCTTTGTATCGATTGTATTTTCACAAATGGCCATAGCCGAACGTTATATGGTGACTTTTAAAAACCACGACCTACATCAAGAGTTGGTTTCACGAAAAGATTCAAATCTTCAGCTTCAGAGCTACATGAATTCTCAGGGGTACACCCTGACAGTCGATCGGATTGAAACCCATCTTCAGGCTTTAGATACAGTGGTTGTTAAGCATTTGTCTGATCTTGAAGTTCAGTCTTTGAAAAAAAATCGTAATGTTTTGTTTGTCGAAAAAGAGGTCAAGCATCCATTGCCGTTCCCTCTGGGGCAATTTAAAAAACCTGTTTTAGATGCGGGCGCATTTCGCTTTTTTGAACAGGACCGTCCGTGGGGAATTGGGGCTATTAATTCCGGACGCACTTGGAATGTCACGGCTGGAGGGGCTGGTGCGCGCGTTCTTATTTTAGACACGGGGATTGATCGTGATCATCCGGCTATTCGACCCAATTTAGAAAATGCAAAAGACTTTGTCGGTGATCAGCAGGACGGGTATGCCTATAAGGACACGATTGGGCATGGAACGCATGTGGCTGGTACCGTGGCGGGTGTATTGGATAAATCTGGATTTTCGGGAGTGGCGCCGACGGCTCATATTCTGGCGGGTCGAGTGTGCGCCGAAGATGGATGCTCGAATATTTCAATTGCGGAAGGGATAAACTGGGGGGTTGAACAAAAAGTCGATGTTATTAGCATGTCTTTGGGTGGGATGTGGTCGTCAATGGCCGAGCGTATTGCGGTCAAGCGCGCGTTCGATGCGGGAATCACGATTGTGGCGGCCTCTGGTAATGATGGCTCTAGCGATGTCAGTTTTCCGGCGGCTTTACCCGAGTGCATTGCTGTAGGTGCGGTGGATGCAGACATGAAGCGCGCCGAGTTTTCACAGTATGGTCCCGAATTGGCTGTTGTTGCTCCGGGGGTCGATGTGATTTCGTCCGTGCCACTGGCGTCTGGTCGTGAAGCGATGGTCAAGGTGGCTATGGGTGGTGGGGACTTTCAAAAGACAAAGAGTTCGGCTTTTGAAGGCTCAAAAACCTTGCTTCGTCCTGTGTCGGGCCAAATGATATACGTCGGTTTGGGTAAAGAGGATGATTTTACGAATCTGAACGTGGAAGGTAAAATCGCGTTGATTAAACGCGGCGAGCTGACATTTCGAGAAAAAGTCGACAATGCGATCAAAGCAAAAGCCGCGGCCGTTATTATTTTTAACAATACCACGGAGTCGATTCGCGGGTCATTAACAGACGACGGTTCTGAAGTCTCGGTTGGGGTTTTCATGGTTGATTTAGCCGCTGGGGACGCCATGATGAATGCCTTGAAAGAAGGACAAGTGGTTCAAACGCAAATGATCACGGCCATTACGAATCACGCTTCGATGAATGGAACTAGTATGGCGACTCCGCATGTCAGTGGCGTGGTAGCATTGATGAAATCGGTGAACAAAGCATTAACGCCGACACAAGTTAAGGCGCTTTTAAAAGCCACTGCAAAGAAAATCTCGGACGATACTGAAAACGAAACAGGTTCCGGTGTGGTGCAGGCAGACCTGGCTGTTCAGGCGGCGTTGGCCGTTGCTGCTGGTCAAATCATAGATAGAAACTAATAGCATCCATAGATGGTGCAGCGACGACCAAAAGTATTCAATGGTGAAGCCAGCGAGTTCACTTCGGTACTCATTTGGTACCAGCGATTACTCAATAACAAGATGTCTTGCTTCGTTGAAGATTTTAAATAATTTTCAAAATACACATTCAATTGATCTTGGTTGTAGTTGGTGGTGTTTGGGTTCACCGCTAGGTAGTTATTGTAACCATAGAAATTGTAATAAGCACTTTGTCCGTAAAATTCTGCCAAAGAGGCCAAGGTCCCAGCTTTTCCTGCATTACAGTAGGCTTGTCCTTTTATGGAAACACAGCGGTCATAAGCAATTTTTGCTTGCTGAATTTCAGCATCTTTATTGCCTTCGTCCTTGTTATTGCACGAAATCAGAAAAACACTCGTGATAAATGTTGCAAGAGTTAAAAAAAGTAATGATCTCATAGGCTGCTCCTTCATTAGCGCCGCATATTTCAAAGTTTCAAAAACCAGATTGAGTATCCTTCCGATATAGAAACCTTAAAACGTGCTCATACTGTTTTCTGAAGCAATGGTGATGCCAGGTTGAAAAAATTTCTTTTAGGGGTCTGTGAGGGGATGAGATCAATATGTTAGAAGGGCGTTTGTCTAAAACCTTTTCATTGTGACAATTTTTGGGCTTTCCATCTTGTGTCATTTTGGTTTTTAGGCTATAAAAGCTTATCAAAATCTGGGGAGGTTGTGTTCATGATGTCTGATATATATGAAGATGTGGGCGGCGGCGGTACGGAATTCCAAAAAGACATAGAGATCGAGGCCGATCTTGATACTGAGGGTGAGGATGATGAAGAAGGCCAGGGCAAGGTTAAAAGCGCGTTTGACCTAGAGTTTGACGACCCGGCATTGACTCAAGAGATGATGAAAGGTCAGCTTTTGGGGGAAGATGAAGAAGATAACGTTAATTTAGACGAAATTGACAACATCCTAGAGCTAAGTGAAACGCAGTTTCCAAAGTTCACATTAGCTAAAAACAAAGCACGTTTTTTGAGAATGGTCAGTTGGTACCGCAATAAAGAAGAGTGGATCGAAGTCGCTCCTTTGAGTGGAGTGACCAAGCTATTTAAACAACAAACAAAAGAACTAGAAGGCATTCGTTCTTCTAAATTAGATTACGAAATGGAACTAGAAACGGGTACATTAACCCCATCTCAACGGTCCTACCGACGTGACGAACTGAAAATGTGTAAGGTTCAAGAAAAAATGGCGGTTCACTTGATTTCTAAACTTCAATTGAAGATCAAATCAGGTCGTCGTTAAAAAAATGTGATATAAATTAATTTGTTTTTGAAAGAGCAGAATGAAAAAAAAGAGCTACAACATGGCTCTTTTTTTTTGGAGGGGGATTCATTTAAATGGGCGGTCACCTTCAAAAATTTTTCCATAAAAGTGTCTAATCTTTTTACAGGACAGTTCATCGTCTTTTTTTGATCTATCTTTTCAATCAGTTGCAAAACAAAAAAAAGTTTAACGAACCCCTAAATTCCCTAAATGATTCACCGATACAGTAGGGGTATCAATATTTGTATCATACAGATGCATAAGGGGAGGAATATGTCTAAGACTTACTTAATTTTGGTTAGTGATAATCACGAGACCGTGGAAACGGCCAGAAAATACTGGGAAACTCATGATGTTGAGTTTCAAGTTTATACACCAGAACAATGGCGTTCAAACTTGGAGAATCCGGGTTTTCGTCAGCAACTTGGCGCGAATCTGCCGACACTGAGTGCCGGTATGGGAAGCGTAACTCCTAATTACAACTCAAACAATGTTCTTCCTTTCCCAGCCCCTACTGCAGATTCTAAAGTTCAAAAAATGGACGACATCGAAGCCAAAGCGATCGAAAATGCGATCAGTCAGTACAAGGGTAATTTGACTGAAGCGGCTAAGGCGTTGGGTATCGGCCGTGCGACGTTGTACCGAAAAGTAAAACAATATCAAATCGATCCTTCCCAAGCGCGTAAGAAAAAAGTGGCACAAGCCGCCTAGTTTTTCTTTAAAGCTAGTCTTAAGTCATAACGCTAAAATAGTTTTTGTTTCTGGGGCCTGATCCGCCCCAGAATATTTTTATGCCTATTGCTATTCTACTTAAAGCCATCATCACGATGGGTTTATGTCTTTTGTTGTTTTATCCGTTAATTGAGAAATTCAACCAAACTCACAATCGTATTTATCAAACCTGTCAGTTCGTTTTTGAGAGAATCATCCCGGTGGGTGCCGATCTGTCCCAATGGTTGCGTGACTGTCGTATGAAGTCTCGTTACGTGATGCGGGAAACGGCTGAGCCCAAGCCGCAACTGGAAAGAGGCAATCAAATTCTGTCCGAACTTAAGGTCTCACATCTGGAATTGTTTGGCCCGCAAGAGAGCGCCGCTATTTTGACCGACACCGATTTAGAGAATGGAATCGAATCAAAATTTATGGACGGAGAATTGATCATCACTCGTATCTTTCCCGGCAGTGAAGCTCAGAAAAAAGGATTGCAGAGTGGTGATCGCGTGGTTCTGGGTAAAAACGAGAGCATGGGAACCTATACGCTGAATCGCTGGCGGGGTGAACTTGCACTGGAGCGAAGAAAAAAGATATACACGGTCAAACTTGAACCGAAAACCTTCACCCTTCAGCGGCCAATCCGTGTCAGCGAGGTAGAAGGAGTGAAGATCATATCCGTGGAATCATTTAAGAGCCACTATTTTGATCCTCAAAAGCTAGAGTCTGTTTTTGCGAAGATCAATCCCGGTGATAAGGTGATTGTTGATTTGCGAGGAAATAACGGCGGAAATTTTGTGGCAGGTTTAAGAGTGTTAACTCCATTTCTGTGTCAACCCACCGTCGTGGGTCACCTGAAAAAAAACAGAGACTTGGGGCGCGTCGGCTATTTTGATGACGATTTGGATGATGAATACCAAATTCAGACGTTGGCGCGGTATGATTCCATTGCCTTGAAAACATTTAAAACCAAGCATTGTTTGCCGAGACCACAAATGGTGTTGGTGGATGCTCAGTCGAAATCGACAGCGGAATGGGTGGCGCTGGCATTTCGAGAACTGTTTAAAACGCCGATCTATGGGGCGGGGACGGCGGGCGAGCTGTTGGTTGCCATTTTTTATCCTTTGACGGATATTTGGGGGCCCGGCGTGACGATTTCTATTCCTGTGGCCTATTACCATTCGTTGGCAGGTAAGACGATCGAAGGACGTGGCTTGGTAGTGGATGGCAATATATACTCGCACCGGAGCGACTATGAGCGGGGTTATGACTCTGAACAGTGGCAGGCCGCTCGGTTGGTCAATCATGCAGAGACGGATCTTCTGTAAATTTTACGGCGCGTATTTGGGATTCGGCACGACGTGCGCGGGGTGGTTGTCAATTCAGTAATTTCGCTGTAAATTACCAGGATTCAAAAAACGAGGAGCATCCCCTAATGATCAGCACCAGCAATGTCAGTTTAAGTTTTGGAGGACGAAAGTTATTCGAAGATGTGAATGTGAAATTCACCCCGGGAAACTGCTATGGTTTGATCGGAGCCAATGGGGCCGGAAAATCGACTTTTTTTAAAATCCTGTCTAAAGAATTGTCCCCGAATACAGGCGAAATTATGATCTCGCCCAATATGCGTTTGTCGGCGTTAAAGCAGGATCATTATGCTTATGATGCCTTCAGCGTGTTAACGACCGTATTGATGGGTAATGATAAACTGTATCGAGTGATGCAAGAGAAAGATCAAATATATGCTAAACCTGATTTTTCGGAAGCCGACGGTATAAGGGCTTCTGAACTTGAAATGCAGTTTGCCGAACTCAATGGCTGGGAGGCCGAATCCGAAGCGGGTAAAATGCTGGCGGACCTTGGTGTTCCCGAAGAAAATCACTCAAAATTAATGAGTGAGATCACCGGTGGTGACAAAGTGAAAGTGCTTTTAGCCCAAGCCCTGTTTGGGAAGCCGGATATCCTGTTGTTGGATGAGCCAACAAATCACTTGGATATATATGCGATCAAGTGGTTGGAAGACTTTCTTTTGAATTTTGAAAATACGGTCATTGTTATTTCCCATGATCGATATTTCTTGAACAAAGTATGTACGCACATGGCGGACATCGATTATTCCAAGATTACAACGTACACAGGAAATTACGATTTTTGGCGTCAAGCCAGTGAGCTTAGTCAGAGGCTGTTGACGGATCAAAATAAAAAGAGCGCGGATAAGGCGGAAGAGCTTAAGGCTTTTATCGCGCGTTTCAGTGCGAATGCCTCTAAGTCTAGGCAGGCTTCTTCACGTCAGAAGCAGCTGGAAAAGTTGACGTTTAACGATATGCCCGCATCCTCACGTCGACAGCCGTTTGTTGGCTTTGATATCAAGCGCGAAATCGGTAACGATGTTTTGACGGTGGATAAAGTTTCGGCCTCGGCCAAAGGCGAACCCGTGCTAAAAAATGTCAGCTTTACGGTCCGTAAAGGCGATAAAATTGCGTTAGTGGGCAAGAGTGACCTGGCGAAAACCACCTTATTGGATATTCTTGCCGGCGAGGCTAAGCCCGAGACCGGTTCGTTTACCTGGGGTATCACCACCTCATTAAATTACTTTCCCACCGACAATTCTAAATATTTTTCTGGGGGCGAGGACTCGCTGGTGGATTGGCTCCGTCAGTATTCGACCGAAAAAGACGAATCATTTTTGCGTGGGTTTTTAGGTAAAATGCTTTTCAGTGGGAATGAAGCGCTTAAAAAACCGTCCGTTTTATCTGGTGGAGAGCGTGTTCGATGCATGTTTTCGAAAATGATGCTTTCTGGGGCCAATGTTTTATTACTTGATGGCCCCACCAGTCACTTGGATTTAGAAAGTATCTCGGCGGTGAATGAAGGCGTGAAGCGTTTTAAAGGCAATGTGATTTTTACGTCCCATGATCACGAATTTATGCAAACCACCGCTAACCGCATTATCGAAATTGAAAACGGCGTTGTGGTTTATGACAATCACATTACCTATGACGAATATCTTGAAGCTAAAAGAAAATCTCACTAAATGAATTTTCTACGGCTTCACGACGATTTGTTATCTGTTTTGTTTGAAGACGACGATATCATCGCGATTGATAAGCCATACGGGTTTGATGCCCATACGAACGATTCCAAGCACGCCCATGGCGAGGCCATCAAAGATGGCCTGATCGAAATTTACGAGAAAAACCGAAATCAAAAACTGCATATTATTCATCGTTTGGACAAGACCACCACCGGGGTCATGATTTTTGGCAAGTCGTTGGCGGCGGCCAAAGTGTATAAAGATTTTTTTTTGAATCGCCAGGTCGACAAAGAATATTGGTTTATTACGCAAAAAGAACATAGCAAAAAAAATCTTTTAGTCGAGCAGCCTATTGTTCATAAAGCAAAAGAACTGGATGCAAAAACAGAAATGAATTGGGTTCGCACGCAAGATGGTTTTCAAGTATGGCGGGCGCATCCCTTTTCGGGGCGTAATCATCAGATCCGCATTCATGCACAGGTCGCCGGGCTATCTTTGCTGGGGGACGAAAAGTACGAGGGCGCTCCGTATCCTTTTCTATGTCTGCATAATCACCAAATGCTGTTTCCGAATGGAATCAAAATTCAATCACGATTGCCCGGTTATTTTGAAGATTTAAAATTATTAAAAAACAGGCCGCTTGTGCAGGTTATTTTTGAAGTGGATCGTCGGCAGAGGTTATTTCCTGTGGATTCTGGGCGGCCACCGTGCGTGCGTTTGGTTAATCATGTCATGGGTGATCGTGGTGGCGGGCCGGGTTACAACTTGGATCAGATGGGACCGCGCTGGATTTTGTATTGGCTAAAGGAAGAATGGACGGCCGTGGATGAACAGTTGTGGGCGGATGTCGGCCAATATTTTCGCCGAGACATTCTTGTTCATCACGCGAGTGGAAAAAAAATAATTGGTACAAATTCGGCGATTGTTGAGTTGGCAAAGCCACCGATGACCTTGGATGGTCCGGAAAAGACAATGCACCCGTGTACTTGGTTGGTTAGTGAAGGACGCATTCAATCCGAGTTGCGTGGGGATGTGAATGGATCCTGCGGGTTGTACTTGAATCAGCGATTGCAAAGGCAGTGGCTTTTAAGGAATGCGTCCCAAAAGTCTGTGTTGAATGTTTTTTCCTACACTGGCGGCTATGCTGTCGCCGCAGCCATGGGCGGTGCTTTCAAACTGACCTCGGTGGATTCGAATAAAAACAATCTGGCGTGGTCAAAACAAAATTTCGCCATCAATGAATTAGATATGGGGCCGGAAACTGTGTTCTTATGCCGTGATAGCATCACATTTATGGAAGGTGCTGTTGCCAAGAGACAGCAATTTGACATTGTGGTTTGCGACGTCCCCACTTTTTTTCGTCGTGAGAAGGGCGTGTTTCGAATTGAAAAGGATTTTGAAAAGCTTTTGTTGCTGTGTCTTCGCGTATTGGCGGACGAAGGTACTTTGTTGTTGTCGACGGCTTACGATGGTTTTTACATCGATGACCTACGTCGCAAAATTATGAATGCAGAAAAGGGACTGGAGTTAAGTTTGATTTTGCCATCACTCGATTTCGAGTGGCCCGAGCAGAAGGCAAATTTAAAATCATTCTTGATCCGACGAAATCATCACGCATAAGCACCCAGATCTTTAAAATTTCATTTGGAATGCCTTTTGAAATTTCTCTTAAAATTTCTTTTAAAGTTCTTCTAAAAATGTTTCGTTTTGAGATGTCATGTTTCTGTGATCAATTGACTAATAGTACGATAGTTTATGAAACTCTAAGCGAACCTAGTTGGTTTTGGTTGGCATCTATTTCGCTAACTTAATCTTTTATAATCTTTTAAATACGCCGCGTACCGATCAAGGTCCTAATTTTATTTTTTTTAAAATTAGACGAGAAAGTAGGCTAAGATAATAGGAGAGGGTTAAATGAGCAAGCATCAAGACCAGAAAAATAATGTGATCGATTTTCCTTCCAACCGCATGGTTCGTCAAAAATCGATGTTGCGCACTCAGGAAAAGAAAGCGGTATTGGGTCTTTCCGTTCTGGGTTTGTTTATTTTTACGGTGGCGGCCAATCAGTGGATTTCTGATTTTAATAAATTCGGCAATGCCAATGCTCGTAATGTTGCTTCGATTCAGCTGGATAATAAACAGACCATTATCAAAGAGCATTTGTTAGCTCGGGAAATTGCTGCTAAAGAGAATTTGGTAGGCTATACGTCAAAAGAGCCGTCCTTGAAGGACGAAATGATTTTCTCGTCGTTGGAAGGTCGATATCGGGTGAAGTCAGATCATCAGCGAGTTCTAGAGATTCAATCTGATGAGGCGGATGATATGCGAGTCTCTGTCGGTGACGGAGAACTGTTCGTCAAAAAATATATCAGCTTGTTTAATGATAAGGCCGTTCAATTCAAGTTGATGAATAAATCTGAAGGTTCAGAAGTGTACGAACTTCTGGATAAGACAGGTCTAGTCGTTGATCGTTTGCAACTGGACAAAGATGCTGCTGGGAAATTAACTCAGCTTAAAGTTCTATAGTTTTAATTTGGTGAATACAGCACTTACCAAAGCCCCTCCTAAAAAGAGGGGCTTTTTTTGTAAATCTAGTCTTTTATAAAGTGAACATTTTGTCGACATAGAGACATGGTAACACGAGACTTTTCAGACTCACGATCGGCGCCGGCATCCCCAAATTCTGCTCCGTATCTGGATCGCTTTTTCGCTAATGTGATTGACTTTTTAATTTTGACACCGGTAATTTCTTTGTTCACCAGCGGTATCGCTGCGGATATTCGTTGGGCTCTTTTCAACAAACAGGCAGAGCCGATTTTTAATTTGGTCGTGCAGTATATATTTATAAGTTTCTCGTTGTTTCTTTTGTATGAAGTTTTGTTTATATTTTTTCATGGTGCGACGCCAGGGCACCGTTTTCTGTATATGCGAGTAGAAACTCAAAAAGGAGCGCCCGCATCGTTGATCGCAGTATTGTTCCGATCAGTATTGAAGTTTCAGGCGATTTTGTTCAGCTGTTTGCCATTTATCGAAATTGTTTTAAGAGCCGATCGTTCGACTTTTTACGATCGTGCGGCGGGTACACGGCTTGTCAGTTTGCGACAAGGTAAAGCAGACGAAATTCATCCCGAGTTCAGAAAGATTATTCTGCGCTGGACCTATACCGTCATCATTTTTTTCTTTATGACGATTGGGCTTTTATTTTTTAGATCGGTTTCAAAGGTGCCGGATAAAGTGACCAGTGTTAAAGAGGGGACTCAATGTCGAGAGACATTGGTTCAATCGCTTAAAAATTATCTTTCCAAGCATAAAGAAAGTGAAAGTTTACGCTGTGCTCGAGTGCTGGTTGAGCAAGCTTTTGATGCTGATACGTCCGTCGCTAAGCTCAACTACTTGGCGCAGTATATTGTAACTCCGAACGATGAATTGAAGGAATCCTACAAGGCTAAGTACTGCGAGGGCAATGGGGACAGATTGATTTGCCAAGCAGACAGAACGCCAAAAATGGATTTAGGTAAACTGGATGATGAAGCGGTGATTAATGTTTTGTTCGATATGAATCAAGCCTTGGCAAAGAACGAACACGCGCGGGTGTTTTCAGATTTAGATACTTTGTACACTTACGTGGATTGGAATAGAAATTTAGAGTTGTACTATCTTACTTCGTATGTGTTTTTAAACGAGCAAACGTCCCGAAATCCAGCGTCCGAGGGAAATCAAAAATCCCAATGGTCATCACAAAAAGAACGATTTTTGAAACGCATGAGTGTGTCGCCATGATTTTTCCTTGGCCAAAAATTTTTATAAATAGAATGGAAATTAATTTCGTCAATATCTTTATATTGGCCAATGTGTTGTTGTTTTTTATTTTCTTTGTTGATGCCGATGCTGAAAAAGCCAAATCGAAATTGTTCAATGCCAATTACGCAAGCGTGACGGCAGATTACTTTTACAAATATCTACTTCAGAACAGCCATTTAGACGAAAACAAAAAGCTTCTAGTGCAGTACGATTTTTCGAATCCTGATCACAAGATGATTTTGAATGCGGCCGCACTACGCGACAAGGATTTTATCCGCTCGGTGGAAAATCAAATTTGGGACAAAGATGAAGTTCGATGGGCGCGTTGGAAATATTTATTGAGTGAGTATCAAGATAAGGTCAAGCAGCAGACTTTGTATATGTTAGGTCTTTCTCATGGGAATAAAAAGTCATTGAGCTGGATTACCTATCAATTTTCCCATATGAATCTTTGGCATCTTTTTAGTAATATGCTGTTTTTATTTTTGATTGGCTACGCCCTGGAGGGTGTCCTGGGGGCGGTCGGATTTACACTGCTTTATATTTTTAGTGGCGTGGCTGGAGGGCTGTTCTATCTGTATTTTAATCCGACCACATTGATTCCCATGGTGGGTGCCAGCGGCGCGGTCAGTGGACTGATCGCCTTTTACGCCTTTTATTTTTTAAGGCAGAACACTCGGTTTTATTATTTTCTGAGCCCGACGGAAGGTAATCACGGCTGTATTTATTTACCTACGCTGATCCTGATTCCCATGTATTTGATTCCTGATATGGCCTCGTTTGCATCGCAGATTCCTGGTATTTCCGGAGGCGTTGCCTTTTCGGCCCATATTGGTGGCGCCTTGTTTGGTGGTCTGCTGGCGTTTACACTGAAAGCGACCATGGATTTAAAGAAACTAAACTCCTTGAGTGGACCTAGATAGGTTGGTAAGGGACAGACAATTCATAGAACCACTCCGTAGATGCCGTTCCTGCAATTTATTCTTGTGGGGCAAAGCCGCGGCGTAATGTATTTTCGGTCACGCAGATGGGTTCCATAAATTGTTTTAAATAATCTGGCCCGCCTGTTTTTGAACCGACACCGCTCATTTTAAAACCACCGAATGGATGACGGTCTACCATAGCTCCGGTAATTCCCCGATTGATGTACAAATTGCCGACCTCAAACTCATGACGAACTTTTTGAATATTCGCAGGGCTTCGTGAAAATAAACCGCCGGTTAACGCGTATTTAGTTCCATTCGCAAACTTTAAGGCTTCGTCGATGTCTTTGGCTTTAATCAAAGCTAAAACGGGACCAAAGATTTCTTCTTGTGCTAAATCGGAATCGGCAGGCACATCACCAAAAATAGTCGGTGATACAAAATAACCGTCGGTGTTGACGGTGGCGGCTTGCAGAACCTTGTGTTGAGCAGAATATTTTTTAATCAAACCATTTATACGATCGTATGCTTCCTTGTCGACAACGGGGCCTAGATAATTTTTTGGATTCAGTACAGAGCCCACCGAAATCGAACGCGTGGCTTCTACAAGACGTTGAGAAAACTTTTCGTACACGTCGTCAAGGACGATGCATCGGCTGGCGGCCGAACATTTCTGGCCGGCAAAACCGAACGCGGAATACACGATCGCATCCACCGCTTCGTCCAAATCGGCGTCGCTGTCGATGATCACGGCATTTTTTCCACCCATTTCAATGATGCAACGTTTGACGTGGTCTTGACCTTTTTGTGGGATCGAGGATTTGTTCAGGATGTGTAAACCCACGTTCATTGATCCCGTAAATGCAATCGTGCTGGTCAGAGGATGGTTCACAAGATATTCGCCAACGACTTCACCTAATCCAGGAAGAAATTGAACGACACCCGCCGGAAGATTTAATTCTTTCAGCATTTGATACAGATTTTGTGCCATCAATGAGCTTTGTTCGGCTGGTTTCATGATGACCGTGTTGCCAGTAACCAAGGCGGCGGCGACCTGGCCGCACAAGATAGCCAACGGAAAATTCCAAGGCGCAATCACCAAACATACGCCGCGAGGTTTATAGATATAATGAGATGTTTCGCCTGGCACCCCGCCGACGCGTTGGGGGTGACCAATTTTTTCCATATCAACTGCATAGTAGTTGCAAAAATCGATAGCTTCACCAATGTCGCCATCGGCCTCGGCCCAGGGCTTGCCCACTTCATAAATTTGCGTCGCCATCAAATCCCATTTGCGCGTGCGCATCAGCTGCGCCAATTTACGTATATAGTCGGCGCGTACTTTGGGAGATGTCTTTTTCCAAGAGTGAAATGCTTTGTGTGATTCTTGGATCGCCATTTCTGCCATGTCTTTGTTGGCCAAGCCAATGCGAGCCACGATCTGATTCGCTTGAGACGGGTTTTCGCGATTTAAAAATTCGGATGCGGTCAGCGCTTTAAAATTCACCTCAGGAATCACGGTCTTCACGGACTCAACGTTAAATTTTTTCAGAGCCTCGTGCATCAGGCGTCGATTGCTTTCAACGGCAAAGTCTTCCAGCGGTTCATTCTGAAAACTGTGTTTTGCGGCCGTCGAGGTGTACTGTCCCGGAGCGGGCGGGGTCCCTGGTTTTGGAATTTTTGTAATGGGGTCCGCCAGCAGTTCATCCATCGTTTTATTTTCCGCAAACTTACCGCGCAGCCAAGATTCATTCGAGGTGTTTTCTAAAAGACGACGTACTAAATAGGCCATCCCCGGGATAAGCTCCCCCACGGGGGCATACTCGCGTACGCGGTAGCCCATGTCGGCAAATGTTTTCTTGATCGGTTCGGCCATGCCAAACAGCATTTGGATTTCAAAGCCGTTTTTAGGAATACCACGAAGTTGAGCGTAGTGCAGACAGGCCGCCAATGTTCGCACATTATGAGATGCAAATGCGGCTTTGATGTGAGGATAATTATCCATCAAAATTTTTGCGCAGACTTCATAGTTAGCATCGCTTTCGGCCTTGATGGTATAGACGGGAACGGTCCAGTTTTTTTGCTCGGAATCAATTGTTTCATAGTCCCAGTAGGCACCTTTGACTAAGCGAACCGTGAACGGAGTTTTACGGATTTTCGCAAACTCACACAGGTCACGAATGTCATCGCTGGAATCGCGCAAGTACGCCTGAATCACGCAGCCAAAAAACTTGTAGCTGCGCAATTCGGTTTCAATTAAAAGTTCTTTGAATACTTCGACCGTCAGGTGTTTCACCGAGTATTGTTCCATGTCCAAGTTTAAAAATATATTTCGTTCCATTGCCTTTTTAAAAAGCGGGCGCAGGCGATCTTTTAAAATCGTTTTTGTTTCTTCCCAGGCGCGATCGTTAATTTGTGAATACAACGCTGACATTTTTACGGACACGTTGACTTTCGGCAGTGGTCCTTCCGCATCGGTATCAAGCAATGGATTCAGATCCCACTTGTCAGCGTCTTTCGCTAGGCCGTCCATCAATTCTTGGTATTTGTTGGAATACTCGGAGGCTTCTTTTTCAGAAAGGGTCGCTTCACCTAAAATGTCCACGGTGAAGGTTAGATTGTTCTTACGCATTTTTTTTAGCACGGGTAGGGCTTCATTTGGGTTTTCACCCGTGATGAACATTTTCGCCATTTGCGTGACATTCTTTTTGATCGCGCCCGCCATCAAACCTGGTGCTAGGCTGCCTAATCCCAAACCGACGTTGAACACGCTAGGCAATTCCGATCCCCCTTCGGTAAAATATTCTTTCAAGTGCTGAGCGACATCGTTACTGGAATTCAGCGACGGCAAAACGTCGACAAAGCGGAACATGTTGGTCTTAAAGGTCTCGTTCTTCATGCTCCAATCCATGATACTGCCGTACCAAAAATCTTTTGAGAACAAAGACACCTTCGAGTTAGATTCCATTTTTTTTAAAATTTCACTACCAATTTCTACAATACGTTTTTGATCGGCTTCAGATGTTTGCATCGAAATTTCCTTTGCGTACTGGCCCTGCTAGAAACCGCTCAGTGGGTCTAAACAAGCCGTTTTTAATTTTTAGGATCTTCGATTTATTACTCTATTTTTAGAGTCCACTCAATAAGGATTTGTTGTTTTGCGTTTTTTAGCACGGATTTTAAAGTGTCCCCGCGATGGATAGAGCCCACTCCGGCAGGGGTTCCTGAAAGTAGGATGTCACCTTCTGCCAATGGAAAATGCAGTTTTAAAAATGAGACCAGCTGGGGCCATTTGAAAATCATGAGGCTTTGATCCGCGGCCTGTTTTTTTTGCTCGTTGATATATAATTCAAATGAATAATTTTCATTGGAATCAAACGGGATCCAAGGAGAAATCGGACACGCATTTTTAAACGACTTTGCCAGCGTCCAAGGCTCGCCTTTGGCTTTGAGTTCATTTTGTCTTTGGCGATCCGTCAGATCCAGGGCCAATGCAATATGCGAAAGCCGCAAGTGCTGATCAAAACGAAACGCCAGTTCCAGTTCGTGATGCAGTGATAAAATACCATCGGGATAGGCCATCGTTGTACCATGATGAACGGTGGCAGATGACTTTAAGAAAAAAAGTGGTTTGTCAGGAATAGAGTTTCCTAATTCTTTAGCATGTTCTGAGTAATTTCGCCCTACACACCAGACACTCATAGACGATTAAAATCCACTAAGTGCCAAAGATCTGATTTGGCAAAATACATGTATTGACCGCTTGGCCAGCTGGAGTATTTCGGCTGACTCAGATCGGTCGAGCTTTCGATGATGGTTAAGAATTCTTCGGCCCAGTCCTGATGAGTGCAGACATAGATTGTTGGCGGTTTATTGGGACTGTCCGGAATGTCCAGTTGGAAACCCACCATAAATTCTTGAATTCTTAAGCGAAAGTCTTTGGCAGACTCTGGGCTTGTTCGTAAATCCAGGAGGGGGCTTGTGGTTATTTTTATGTGGGCATGCTCGGCTAAAAATGACAGTGTTTCTTTGGTGCGCTTACGTGGTGAGCAAAAGAGATGAGTTGGCGGCGGCAATTTTTTGTTTTGCACCAATTGAACTAGGTTTCGAGCTTGATTGAACCCTTGCTGTGACAAGGATGAGTCGGCGACCAACTCGGATTTTTTTTCAGCATGTCGAAACAGGATAAAATTCAATCAAAACCTCGGCGTGTCGCTTTATTTTAGAGGCACTCGTTGATGGTTTCAACCGAAATTAGCTATGGACAGAAATTTAAAAAAATGTTTGACTCAATCTTCATGGAAAGAGTTCACCGTTTTGTTTCAAATGATTTTACCATTCGTGCATCGGCCGTGAATGCGACCGAGGTTGTGCGTGAAATGCAGCGAATCCAAAATACCAACCCATTGCCGACAATAGCAGTCGGTCGGGCCATGGTGGGCGCCTTATTATTGGCAAGCCACCTGAAAGAAAAACAACAAGTGGGACTATACGTTCGCGGAGACGGCCCTATGGGACGAGTCTATGCCGAAGCTCATTTCGAGGGGCAGGTGCGTGGGTATACTCCGCACACATATTTCGAACCGGCTCAGTATGTTCCCGGTTTAAGCTTAAAAGAACACATTGGCAGCGGTGTGTTGTCGGTCACTCGGCATATCCCATTTCAGAAGCAGCCCGCACATGGAACCGTAGAATTGGTTAGCTCTGAAATCGGAGAAGATATTGGTCATTATTTAATTCAATCGCACCAGATTCGCTCCATCATTTCATTGGGAGTGTATCTAGATACCTATGGTAAAGTTCAATCGGCAGGTGGTGTGTTGGTCGAGGTTATGCCTGGTGTTGAAGATGATGTCGTGGATATTCTTTTGAAAAACTCTCAAGATGTGAAGTCCTCAATTTCGGAAGAGATTTTAAAAGGCGGTAATGTTGTAGAATTTGTTAAGCCGTATTTAAAGGGCATCGATTTTACGGAACTAGATCACAATTATCCCATTAACTATTACTGTCCATGTAATGAAGATCGTGTTTTGCGAGCATTGGAAACTTTGGGTATTCAAGAGTTGGATGACATGATCGCCAATAAAGAAACCGCCCAAGTGATGTGTCAGATGTGCGGTAAGCCATACGATGTGTTGCCAGAAAAGTTGACGGAAATTAAAAACAAACTCTATCGACAAACTTTAAATTAGCTTTTCTTTGCGCAAGGTTGAAACCAATATTTTTTTGGTTTCTTTGATTTCAGTTCGATTTCGCTTGTTGTTTCGAGCGCATTTCGGCTTTGCAGATTTGTACTTTTTCTTCGTATTCATCTTCGCGAGACATTAATACTTTTTTATAGCCTTTAAAACGATCTAAACGGTCTTTTAGGAATTCTTCGCTGACGCCCACTAGTTTGTCTTTTTCGTCGAGACCTATTTTAAAATCGTCTTCTTTGTCGGTGATGCGATCCATAGGTTCAGTCCATTTCAATTTACCATCACCGCCAAATTTTGGATCAGACAGATCACTTCGGCATTGGCGTAGAACGCCATACAGGCCGAGTGATCCATATTTACGATTGCCGTACACGCGGTCTTCCATTTCGTAAACTTCGATTTGCAAACGTCGTAACTCTTCGTTCATTTGAACTTTCTTTTGAACTACAAGGTTACCATCCTTTACGCCAACGGCGGTGTCTCCTGAAACTTGACCGTGATTTTTGATCTCTGTTTCAATTTTTTCCGCTTTATGAGGGTTGCTTTTACATTGAGTTAAAAGCATTAACGACATGCCTGTTAACAAGATTACTAACGATTTCATGCAATCTCCTTGTGGATCGATGTTGATACTTTGTTAAGATTACAGTGCCCAAAAGCAAGGTCAATAGATTCTACTTGTACGATTTTTCAAATGGTATTACATCCTAAACTAAGGACGGAATTGCGTATGGTTAGGACGCTTAAATATATTCTTTGTATCTTTTTAACATCTGGTTTCGCCGTTATCGCTCACTCTGCATCAACGAATTATTGTTTCGAGAATAGTAACACCAACGGGGTTATGCCTTTACAGATCTGCTTTAAAGAGCTTCGTATGATGAGGCTAGGATCTGAAGACCAGCGGGTGTATATAAGAAATCAAACTATTGATGATTTGTTCGCGATTCAGCGAATTGAGGCAACGAACAAAGGAACTTTCGTTACTGTGCAGGGCGATTATTTAAATTATGTTAAAACGTGCGGGGTCACGATACTGAGCAAATTTGAACTTAGATTCGTATTGGATGGAAATAATCGATATGTTCATGACAGCAGGAACTCGCTGGTAATCAAATATCAATACACGCCAAATAACTGCCAAGATAAAGCGCGGCCTGGTGTCGAGACATTTAAGACGATTCTTTAGCACTTTATAGGTATTGGCCTCTTGGTTCAGGTTGCGATGTTGCCAAATGCGGTTGTTATTTCAAGCATGCCTCTGTTCTCGTTGGTGAGTCCGGCTAGGCAAATGAGGACAGGCCATAATATTTCAACGTGAAATCATCAGAGCGAGCCAGTCCTTAGGCTGGCATTTGCTGATCTATACTATAACAAAATTTGATATAAATAAGCGAAATTTATGGAGTTTCTTAGGTAGGCTCGAGAGGCAAACCAGCACCAAAGACCAGGGTGTTTTCAAGGAGTTACTGGACTATAAACGACACCATCGGGCTAACCACTTGATTTGTCTATGTATTGAAAGTTGGCAAGTGTCTTGCTTTATAACATCCGCAAGACCTGCCAGTTTCTCTCAGTCATGATCATGACGCTCTCGAGAGAGAAACAAAATACCTTCCAAAGAATCCAATCTTAACTGGAAGAGGACGAAAAAGTCCTCTCACCAGGCTCGTCTTTTTTTTGAGCCGTTCTAGGTTCATTCAGAGTGTCTAATGTTGAGACAGGTAAAGTCTATTTATTCCAGTAGGTTACATGACTTTGTATAGTTTTTGAATGGAAATCTCAAAAGTAGACGATTTTGGTGGGGCATTTGGAATTTCAGCAAAAGCGTTGTTGTTCTAATGGCTTATGGTGGATGGTCTGTGGCTATATCATATTGGTACTGTGATTGCGATAGAGTCTATTGAATGTGTAGATGGACTAAATCTATTATTGTAATAGCTGTTTCTCTTGCCTTGTTGGCGCTAGTGCCGGCGTGTGCGCCTAAGTCGCAGGAAGAGTGCGGGTTTGTGCAAAATGTGTATGGCGAGCGTATCTCGTGGAAGGGGCAGCTGCCGGTGGTGATGAAATTACATGAATCCGTGCCACCTCAATATCATGATGCCTTGATTGCGGCGGCAGAAACTTGGAATAAGTCCTATGGGAAGAAGATAGTCTCGATTTCTAAAGATCAGATCGTTCGCGGACCGATTCTGTCCATGAAAGACTCTGAAAATGTGATCTATTTTTACTCTAGCTGGGAAGCAAATAAAACTACAGAGCAGGCTCGTACAAGTGTCTATTGGTTAGGTGACGCGATTAAAGAGGCAGATATTCGAATTAATGCCAAGGATTTCGAATATTATGATCTGGCTCTTAATAACAAAGGTCCTAGTAAAATCAATTTGCAAGCTCTGGTGATCCATGAACTCGGTCATGTGTTGGGATTAAAGCATAAAGATGCGGATGCCAGCGTGATGGGGACTTATCTTGCCAGCCAAAGCGATCGCTTAGAAATTGCACAAACCGACAAGAAATCGCTGACTTGCGAATATTAGAAAAGCCTCTGCGGAAATACAAAAAATTTTTTTAAAATTTCTATTGAGAAATGCTGAAAATTTGAGCTAGACTAGACTAATGCGCTTAAAAAAAGTCTAGAGCCTCTGTGTGTATCTGGACTTTTGAATTGTGAATGAAACATGCACGTAGTCGATAATGAGGTGACAATGAAAACGGAACTTTACTCAGTGAACGTTAGTGAAAAATCGAGTGAGTTAGTCAATGTATCTTCAGTGAATGCTTTATCGAGTGAATTTTGTACGCAAAGCATAGTGTATAATGAAATGTCTGATTTTCCTTTGAGCACGCGTTCGGAAGTGGATCAATTGCAAGAGAATGCAATGGTTTTACGTGATCTGAGCGATCGTTTAGGCTTTCTATCTAAGGAAATTAAATACCTTCTGAATATTAAGTAATCGCCAGCTACGGCCGATAGAAATCATAGATGTTTCGGCCTTTTTTATGGGTATTTCTATTTTTACTTTTAAAGCAGCCGTGTTGGGCCGAGTACCGCGTTTTTGAACTCGAGATTACAACTTATTCGGAGGCAGATAAGTCGATCGATCCCACCCTGAGTGTTCAGTCGACACCCCCAGAGGAAATAGGCCAGCGAATCGTTATTTCCACACTGGACCCCGAACAATACCGTGGTTACCACACGGTTCAACCGAACGAGCATGTTCGCTATATAGCAACGTGGCGCTGTCGCGGCCGCACCTCTTATAAGGACTATTGTCCTAATCCTAAAGTAAAGACTGAGGCGTCGGTGGCACCTGTAACTTTAGAAAACAAATAATCTTTGTTACTATTGTGGTATGGCTGTCGATCCTTCGAAAGAGCGTAATCGCTATAATACTCAATTGAATGATATTCAAGTGGACTACCAAGAAAAGAAACGTAAATTGGTGGAGTCTAAAGAAAAGGAAATGGATGCGATCGCATCTCATTACGATCAGAAAAAAGAAAGTCTTCAAGAAAATCAAGAAGCGGCTATCAATCATATTAATTCGTCACAAAAGCAAATCGTCGAGAAAGCTCAGCAGCAGCGCGAGGCGATTGTCGGTCGCAGTCAGCAAGAATTAAAGGATCTTGAGGCCAGCTATAAAAAGAAGCTAGATAGCACGCAGTCATCACGTAATGAAAAAATAGAAGTGACCAATGCCACCTATAAGCAAAAGCTAGCAGAGCAAGAGGCGAAATCGGAGTCACGATTAGAGCAGAATAAATCACGTGCGAATGACGAGTATCAAAAAATGACGCAGAAATATCGTGAGCAAGTTTCTAAAACTCGTGCGCGACAGGATGCAAACTTGAACGAAGTTCGAGCGAATAATGAAAATCAAGTAAAAAGTGAGCGGGATCGAGGTTTACGGGCCGAAAACGAGCTACGCGAAGATATCACTCAACGTTACGAGCGTGTCGATCGGACCGGTAATAAAAAAATCGAAGAGAAAAAAATACATTTAAATGCGCAAGAAAAGAAACTTGAGGAGGCTCATAAAAAGCAGCTTGCTGAGCAGAAAGCGACTTTGGAAAAGCGTGAGCAGCGAATGAATGACGAGTATTCGCAACGTTATATTGACAGTAAAGGTGCGAACGAGGATCGTTTGCGCAGTCAAAAACGAGGGTTTGATTCGATCTATCAGAAAAACGAGATCAACAACAAGGTTTCCCTTCAGATTCAAGCACGGAGTTTTGCAAAGGAACTGGCGCAGCAGCACCGAGAGTTTCTGATGGCCTCATCGAAATATGTGGGAAAAGAGGATGATCCGTTCTATAAGGTGCAGGATCGAGGCAGTGAACTCAGCGAAAACCGACATTTCTACGTTCTGAAGGCCTACGTGCCTGAACATGAGAAGGAAAATGTTCAGGTGGTTATTCAAAAGGACAAAGCCGCAATTTCAACGCAGCGGCAGTTTAATCAGGAAATTCAAGACGAAGACGGCAAAAAAATCACCACGAATTCGGCGCAGACCTTGCGTGAAGAATTTCCTTTCGATCATCCCATTATTTCCGAAGGGGTGGCACGTGAACGCAGTGGCGATTATGTATTTGTGACGATCCCAAAATTACAATCATTTAGAAATCGCAACATTAAGGGGTAAGCCTATTTCAGCATTGTGTGCCCATATTTAGCTTGGGTAAGGAATACTTTTTTGATAAAGGTAGGCAACAAGGTGAGCAATAAGGTAAGTAATGATGAGTAATGATGTAATGCGAAGTCTTCGCTATATTTTAAATGTTAACGACCAAAAGTTAGTAGACATAATCGCCCTGGCGGGTGGAGCGGTGTCTTTGGCTGATATGCAAAAAATGCTTTTGAGTGATGAACATGTTAATTATCTCAAGTGCTCTGATCAAGTCATGGCGCAATTTCTGGATGGGTTGATTTATTTCAGACGTGGTAAAGATGAATCAAAACCACCTATGCCTTTTGAACTTCCCGTAACAAATAATTTGGTATTGAAAAAACTGCGCGTGGCTTTTGAGTTAAAAGAAGATGATATGCTGGCGATTTTAAAATCCACTCAATACGAAATTGGACGTTCCGAATTGAGTGCGCTTATGCGTAAGAAGGATCATCCCAATTATCGTCCCTGTGGGGATCAAATCCTGAGATATTTTCTTAAGGGCTTGCAGCTCAAGGTTCGTCCTTGAGGGATCTTTTTTCTATTTCTTCTCCTCGCTTCTCGGGCTCTAACCAATTGCATTTTCTCGCGACGGCTAGGAAAATGAGGGCAGGCCCTATTATTACTCCAAAAAAACAGTTTTTATTTTTTTCTTTTCTGACTGGAATAGAGGATATTTAAGCTAGACGTACCGTTTTGAACAAATTGTCCTAAGCTCATCCTGTTGGGAAGAATTCCGTGCTGGAATCCCACTAATGTTGATTGGCCGTGGCTTTGTGGAAGTGTTCGACCATATAACGCGTATGGGTATTCATCGACCCAATAAAGCACTTCCAAAATATCGTTATTTTGTCCCAGTACGCGAACCAAAAAATGCACTAGAAAACTGAGTTTAGCTTTGGATGTTTGAGATAAGCAGCTCACTCGCCAGTCATAAGGCAAATTAGGTACGGGCTCATGCTGGCATTCCCAAGTTGGTCCGGGCTCGTGAGGCAAAAGATTAAAAGAAATGTTTTCTTTGGTCACTGGAAATGGTGCAGGCAAACCATTCTGAACTGGAAATTTAGGATATGCGATTGAATGACTGATACAACTGAATAGCACTAATAAAAAAGTAGAAAAATTTAACATTTTGAACCTCACTTGATGGTGAAGACTTTAAACATATTCTTGGGAATAGTCTCAAGGATTCTTTTTTCTAACTAACGGCATCGAACAGGCGCGGTTAAGTATAAAAGTTAAGAGTCGATTGTTGCTCAATCCAATTTTGACACCAAAGGTATCCGGCGAGATCTAGAGTCTGTTCGTCATGGTCTTTATTGTGTATCATTGTTGTCATTTGTCATTACCAACCCAGATAAGTCCACTTCTTTTGACCACTTTAAAGCTCATAAAATCAATGAGCACTGTCAAAAATGCATGGTCAACATTTCTTTATTCAGTTTCAGATGTACAGATAATATGCGCATCTAAATAGATCTCTTCTGTATAGTGGAAGGCTTGTGCATTCGGTAAGACTAAGCACTTCTTGGATGCCGACAAATATTTATCGACACAATCTTTAAACTTAGAATATACACTAAGCATCTCTTTCGATTTTTTTTGTTTATCAAACTTAACAATGCATGCGTCTGTAATATCTTTGGTCTTTGGTAACTTATCAGAAAACTCAGCAGCCTTTTGAAATTCAGACATTATCCCAACGGGTAGCTGGTAAAAATCTTCGTTTTTTATGATTGTCATGACCAAATCTTGATATTGTTGCGAGTCCCATGATTCACGAGCTTTCTTAAAAACTTGTTTTGCAGTTAGCGAAGTTTCACGCTTGATCTCTTCGTTAAGAGCTGCTTTTTGAAGAGTTCTATCTATGCACATGGAATAGTTTTTTATCTTATTAGGCAAATTAAACTTAACTCGATAACCAGCAGCGGAAAGCTCGTTAATGGTGTTGTGGCTTATGACTTCTATTAAGTCAAAGTCATTAGACGATACGGCACTCATCGCATACAAAGCGCCTTTTTCTAAGTTCAAAAGCAAATGTGTGAAGTCTGTCATTGCACGATCAATTTTTTGAATTCTTAAGATAACCTCCTCAGACAGAATGCCACCTATAAAGTTTTTAAATTTTCCAAAGCCAGTAAGATACTTCAACTGGTTGTTCATGTTTAGAATTAATGTTTCGATGTTTTTCGATCCGAAATTCACTTCTAGAGAGTTCTGAGTTAAATACGGATTTCTTAAAATGAGTCTCAGCTGATTTGCGGTTGAAGAGACTGTAGCCAAGTAACTATCTAAAGTCCACCTGGTGTGGTTTTCAATAAAATCTGACAAAATATCAGGATGAAATTCTTTAATTCTGTCGGAAAAAAATCTCACCTCGGCGCGAACTCTGATAACATTAGATTTTTTCACACACAATACATCACGCCTAACTTGATATCGCTCATACTCAGATTGAGTTGTTACACGAGTATAATTGTAAATTCTGCGATAAGTATTGTAGGTAGTGCCTTGAGAGGCATAGGCACCAGCATACGCTCCGCTGGCATATCCATATGGCACGACAGAATCGCCAATGGAAGCGGTTGCTACTGATTTGGAAATAAAAGTTGATCCAGTTGTGATAGTTTGAGTGTGTTCATTCGCTGTTTTTATGCGAGTTTTTTCTTTCGTTTCTTCTGTATTGACTAAACTGATCTGGTCACATGCAAATTCTTCTTCGTATTTATAATTTATAGTAGAGGCTCCTTGCACATCACGATCAAAATAGGCGAGTATATTTTCAAGTACTTGCGCTTTTGCTAGGTCACCACCTTGCTTCCCAAAACCAAATTTTTGGTCTTTTTTAAAGTAAGATGAAACAAAATTGACTGTCATAGCTTCGGGATATTTTTCTAGATACGACTTTTGAAATTCAGATACACTTTGCGCTAGTGATAAATTCTGCACAACAAGCAGAATTAGTAATAAGGATGTGGCCTTGTGACTTAGTAACATAGTTCCTCCGGCTAAATTTTTTATAATTTAATCTAGAGAGACCATTTAATTCCATTTTTATCTTCTCAAAGTGCTCCAGTGCTGGAGCACTGAGTGATCCAAATGTGACCACGAGACAAGAACGTGGTGAATTATTATAATCATGGAACAGGGAGTTTCATTTTTTATAGCCCTTCTTTCCGTTGTAAGGATTAATATTTCCTTGTTGTGAACAATTATTCAGCTTTGTGCTATCTGGGGTAGTTTTGAAGTGTGGTTGCACGTAAGTACCATTTTTCTTTTCTCAGCCATTTGAATAAATTTGGATGTTCGCTAATGAATCGTTTATTAATAACTGTCGTGTCGGCTCCTGTATCAAAAAGGACTCCTGTTGAAAAATAAGCGATCCTAGCAAATCTAGACCTGCTAAATTCGCATTTGATCGGTTGATGGTTTTCTTAGGAAAAACATGATCGCCAAGTTTAATTTCTTTGATAGATACAATTTGTGATGTCGCAGCTTTACCAGAGGCAACCGTAGAAGTATTCTCTTTTACTATAGACAAAGATTGAGTCTGCTCATCTAAAGAAAGACTAGAGGTGACTGCCCCTGTCTTTGGAGGAGAACCAATCTAAGTTGTAGGTCCAAAAACCATCTAAAAATTATGTGGTGAACCACGCTTCCCAATAACCGAACTCTTGCAAGCTATTGATTTCACCACATTTATCGTCAAAATCAGCAAGCGAATTTCTGCTGAAGACAATAAAAACATAGTCGAAATGTACTCTAAAGGCATGTCCCTTCGCGACATCTCGAATCAGCTTGGAATGTCGAAAAATGGTGTGCGCTCTAGTCTCCTACGAGCGGGGCAAGCGCTGCGCAATCCGGCTCCTAAAGTCACTCACAAGCGTTCGCTAAAGTCAGGCAAGCAAGCGGCTCTACCGTATTATGGCTTCTGCTACTTTGAAGGGAAGATCGTAAAAGACCCAAGGGAGTTTCCGACTCTTCAAAAAATCCATCGTCTCTGGAGTCAGGGTCGAACCATACATCAGATAAATTTAGAACTGAATCGAGCCAAGCTTCCATCTCGCACGGGAAAAAGTTGGAGCTGGGCAGCTCTTCAGAACATCGTCGCTCGATTTGAAAACAAACAAGTCATCTTATCCAAAGGGGGAAAATATGAATTTGGATAAACTCATCACCATTGCAGCCGGAGTAGTGCTCGCATTCTTGCTGACTATGAATCTTGATAAAATTCAAACTCTGATCTGGCGCGCGCAAGCCAAGCTTATTTATGAATCGCGCACGGAGACTTGGGGAAGCCCTCGATTTTTTCCGCGTGAGTCGGACAAGCAAGAAGCAAAAACGAAAAAGTCGGAAAGAAAATCAACTCAGTTTTAAGACTCAGACTTCAAATCTCCCTGCTGGATAGACGCTCTTACGAAGATCGCCCTTTTCTCGCATCTCCGCACAGGCGTCACGCCAGCCCCTTCGGGATCTGTCATGAGCCCTGCCGCATTCGCGTGTCGATGCGCGGTCGATCTTCTCCAGAGCTGGTTTGCCTTCTCGGAGCCCACTCCTTCTGTGAAGGGCTCCTCAAGCAAGAGGCAAAGCCCAATCAAAGGGAGATAAACATGAACTCTGAACTTAAAGAAAAACTGACTCAACTTGCTTTCAATCGCTCAATTTCGTTTTGCTACAACTGCTACCATGAATGTCCGTCCGGTCGTTGTAAATCATGCGGTTCAGATGATCTTATGCGCTCGGTGGATGGTGTTGGCTGCGAATACGGTACAGATTGGGTTATCAAGCATATTCTTGAAACTGACCTCACACCTGTCGATATTGAAGAATCTTTCGAGAACATGATTCGCGAATGCTATCCAGAAACGACTAAGGTTGGTTGGATGGAGTTTGATACTGTTACAATCATGAAAGAAAATGATCCGATTGCTTGGCGTTGTGCCGTCGTTGAGCACGAATCTAACGAAGAGGCTGAAGGTGCGATTGTCTCTTTCGATGGTGGTTCAACTTACTTCCGTACTGACGAAGTTGAGGAGTTGTGTTCATAGCGAAAATTTTTTCTAAAGAGCTTTTTTATACGATTGCTCTTTGGAATTTTTCAAGCACTTGCTATTATCTGAATTCACTTGTCTTTATTGCAAGGCAGAAGAAGCTGAGAAAAATTTAAAGCATGGGACTTGTTACCACCACAGGTAAAGTAGAAATGCAACTTTTGGGAATGATGTAAACGCCGGTGGCTTCACAAGAAGCTCTTAAATTTGTATCATCGAAATTACCAGTAACTAAACAACGTAACGATTCGTTTGGAAGCCTCGTCAAAAGCTCAAATCCTGAAACTTTAGAAGATAGGTCGTGATCTATCAAATAGGTAAAGTCTTTAGCGGATTTGCCCAACAGAGATGAATCGATATTTAAACTTTGCGAATCTGTCGATAGCCTCACTTGAGAAAGAATCTGCGACTCTTCAAACTTTATTTTCCAGAGTTCTAAAGCTGAATCCTGATCGTCGATTACAACGATCTTTGACGAAGAATTAAATTTGAGTCTAGGCAAATACCATTCAGCTCGATCTACGATTGGAAGATTCACAGTTACAGTCGTTCCAATATTCGATGTTGATTCAACTCCGATGCGGCCACCCCATGCTTCAACATTTTCTTTTGCGTGAGAGAGACCAATACCAGATCCATTCGATTTCCCTTCAGAGAAATGTTTCTGAAAAACTTTAGGCAAACTTTCTGGTTTAATTCCGATTCCATTGTCAGATACAGAAATAGAAATTTCAGATGCAAGATCTCGAATCCGTACAAAGATTTTTCCAGTTGAATTCATGGCCTCAATAGAATTGTTGACGATGTTTCCCAAGATAGATCGCAACTCAAATGGAATGTGTTTCACAAGTGCTGATGCAACAATGTCCTCAGTATCGAAGATAAATTCGATGCTTTTCGGAGAAGCGGCGGTCAACTCGCGTTTCGCTTGTTCTAGCGTGCTGTAAATATCGGTAGAGTAAACCTCATCAAACCCATTATTTGGACGATCATCAAGCTTTGAGATTAGGTCGCGGATTTGGCCGATGGTTAGCTCCAGAAGCTCGCGTTCTCGGGTCACGCTTTTGGGAAGCTTACTTGGAATGTGCATTAAAGCTGCCAGTGGAGTTCTAAGATTATGACGAACTTGTTGAGCCACTTCAGTTTTTGCAATTTTCTTTTCAATTTCAATATCACGGTCAAATTGCTCCAATAGGCGACGTTTCAAAAAGCGTGTCTGGGGAATCGAGATCATGTTCAAAATGAACCAAATCAAAATCGCATAGGGCACAAGTCGGAAACGTTCGTATTCAAATATAATTTCATCGCCAGAATGAGTTGCTGTGCTAACATCAACTCGAACGGCGATTTCGTCTCGTAGAATTTTGTTCAAATAGCTGTCTTCTTTGAAAATCTCAGCCTTTGGAGGGATGACAAAAGAACGACCCGGCTCTGTTGATCTATAGTGAATCATCGTGAAGCTCGAAAGCCTAGCTTGTTGCAAAATCAAACTGGCTTCTCGAAAGTCTCCAATTTTAACCATGCGGGAGAGGAATCGAGTATTTTCCTCTGCGACATTTTGTAAATGAAGCGCATTGAATACGACCGCTAACCCCGCAAGAAATAAAAAGCACAAACCAGACACAATGACCTGTTTTTGCTCGAAGGCTTTTATTCTTTGCCCAGGTGACTGGATTTTCATTCTAAACTCGCAATCTGGTAGCGAGCTGTCTGGATCGGTGCGCCTTCAAAAATAGGTAACGAGGTCAAATCTAGCTCGATGGATGATAGGGAGGGAGATTTCATTTGATCTGCCTTAAGTCTGTCATCCTCAGCAAATAACGATTCTAGTTTTTCGATAAACTCAGTCTTCAAATGCCAAGGAAGCTCATTCAATTCAAGTTTTTCGACTGAAGCTAGCCATGCAAAACTGGGAAGTGCTTCAAAGAAAGAACGTCGTGCCGCATGGTCTAAAGTTTCAGAAAGTGCAAAGCCTAAAGACGTTTTCTTTGAATCAGCCAAATGAATACGGCAAGAGATGCCAAAAAGATTTTTCGGTGTATTCATTCTGTAAAAGCTGACTTCAGCCGTTGGTGCTAGTCTCTTTAATTTCTCTGCTTCAGGAAAATCCACGTTTAAGTTGTAAAGTGAAGTGCCATTTTTCAAGTGTTCATTAAGGAAGAATCTTTCTAGGCATTCGTTTTTCGCGTGTTGAGACGGATCGTGCGTTCCGGCGATAGCAAAGCCGACGGAATCAAATCCTAAAGTTAGACAAATTAAACGCTCAATGGCTTCGGCAACGGACTTTTCCAGAGCAATTTCTCTGCTCGAATCAACGCCTCGACCATTCGCCTCGATACCTTGCCAGCTAATCGTGGTCTCAAAGTCGAAGACGCCCGGAAAGATCCGTGAAGGCCAGTTGAACTCTCGAAATCGAGCGCTCAACTCGGTCCGTTTGGAATAAAGCCACGAGGCTAGCGGAGTGTGATTCGCCATAATTGATTATTTGCGTAAAGATCTGAAAGTTCGATCTTCCAAGGTTTTCTTGCCAGTGCAGCATACGGAGAGGCAATCAACGGAACAATGGCTGGTTCTGCGAGGGCTTGGTAGTGCAGTTCTTTGAGCTTATTGATGCGTGAGCCTTTGTCGTCGGTCGCCATATAATCAGCTAACCATTTAGATCGCTGTTCCTTTGACAGCCCCAGTAGACCAGCGTTGAGAGAATAAGAAATCAAACTGATGTCTTCCATGAATCCCGTATCAGTAGAGGCGATCCATGCATGAGGAACATCGTCTGACTTATCATACTTCTTGAAATCAGGAACGTTCGTCTCCTTGTAGCACTCGGCCTGTGGCAAAGCAGCCGCGATAGGATTCGCCCACTCTTCATAGCCAGTTCTTTTGATTATCCCGATTTTGAAGTTCTTCTTTGGTTCTTCTTTCTTCAACTCACGCATAGATTCTAATTTTTTTCGTTGTGTTTGAGTAAGGCCACCTTCGCCGAGACTCGGAAAAAACTCAGCTCGCTGCTCAAAACCAGGAATCTCTGCGTAGATCGAAGAAAATACGGTTTTCACCTTGTCGCCAATATAACGACGTTCATCAGAAGACAGTTCTTTGCGTCCTCGTTCTGTGAAAACAATGAATAGGCTACGAATTTTCATTGTAACGTGACTTTCAAAGTCTGGATGCTTCTGCGCAAAGCGAATAATCTTATCTGCTTTCGACGCATCAATTGTTGTTAAGTGGTCAACACGACCTTCTTCTAAATCTTTCAAGCTACTTTCAGGCTTCGTTGTATCCGTAGGAACAAAGATGATTTTTTCCGCGACTTTCTTTGATGCAAAATAGTGATGCGGGTTTAGCTTCAGTGTAGCCTCTCCCGATTCATCTTCTTTCTCTAACCAATAAGGTCCGCTGGTTTCAGAAAAATCAACTATCTTCAAAGTCTTCGGATCGACGCTCGCTCTGGGAATTACAGCAAAATCAATAGCTCCAAGCATCGGCATCAAAAAAGATTTTCGACCTTTGGCATTCAGAAAAACACTGTCTTGGTCTTTTCTAATTCCAGGGCAGTCATCTTCTACAGTTTTCAAGTTTACCCCTGGGCAAACAATGTCCTTGAAATTACCGTGAGTATTTCCGGAAAGAACCAATAATCGCTTCAGGGAAAAGACAACGTCATCGGGAGTGATCTGTTTTCCAGAAGCTGTCTTTAATGTTTTTCTGATAGTCAGTTTTAATTCGTCTCCTATCCAATCCATTTTTTCAGCCACACCGGATTCGATAGATCCATCTTTTGAGATCTCCACAAGTGGTGAAAAGACATTCTCTAAAAAAATGTATTCGTGATCGAGATTGATATTTGTTGGCTCATACGCCGCTGCTTTCAACTTAACTGGAAATGCAACTCGTAAAGTTCTCTCATAGTTTGATGATTTCATAAAAACTGCTCCCGCTGCAAAAACCGCAAGGCCAACAATTGGCATGATCTTAAAGTTTACCTTTTTCATATATACTACTTTGTAATTCCACCGTTGGCACCTACGCATATAGACGAGGGCTTTGCCCCACCTGATTGAATATGACCATCGGCTTCAAGGACATTTAAAATGTCTTGGTCGAACTCAACACACTGATTTTGATCGATCGTCAGTGTTTTTGTTTCACCCAAAATTCTGATGGCCCAAGCGATCTGCGCTTTTTGAAGTGGTGTTAAATTCTTGGCCTGTTCGGCATCAGCAAACGCAGTGACGTTCACTCCAATTAAGGCTGCTACAACTATTAAGATTTTCTTTTTCATACTTCTACCCCCTCGGTAAGTGGTTTGAACTCTATATCGTACTTCTTCATTTTCTCTCGGACAGTGCTTCGGCTGATATTTAAAATCCGGGCCGCTGCGGAAATATTTCCACCTTGCTCAAGAGCCTTCAAAACCAAAGTCTTCTCAGAAGACATTTGCGTGAATTTGAGTGCCTCTAAATCGGCTGGTTTTTGCTTCGGCCTATTCAGATCGCTGCGGCTCTTTAATAGGCTGGCATCCAAGGTCTTTTCTGAAGACATATTCGCAAGAAAGCGTATGCAATGTTCAAGTTCACGAACATTCCCAGGCCACTTCATTTTTTGAAGTTCTTCGGCAGCACTTTCGAGCAATACTTTCCGCTCTCCAGACTCCTGATTAACTTTTTCTAAGAACGAGTGCGCTAAAACTGGAATATCTTCTGGACGATCACGAAGCGGCTTAATGTTGATAGGTAGAACATTAAGTCGAAAGAATAGATCTTCGCGAAAGCTTTTTTCTGCGATGAGTGTTTCAAGATCCGCATTGGTTGCTGAGATCAATCTGAAATCAACCTTCCGACTTGTAACAGCGCCAACTGGAGTAATCGTCTTCTCTTGCAAGACCCTAAGAAGGGTTGCTTGCAGATGCTTCGGCATTTCTCCGATTTCATCCAAAAATATTGTTCCTCCGTCCGCAGCTTCAAAGTGTCCGATCCGCGGTCGTATTGCTCCTGTGAAGGCTCCCTTTTCATGACCGAATAGTTCGCTCTCAATCAAATTTTCTGGAATAGCAGCACAGTTCACAGCAACAAAAGGCTTTGTTTTTCTATTTGAATTTTGATGGATGCCTCTAGCGACACGTTCTTTCCCAGTGCCATTTTCGCCTCGTATGAGCACGGAATCAGAGGAAGGAGCAAATTTTAAAATTAACCTTGCGACTTCGGCCATAGCCTCGGATACGCCAACCATCCCAACGGATGCGATCAGTTTCTGGTTCTCATTATGTGGAGCGATAACGACAGGTTTGGTGCGTCTTTCGATTTCGCGACAGGCTCGATGAAGTATCCCAAGGAATTTGGCTTCGCCGACGTCTTTACCGACAAAGAAAACAGCTCCCGATTCCAAAGATTCGTTATGGGCTTCAATTGAGTCATCGCCAGATAAAGCTAAGATCGTAATGTTTGGGTCCAGCTCCCGAATTTTTTGAATCGTTTGTGGTCCTTTCATATCCGGCATATGGTAATCAACCAATGCGAGTGAAAAGGGAAAAACATGCTGTCGGATGAGGGCAATGCCTTCATCTCCGCTTTCGACTGCGCGAACGAAGAAGCCTTCGTCTTCAAGGAAGTCTGTTTTTGAACGACGATAAGCAATGTTATCGTCTATTAAGAGTATGCAATGCTTCACCCAAGTACCCCTCCGATATGCCGTAGTACAAGATTGGTGCCTAGCAATTCACTTAACTTAACGTTTCCAGGTCTAATATAGATGACATGATTTGATTTGGACTGACATTTTAAGCTTTATTCATGTAGTAAATTCACGGTCACTTTGTCACCGATCTTTTACTCAAGGACAAGTGATTGAAATTTTTAAGATTTTACTTACGAATGGGTGGCGGGAACCCGCCACCTTCTTGTTAAAGTTAATCGATTGAAGTTTTTAAAAAGAAGCCGGTATTGAATTGAAGATCAAGTTTACAGGGAGGGGCAAGAAATCATTGAATCACTGCTTCATGTAACATATCAGAAATCTGAATCTGTGACTCGTTTGGACGCGAACTTACAATCCTTACAAAGTTATAACAGTCCTTTACTCCTGAAAGCTCCCAAGTAATTTTAGATATCCAAGCTTTGAATCTTGACTGACAAACTGATCCTTCCCATGTCACTACGCCATCTTGAACATTGAGTTTAACCCATTCTCCATGAGTCAACTTTTGATCGAGTAATCGCTTTTCAAGAATCGTTTCAAGCTCCGTATCGCTTCGATGGTAATCGCCTAAAACCTGAGTATTATCAATTGTAGCCAGCACTCCTTGAGTTGAAGCAATCGTCTCTATCGCCGCGGCTCTACGAAAATTTTTATCAAAGTATCCGTAAATGGCTACGATCCCATTTTTGACAAATAATTTGACATCTGATTTGCTGACCCTGAAATCCCAATTCAATCGATCCATTAAGATCTTTTTTAGGTTTTGATCATTATTGTTTTCTTTTTTCATTTTTCCTCCTCTAAGCCGCTGTTAATTGTATGTTGTTTGGGATGATACAAAGTTTTCTCATTCTTGAGAGTCTAGTTTTAGACTCTCGTCTTAGAGATTTTTCAGCGGCTGCCAATGTTTTCTTAACAACCTCATAGAAGTTCTTGCTTGTTTTTTTGAAAAACAAATGTCCGCGCCTTCGGTCACCGAAAAAATTAATTTCGCAAGTGTAAAATTCAATATTCGGATTGTATTTTTTTGACTCTTTACGGACTACAATTTCACTCTGGAATTTATCATTTAAATCAAATCTAGCAATTGTAGTATCTAGAATATCGAAAATGTAGTCTCTGTGATGGGAAAATGCTTCTAATCCTACAAATCTTAATTTCGTCTTCATTTTTTCTCCTTTTAGTTAATCATTCATCTCTATTTTCGGACACTTTATACAAATACAAAACTATATAGAAAATATGCGATCCATAGCAAAAATAGATCAATTTAAAATAAAAGACTTAATCTGTTGGTAGTTTCCAAACTTATCTTTTACAAAGACGATGTGTTTTCCTATCTCTAAATTGTGGATTTGAATAGAGTCTGAATATGGAATCAAAGCCATCGTGCACATTGTATCCTTATGAAAAACAACTCTATTTTTAATAAAAATTTCGTTTCCAACTTTCTCGACTAAAGTCTCACCTTTTTGATAACATCCGTTTGGGAATATTCCGTTTAAAGTAATTTGCACATCTTCATGGTTTCCATAATTCTTATCTACCACCAATTCAGACGGTAGCCGTGAGCCTATGATTTCAGTTTGTCCATAGCTGTTCAAATTTATTCCTAAAGAAACGAATGCTATTGCTAAAGTTCTAAGTAACGTTTTTGACATTTTATAATCCTCCTTAATTAGTAATTATATTTTCAAATTTGCGATCGGTGCTTTTTGCAAGATCGATTGCTTCGGAAAAGCAATCATTGACTGTTTTTCCTAATGTAGTAACCTCATGCTCTCCATTCAGTTTTTCAATTTTTATCCATGCTCGATACTGATTGCGATTCAAACGAATAATTCTGCTGGATACATTTCTAGCAGAAATGTTTTTTTGAATCTGATTTAATAAATAAGAACATTGCCTAACTGTAGAGCTGGTCGGTAAAAAATTTTCATAAACACAATTCATACAACTCCCTTCTTTTTGTGATATCAGAATACACAAAATGAAGTTGTATGAAAAATAGAACTAAAATATCGTATAAATACTAATTTCGTATTATTTGTGTAGAAATGAATATTTATGTTTTAAAAGAATTTGGGAAATCAAGACTTCAGCTTTTTTAATTTCATTTGATTTTGGCTTTTTCGCCCATTGAACTTCGATTATGGGCTTTGCAGATTCATTATTGATCGCCAAAGTATAGCTGTTGCCACCATAATGGCCGCTCTCGAATTGATTGAACGTGTTTATAGATTCAATAAGTTCGTTCATCTCATTTTTTAATCTAGATTGCTGAAAGTTCAAAAATTCCTGTTTTGAAAGATATTTTTGATCAAGATCAGCCTCTTTTAGTACATCAGGCTCTTCATTCTTAATTGTGAGATCAACATCATTGATTCCGTACTTCTCATTCAAAATTTTCGTTAAATTCAAAATTTCTGATTCGCTGTAGGTATCGCCAAAAATTTTAATATTTACGCTTGATTGCTTAATACTAAAATTCACTTTAGATTTTCCAACAATTAGTTTGTGGCTTGCGATTTCATTTTCTATAAATGAATTCACACCAACTTCAAAAGAGGTCCTTTTATGAAGATACCAGACCATAAAAATACTAGGTATAACAATGAGTATGGCTGCAAATCCCATCCATTTATGAATACGCTTATCTCGTTCTGGATCTTTGTCTACTTCAGTACGAAAATTAAGAAATCTTACGAAAACATATGTGGATAAGAAAATAAATAGCGTATTTATTAAAAATAGGTAAAGAGCGCCAATCGAATAAGTGGGTGTAAAATTCGCCAGCCCGTATCCAACAGTGCAAAGGGGTGGCATTAGAGCGGTTGCGATAGCAACACCTGGGATTGCATTACTTTTACTTTTTCTTGTGCTAGCAACGATTCCCGCAGCTCCTCCAAACAATGCAATTAGTACATCGTAAAAATTAGGTTGAGTTCTTGCGATGAGTTCAGAATGAGCGCCAGATGACGGAGCAAGAGAAAAAAATAGAGCAGACGTTATTATACTAATTGCTACGGCGTAGGATAAATTTAAAACTGATCGCTTTAAATTTTCAAAATCATGGACAGCCAAAGAAAACCCAGCACCGACTATTGGGCCCATTAAGGGAGATATAAGCATGGCGCCGATGATAACTGCAGTTGAATTTACGTGCAAACCAACAGAAGCAACAAGAATCGCAAAAATTAATCCCCAGGCATTTCCGCTTTTAAATTCAATATTTTCTATAATTGAATCGCGAGCACCCATTTCATCAAAATCTTCTTTTAAATCAAGTAGTCTGCGAATCTTGATATAGGTGCTTAAAAATATCTTATTAAATTTTCTTAGATTCATTTTAGGGCTTCTTTTTTTCAGAGTTAATCAATTTTTGCAGATCTTCTAAAAGCTGTTCAAGAATTGATGCTTTTTCTTCAGGTAATCTGCTATTTTGGGACACAATCATTAGTCTATGTTTCCATAAAATGTCAGATGAAAATGAAAATAATTTATCTGATTTTAATTCCCTACTCACATAAACTGTTGGAAGTAGGGCGATGCCAAGGCCATCAATTGCTGCGCGAATAACAGAAGCCATAATATTGCTTTCAAAGGTTACCACTGGCCAAAATTTTCGTTTTACAAAATAGGATTCGATTTCGGCTCTTAGGATAGTCGGTTTGGATGGCAATACGGCGCCGACCGATTGTTCTCTAAGTGCCTCAGCGGCCGTTTTTTTCTTCAAATTGACTAGAACCTCTTTAGAGGCAAATGCCATAACTGGGAAAATTAATTCTTTATGTAACTTAATTTGCCCGTCTATGGTGGCATTTGTGGTAATTGCAAAATCAATTTCACCAGCCTTCAGAAGATCCAACACAACTGCCGATTCCTTAGAAATTAACTTAATCAAAGGCTGTTTTCGCAAAGGTTTGCTTCGAATTACTTTGGCAATTACTTCAGTAATAAATGGACGATCAATATCGGACGAGACGCCAATGTTAAGCCTCACGCCCATTGCGGTCTTTGACTTTTGAACATGATCTGACATTTCTTCAAAAGCCTCAAAACCTCTTCTGCAAAATTGAAACAACTCTTTTCCGTCCTCTGTCAACTCGATATGTCGACCAACTTTTTTAAAAAGAGACTTGCCAATGTTGTGCTCTAAATTCTTAATTTGAACGCTCAGAGACGACTGGCTTGTATTTAAGTGTTTTGCCGCGACGGTAATACCCTCAAGTTTCGCAGTGATATAAAAGTAATAAAGATGATTAAAATTATATGCATTCATAATAAGTATGGAATCCTTACTTTTGTTATTATTTATTTATGCATTAGAATTGGCGATAATCAAGTAAAAGGAGATATTATATGTTCAAATTACCAACAATCGATTTTAGTAAGAATACTTTTCTAGATGCCGAAACAATTGAGTTTCACTATGGGAAACATCACAAAGCTTATATCGATAATCTGAACAAGCTAACTATAGATTCCGAAAGAAGATCATTAATAGAAATTATTAAAAATAGTCAGGGCGCATTATTTAATAACGCCGCACAGTCGTTCAATCATACTTTTTACTGGCTAGGACTCACACCAGCCAAGATTTCAATTAAAAAAGGCTCAAGTCTGAGCCTACAAATTGACAAAGATTTTGGTGGAATTGAAAAACTAAAACCGCTTTTTCTGGAACGAGCCTTGTCTATTTTTGGTTCTGGCTGGACTTGGTTGGCACTTAATAAAAGCAATAATAAATTGGAAATTATTAATACCACCAATGCAGATGTCATAGATCTTGAGAATAAGATGCCGCTACTAGTGTGCGACGTGTGGGAGCATGCTTATTACATTGATTACAGAAACTCACGAGCAAATTATTTAAATGATTTTTGGGACTCTATAAACTGGAATTTCGTTTCTGAAAATTTTGAAAAAAAGGACCTAAAGAAAATTGAAAACTCTATGTCTGAATGAGAAGGAGGGGTATTGATGTCACCTAAGAAAGTAGTCTTGATTACTGGAGCTAGCACAGGTCTTGGTTTGGCTTTTGCAAAGAAGCTCATCGCCGAGGAAGAATATCAACTTGTTCTTACGGCCAGGAAATCGTCTTTGCAACGATTTGAACATGAAGGAATTGAAGATTCAGATGATCTTATGATTGCAGAGCTTGATGTTACCGACAAACAACAAAGAATAGATCTGATTGGCAAAATTCTTGATCGTTTTGGAAAAATAGATGTTCTGATTAACAACGCAGGCCTGGCATTGAGATCCGTTGTTGAAGATGCAACCGCAGACGACAGACGGGATATTTTGGATGTGAATTACATTTCGCCTATGCGCTTGATTGCGCTTGTATTGCCTCAAATGAGAAAACGAAGATCCGGACAAATAATTAATATTTCATCTGCAGCCGGACTTGTTGGTATGCCTACTATGGCAAGTTATTGTGGGTCCAAGTTTGCTCTTGAGGGCGCGACAGAGTCGCTTTGGTACGAGGTCAAACCTTGGAATATAAAGGTTTCATCAGTTATACCTGGGTTTATAAATTCTGACGCTTTTGTAAAGACAAGACTGACAACACAGAGCTTGAACTCGATTCTTTCAAATGGAAAAGATCCTTATTTCTACCACTACAAGTATATGGAGATCTTGATTGAATGGACAATGAAGCACACAATCGCAACACCGGAAACAATAGCAAATAAAGTTGCAAGACTCATTAAAAGAAAAAGGCCACCATTGAGGGTTCCTGTTACTATTGACGCTTGGTTTTTGCACCTGTTCAGACGATTTGCTCCGAGAGTCATTTATCATTGGGTGATATTTAAGTTTTTACCAAAATCGTCAAGATGGGGAAAAGATAGTTATCGGGAGCGATTCGTCGGCTGAATCAGTTCTAATCATTTTTAGTTGTTATATCAGTCGATAGTAATTAATATATAATTCATATGGATAAAAAAATTAACTTTAGCGAGGAAGCGATCAGTGAATTCGCTGGTAAAGGTATTGTTTCTTCAATCGACGATTTGAAGACCAGGCCGGAAAGCTCGGAGCCTGAACACAAAAATCTTCTCGGCGAATGGTCCTCGACCGCTATATGTGGAAACGATATAACCTCCAGCTGTCTGTATGTATCCGCATTGGCCATTACACAAGCAGGCATCTTAGCTCCAATCGTCTTAGCAATCGTAGGGATCACCCTGTATTTTTTTAGAAAGATATATTCTGAAGTCGGTAGTGCGCTTCCTTTGAATGGCGGTACTTACACACTGTTGTTAAATACGACTTCAAAAAAAATTGCCGCAGCTGCGGCTGGCCTGACAATTCTATCGTATGTGGCAACTGCTGTCATTAGCTCTAGTGAGGCTATTCACTATTTAAAAGTAATAGTCCCAAGCCTAGATCCAACAACAGGAGTATTAGCTTTACTTGGCTTTTTTGCATTTCTTGCCGTTCTGGGTATTGGTGAGTCCGCAAAAGTAGCCATTTGCATATTTGTTTTTCATATTTTAACTTTGATAGCTTTGGTCGGCTCAGGACTGATGTTTGTGATAATGAACCCCTCGATCTTGATTGATAACTTTAGATTAGATCTTGAAAATATAAATTGGATGAAGTCCTTAATATTGGGTTTTTCAATTTCTTTATTAGGCATCAGCGGATTCGAAAGTTCAGCAAATTTTATTGAAGAACAAAAAAGTGGTGTTTTTCCAAAGACTCTCAGAAATATGTGGATTGCGGTTATGATCTTCAATCCACTTATAGCGCTTTTAGGAATTTCAATGGTGCCCTTAAGAGATGTTAGCGGTCTCGGTGAGGGATTCTTATCCCATTTAGGCAGTCTTTCAATTGGAGACGGTTTTAGCCAATGGATTGCGGTAAATGCATTTTTAGTTTTATCTGGAGCAGTGCTTACAAGCTTTGTTGGAATTCAGGGGCTTGTTCGAAGAATGTCTATGGATCGCTGCATGCCAGACATCTTGCTTGTTCAGAATAAATGGCGAGGTACAAATCATTGGATCATATTAGGATTCTTGGCAACTTGTATTTCGATCTATTTTGTAACCAGTGGAAAAACGACGGATCTGGCAGGCGTCTATACTTTATCATTTCTATTTGTAATGTCTTTTTTTGCAATTGGAAATGCGATTCTAAAGCTTCGAAGAGCCCGATTACCGCGCGAAACAAAAGCCCCTTGGTCTTACATTTTTGGAAGTTTAACTTTGCTGGGAGTTGGCGTTCTTGGAAACATTTATTTGAACCCAAAAGGATCTTTGATTTTTTTAACCTATTTCGTAGTCACCCTAGCTTTAATTATGTTTTTACTGTTAAGAACATCACTTTTGCGTATTTTGTTATTAGCCGTGCATTATTCAGTTAGCTTGCTGCCGCCCATAAAATTAAAGTTAGTTGAAAATTTATTCGATTTAATTAAAAAAGTAACTTCGGTACCAGTATTGTATTTTTCTAAAAATGATACTTTAGCTACTCTCAATGAAGCCGTGCAATACGTTTTAAAAAATGAGCAGACTAAAAATTTAACAGTCTGTTATTTATCTCAAGAAAAAGATAAATATGCAGATCAACTGTCAAACTATGTTCAAATCATCGATGAAATTTACCCCAAACTTAAAATTGATTTAATATTAGTGAATGGAATCTTTAGTCCTAATACCGTCGGTGCTCTTTCTAATCGACTAAACATTCAGAAAAACAGAATGTTTATAGGTAGCCCTGGTGGGTCGTTTCCACACCGTATTGAAAAACTCGGTGGAGTTCGAGTTATTTTAAGTGGAGATGGAACTTAGATTAAATTTTCAAGGATGTGAGATTTGAGATATTTTTTAATTATAGTTTATTCATTTTTACTAATGGTTTCTTTACTTGCTCTGTCAAGAGAGATGATTTTTTCAGAAGTGATTATAATTTTACCTGTCACAATTTTAATCATTCCCGAAAAATTATTTCCAGTGCAACTCAGACAATAACAAGCTGAGTTGAAGGTAGCCACCTGACGGGCCATTTGCGACTCAGTTTTTACTACAAAATGGAGTTGCAAAATGGAATACCGTCGGGTGACCGGCGAGGACCGTCTTCGAATCAAAGACGGCCTCGATGCCGGACTATCAAAGTCTGCGATAGCTGACAAGCTTGGCTTTCACAAGTGTACAATTGGGCGAGAAATTTCACGAAATATAGGTCTCAGAGGCTATCGCCCGAAGCAAGCCCAGAGACTGGCCACTGCCCGGGAGGAGTCGAAGCACGGGCCGTATAAGATGAACCCAGTGATCATGACGAAGATCATTGAGCGGCTTGAACTGAAGTGGTCACCAGAGCAAATCTCAAACAGGCTTCGAGTTGAGGGTGAGGAGACAGTCAGTGCCGAGACGATCTATAAGTTCATCTATGAGGACCGTGAAAATGGTGGCGAACTATGGAGGAATTTGCGTCGGTCTCGAAGGACCAGAAAGAAGCGTTTTCCCTCTGAAGATCGTCGTGGAAAGATCCAAAATGCAAGGTCCATTTCCAAGCGTCCAAAGAAGGCGAATAAACGCAAGAAAGTGGGCCACTGGGAACGAGACTTGATGGTTGGAAAGAACCACAAATCAGCCGTGCTGGTCATCACCGACCGCAAGACAAGATTCAATAAGTTTAGAAAACTCAATGGAAAGTTTGCGAAGAAAGTGACGAAGGAAACCATCACTGCTCTGAAAGGGCTTCCTAAAAAGTCGATGACCAATGACCGAGGCCAGGAGTTCTCGGATCACCTCAACTATGAAAAGAAAGTGAAGATCAAAGTCTACTTCTGCGATCCGTATTCAAGCTACCAGAGGGGTACAAATGAGAATAGAATTGGAATCCTTCGTCAGTACTTTCCGAAGAAAACAGACCTGACAAATGATCTAGCCCCAGTTTGGTGGACACCATTTTATGCGGCGGCAAGTTGTTTAAATTCATACTCTTCTGGTGTCATGTAATCAAGTGAAGAATGTAATCTTTGTCGATTGTACCAAACTTCAATAAATTCAAATATTAGTTT